>JAZKCG010000093.1:0-3369 GCA_040388175.1 Bacteroidota bacterium | reverse complement strand
TCAACAATTTTAAAGGCAATGCTAATTTTCACGACACGGTAAAGCTGGCCCAGGATAAAGGCTATACTGAACCCGATCCGCGTGACGACTTACGTGGCACCGACTTTATGCGCAAAATGCTGATACTGGCACGTGATGCCGGCTACGCTTTAGAAACAGCCGACGTCTCTATCGAAAGCATGTTACCACAAGCCTGTTTAGACGCTACCAGTGTAGACGATTTTTATAACACCCTGAAAACCGAAGATGCCTTTTTTGCCAATATTAAAAACAAGGCAGAAGCAGAGGGTAAGGTTTTAAGATATATAGGCAAATTAGAGAACGGCAAAGCATCCATCACCTTAGAAATGGTTGACGAGAGCCATCCTTTCTATATGCTATCGGGCAGTGATAACATTATATCCTTTACCACCGATAGGTATAAAGAACGCCCTTTGGTGGTAAAAGGCCCCGGTGCAGGTGCAGAAGTTACCGCCGCAGGTGTATTTGCAGATTTGATTAATGTTGGGGCTTAGCCCCCCAGCCCCCTAAAGGGGGAGTTTTTAAAATAATATGGAAAACAATATACAAGAAAACAAGACAGTCACCATCCAAGCCCCCCCTTTAGGGGGCGGGGGGGGCGTTGGCTCGTCGATTAAGGTATTTGCTCCGGCAACCGTAGCTAACGTGGTATGTGGATTTGATGTACTGGGATTTGCGGTTAATGCTCCCGGCGATGAAGTGATCATGCGGGTTACCGATAAACCGGGCATAACCATCAGTAAAATTACCGGCGATGATGGCCGTTTGCCTATGGACCCGGCTAAAAATACGGTTAGCGTAAGCGTTAAACATTATTTAGAAAGCATTGGCCGTACTGATCTGGGGTTAGATATAGAGTTACATAAAAAAATGCCGATAGGTAGTGGCCTTGGTTCAAGTTCGGCAAGTACGGTGGCGGGATTATTTGCTGCCAAAACTTTGTTGGGCGATACCAGCGACCCGATACACCAGCTTCCCTTCGCCATGAAAGGCGAAGAAATGGCCTGCGGCCATGGCCATGCTGACAACGTAGCTCCGGCCCTGTTTGGTGGTTTCGTGCTGATTCGTAGTTATGAACCGTTGGACGTGGTGCGTTTACCGCATCCAAAAGGCTTGTATTGCGCTATTGTATTCCCTGATGTTGATGTGCCTACCCGCGAGGCCAGGCAGATCATCCGCACAAAAATAAACATGAAAGACGCGGTTACCCAATGGGGCAATATTGCCGGCCTTGTAAGTGGTTTGTTCATGAACGATCTTGATCTGATAGGCCGCAGTATGCACGATGTGTTGGTTGAGCCTGTACGTTCAATGCTGATACCCGACTTTTACAAAATGCGCGAAATGGCTATGGAACTGGGTGCCATAAGTTTTGGCATATCAGGCTCCGGGCCATCTGTTTTCGCATTTGCAAGGGATGAATCAACAGCGCATGCTATCACTCAAAAATTACAGCAGCATTTAACCAGGCTTAAAATTGGGTCGAATGGTTATGTATCGCCGATAAATGAGGCAGGGCCGAAGGTGATATAAGCCCCACCCAAACCCTCCCCGGTAGGGAGGGCTTAAAAATTTAAACGTAAAAAACAAAAAGTCTCCCCTACCGGGGGAGATTTAGAGGGGCCAAATGAAATTCTATAGTACCAACAATACCGAATCAAGGGTAAGTTTTAAGGACGCGGTATTTAACAGCATGCCGCAGGATAAGGGGCTTTATATGCCTGTAACTATCCCGCGTCTGGATGATAAGTTTATTACTAACCTGGATAGCTATACGCTGCCTGAAATAGCGTTCCATGTAGCGCAAAATTTATTAGGCGATGATATCCCTGCCGATGACATGAAAACCATCATACACGATGCCATCAACTTTTATGCGCCAATTGTCGAGTTAGAGCAGGACGTTTATGTGCTGGAACTTTTCCACGGACCATCGTTGGCGTTTAAAGATTTCGGCGCGCGGTTTATGAGCCGTATTATGAGCTATTTTTTAGAGGCGGGCGAAAAGCAACTGGACGTATTGGTAGCTACATCAGGCGATACAGGCGGCGCGGTGGCATTGGGCTTCCTGGGCGTACCCAATACCCGGGTGACTATCTTATATCCAAAAGGAAAAGTAAGCGACGTACAGGAGCTGCAATTAACCACCAACGGCCAAAACATACGTGCTTTAGAGATAGACGGCACTTTTGATGATTGCCAGGCCTTAGTTAAACAAGCCTTTACAGATGACGAATTAAATGAAAAATATCGCCTAACATCGGCCAACTCCATCAACATTGCAAGGCTGATCCCGCAAACCTTTTATTACTTTAATGCCTTTGCACAGGCTTTGAAGCAAGGACAGAATAAAATAGTATTTTCTGTACCCAGCGGCAACTTCGGCAATATTGGCGCGGGTTTATTGGCCTGGAAAATGGGTTTACCGGTAGAACAGTTTATTGCTGCCACTAATGCTAATGATACCGTTCCGCAGTTTTTGGCTACAGGTGTTTATCAGCCCAAACCATCGGTAGCGACTTTATCCAATGCCATGGATGTGGGTAACCCGAGTAACTGGGTACGCATAGCAGACCTATTTAAAGACGATATCAGTCAATTAAACAAACTAATAACTGGCTACAGTTTTGACGACGAAGCTACCGAGAAAGCTATTGAAGCAGTGCATGACCATTATAACTATGTAGTTTGCCCGCATACCGCTATTGCGTGGCAGGCATTGAAAGATTACCAGCAGGATATCCCCGCAGGTGATATTACCGGTATATTTTTATCTACGGCCCACCCTTGTAAGTTCCCGGATGTTTTCCCGGAGCATATCGCCAAAGATATCGAGGTGCCCGCACAGGTAAAAGAACTACAGGCTAAAGAAAAGCAGTCGGTTGAGTTAGGGAAAGACTTTGAAGGGTTTAAAGCGTATTTGCTGAAGAACGCATAGTCGAAACTGAAAAAGCACAAAACAAAAATGCCTCCGAAATTCGGAAGCATTTTTGTTTCTTATATATTGACCTTAGTTCTGCTCTTCCTGTTTTGGTTTTTTGGCAGAGCCTTTTTTAGGAGATATTTTGATCTCGTCGGCTTCTTTGTCGTAATCAACCACCATGGTGTCGCCTTCGGCCAGTTCGCCTTTTAATATCTCTTCGGCAATCGGGTCTTCCAGGTATTTCTGAATGGCTCGTTTTAACGGACGTGCGCCAAATTGCGAATCGTATCCTTTTTCGGCGATGAACTTTTTAGCGCCTTCGGTTAATTCAATTTTATAGCCTAAGCTGTTAACACGGCCAAATAAAGCAGCTAACTCAATATCAATGATCTTGAAGATCTCTTCCTCGCCTAACGAGTTAAACA
>JAZKCG010000092.1:0-3080 GCA_040388175.1 Bacteroidota bacterium | reverse complement strand
GGATGGCTACTCTTTCAAAACTATAGCTAAAAGATGTGTCCACACAGTAGCCCAACGGGAGGGAATCGCACGAGGCCTTCGCTTATTATTATTTATACTCAACCAAACCACTCAAATAGGTCATTCTGCTTTAAATGATGCTTGTGTTTAGCATCAACATCTTTCAAAATCTCCCCTTCGACCATCTGAATGATACGGTTTCCGTAACTGTAGGCATCTTTAAGATTATGGGTGACTAATATTGTGGTCAGTTTAAACTCTTTGCTTAATTGATCGGCAGTTTTCATGACGATCTCTGCCGATCTGGGATCTAATGCTGCGGTGGGCTCATCAAGTAGTAAGATCTTGCATTCGTCCATTACACTCATTAATAAGGTGAGTGCCTGGCGCTGCCCACCTGATAAAGTACCTATAGGCTGCTCAATCTTATTTTCCAGCCCCATGCCTAACGTGGCTATTTTTTCTTTGACACGGGCCTTAAACGCATCGTTAATGCCTATGCTAAGGCCTTTGGCTTTAGTACGGATAGCTGCCAGCCTGAAATTATCTAAAATGCTTAGTTCGGACGCAGTACCACTCATCGGGTTTTGAAACACCCGGGCTATCCATTTACTACGCTGATAATCGGCGAGTTTGGTTACATCATCACCATCAATAGTAATAGTACCTGACGATGGCAGGATACTGCCGGATATTAAATTCAATAGCGTTGTCTTACCCGACCCATTCGACCCAACAATAACCACAAACTCTTCATCTTTAATAAACAGGTCAATACCATTCACGGCGTTTACCTGGTTGGCTTTGCCCCTGTTAAAGACCTTATGAATGTTTGTTATGCTGATCATGATACAGTATTAATGGTCATTATAAACCCATTAAAACCGTCATTGCGAGGAACAAAGCAATCTCTTCACATACTAATCAAATACAGGAATGTTAGTGAATAACATTTACTCATCAAACATCTTTCATACTGACTATCCTATGTAGAGATTGCTTCGTTCCTCGCAATGACGTTGTTTGTATATATTAAATATTAGCTTAAATACTTACTTTCTCTTTTAAGTATTTAGCACTTTGCGCGATGCTTACGTATGGATCAATATTAGTATAGTTTTCCTGCTCAACTATAAAGTGTTGTACACCGCCTTGTTTTGCTTTAGCCAGGATCTTAACATAATCTATGCTACCGCTGCCAATTTCGGTATTTAAACCTGAATTGGTTTTGTCCATATCTTTTACGTGTACAAAAGAGAAACGGCCCGGGTGTTTAGCAAACAACTCTAACGGGTCTTTTCCTGAGCGCACTACCCAGTAAATATCCATTTCCATCGCTACCAGTTTAGGGTCAGTATGGTCTATAATGGTATCATAAAAAGTAGTGTCGCCAATTGGTTTCCACTCGAAGTTATGGTTATGATAACCTAATTTTAAACCTGATTTTTGTAAGATCTCAGCAGCTTTATTCATTTTTTCGGCAACAGCTTTACACTCGTCAACGGTTTTAATGAATTCGCCGTTTATTGACGGAATGATAACATGGCTCATGCCGGTAGCGTTAGCCGCCTCTATGTACGACTCCAGATTCTCTGTTTTACCTGAACCAAAGAACTGGTTCATGTCATAATGGGCGCTTGGTGTGGTTAGGCCATTTGCTTTTAACAGGCTGCTAAATGCTTTAGGGTCTAATCCCCAGAATCCACCTTTTTTATTGTAGCCGAAAGGCTCAACTTCTTTATATCCTGCCGCGGCAACTTTGGCAATAACGCCGTTTACATCTTTAGGTAATTGGTCGCGCAGGCTATAAAGCTGCAAGCCCACATTTTTAACAGGTTTTGCCGAAAGCAAGCTTGGTGCTAACATTGCTCCTGCTGATAGCAGGCCTGCCTGTGTTAAGAACGTTCTTCTGTTTGTCATGAATATTAGTGTTTGTATTTAGTTGGCTAAAATTAGTAATATCTGTGGATGATTAACTGATTATCTTAAATATTTCTAATCATATAGACACAAAAAAAGCGACGAGTTTAAACCCATCGCTATTAATATCAAAAAGGATGTATCGATATTAGGCTTTTATTTTTCGCCTGTCTTTTGTAATACTATATCTACTAAACTTTTAGAAATTCTAAAATCAGTAGCCTGTATTTTTTCTATGTAAGGTTTAATATTAGAAATGACACTAAACTCTTTTGCTTTAACCAGCAAACCAAGGGTGCCCATAAAAGTAATTGCCATTTTTGATGCCAGTTTACGGCCTTTTAAATCATCGATAATTAAAATTGGATTAGTTGTTTCCATTGCAAGTGCAATTGCACTTGCTTCTCCTTCATCAACTATCTCTCTAAAAACGTTTTGAATAGTTTTATCCTTAACAGGTCTGACCTCAATCCAATCAGGCAGTTCCGAACCAAACTCTTGCAGTATTTCAGGTGTGGTAACCACATGTTTAAAAGTTTGACGTAGTATTTCGAATGCGTCAATCTTTTCTAAGGTAATAAAACAGCTGGTATCAGTAATGACGATGCTATATTCCTGAGATTCTGTCAAGTTCATCTTTCAAATCGTCAGCAGTGTAGTTCATTAAACTAACGCCATATTCACCAAGTAGTTCGGCAAAAGTACGTTTGGTTAGTCTTGCCATATCAGCAGCCTGGCCAAGAGAAAGCTTACCTGACTCATACAATTTTGCAGCAATAAATCTTACTGTATCATTAGGATATTCTGCAAGGCTGTCAGGGACTTCTAATGTAATTGTGGTCATAACTAAATGTAATGTTATGTAAAGGTAATAATTCCTGTTGATTTAAATACTAACACAATAGTGATTAGCAGGGAAATCGCTTTTAAATTAAAAAAGGGTTTGACGTTCAATATTGGGCTAAAGCCCGTTCTTTTCTTATCAACTGACCGTTGACTAAAGCCAAACGGTAATGAATTTTAGTCATTGCTGTTCCATTTATGGAACGCATGAATAACAAGAGCAACAAAGGATTTAGCCGAAATTTTAAAAGCGATTGCCCTGGACAGGGCAGACGCATTAAAATAAACTTTGATAATAGTTTATAAACAGTTGATAT
>JAZKCG010000091.1:0-16404 GCA_040388175.1 Bacteroidota bacterium | reverse complement strand
GAAAGATTTAGAGAAAAGATTTATAGAGGAAAAATACGAAAAATACGCCGAAAAACAGCGTCTTTGGCCCGGCAGACTGGAAATCTCTTTTAGGGTTTTATTAGTAGAGAATTTGGCTAAAGCCTCCTTTTTGTTTCACGTAAACCGTTGGCTGAAGCCAACGGCAATGAAGAAAAACTGTCTTCCAATTCATTGCCGTCCCATTTATGGGGTGGAAAACACAAATCAACATAACGCCTTTAGCCAAAATAGATGTAAGATTTTAAAAGCGATTTCCCTGGTTATAAACAGACATTGAGATTAAAATTGCAGCAAGCAACGGGGTTATACAAAAAGGTTTCGAAAGGCAATACTTTCACGATCTCGATTACGGATAATAAAAGAAACACCCCAATTAAACAACATTGCTGTGATGAATAATATTATTATTACTGCAAAATCGCCAAGTGAGCTAAACGCAATTGCTAAAAGTATCGCCAATATATTAAACCCGGCCAAAAATAAGGTGGTTTGTAAATGGGTATAACCTAATTTTAAAACCCGGTGATGAATATGGTTACGGTCTGCGACAAATGGTGATGTACCGCTCATTATCCTGATAAAGAAAATCCTGATGGTGTCAAAAATCGGTATGATCAGTATAGCAACAGTCAATGCAGGTGCCGCGATAATTCTTGGCCCGCCTGCCGAAGAAAATTTATTAAGTTCTATCAGTTTAATTGCCATTACAACCGATATTAATCCGATAAATAATGAGCCGCTATCGCCCATAAAAATTTTAGCCGGCGTAATATTATATTTTAAAAACCCGATAACTGCTCCTACTAAAACCAATGAAATCACAGCCAATTCATATTGATGGGTATAGATAAACAATACGGCAAATATTACATTAGCCGTTACGCCTATAATACCGGCCAAACCATCAATACCATCAATAAGATTAAACGCGTTAATGATCATTATTACAACCAGCATAGATAAAGCTACGCTTATCACAAAGGGGATATCATAAATACCAAAAACGCCATACATACTGGTTAGGCGTATATCGCCAAACAATACTAATATTAGTGCCGCAACAAATTGAAATGCAAATTTTGTACTTGAGTTAACACCAGAAAGATCATCCTTGAGGCCCATTATAAATAAGATGATACTTGCTGTAAGCAAAAACCCTATCGGGAAGGATTTGTCTATCATAGAAAACACAAGCGTGGTGACACTAAAACTTAAAAAGACGGCAACTCCACCTAATCGAGGTATGCCCTGGTCATGTTGTTTTCTGAAATGACCTATATCGTCATACAGGTGACGGGTACGGGCAACATGTAAAATTGAGGGGATAGCTAAAGCAGAACACAATGTAGCAAAACCCACTATACATAAATAATAAATAATTTGATAGTAGTTAAAAAACTCAGGCATATATTACAATTAAAACATTAGCATATTTTACAGTTCGAAATTACTAAAATGAACCTACGATTTCCATAAGGCAGTTCCCAACTTTTCCACAATAATTAAATATTTATCTACAGATACTGGAATATCTTTCTTAAAGGTTTAAAAATCATACTTATATAAGGACGTACAATTCCATTTTTCCTCATCGCTCTATAGTCAAACCCCCACGCTCTAAGCCGATTTTTGGTATTTTGGTTACTTATCCCCCCAATTTCCATATTAACTATTACTTTATTTAAGTAATAAACACTTACTCCTTTTAGGTGTATAAATCTTAGCATAAGCTCATAATCAGCTGCGCTTCCGTATTTTAAATCGTACAATCCCAGGTCTTCAAACAATGTTTTTTTAGCATAAAACGTGGGATGTGGAGGCATCCATCCCCAGTTAAAAAGGCCATCTTTATATGCGCCTGCTTTCCATTTGCGAATTATTGATCCATTAGGATTTATATAATTAAGATTTGCATAAACGGCACCTATATCTTGTTGTTTAAAAGCTTCGGCAATGTTGCTCAACACGTCGTCATATATAAAGAAATCGTCGGCATTAAGTATGCCAATTATATCTCCGGTGGCTGCATTTATGCCTTTGTTCATCGCGTCATAAATACCCTGGTCTGGTTTTGACAGAAAAAAATTGATATGTGGTTTATAGCTGTCTATAATTTGGATAGTACCGTCGGTTGATGCACCATCTATAACAATGTATTCAATATTAGGATAATTTTGCGCTATAACAGAATTAATGCACCGGGAAATAGTTTTTTCGGCATTCCGGGTAACGGTGATCAAAGAAATTTTTAAATCCTGCACTTCTAAAAAAATACGCTAACTTATAAGGACAAAATATGTAGTTTTGAAACTATTGCTGAATAGATACTAAGGCTAAAGCCTAACTTATTGTACATATGCGCTATTTTACTCTGGCCAATCTGATTTTGGGATTGTTTTTAATTCTTTCTTCGTGCTCATACAAGCAAGATCATTTACTTCTTGGGCGAAACGGCACAGACACTATTGTACAAACAACCATAGCAAATATAAGCAATTATCGCATTCAGCCGCAGGACATACTGCAAATTACAAACGTACAAAACAATAAAACCATTGTTGACCTCAACGCGGGGGTTGCAGGCGCATCACCAACAGCGGCAGCATCCGGAACAGAAACCTACCAGGTTGAAGAAGACGGAACTATTGCTTTAACAGGTTTAGGCAGAGTAAAAGTTACTGAGCTCACCCGTGTTGAAGCCCGTAAATATATTGAGGACCTTTACCGTAAAGGCCCATTAAAGGACCCGCTACTTGAATTAAAGATTATAAGCCTTAAGGTAACAATTTTGGGCGAAATAAGTGCGCCCGGAAATGTTTCCTTAACAAAAGACCGGATGACACTTATTGATGTAATAGCAAAAGCGGGGGGGCTTACTAATAAAGCAGATGAAAAAACTATTAAAATAATACGTGCCGATCAAAAATACCCAAAAACAGACGTCATTGATCTTAATGATGTAAGATCATTGAATGATCCTCGTGCAATAGTTCAAAACAATGATATTATAGTAATAGCTCAAAACAAAACTTCTGTCAGAAATGAAAAGCTGCAAGATTTTTCGATTGTTGTACAGCCTATTTTGCTTGTATTTAATACAGCATTAATAATTTTTACCCTTGCGCGTAAATAAATGGAAGAGTTAGATAAGGTAACAGCCAAATTACCTAATCAGGAGTTTGATTATTTTAAAATAGCCAAGATTTTATTAAGCCGCTGGTATTGGATAGCGGGCTCTGTAGTGATATGTTATCTTGCCTCAAACATATACCTATGGTATACACCCAAAATTTATAATACAACACCTGCTATTATAAAATTCGAGGATAAAAAATCGGCTGGCTCTGATATAGTTGGTTTAGCAAGTGGCCCAGATGTTAGCATGACTGCCAAAATACAAAGCGAAACTATTGTGCTGCAAAGTAACCCTTTGTTATTAAATGCTATTAAAAACCTGGACTACAGAATTAGTTTTTATGTAGTTGGGCGCGTTCTTAACCGCACAAATGAAATATATCCCGCCAAACCTATAGACGTACAGCTTATAAGATTTGACAGCTTAAATTTTTGCAATGATCTTATAACGTTTAAACCTATAAACCAAACGTCATTTAGTATTGCTTGTAATACATTAGGAAAAGGTGTAACAAAAACTTATAGCTATGGTGTCCCATTTACTATTGGGCCAACGTCGTTTAGTATAAAACATCCCGGCAATTTATCTTCTACATCCTTAATTTTATTCAAGCTAAATACAGCAGAAGATTTTATTGGCAGAATAAAAGGCGGTTTACGCACCGCCGAAGTAGCAAGGAATTCAAACATGTTATCATTAACAGAAACTGATTCTAATCCGCTATTTGCTGCTGATGCCTTAAACGCGGTTATCACTGAATATGTAAAATATGATCAGGAACAGCGAAGAAAGTCATCTTCAAACATGATCCAGTTTATTGACAAGCAGTTAGATTTCTTGTCAGGAAAACTTAATGGATCAGAGAATTCAATCCAGCAATATAAGCAGGACCAAAAGATGATGGATGTTAACGCGGCTACCGATCAAATAACTGGTAAAGCCAAAGACCTTGAATCCCAATTATCCATACTAAAACTTGATCTGCTTTCTATTGATGAATTACAGCAAGATATAATTAGGGGTAAAGACAACGTAAATGTTAATTTAAACAGTACAGGAACAGATGGCGGAGTACAGCTTAGCGAATTTGTATCGAGTTTAAATAGCTTATTGTCATTAAAAATGGGCTTGTCAAAAACCTACAATGCATCTTCTGTTCAAATACAAGATGTAGATCGACAAATACTGCAAGTTAAAGCCAATACAATAAATAGCATTACTTCTTCAAGGCGCTTTATTAATAATAAAATAAAATATTTACAAGAACAACTAATCCCGATAAACCAAAAGATATCTCAATTACCGGTTAATGAGCGAAAAATGGTTGGCCTGAAACGTGATTTCGAGGTAAACGACAAAGTATACTCTTTCTTGTCCGAAAAAAAATTAGATCAGGAAATAGTAAATGCAGGTGTACTGCCTGGCGCAACTATTATAGAAACTGCAAAACCAAATAACACACCATTATCACCCGATGAACAGAGCATACACCGGTCGGCAATATTTTTAGGGTTAGCTATAGGTTTAGGTTTTATTATTTTAATACGCGTTCTAAACCCATATATCTATGATAAGGAAACCGTTGAAAGCCTTACTACTATACCTATCATTGGGGTAATCAGGAAATTCCCAGAAGAGATCGATGAGTTTAGCACCCAAATATTAGCTATAAGTAAGCCAAAATCAATATTTGCCGAATCTGTACGTTCTGTGCGCACGAATTTAAATTTCCTGGCATCTGAGAAAAAGAGCAAAGTGATATGTATCACATCAGAAGTAGCCGGCGAGGGTAAATCATTCGTAGCAGTAAACTTATCAAGTACACTGTCGCTTATCAATAAAAAAGTTGTACTGATAGCTGCCGATCTGAGACGATCAAAGGTGCATAAAACCTTCCATGTACCAAACGATATAGGCTTGAGTAATTACCTGGCCAATCAATGTACCACTGATGATATTATTAATAATTCTAACCAAGTCGGCTTTGATTTTATCGTATCAGGACCTGTTCCGCCAAATCCCTCAGAATTACTACATTCTAAAAAAATGGTCGAACTTATTGAGGACCTGAAAGACAGATATGACATAATCATGATTGATACCGCACCGATAGGTTTAGTATCAGATGCCATACCGTTGATCAGGATGAGCGATATTAATCTTTTTGTAATACGTTCAGGCAAATCAAAATTTTACGCGGCTACGGTTCCACAGCGTATCGCGCAAGAATATCAATTAGATAATACAGTAATAGTATTGAATGCTTTTGCACAAGATCTGTTACATTCAAGATATTATTCAACCAAATATACCGGCGGTAATCATGGCACAACCTACTATTATTATTCTGATTACTCCGGTTATGAAAGTTCCGGATATTATGTAGATCAGTATGAAAAAAAATGGTGGCAAATTTGGAAATGGTTTAAAAAATAAGGCGCGGTTTATTAAATGGCATTAACAACAAATACTACTGGTTATAAGTGGTATCCGGTTTATACTCACCCCAGGGCCGAAAAAAAAGCCTGTCAGGCTTTGATAAATAAAGGAATAGAAACTTATTTGCCATTGCATAAACAACTTAAACAGTGGAGTGACCGTAAAAAATGGGTAGAAGAACCCCTTATTAAATCGTATCTGTTTGTAAGGATCACAACATTTGAGCAGACCGAAGTATTAATGACCAAAGGTATATCCCGTTTTATATATTTCTCTAATCAAATAGCTTCCATGCCTGATAAGCAGATCGAAGAGCTTAAACTGGTGATGGCAAGCCCTTACGAATTAGAAATAACTGAAGATGACCTGCAATGTGGCGAAAGGATAATTATTAAAGCAGGACCACTTAAAGGAATGACCGGCGAAATCATTTCTTATCATTCACAAAAACAATTAATACTACGACTTGAAAATATTGGTTGCTCCATCATAGTAAATGCCCCGGCAGCATTAATTAACAGGTTTTAAATTATACTATATTTATAACAATTGTGGCGTTGGTAAGTATAACGCCGTAAGTGCTATTGCAAGTATTTGCAATTAAAATACAAAAAACTGACAGCTAATAAGTTACAAAACACAAATGTAACTTACGGGGCGAAGCTGTGGATACTCGATACTTGTGTGCAGGATAGCAGGAATAATTTCTAAAGAACTAAACATTGATGTTATGCGTGAAAAAACACGCGTAATGTGCCAGGCTTTACAACATGGCGGCCCTGATAACGAGGGCGTTTTTTATGTAGAAGACCCAGGCTTGGCATTTGGGCACCGCCGGCTTTCTATTATTGACCTGAGCAGCAACGGACATCAGCCGATGGCTGATATTCATAAAAAAGTCTGGATAACCTTTAATGGCGAGATCTATAATTATCTGCAATTAAAAGCTGACCTCATAAAAATTGGCGCACAATTTTATTCTGATACCGATACCGAAGTTATTTTACAAGCTTACCTGTGTTGGGGCACAGACGCTTTTACCCGTTTGCGTGGTATGTTCGCATTTGCCTTATATGATGCGGAAAGGTCAATAACTTATTTGGCACGCGATAGTATGGGGGTTAAACCATTGTATTATCATGTTGAAAACGGGCAGTTAAGTTTCGCTTCGGAAGTTAAAGCATTGCAATCAGCACAGATCGCTACCCAACACAACACAACATGGCTAATTAAATTTTTAGCCTATGGTCATGTCCCTGAACCTGATACCACATTGCAGAATGTGTTTAGTTTACCTAAGGGGAATTTTCTATGCTGGCACCATCATGACAGCAGCTATAAAATTGCGCCTTATATTAAAACTGTAACTCAAAATACCATAACTAATATTAATGATGCACAGCTCATAATAAGTCAGGCGTTTAAAGATGCTATTGGTCGTCAATTGGTAGCTGATGCTCCTATAGGAGTTTTTTTAAGCGGCGGCATAGACTCAAGTTTGGTAACCTTACTGGCAAACCAGCATACACAGCAACTAAAAACTGTATCGCTCTTTTTTAATGAAAAGGAGTATGATGAAAGTGCTTATCAAACACAAATAGCTGATCAGATACAAGGCGATAAATTTACCCACCTGATAAAGCAACAAGACTTTGAAGATTCCTTCCGGGCTATTTTAAACGCCATGGATATGCCAACAACCGATGGCATAAACACATGGTTTATTAGTAAATACGCCCATCAAGATGGCTTGAAGGCTGTATTATCAGGGATTGGGGGGGATGAACTATTTGGCGGATATCCTTCTTTTAACAGGATAAAATTTATACAGTATTTAAGAATGGCTCCGTCGTCGATATTGAAGTCGGCCAGCCATTTTCTGTCAGATCGCTTCAAGAAAATAGCGTTTTTGACAAACAACAACTTATTAGCCGATTATCTTTTTTTAAGAGGGCTATTTGCTCCTGATGAAATAGCAGAAATACTAAACTGTAGCGAACAAGAGGTTTATCAAGTTTTATTTTCTACCAGCAACATTCTTGATCCTGAAATTAAAGATCAGAAAAGAGCATCATGGTTTGAAACAAACCTATATATGCAGAACCAATTATTGCGTGATACAGATGTAATGAGCATGAACCATGGTTTAGAAGTTAGAGTGCCTTTTTTAGACGAAGATTTCTATGCGCTTGTAAACAGCATTGCACCTGGCGTCAGATTCGATAAAAATATACCAAAAAAACTACTGATAGATAGCTTTAAAGATATATTACCGGCATCGATATGGAACCGGCCCAAAATGGGTTTTAGCTTCCCGCTACAACAATGGATGAAAGCAAATGAACAAATAAGTAACGATAGTCTTTATCCTAATAAAAAAGCAAAAAGTGTGATAAAGCATTTTAAAGATGATAAAGTGCATTGGTCAAAAGCGTTTGCACTTTACCAGATACAGAAGCATGTCTAAAAATATCTATCTTTTTTCTTTACAAACATTTAGTGCTACCGGGGGCATACAAAAAATGACCCGCACTCTTGCTCATGCTTTAAACCAGGTTGCTTTACAAAACAATTGGGGATTTAAGCTTTGGTCGGCATATGACAAAGACAACAATCTGATGCCTCAATACCTCGCTCCTTCTAATTTCAAGGGATTTAATATCAAGCGGGTATCATTCTTTTTTAATACGATAAAGATCGCTCCCAATGCAGACGTGGTTATTTTAAGTCACATTAATATGGCGATCATCGGTTTGGCAATTAAAATAATTAATCCCAGGTGTAAAGTATGGCTTATTGCACATGGTATTGAAGTTTGGCGACCGTTATCATTTATCAAGAAATTTTTTCTTAAAAGGTGCGATAAAATTATTTGCGTAAGTAACTTCACCAAACAGGAAATGATAAGATGGCATCAAATAAATGCCAATAAATGCGAAGTGTTAAATAATGCGATTGACCCGTTCATGGAGCTTCCGACAAACTTTGTTAAACCACAATATTTGATGGATAGATATCAATTATCGCCTGATAATATGATATTGTTTACGTTGACTAGGTTGGCTACTACCGAACAGTATAAAGGCTATGAACAAGTAATAAAAGTCATAGACCGATTAAAAGATAAAAATCCGAAAATAAAATATGTCCTTTCGGGAAAATATGATGAAGGAGAAGAAGTTAGAATAAGGCTGCTTATAGCAGAGCATAAGGTTGAAGAACAGGTTATATTAACCGGTTTTATTAAGGAGGATGAACTCGCCGATCATTTTACCTTACCAGATTTATTTGTCCTCCCCAGTAAAAAAGAAGGTTTTGGGATTGTTTTTATAGAAGCTTTAGCCTGTGGCTTACCCGTTATTTGTGGTAATGTTGACGGAAGCATAGATGCCATTAAGAATGGCGAATTAGGCAAAGCAGTTAACCCCGATGATCTGGCTGAATTAAACAATACGATAGAAAGCTATTTGAAAGTGCCGTTAACAAAAGAAACGCGTAAGCACCTTCAAGATAAATGCATCACCTATTTTAATGAAGAAAATTACATGAATAAGTTATCACTATTATTGAATAATGAAGCAATTAACTGAAGAAGAGTGGGATATCGAGATAACTCCTAAAAATGATCTTTTTAGTTTAAGACTGAATGATGTCTGGCAATATCGTGACCTGTTGTTTTTACTGGTTAAAAGAGACTTTATAGCCTTTTATAAACAAACCATATTGGGGCCGTTATGGTTCTTTATCCAGCCTATAATTACTACTGTTATGTTCACTGTGGTTTTCAGTAAGCTGGCCGGTATATCTACAGGTGGTGTGCCAGCCCCGTTGTTTTACATGGCCGGCATTACAATATGGAACTACTTTGCCGATTGTTTAACTAAAACATCAACCGTTTTTAAAGACAACGCGGCAATGTTGGGTAAAGTTTATTTCCCGCGTTTAATAATGCCTTTAAGCATTGTACTTTCTAGCTTGGTAAGATTTGGCGTACAGTTCATCCTTTTTGTTATTGTACTGGTATTCTTTAATATTAAGGGCCTGTCAATAACACCTAATGCGGTAGCGCTTCTTTTTCCTTTCCTTATAGTTTTAGTTGCGGCACAAGGCTTAGGCTTAGGCATGATCATATCAGCAGTTACTACCAAATATCGCGACCTGACATTCGTGGTAAGTTTTGGGGTGCCTTTATTAATGTATGCCACCCCAATAATCTATCCGCTTGCCATTGCCGAAGCTAAGTATCCATCTTATAGCTGGATAATAAAGTACAACCCTATTACTGCGGTAATTGAAACATTTAAATATGGATTTTTAGGTAGCGGCGATTTTAGCTGGGCGCTATTAGGATATAGTCTGATCATTACGATACTTATATTTTTAACAGGGACAGTAATATTTAACCGGGTTGAAAAGAATTTTGTAGATACGGTATAATGCAAGACAGGTCGGTAATACTATTAGCAACAAATCAAAAAAAATATTTAGACTTCGCGCTTAATTGTGCCGAATCTATTAAGCTACATAACCCGGGCCTTCCTATATTTATAGCAACCAATATTATTACTGATAAAGAATATCGGGGTGTAAAGTTTGTACCTGTAAGTGATGAAGTGGCCAAACTTACTATAGCCGCTAAAATCTACCTTGATCAACTTATCCAAACCGAAGAAACATTATTTATAGATTCTGATTGTCTTTGCTATGGCAACCTCGATCTGATATTTAATACATGTGCCGGGCATAATGTTACTACAGTGGGCAGATTGATATCTCGCGGAGAAGAGTGGGGGCCAAAAAGTGCAGAACATGGAATGAAGAATTTTGGTACAGATAAGTTTATAATTTATAACGGTGGTTTATATTATATCAGAAAGTCAGATATAACTAACCGCATTTTTGAAAAGGCCCGCGAACTGTATAGGAAGTACGACTATTATGAATTCGGCAGGATAAAAAATGGTTGGGTAAATGAGGAACAAGTGTTTGCTATAGCTATGGTACTTAACAACGAAACGCCTGTAGCAGATAACGGTCTTTTAATTACTGATTTGTATACTGACAAGCGTCCACGAAAACTAAACGTTTTAACAGGAAACAGGTTATTGAGAAACTTTACCTATCCATTAACAGAGCCGCGCAGCTGGTATCCTGCTGTTTTTTCGCCTGTAGTATTACACTTTGGGGGTGATGCTATCAGATCTTATCCATACATTTCTCAAGTTCTTTTGCTTAAACTGAATAAGATAGGATACCCTGTTGTATTATCAAGCGTTATAAAGTATCTATTAATGGATATCTCCTTTAAAACTTACCATTTTATCAGGCGTTATGCTAATTTTTGAAATATAAAACCCGGTAATGATAAACCTTTTAAATGTACTACGAAAGATAAAGCCATTTGTACAAAGACAAATTGACCAAAATAAAAATCAACAATTGTTTGAGCAGCAACTGGCCCAGTTTACCGCGCAACTTAAAAGCTCCATATCTATTACCAAAAATCCGTGTTTAACTGATAATACCGGCACTACAGGTATTGAGCCGCATTACACTTATCACCCGGCCTGGGCAGCACGGGTGTTGGCGCAAACCAAGCCGGTTAAGCATATCGATATATCGTCAATAACTTATTTTAGTAATATCATATCGGCATTTATTCTTACTGAGTTTTACGACTACCGGCCAGCAAATATTGTATTACCAAACTATAAAGCCGGAAGGGCTGATCTTACCAACCTGCATTTTCTATCCAACAGTATTGAAAGTTTGTCATGTATGCATACAGTTGAGCATATCGGGTTGGGAAGATATGGCGACAAGCTTGATGTTGATGGTGATACAAAAGCAATGAATGAATTGGCCAGGGTATTAGCACCCGGCGGTACCCTGTTATTTGTGGTACCTATCGGCAATCCTCGTATTGAGTTTAATGCGCATAGGGTATACGCTTATCAAACCATTATTGACAATTTTAGCGACCTGACGCTTAAAGAGTTCAGTTTGATCCCGGACGATTTCGAAAAAATAGGCTATACAATCAACCCATCAATTGACATCATTAACAAACAGCATTGGGGATGCGGATGTTTTTGGTTTACTAAACCATGATAGCTGTTAAATTAGAAGGAAGACTTGGTAATCAAATGTTTCAATATGCATTTGTTTATAGCAATGCTAAACGCAATAACACATCTTTTTTCTTAATGAAAGAAGGTATGCCTATAGAACTTTACAAATATTTCAAGCTTGAACGTAACGTGTTTTACAGGATAGACCGTACATTCTTTAATAATACATCCTTTAAACTATTTTTCAGCCATTACTTAAGAACCATTTTTTATCGGACAGTAAAAAGACTAACAATATATAAAACTATCCATATAGATAATGAAACACTAACAGATAAAATTTCCTTTTCACAAAATCATACCTATTATTTAGGATTTTTTCAGTCGCCAATTTACTTTGAAGATCATGCCTCGGCAATTAGTAAACTCTTTGAGGTAAAAAAAAGCATCATGGTCAATTACAAAAAAAAATATAAATGGATGGATGGGAAAACCATTGTAGCCGTACATATCCGCAAAACAGATTATGGCGATCTTGCTCATCTTAACCTGGGTAAAAAAGACCTTTCTCTTCCTTTAAGCTACTTTCAAAGGGTAATTAATGATGTTTATGACGAGAGTCATCAATATGTTTTTGTATCTGATGATATAGCGCAGGTTAAACCACATTTTACCCATTTAAAAAACGCTTTTTTTTCGGATGATTGTGCTATTAACGATTTCCTTCATATCTATTTTGCCGACCAGTTGATTATCGCCAACAGCACCTTTAGTTGGTGGGCTGCATATTTGAATAAAAACACAAACAAAAGAATTTATTGCCCAAAATACTTTTTAGGTTATGCCATTAAACAAGAGTATCCAAAGCATATTTATCCTGCCGACTGGATACAGGTAGATGTTGACGATGCAGAATCAAGCGATTAGACAAACTGAATTTATATTTTGGAACAATTAAATAGTGCCGTTTTTAATGACTAAAGTAATTAAGGTAGAAAACTTATCAAAAGCTTATCAGTTAGGCGATTTTGGCACCGGCACTATATCCCGTGACCTGGAACGCTTTTGGGCAAAGATAAGAGGTAAAGAAGACCCTTTCCTGAAGATAGGCGAGGTTAATGACCGTACCACCAAAAGCACAAGTGATATTGTATGGAGTTTGAAGGATATTAATTTTGATATCAAGCAGGGCGATTCTGTAGGTATAATTGGTCGTAATGGTGCAGGCAAAAGCACCTTACTTAAAATTTTAAGCAGGGTAACCTCTCCTACCACCGGCTCTGTAAAGATAAAAGGCCGTATTGCCAGCTTATTGGAAGTAGGAACAGGTTTCCATCCCGAATTAACCGGCCGCGAAAACATTTATTTAAATGGTGCTATATTGGGCATGAGCAAAGCCGAGATAAAACGCAAATTTGACGAAATTGTAGATTTTGCCGGGATCGAACGCTATGTAGATACGCCGGTAAAACGTTATTCATCTGGCATGTATGTACGTTTGGCTTTTGCCGTTGCCGCACACCTGGAATCAGAAATATTGGTAGTTGATGAGGTGTTAGCCGTAGGCGACGCCGAATTTCAGAAAAAATGCCTGGGCAAGATGGGTGATATGAACAAAAGCGAAGGTCGGACTGTTTTATTTGTTAGCCATAATATGGATGCGGTTATGCGGTTATGTTCGCACGCCATATTATTAAAGAATGGTCTTATACAAGATTATTCTCATACGGAAAAAATAATTGACACTTATCTAAGAGCTGATTTTGGAACAACCGCTTTTAGAAGTTGGTCTGAGCCTAATTTACCGGGCAATGTCATTGTAAAGCTACTACAGATAAAAGCACATACCGCTAATAATGAGATTAAAGACTTGTTTGATTTAACAGAATCCGTACACATTACCATGTTGTACCAAGTTTTACAAGGCGGACATAAACTTAATCCTGCATTAAATTTTTTCAATCGCAATGGAGTAAACCTGTTCGATTCTCATCAAACTAATAATTTTTTATTTGAAAATACTATTGTCCCTGGCATATATGAATCAACAGTTGTTATACCCGGCAATTTTTTCGCAGAAGGAACAATAATTATTAGCGGCGCTATAGTTACACATAATCCCTTTTATGTCCACTTTCATGAAAAAGATGTAATAGCATTTAATATGACGGATCAAATGACAAACAACCCCACCAGGGGTGATTTTACAGGAACTATACCTGGAACTATCAGACCGCTTTTAAATTGGAAATCGACAAAAATATAAGCTCATGTTAAAAATTTCATTGAAGAATAAACTGGAAAAAGTAAATTTTAATGCGTACTCACTTTACAAAGGACATCATGAAGTAACTTATAGGGGCGTAAAAGCAATAAGATGCCCATTTGATTATGTAATATATCAAATGATAATTACAGAGCTAAAGCCCGATCTTGTAATAGAAATAGGCACAAATTTGGGCGGTGGTGCGCTATATATTGCAGATTTGATGAATATTATAGACCATGGGATAATTCATACTATAGACATACAAGCCCAATCAGATGTAATGTTACAATCGCATCCAAGAATAAAATTATTTACAGACGGTTGGGAAAATTACTCACTTGAACAAGCTTCAGGATATGAGAAAATATTGGTTATAGAAGACGCGTCACATATGTATAAAAACACTTTGGACGCTATAAATAAATTTGCCCCTCTAGTCACAAAAGATTCTTATTTGATTGTTGAGGATGGGATAATTAACGAATTAGGTCGGGAAAAAGAGTTTGAAGGGGGACCTTTAAAAGCTATCAGAGAATTCATTTCAACAAACAAAGAATTTGAAATAGACCGTAAATGGTGCGATATGTTTGGACAAAATGCAACTTTTAATGTAAATGGTTATTTAAAAAAAACAAAGTGACCGGCACCTTATCTGAACAAACAATTTTTAATTACCTAATGGAGATTATAGTATGGTTACAAGAAGCGATGAATTAACAATACTTGAATTTGAATTAAAGCATTTGGCAGAATTAGTTATAAATAATAGCATGGAAAGGTGGCTGCCAAATTATACACCATTAGGTACTCATTCAGCACATTTTAATCGCTATAAATGGGTTAGTCAATTTGTAAAAGATAAGGCCGTTCTGGATTTAGCATGTGGTTCTGGTTATGGATCAAAAATGTTAATAGAAATTGGAGAAGCAAAATCAGTATTAGGGGGCGACCTAAGTAATGAAGTTATTGACTACTGTAGGGCTAAACATAAAACTCTTAGCAATCTTACTTTTGTTCAATTAGATGCCTGTAAATTTAACATTGAAAATAAATTTGATTTAATTGTAAGCTTTGAAACTATTGAACATCTCCTTGAGGTTGAATTATTCTTAGCTAATATTAAAAATAGTTTAAAAAATAAAGCTTCGTTTGTTTTATCTACTCCAATTTCAAAAAAAAGTATTGATCACAATCCTGAAAACCCCCATCATTTAATAGAATGGGATATACCAACATTTCTATACTTAATTGAAAAAAATGGTTTTGTTGTACAAAAGAAATTTATACAGCCTTATAAAATTGAGTTTAGACCTCAAGGTATAGCTGCCAGAATTAAAAGAAGAGTATTGAAATTAATTAAAAAAGATAAATTCAAAAAGCTGGATGATTTTTCAATTATCGAAATGGATAAAGATACTCACTTATGGCAGAAGCAAATTAACGATAACAAGATAGGAGGCTATGTTATACTCATTTGTAAAACAAGTAAGATCTAAAATATAATGAAGGTTTTAGTAATTATTGTTACTCATAACGCGTCAAAATGGATAGAAAAAGTACTTTCAAGTTTATCCGGATATGACATTTTAATTGTAGATAATAATTCTTCAGATTCAACATTGAATTTGATAACAGCATATCCTATAGCCAAACTTATTAAATCTGACAGCAACTTAGGTTTTGGAAAAGCCAATAACCTTGGTTTGAAATTTGCCTTAGAAAATGACTACCAATATGCTTTTTTGTTAAATCAAGATGCATGGTTAAAGGGCGATTCAATTGATAAATTAGTGGAGATTGCTAATAAAAATACTGAATTCGGCATTTTGAGCCCAGTTCATTTAACTGGAGATGGTTCTAAATTAGATAGAGGATTTGTACACTATATTAAAAATTCTGTTGATGACCTTTTATTAAATGATTTAATATCTAATAAAAAAAGCTGCATTTACCAGGTTCCTTTTGTTAATGCAGCAGCCTGGTTAATTAGCAAAGAATGTTTACAAAGGGTTGGGGGATTTGATCCAATATTTTTTCATTATGGCGAGGATTATAACTATTGCCAACGCGTAAATTTTCATGGATATAAAGTTGGTTTTGTAGTGGAATCATTTATTTTTCATGATAGAGAGAATAGAACTACTAACGATCCGAAATACGAAAAAATGGTTGAAGATTTTTCAGTATTTAAGCGCCAATTTTTACTTGATTATTGCGATGTTAATGCAGATGAAATATCTCTGAGAAAAAAATTTCGAGCTGAACTTATTTCTACCTTTATAAATCTACTAATTTGTTGTATTAAACTTAGTAATTCAAATTTCACAAATACCCGAAAGAAATTGTTTTTTATTTTTTCTAATATTAAAACAACCAAAAAGAGCCGTATAAATAACAGGACAGCTTTTTTACATTATATTAATTAACTCAAGTTGCTAGTTAAAAGATATTAAATAAGTAAGCATCAT
>JAZKCG010000090.1:0-30092 GCA_040388175.1 Bacteroidota bacterium | reverse complement strand
TTGCTGTTGGGGAAGGATTCGAACCTCCACAGAGTAGTTAGCCCGCTTCGGGTTTCCTATGATCTCTACCACCGGGACAAGGAGGTGTGTCTGCCAAAAATTTCACCACCCAACATTATGTGATGTTATTTATTTTAAAGAACGGTTAAGCTTTTAGGTCCAATTGCTTATTACAAACATAACAGACTCTGCAATTCCTTGCAAATATTTCAACAAAAATATTTTATTTTTATTCAAATTATAATTATACTTGTATTTCAATAAAGATATTAAAATTTATGTCCCACAGAAAAGCTCAAAATTTAGAAATTGATAATCTTGATATACAAATTTTATCAATATTGATGAAAAACGCGACAACTCCCTATACCGAAATAGCTAAAGAGTTGATCGTTTCAGGCGGAACTATCCATGTGCGGATGAAAAAGTTGGAAGAAATGGGGGTAATTAAAGGTGCCAGTTTAGAGGTCGACCCGCAAAAACTGGGCTATGATATCACCGCGTTTCTGGGGATATTCCTGGAAAAAGGATCGCAGTATAACGATGCGGTAAGGCAGCTAAAAACGGTTAAAGAGATAGTAGAACTGCACTACACAACCGGTAGCTATAGCATTTTCGCTAAAATTATATGCCATGATACCACCCACCTGCGCGAGGTATTGAATGAGCAGATACAGGGCGTAAAAGGCATACAACGTACAGAAACATTTATATCATTAGAAGAAAGCATCAGGAGGCAAATAACTTTGGAGTAACCTTTACTTAATACTTTATTATAATTGCAAAAGGCTTGTTGTTTTCACAGCAAGCCTTTTTTTATTCTATTTCGTCATTGCGAGGAACGAAGCAATCTCTTCACATGCTTATCAATATCCGTAGTGTTTGTGCTGACTATTGCCAAATGATATCCGTATAATTGAATGTCCAACGTAGAGATTGCTTCGTTCCTTGCAATGATGCGTATTGTTTTAACCTAAGCAGTAAACGCGACCAAGGCCTTTTCCACCCTGTTAATTGTTTCATCTTTACCTAACAACGCGGCAATATCAAAAACATGCGGGCCAAACTTACCACCCACTAACATAATACGAAATGGTAGCATAACATCGCCAGTCTTTAAGCCTTTTTCTTCGGCTAACGCTTTGAATGCGGTTTCCAAATCGGTAGCTATTAGCGTTGGTGTAGATTTTAATAATTCGATAATAGCATTAAAGAACGTTGTTTTTTCTTCTGTCCATTTTGGTTTAATTGCAGGCAGATCATATTCGACCGGTGTTTGGAAAAAATAAGCCGACTGCTGGTAAAAATCAAGAAGTAACGTACAACGGTCTTTAATTAATTCAATTATCGTTAGCAGATAGTTGTCATCTTTAATAATAACACCTTTATCTGTCAGTACCTTTTTAACTTTATCCTTTAACCTTTCAGCTTCCACCCTCTTTATCCACTCGGCATTAAACCATTTGGACTTTTCAAAATCAAACCTCGCTCCTGCTTTACTTATCCTGTCTATAGAGAATTTACTGATCAGTTCGTCTAAAGTAAAAACTTCCTGTCCGCTGCCATCGTTCCAGCCAAGTGTGGCTAAAAAATTAACAAAAGCCTGCGGCAAAAATCCCATTCCTTTAAAACCCGGCGTACCTTCCCAATCCAAAGCAAACACAGGGAACCCTAAACGTGCGCCATCGCGCTTGCTTAATTTGCCGTGGCCATCGGGTTTTAATATCAATGGTAAATGCGCCCATTGCGGCATATCGGCTTTCCAACCTAAATAATCCCATAACAATAAATGTACGGGTGCAGACGGCAGCCACTCCTCGCCACGGAACGCGTGCGATATCTCCATTAAATAATCATCAACCACAACGGCCAAATGATAAGTAGGCATACCATCAGCCTTTAATAATACTTTATCGTCAACTGTGTTAGTTTCAAAACTAACGCGGCCGCGTATCATATCCGTAAAGCTAACCGTTTGGTCGGCAGGTATTTTTATGCGGATAACATGGGGTGTATGATCAGCCAGTAACTGATCCACCTCATGTTGGGGTAATGATAGTGAGTTACGTAACGTATCCCTGTAAACCTGTCCGTACTGAAAGTTAGGGATCTCTTTACGGTTCTTGTCCAGTTCTTCGGCCGTATCAAAAGCGTAATAAGCATGGCCCTGCATTACCAGGCGTTCTGCATATTCGCGATAAATGCTCTTACGTTCGCTTTGGCGATACGGCGCATATTGTCCCGGAGTAACCGGGCTTTCGTCAGGTGTAATGCCACACCAGTTTAAACAATCTATAATATATTGTTCTGCACCTTCAACATAGCGTGTTTGGTCGGTATCTTCTATCCGCAAAACAAAGTCGCCGTTATTTTGCTTAGCAAAAAGGTAATTAAACAAAGCGGTACGTACGCCGCCTAAGTGTAAGCCGCCTGTGGGGCTTGGTGCAAATCTTACTCTAACTCTTTTATCTGACATTATGCGGCAAAGATAGTTATTAGTCTGAAAGTCGGGGAAGCCTGAAAGTCGGGAAGATGTAAAGTTATTTTCAAGTCCGAAAGTTGATCAATCCAAATATCTTGCGGACTTTCCGACTTGCGGACTTTCTGACTACTGTACCATAATTAAATTATAAGATACAAACCTATTTTACGTTATTTGAAGCCGATATGATAAATGCCTATCAAAACAAACGTCTCTGGAAATATATACTGCTCGCTTTTGCAGTAGTTATAGCCAGCGGATCCTTATTCTATACCAGCTATTTGGCGCGTAATATTGCCCGGTCAGAGCGTACACGGGCACAGGTTTGGGCGTTAAGTATGAAACAGGTAATATCTGCCGATGACAACGATTTTCTACCCTATATTTTTGCCGTAAGAGATAGCTCTATAGTGCCCGCCATAGTAACAGACGAGAAAGGCGAAATACAAACTTTTAAAGGGCTTGATACCACAAAAACATACATACCGCCAATACCTGAGGCAATAAACGACAAAAACGCTCCGCACTATGATCCGGGTTATTTCAAAAATGAACTGAAGACCATGAAAGCACAGCACGAACCCATAAAAATATTGCTGCCCCGGGGATATTGGCTAATATATTATAAAGACTCGGACTTGCTTACACAGTTAAAAGTGTTTCCATATGTCCAGCTTTCTGTTATCGCGGTATTTTTATTACTGGCTTATACCGCGTTTAATTCCTCGCGTAAGTCAGAACAAAACCAGGTTTGGGTGGGTTTGGCTAAAGAGACGGCGCACCAGTTGGGTACGCCTATATCGTCATTAATGGCCTGGATAGAGCTGATAAAGGATAAATTTAATGCCGAAGATGACCCGTTAATGGCCGAAATGGAGAATGATGTAAAGCGACTGGAGGTAGTGGCTGATCGTTTCTCGAAGATAGGATCTAAACCTAAGCTGGAAGAGCATTCTGTTTATGATGCTGTGGAGGATTTTGTGAACTATTTCAAAATACGGGTCAGTAACAACATCAGTTTTGAAGTTACCGGTGACAGGGACCTGGTAGCAGGCTTAAACATCCCGTTGTTTGATTGGGTAATAGAGAACCTGCTTAAAAACGCCGTAAATGCTATTGAAGGCAAGGGTAACATTAAGGTTGATATACACACCAATAAAACTAAAGACCAGGTAATAATTGATGTAATAGATACCGGAAAAGGTATCCCCAAATCAAAATTTGCAACTGTTTTTCAACCCGGATATACTACGCGCAAACGTGGCTGGGGTCTGGGTTTGTCTTTAACCAAACGCATGGTCGAGAATTACCATGACGGACATATATTTGTGCGCGATTCTGAATTAGGAAAAGGCACAACTTTCAGGATCATCTTAAAAAACATAAGATATGCATAGACCCACCGCCGAAGATTGCACGCCATTTTATGGCAGATATATAGCCCTGGTTCATGACGAGCCTGTTTTAGACACATTAGAAAATTTAAAAACAAGCAGCTATGACCTCTTTAGCAAGCTTACAGGCGAACAAGCCGCTCATGCTTATGCCGAAGGTAAATGGACCGTTAAAGAAGTAGTAGGGCATTTAATAGACGCCGAACGCACCTTTGCTTACCGTATACTGGCATTTTCACGCGGGCAGGCAGAATTGCCCGGGTTTGATGAAAATACTTATGTAGCACGATCTGCCTTTAATGCTCGCACCATACAGGACCTTGCACTCGAATTTAAAACGGTAAGAGAGGCTAATTTATATATGCTACATGCACTTACAGAAGATCAGTTGGCCGCGACAGGTATTGCCAATGGCAGTAAAATAAATGTAAATACGATCGTCTATATCATGGCCGGCCATGAATTGCATCATTTAAGTATTTTAAAAGACAGGTACCTGATATCTTAATTTTTTCATTTGGTATTGGTGTAGTTTCCGTATGTTTTAGCGTATAAAAGACATTTGTCTACAAAATCGTAATTTTTTTTGTACAGTTTAGTGTCTTGAATAGCCAACAGTTAAACCGGCATTCTATTAAATTTATACAAAATGTAATTTATTTAACCGTTAATTATACTTCATTAATAATATTGGTATAGTAATTGCGTTTATAATTATAAGTTGGCACACTTGCCAGCTTAATTGTGATAAGGTTTAGGTTGAATGCCCCTAAGAAGCAAGTTCGAAGGGGCATTTATTTTATCCAAAAATTCTCAATGCTTTTTATCACAAATACTTAGTTAAGTTAACATTATTCCATATTTTTGAACCGATGAGGTTTTTAGCCATTTTACAAATTGTATGTATTTTGTTTCTGTCGTCCTATTCGGTACAGGCAAAGACAATGGTACACATTGAAAAAATGGATTGTTGCAAAAAGTTGAATAAAACAGACAATTGCAAACACGAAAAGGACGATTGCACCAACAGCAAATGCACCATGCTATTAACCTGCGGCATCTGCGGGTTTTTAACTATCGAACCAACCCGTGTTAAGCCTGCAACTTTTGTTACACTGCAAGAACCAGTCGCCACATATCAGATCGGCAATACGGCCGGTTATTTCCCGTCAGACTGGAAACCGCCAAAAGTTTAATAAATAACTACATTTTATAGCCATTATGGCTAAGTATTATTTATTAAACATTAATTAAAGAAATCATCATGAAAAAAATAATTTTTAGCATTGCTGCATTATTGATCGCGGCAGCACCGGTATTTGCAGGCCCTAAAGTGCCTGTTAAAAAAACCAAACAAGCTACCTGTACTTCTTGCTCAAAAGCAAAATGTACCAGCAAAGCAACCTGCCCTAAAGTAACCAGCAGTTGCGTTTGTAGCTAATTAGTATTTAATAATGCTGAGCCCTTTACCGTTGGTAAGGGGCTTTTTTGTTTTAGATAGCCCTGACTTTTTCACGGATGAACGGTTCAACCATCAACCCAATCAATATCACCAAAATACAGCCGATAGGGTTTAGCCATAAGTAAGCCACCCAGCCATTATAACCAATCAAGCAAATAATAGCTTCGGTTATAACAGCGGCAATAAATACAGCACTGCCTCCTATCCGTTTTACGTAAAACGCTACAATAAATACCCCTAATATGGTGCCATATATATAAGATCCCAATTGATTAACCGCTTCCAGTAAATTGCCCATCTTACCGGCATACAGGGCCATGGCAATACATACCATCCCCCAGAAAACAGTAGCCAATCGTGAGGCATTGAGATAATTTTTATCAGATGCTCCGGGGTTTATTGTCCGCTTATAAATATCTACCACACTGGTAGATGCCAGCGAGTTTAGCGCACTGGCTGTTGATCCCATTGACGCTAAGAACACAATAGCGATTAGTAAACCGATCAATCCCTTTGGCAAATAATGCGTCACAAAATTCAGGAATACATAGTTGGTATCGTCGGTATCGGCCTGCGCATCATTCTTTTTCATTAGGCTGATACCTTCCTTGCGGATATTGGTAGCCTGTTCATCAGCATGTTTAAGATCGGCCTGCGCGTTGTCTATTTGGGTTTTATCTTTGCTATCAAAAGCAGTCATCAACTCATTCGCTTTGGCCTTGCGTTGCTCAAATGCTGCTGTATATTTCCCTTCTAATACACCATACTGACCGGCGTAGGCGCTTTGTTTTACCTGCTTAACCTCATACTGATTAAAGAACATGGGTGGCCTGTTAAATTGATAGAATGCAAAAACCAGCACACCTATTAATAATATACAGAACTGCATAGGTATTTTTATCAGTCCGTTCATGATTAACCCCATACGGCTTTGCCCTACTGAGCTGCCTGTCAAATATCTGCCCACCTGGCTTTGATCTGTTCCGAAATAAGAGAGTTGCAAAAAGAAACCGCCAATTATACCGCTCCATATATTATATCGACTGGACGGGTCAAATTTCCAGTCGATAACATTCATCCTGCCCATTTTGCCGGCCAGCTTTACCGCATGTGCAAAACCAATATGATGCGGTAATAAAACCACTACCAAAGCCCCCGCGGCAAACATCCCCAAAAAGATAATGCTCATTTGCAGCAGTTGGGTGTATGATACAGCTTTGGTACCACCCAGTACCGTATAAAAAGTAACCAATCCCCCAATAAACACAGTGGTATAGGTGGTGTTGATATTAAGGATGATGGACAAGATAATAGCCGGGGCATAAATGGCTATCCCGGTTGATAGCCCACGCTGAATTAAAAACAAGGCAGCAGTAAACGCGCGGGTCTTTAAGTCGAATCGCTGTTCTAAAAACTCGTAAGCGGTATAAACTTTAAGGCGATGAAAGATGGGTACGAACGTAATACACAACACGATCATGGCCAGCGGCAGCCCGAAGTAAAACTGCACAAACCGCATTCCATCGCTATAAGCCTGGCCCGGGGCCGATAAAAAAGTAATAGCGCTGGCCTGCGTGGCCATTACCGAAAAACCAATGTGATACCAGGATAAAGAGCGGCCGCCCACCAGAAACTGGTCGATGTTTTTATTAGTGCCGCTTTTCCATAGCCCATATACTACAATGAGCAAAATGGTAGCACCAAGAACTATCCAGTCTATTAAGCTCATTTAAGATAAAGAGTAATGAGCCAGAAAATAATAATTAAAAAAACCAGCCATCCGGCTACAATGCCGTAAAACTGGTTCCAATTTTTTATAAATGAAGGTAACTCAGGATCAGGCGTCTTCACTGCTTTTAGCCAATACATTCACAAAGAAGGCCGCAGTTAAAAATCCTAAAATACCACCTACTAATATCCAGGTACAAGAAACATTAATAATTGCGCCGGTAAAAAGGCCGCTTAATATACCAACCAGGTAATAAACATAGTTTAAATTTTCTTTTTCTGCTTTTGGATGATGACTCATGATATTCTATAATATGATATGTGCAAAAGTAATTGATTATATAATGTATAGCAATAGGTGGGTTCAAATTATTGCAGGATATATGGCGAATTATTTTGTAAATTTGATATTATCCTAAACAAAAGGGCTTTAGGATATAAAGTATTGTAACATGGAAACATTTGTTATTGAGTTAACTAACCAAAGAGCTTATAAAATTATTAAGGAACTGGAAGATTTACATCTGATCCGGGTTATAAAAGCGTCTACAAAAATATCTTCATTAAGAGGACAGTTACAGACACCAATGAGTAATGAAGATATAGATACTAAATTAAATATTATTCGTAGCGAATGGCAGAGAGATATTTAATAGATACCTCTGGTGTTATAAAATATTTGAACGAAACATTCCCATCTTTAAGTTTATCATTAATAGATGAAATTATTGACAGAGAATGTGTTATTTCGTTTATAGTAGAGATTGAACTACAAGTTTGGGACCCGCCCAATCCCGATGATTTGCGAATCTATCAGTCATTTTTATCTAATTCAATAATTATCGGAGTTGATAGTGATATTATTCGGGAAGCCATCCGGGTACGAAAAACGTATAAACTTAAATTACCTGACGCAATTATTGCTGCTACAGCCTTAATAAACGACATGACCTTAATTGCCGATAATGATAAAGACTTTACATTAATACCTGATTTAAAATATCTAAATCCTAATCATTCAACCTCGTAGAAGATATGGGTACTATAACATTTAACCTCCCTGATACGCTTGATAAAGAACGCGATGAGATAATTCGCTTTTTAGCCGCCAAATTATATGAAGTCCAAAAATTAACGTTAACACAAGCTGCAGAGATATGCGGATTGAAAAAATATGACTTTCCAGAAGTGCTGGCTAAATTTAACACCTCTTATTTTCAGTACTCCCGAGATGATTTGTTGGATGAGTTTAAATAGAAGAGCCTCCAAATCTTTTAATCCATTAATCCTATAAATCTTAGTCTACCTCGGTTTACTCAACAAATTAACAAACAACCTATACGCACCCGGTACACCGGCAGGCAACTCCCTGAAAAAATCAAGCGAGGTATAAATGAACCTACCCTTCCCATAATCGCCAACTATTAATGAACCGGGGTTGGATGCCTCGCTGGGATCGTTCATGTTGAGGATAGTTTTGTAACGCGGGTCTATGCCGGTCACAAAATACAGGCCACGTTCTTGCACCCAGCCGTCAAAATCGGCATCGGTGATCTTGTTAGGGTAATTCAACACCGGGTTTTTCGGGTCAATGAAGGTGACTTTAGCTGTTTCATCTGTCACTCTTGAGTTCCCTATTCTGAACGGATACGGCCCTACCTGGTTCAACACCAACGGCTGGAACACATTGTACTGCACTACCATATTACCGCCTTTATTCACATATTCCATCAGCTTAGGCTGTTGGACCACCATACGCGGGTTTACGTTGTAGGCACGCACACCGGTAACTATGGCATCATAAACAGACAGGTCGCCATTCATGATCTCGTTTTCGGTTAACTGGTGTACATCATAACCTACCTGGGTTAATGCTTCGGGCACTACATCGCCTGCACCGGCTATGTAGCCTATTTTTTTACCCACGGTTTTCAGGTCGATGTTGATCAGTTTGGCTTCGGCAGGTGGGAATAAGGTAATAGTTGGTATATGGTCATAAGCGATGCGCTGTATGCCCATGCTCCAATCTTTACCGCCGGTAGTTACAACGGCCTGCAAAACGCTGTTACGCGGTTTGCTATCTGTTGGTGCAACGGTAAATGTCTCTACCCATTCGGTACCTTTTGGCTTATCTGTAAAGTCTATTTTTACCGGCGATATCTTCCAGCCCTCTATAGGTTTTAAGCTGATGCTGCCACCAGCTTTAGTAAAGCTCTGCAGTTTAACCTGTATGGTTTGCGGTTGCCTGGTATTGAACACATAGTCTTTACTTACAATGTTGGCTGTTATGGGTGGAGCTATTGCGATTGGTTGATAAATCTCGCCTTTGGCTTGGTCTACGTATTTGTACATTAACTTACGCTCGTATTTAATCAACTCTCCAGCTAACATAAATGTAAACTCTATTTTTTGAGCATAAGGATTTTCAGGATTTCCTGCGAGTGTATCATTTTTAAGTTTGTATGTACCAATTCCATGGGGTTCTGCCAACCAATACGGCTGAGAAATTGTATTAAGCGGGAATTTTGAACGATTTAGTGAATAGGTTAATAGTTTATTAGCAGTTATGGGAGCATCGCTTGAGGTTGATTCCATTAACTCATATTTTTCGCTATTGGTACCAATTCTTAAATGATCTATTCCGACTTGATTTGCCATGTATATCTGGGCGATTATAGCGATACTATCTCCTACTGCATATGAAGGTTGAGGAGCATACGCCTCAAACCACAATCCTGCGCAAGCGGCAATTAAATCTTTTAACTCTTTTGATTTCTGATCGCGCCAGTAAACGTCATTAACCTTTTCAACCTTGCCTAAAAGAGCCACAAGAGCAGGCACGGACTTTTCAGGATGCTCCAAATCAAAATCCTTTTTAATACCGGCTAATTCGGTGGCTATTGCCTCCCCACCCTTCACCCTCTCCCAGGTCGTATTCACCCCATCCATCAGATCATTAACAGGTGCATCACCTAATATCGTCTTAAAATACTCGAAAGAACTGCCTCTTTGCTTTGCTGAGCCAAACCCTTGTGTTTTATGGTTCGAGCGGCTGTCGGCAGCTATTTCTCCATAACCTTTGCCTAATATGGGGTTGTAAACGCCTACATCTATTTTAAACTGGTTTGCGGCGGTGGTATTGGTGCTGCCAAAATTAAAGGTGTTCCATAACAGGCGCTTCACCTGCCAGGGCTGTACATATTTTAATTGCTCGGGGAAACGTTTCGGATCAGCAGCCGCGGCAAATGCCTCCTGCGCAATAATGGCCGATGAAGTGTGGTGCCCATGTCCTCCTTCACCCGTAGTAGGGAAACGGCAGATGATCACATCGGGCCTAAACTTGCGGATCACCCAAACAGCATCGCCCAATACTTTTTCATGATCCCATATTTTCAATGTTTCTTCAGGTCCTTTAGAGAAGCCGAAATCGTTAGCACGGCTAAAGAACTGCTCGGCGCCATCAACTCTTCTTGCAGCTAACAGCTCCTGGGTGCGTATCAGTCCCAAGATCTCGCTTTGTTCATTGCCTATCAGGTTTTGCCCGCCATCGCCACGGGTTAATGATAGGTAGCCGGTGCGATAATGTTTCTCCTGCGCCAAATAAGCAAGTAAGCGGGTGTTCTCGTCATCAGGGTGCGCGGCCATATATAATACGCTGCCCAATACATTTAACTTCTTAAAACTCTGCTGAATGGTCACCAGGTCGGCAGGTGGGGCGGTTTGCGAAAAGGTAGTGCTACAAATCAGTAATAATGCGGCAAGTGATAGGATACGCTTCATAGCCAAATATATAACTAAGATTTATTGGATTTATAAGATTGCAGGATTTTTACGTTTGCAGTACCTTCTCTCCATAGAAGTCCTTCACACCCGCGTTAATGTTTATGGCGGTAGTAATTTTAGCTATTTTCCGGACATCAGGCGTAATGCCGGTAGTAATTCTGGTCATTTATCGGGCATTGGGCATAATACCGGTAGTAATTTTGACCATTTATCGGGTATAGTGGCTTATGCCGGTAGTAATAAATTTATCTAAGTATCTTATTTTCAATAATTTAATATCTACTACTACTTTTTTACGCCCATTTTGGGATTTTGTTTTTCCTGTGGTCAGCTTTTTAAAGAACGAGGATTTGGGTTAGGGCAAAATACAAAAATACTTTGTGGGTAATGGTGGCGGTGTTTTGACAGTTTATTATCCTACCTATCGTTTAATATGGCGGCGAGGACTCACCCCGATAGCTATCGGGATACCAATGCCTTTGCAGCCATACAACCCAGCTTGTTTTATCTGATTTCGCCCGAGCTCCCCGTCTGACGGATTTTCCCAAAAACAACGCCTGCTTCAGTCATGGCAATCCTTTAATCCTAAAATCATGGTTCAGACAATATCTGTCCAAAAACCCTCCTCCAAATCGTCATTATTCGAAAAAGAGTATTTTTTACAACTAATTAATCGATTGATTAATTTTTTATCATTGATAATCAATAACTTATAAAGTTAACATAAAAATAATTTTACTTTAATCAATCGTTTGATTAATTTTGACCCATCAAATGATTATGGATAAAGATAAAATAGACAAAAAAGACCATATTCTGGACGTCGCCGAGCGCGTGTTTTCAGAAAAAGGCTTTGACGGCGCATCTACCCGATTAATATCAGGTGAGGCCGGTGTTAATATGGCTATGCTTAACTATTATTTCGGGTCGAAAGAAGGTTTGTTTCTGGAGATATTTGAACGTAAAATTTCATCGTTCCAGAACATCCTGCAAAACCTGGGTAATGACGATAGCATGAGCTCGTGGAGCAAAATGGAGACGTACATTGACATGTATGGCGAAAAAGTGGTGCGTAACAACTGTTTCCAAAAACTTTTATACCAGGAAATGGGTATGAATAGAAGGAACGATCTGTCTGATAAACTGCGCGATATGCTGTTAAAGAATGTAACAGAACTGGATAAGATATTACGCGAAGGTATAGCCAAAGGCGAGTTTAAAACGGATATAGATATCCCAATGGTAATAGCTACGCTTTACGGCACCAAAAATTATATTATCAATACCCCACTAATGTCATCGGCCCTGTTGGGTTACAGCATACAGGATGATGATATGATAGAGACCAAATTGAAGCCGCAGATAAAAAGCTTCATGAAAAATTTACTAAAAGCATACCTACTCAACTAACAATGATGAATATACAATTAAATACCTCTCACAAAATGCATCTATGCAAAATACCGGCTTTAGCAATCTTGCTGGCTTTGTTCCTGATGTCATTGGGCGCTAAAAAAGCCTCGGCTCAGGATAGGCCCTTAAAATTAGACGAAGCTATAAAATTAGGTTTGGAAAACAGCAAGACCCTCAAGCTATCACAGTCAAAGATCGACCAGGCTATTTCACAATACAACCAGGCTAAAGACAGGATTTTGCCTACCGGTAGTGTAAGTATTGCTTATAACCGTGCAGAAATCCCTTACAATACACTGGCTTTTGGCAGTAGCGATATTCACCTGCCTAAAAGTGCTAATGCTTATTTAGGTATAGCGTCTTTAAGCGAAACCATTTTTGCCGGTGGCAAATTGAAGTATGCGCAAGAGTCTACCCAGATCTTGACCAGCATATCAAGGCTTGATGCCGAAAAGGACAAGGACCAGATTACTTACGAGATCATCAGCGCTTATTATAACCTGTATAAGGTATTGCAAAGCCAAAAAGTGGTTAACCAGAATTTGGAAACTATCGACGCGCAGATCCACCAATCGCAACGCTTTTTTGACCAGGGTTTGGTTACTAAAAATGATGTGTTGCGTTTCCAGCTACAACGCTCAAACGTACAACTAACCGGCATTGACCTGGAAAGCAACCGCAAGATCATCAACTATAACCTGAATATCTTATTAGGATTGCCTGAAAGCACCAAACTGACCATTGCCGAAATACCAATGGCTAAAAGAGAGATCGGTATCTTATCAAATTATATTGATTCGGCCGTGAACTATCGCCAGGAGCTTAAACAGCTTGACCTGCGTAACAAGTACGCCGAAACCAATATTAAAACTATTCATGCCAATACTGCTCCAACAGTATCAGCATCGGCAGGTGGTTATTATGTTGATGTTAGCGCCAACCCGTTACCAAAAAGCGGCAACTTTATTACCCCTGTTACCATTGGTGTTACCGCCGCATGGAACTTTGGTAACTTATGGACCAACAAAAACAAACTGGCCGAAGCCCGTATACAACGCGACGAGGTAGCTATTAACAAAGGCATTACTTTAGATAATATCAAGAACGAGATTAACCAAAACTATCAAAACTATATGGTGGCTATTGATAAGATCAACTTGCTGCAAACATCTATTGAGCAAGCCGGCGAGAACAACAATATCTTGTCATCAAAATACAAAAGCAATATAGCGTCTGCAACAGATAAAGCCGATGCGGAAACTTTACTATACCAGGCACAGATCAACTTAGAATTAGCTAAGGCTGATGCTGGACTGGCTTATTACACCTTATTAAAATCAACCGGAAAACTTAACAAATAATACATACAAACAATGGCAAAGCAAGAAACTAACGAAAACGCACCAGCAAAAAAACCTAATAAAGTATTACCTATCGTTTTAGGAATACTGATTATAGGTGGTCTGATTTTCGGGATAAAAGAATACATATATTACGGTAAACACGTTGATACGGACGACGCGCAAGTTGATGGCGATATAAGCCCGGTGGTAGCACGCGTTGGCGGATACGTCGACAGCATTTACTTTGAAGAGAACATGCACGTTAACAAAGACCAGGTCCTGGTTAAAATAGACCCGCGCGATTACCAGGTTAAATTAGAACAGGCACAATCTGCACAAGTTGGTGCAAGTGCTGGTGTTAACGTTGGTCAATCACAAATTTTCACTACCGCTTCAAACTCGGCAGTAGCTAAAGCGGGGGTGGTATCTGCACAGGCACGTTTAGATAAAGTAAGCAAAGATTACGATCGTTTTGCAAACCTGGTAAAAGATGGTTCAATCACTCAGCAACAATTTGACCAGGCAAAATCAGACCTGGAAGTTGCACAGGCAAACTTAAACGCGGCAAAAGATCAATACAAAGCAGCCGTACAACAAATTGGCACCACCCGCGATCAGTTAAAGGTTACCCACACCGGCGTTAGCCAAAAGCAAGTTGATGTTGATTATGCAAAATTGCAGTTAACCTATACTGATGTTAAAGCACCTGCAAGCGGTATCGCATCTAAGAAGAATGTACAGTTGGGCCAATTGGTACAAGCCGGGCAAACCTTATTCTCGATAGTTAATGATAACAGTTTATTCATTACAGCCAACTTTAAAGAAACTCAGTTAGAGAAAATTACAAATGGCTTAAAGGTTAATATTGAGGTTGATGCTTTCCCTGATACCAAAATAGAAGGTATAGTTTACAATTTTGCTCCGGCAACAGGTGCTAAGTTCTCTTTATTACCTCCGGATAACGCAACCGGTAACTATGTAAAGGTGGTACAACGTATCCCTGTTAAAATAAAAATAAACGCATCAAAAGATGTTTTAGATAAACTGCGCCCGGGTATGAGCGTGAACGTATCTGTTATTACTAAAGACTAATTATAATGGCTGAAACTGGCTTTAAAAAATGGATCATTACTATCACGGTTATCGTAGCTTCTTTACTGGAGCTGATTGATACCACGATAGTAAACGTGTCCCTACCGGTTATACAGGGCAACCTGGGTGCAACCCTTGAGGATGTGGCCTGGGTGGTTACCGGGTATGCGGTAGCAAACGTAATCATACTGCCAATGTCCGGCTGGTTAGGCAGCCGCTTTGGCCGTAAGCAATATTTTATTACATCAATTATCGTATTTACTATTGCCTCGTTTTTATGCGGTAATGCTACCAGTTTAAATGAGCTGGTAATATTCCGGATCCTGCAAGGTATTGCAGGTGGTGGTTTGATATCGACATCGCAGGCTATATTGGTGGAGACCTGGCCGCGCGAGCAAATAGGTACCGCTACAGCGCTATTTGGTTTAGGCGCGGTAGTAGGCCCTACAGTTGGCCCTACCATAGGTGGTTATATTACTGACCACGCCACCTGGCGCTGGATATTTTATGTAAACATTCCGGTGGGCGCGCTGGCAGCGTTTTGTGCCTTTACCTTTATCAATGAAACACCCAAGGAGGCAAAGGGCAAACCTATTGACTGGTGGGGTATTGGCTTACTGGCCGTTGCGGTTGGTAGTTTACAGACCATATTAGAAAAAGGCGAGTCGGAAGATTGGTTTACTAAACCTTATATATTGGTACTAACCATAACCGCTGTATTAGGAGTTATCCTGTTTATATGGCGCGAAATGAGTATTGACCACCCGATAGTAAACTTTGGCATATTGCGGCACCGTAGTTTCGCTGTGGGTATGTTTACCTCGTTTGTGTTAGGGTTTGGTTTATATGGGTCTGTGTTTGTGTTCCCGGTATTTTGTCAGAACCTGTTAGGGTTCTCGGCACAACAAACCGGCGAGTTACTGTTCCCGGGTGGTTTATGTACTATCGTGATGATGCCTTTTATCGGCAAGATGTTGAATAAAGGTATCCCGGCGCAATTTATGGCTACGGCGGGTATGTTTTTGTTCTTCGTGTTCACCACCATGTTAAGTAACTCTACCTTAGGTACCGGCGAGAAAGATGTATTGATACCACTATTAATACGTGGTGTAGGTATGGCGCTTTTATTTGTACCGCTTACCACATTGGCTATTGCCGACCTGAAAGGGCCGGAATTAGGCCAGGGCACCGGGCTAAACAACATGATGCGCCAATTAGGCGGATCATTTGGTATAGCCGTGTTAACTACCATTATCCACATCAGGACGGGTGTTCACAGAAGCAATCTACTAACCAATATCAACCCGTATAATAACGCGTTTAATGATAGGTTGCATATGATACAGCAAAGCTTTATTGCCAAGGGCAAGTCGACCATAGACGCGCTACACATGGCTTACGCGGCTATAGAAGGAGCTGTAACTAAACAATCATTATTACTGACTTATGATGATGCTTATTATATGACCGGATTGGTAATGCTGTTCTCTATACCACTGCTGTATTTACAGCCGTTTAAAAAGAATGTAAAAGTACCTACAGACGTACACTAAAAACAAAAAGCCGTTCCCCTATGAAAGGAACGGCTTTTTCTCACAAAAAAAATTAACAATTAAATTTTTAGTACTGTGTGTCCCCGATTGCTGCTTTTACTCTCACAAAAAAGTATCGTCGCAGGACTTGTTTAAATCTTAGGCATAAATTTAGTGGTTTTTACTTAACAAAACCTATTTTTTATTTACCTTAAATGAAATTAATTTCATTTAGTCTAAAGTTTTAAGAATTAGCCTTCAAAATACATCCTATTACACAACAGCGATGCCAATACATCGCTGTTTTTTTATATTTGAGCAATGGGAATTATACACGTGCTGCAAACCTGGTGGCAACAACAATCCTTACTGGAAGTAATTGGTGTTATAACCGGCTTGTTGTGTGTATACCTTGCTGCCAAAAACATTATCTGGAACTGGCCATTCGCCATCATCAGTGTAGTGATCTACATTTTCATTTTTTCTGAAGCCCACCTATTTGCCGATATGGGCCTGCAGGTTTATTTTTTAGTGATGAACATTTACGGCTGGTACTATTGGAGTAAGAAACCGGCATCCGAAGAAAAAACACCCGTAATGCGGATAAAAAAAAACGAAGCCTTTATATCTGCCATAGCTGTTATTGTATTTACTTTTATATTGGGGTCGGTTTTAAAGTATACTACTGCCTCCTACCCTTACCTGGACAGTTTTTGTACGGCCTGTAGCCTGGTTGCCCAGGTTTTGCTGGCAAGAAAAGTATTAGAAAACTGGCTGATCTGGATCTTTGTTGATATCATTTATGTAGGTGTTTATATGTACAAGGACCTGCACTTAACCGCTGTCATGTATGCCATATATGTGGCTATAGCTTTAATGGGGTATATTGACTGGAAAAAGGATTGGAAGAAACAGGGTGTGTGATATCGAATTTCGGATGTTCAATTTCGAATTTAAATGGTTTAATTTTATAATGTCAATTGAGTAATGCAAAAATCCGAAATTGAAAATTCGAAATTCGAAATCAAAAAGATAGCCGTTGTAGGCCCTGAATCTACAGGTAAATCAACCATGTCCGCTTTTTTGGCGGAGCATTACCATACGATTTGGGTGCCCGAGTATGCCCGCGAATATTGTGAAAAACTAACCGAGGACCCAACCTGGCAGGACGAGATCAATATGTTTCACGGCCAGATAGCTTTAGAGAAAGAGTTGTTACCATCAGCAAACGGTATCCTGATCTGCGATACCACTTTTATTACCGTAAAGATCTGGAGCGACCATATCTTCGGCAAATCGCCACAAGTGGTTCTGGACGAATTACCTAAACATCCTTACGACCTTTACTTATTGTTAGATATCGACCTGCCCTGGCAGGACGACCCACTGCGCGACTTCCCAACCCTGCGCGAATATTTTATGGAGATCTGGTACAAAGAGCTGGACGCTTTAAATGCCAATTATGTGGTTATTAGCGGTACCGGACAAGACCGGTATGATAGCGCTGTAGCGGCTATTGATAGTTTTTTAGGATAAACCTGATTATTGAAAAAAGTGAATTGTTAAGTTGGTATGTGATTGAAGTTTTTTAAAATCCTTATGATTACAAGTATAAAAGTCTGTGCAATGCTGTTCTGCAATAGCCAAATGTAAACAATCATTAAAATTTTTAAAGCTGATAATTTCTGCTAACTCAACCGCTCTTGCAAATTCGATTTTGCTGTATTGAACAGGTGAGCATGACATCAAAAAATTCAACTTTGAAAAGATTAAAGAATTAGGCTGATTAAGTTTGCTTAATACAAATCCGGTTTCTTGTATGCTTAGCCATGATATAGAAAAAAGATTATCTATGATCATTTTATCGATCATATCAATTGCTTTTACATTAAGTGCGGCATCTTGAATTACCAAATAGTGGATTAATACATCGGTATCAATGTAATTCATATATTACTCAGAAGGATATTGAGATTCATCTATTAAGCTACGAATATCAATATCAGGAGATATTATGGGAGCATTTAGCCTGTTTTCTTTCATCATCTCCATCAACTTTTCTCTGTCTTTTTGTATAGGCTCAACAGATTTTATAGTTATTTCAATCTCTTGTCCTGCAAAAAGTGTTTTCAGAGATTTAAGAAATGTTATGCTCATTTCCTGAGCCTTTAATCTATATGTTGTTTGCATAATATACAAATATAACTAAAACCTAATATAATATTACAATAGCCTTTACAGCAGAAATAGCTTATTTTCATAATTATTTTATCGGGATGCAACATTCGCGGATAACCGCTGTCCTATAACCTGAAAGCTGTAAAATTTGGAAGCCTTATTTATTGACAAACATTATAACCTGGTAGTTGAATGCAAGCAGGGCAGTAAAAAAGCCTGTTATGACTTGTATAAACTATATGCTAAAGCGATGCTAAACGTCGCCTTTAGAATAGTGGGCAATGTTGCCGAAGCAGAAGATGTTTTACAGGAAGCTTTTTTAGATGCGTTTAAACGCATACATGACTTTAGGCAGGAAACCACTTTTGGTTTATGGTTGAAGCAAATAGTGGTAAGCAGGTCTATTAATCTATTACGGAAACGTAAAGTTGAACTGGTTGAATTAGGCGATGAAGTTGACAATATAGCAGACGATGAGCAAGACAATGACGAAGATATTCAATATAAAGTAGCCCAGGTAAAACTGGCCATGAATGAACTACCCGAAGGGTATAAACAGGTAATATCATTATACCTGGTAGAAGGATATGATCACGAGGAAATAGGACAAATATTAGGCATAACAGAAAACACATCAAGAACACAATTTTTAAGAGCCAAAAGAAAGCTGGGCGAGATTTTAAACAGGAAAGGAATAACACAATGAGCAAGCGATTAGAGGAGTTTATAAAAAACAACCGTGAAGAATTTGACGACCTTGAACCAAGGTCAAATTTATGGAGCAGGATAGAAACAGAACTGCCGCAACAATTTAAAGAAGAGAAAAAAACATTTTCATTAGGCTTTGTTTTGCGGGTTGCCGCTATTTTGATAATGGTTATGGGGTCGTGCTTCTTTGCCTATTTATATTACCAGAAACCGGCCACTGTTAACCTGGCCGCTATAAACCCCGAGTATGCTAAACAGCAGGTACAATACGCTTCATTAATAGCTACCAAACAGTCTGAGTTGAAAATTATAGCCAAATCAGACCCACAGCTTTATGAAGAATTTACCGGCGAAATAGCCAAAATGGAATCGACCTATAAAAAACTAAATAAAGATTTACTAACCAGCCCTAACCAGGAAGCTGTTTTGCGTGCAATGATCCGGAACTTGCAGATACAGACAGAGGTTTTAAATCAGCAACTGAATGTAATTGAACAATTTAACGAATTTAAAAATCAACAAAAAAATGAAATTAAGAATATATAATATCGCACTTATGGCATTTATTGCCGTGGCGGTATCCATTACAACAAATGCGCAAAACGTAGCGCCTGTACCGGCAGTACCAGCCACCCCTGCAGTACCGCCAGTAGCATCCGCTATTGATCCCATTAGCGCAGGGCCGCAAGTGGGTGTAACTTCTTCGCAAGACACAACTTACAGAACCAAAATGCGCAAACTACAGGAACAAATGCGCGCCCTAAGTAAAGAGATGTCTGAGCTTAGTAAAGACCAATACAAAAAAAGTGGCGAAGCAATGAACCAGCGAATGATCATCATCCGTAAAAACATGAACGTGAGGTTTGATTCGACTTTTAACAAAAACATGAACAGAACCTTTGCCAACAATATGCGCTTTAATTTTAACACTGACGCTAACCTGGATAAACAGGTACAAAGCGGTGAGGTAAAAGAAAAAAGCAAAACCTTTAGTAAAAGCTACCCTGTTGATGCCAGCGATAAGCTGCAAATAGACAACCGTTATGGTAAAATAATTGTAAACGCCTGGAACAAAAACGAGGTTAAAGTTGATGTGGAGATCAAGGCTTATGCCAATGAAGATGCCGACGCGCAGAAACTAATAGATCAGACTACCATTATAAGCAATAAAGAAAAAGACCTGGTATCATTTAAAACCGATATTGAAAAGTCTGAAAATTCATGGTGGGGAACAAGCTCAGAAAACGGTAAAATAACTAAAGTGCGTAAAGTAGTTATTAACTACACCGTTTATATGCCTGCCAAAAGCGCTCTGACCATTAACAACCGTTACGGTATTGTTAGTTTACCCAGCCTTGGCGGTAAGTTAAACATTAACAACACTTATGGTGGTTTGATAGCAAAAGATCTAACCAACACCGGCAACGTAATTGTAGTTAGATATGGCGATGCCAATATTGGCAGCCTTACCGGCAGCGATATTAGTGTAGCTTATGGCAGTTTGGCGTTAGAGTCGGCAGATAATTTAAATGCTACTATAAGCTATAGCCCGGCAAAGATTGGTAAGTTGAATTCGTCAGGTACTATTAATTTAAGATATGGCGATGGTTTAGTGATAAACGACTTGGGTAAACAGTTAAAAACACTGACCGTTAATTCATCATACGCCCCTGTTAAATTAGGCTCGATGGCTGATACCAATGCCGATTTTGACGTGACTGTACATAACTCAGACTTTATGTATAACAACGCGGTAAATGTTACCAGCACTACTCCTGATAAGGAAAGAGGCTACACCTCAACCAAAACCTACAAAGGCCATGTTGGTAAAGGTAATGCTGATAAACTGATCGTGATCAAAGCCAATTATGGCGGCGGGGTTAAGTTTGAGCAATAGAGTCATAAAAGCCGTCCGTCATTGCGAGGAACGAAGCAATCTCTACGCTTGCTGATCAAGTTCCCAAATGATGGTGTAGCAAAAAAGGAGTGACTTATTATCACTCCTTTTTTGCTTGTATAATTTGAATATCCTACGTAGAGATTGCTTCGTTCCTTACAGCAATGACGCGTGTGGTTTGTGGTGCTAAAACACCCTGCACAACAACCCTTTCAAATACTCACCTTCCGGGAATGATGACCTTACGGGATGATCTTCGGGTTGGCAGAACTGGTAAATAAATTGCACCTGCTTGCCCGCATCCAACGCGGCCCAGGCCAATACCTGTTTAAAGGTCTCCATATCCATAGCGCCCGAGCACGAATAGGTAGCCAGCAGGCCGCCTTTATTCAGTAAGAGCATAGCTAACCGGTTCAGGTCCTTATAAGCTCTTGAAGCCCTGTCTAAAGCAGAGCGTGACGGCGCATATTTTGGCGGATCAAGCACAATAATATCAAACAACGCACCCTCTTCTTTAAATACCCGTAGTTGTTTATTTACGTCTGATTGTATGGTAATATGCTTTTTAGCATCCAACTTATTAAGCTTGATATTTTCCTTTAAGGTCTCTATCGCTAAAACCGAACTATCCACACTGGTAACAGCAGCAGCACCATTATGTAAAGCGTTTAATGTAAAACCGCCGGTATAGCTAAAGCAATCAAGCACTTTTTTGCCTTTGGCATAACTGGCTACTATCTTACGGTTATCGCGCTGGTCGCAATAAAAGCCGGACTTCTGACCCTCGGCTATATTGATGTTATAAATAACGTTGTTCTCTTTTACCTCTACAAAATCGGGTGGGTTATCACCAAACAACACTACATTATCGGTCTCTAAGCCTTCATGTTGTCTTGAGGAAGCATCGCTTTTATCAAAAACACTTTTAGGGTTGAGCAGGTTTTTCAATTCGTCAATAATAACAGGCATCATCTTTTCAATTCCTGATGTCAGTACCTGTACCGCTAAATGATCGGCATATTTATCAACGATCAATCCCGGCAGGTAATCAGATTCGCTGAATATTAACCGGCACGTATTGGTAGCGCCGCTGCTTAATAATTCATTACGCCCGGCCACAGCTTCGGCCACTTTGGTACGGAACCAGGCTTCATCAACCGTAACGGATTCATCCCATTCCAGCAAACGCAAAGCCACCCGCGACTGATCATTATAAAAACCATAGGCCATAAAATCGCCTTTGGCATTTACCAGGCGTACAATGTCGCCATTGGCGGGTTTACCTTTTACCGGCTCTATCGCCCCCGAAAACACCCACGGGTGGCGATGTAATACCGCTTTCTCTTTACCCTTTTTTAGTATTATACTGATCATGGGGCAAAGGTAATAATACCCCGCCTAAATCCTTTTAAATGTTTAAAGCGTACGCTGAGGACTCACCCCGACCTTGCTTCGCTTGTCGTGCCCTCTCTTCACCTTTGGCGGAAAGAGGGCTGGTTTTTTGGGGTTAGAAAGAAAAACCCTCTTTATCGCTTGCGAAAGAGAGGGTCGTCCAGCGTAGCGAAGACGGGGTGAGTAATTGAGTACGATGCATAAAAAAACCCGGCATAAACCGGGTTCTTTCATTCTATATATGTTATTAATTACTGGCCTACCGCAAATGTATTATTGAATTTAGTACCATCCGGATAATAGCCTTTAATGTTAAGCATTCCGTTTCTAAGGTTGGTTATTGTCTTGTCAATATCTGCAACGCTATTTATAGGCTCTTTATTAATGCTGGTAATAACAGTGCCTGAAGGTATATCAGCCTGGTCAAATATGCCACCCTCACGTACCTGGGTAACTATGACTCCGCCATTAACATGGAACTTTGCTTTTTGACCTTGTGAAAGAGGTATAAAGCTTGCACCCAACTTATTGTATAACTCTGCAGCCGATTTAGAAACAACAGCTGTACGTGGTGTTTCGGCAGCCTCGGCTTTAAGCGTTACTGCAAAGTTTTTCTCAGAACCATTACGTAATACAGTTAGATTGATCTTATCGCCAGGTTGTAAACGGCCCACACGTTCCTGCAAGTCAGACGACTCATAAACGGTAACACCTTCAACTTTGGTAATAATATCGCCAGCTTTTAAACCCGCTGCTTCGCCACCGCTACCGGGTAGTACACTGTTAATGTATAAGCCATTGGTCTTGTCGGTCTTTAAACCGCTACCCGGCTCAACTTCGCTCAAATCAGCAAAGCTAACACCAATCATGCCGCGTTTAACCGCACCATATTTCTTGATATCGTTCAATACTTTTTTAGCCAGGTTAACAGGGATTGCAAAGCCATAACCTTCGTACGAACCGGTATGCGAAGCAATCGCCGAGTTAATACCGATCAACTCACCCCGGGTATTAACCAACGCGCCACCACTGTTACCCGGGTTAATAGCCGCATCGGTTTGTATAAACGACTCGATACCCGCTCTTGCTTTTGGCGTTTTAGAACGCATACGACTTGGGCCAAATGGATTCTCGTCGCTATTATCATCATCGCCATCACTCTGGCCAATGATACCAATACCACGGCCTTTGGCGCTAACTATACCTGCCGTTACGGTAGATGTTAAGTTAAACGGATTACCTACTGCTAATACCCACTCGCCCACTTTTGCATCATCAGAGTTACCTAATTTTACAATGGGTAAATTGGTAGCTTCAATTTTGATCAGCGCCAGATCGGTATTTGGATCGGTACCTATCACTTTCGCGGTAAACCTGCGGTGATCGTTCGTGGTGATATCAATCTTATCTGCTTTAGCTACCACGTGGTTATTAGTTACGATATAGCCATCCGGAGAAATAATCACACCCGATCCTGATGCCATTTGCGGAGCGCTTTGACGCTGGCTGCCACCACCAAACATATCGCCAAATAACTGTTGCAGTCTGTCCTGATCTGCTGATTGCTTAGAAGTGCTTGTGTACGTAGTACGAATATATACTACCGCCGGTGTTACTGCCGCCGCCGCCTGCGTAAAATCAACTTCTCCCGCTGATGAGGTTATGGCCGGCGACACAGGATTACTGGTAAAATAAACCTGCTGTTTGTCGTCAAAACTCATGTCATCAGCATACTTCTTTTCGATCAGTTTATAGGCACCTAACGCCATAGCGCCGCCTACAAAAGCCGTTAATAATGTTAAACCAATTCTTTTCATCTTATTCTCCTTATTTATTCTGTTGTTTATACTTATTTTTGTACATCAAATTTAATACCTTATAGACGGTATAATCAACAATTAGTTATACTGTTTTTTGTTAAAAAATGTTAAATTAAAAACTACCAGCTATTTTGCGGTCTTAGTTGCTGGTTCAACTTACATAAGCCCCCTCTAAATCTCCCCCGGTAGGGGAGACTTTGGGAGCGTTATATTTAGTGTTATATTTAAAAGCCCTCCCTACCGGGGAGGGTTTGGGTGGGGCTTAATAATACAAAGTGAAACTACATTTCTATAAATACCAGGGAGCAGGCAATGATTTTATTTTGGTGGATAACCGCGAAAACACGGTAGATCATCATAACGTAAAACTGATAGCGCACCTGTGCGACCGCCGTTTTGGTATTGGCGGCGATGGTATCATGTTCCTGCAAAACAAAACTGGTTTTGATTTTGAGATGGTGTATTACAATGCCGATGGCCAGCCAAGCAGCATGTGCGGCAACGGTGGGCGCTGTATTGTAGCTTTCGCTAAGTTTTTAGGGGTGATTAACACCGAGACAGATTTTTTAGCTGTTGATGGCCCGCACCATGCCCGCATTGCTGAAAGCGGCGACTGGGTGAGCCTGCAAATGATAGATGTAGATACCATCAGTAATGATAACGGCGCTTATGTGTTAAACACCGGCTCGCCGCATTATGTGGCGTTTGCAGATGACCTGGCCAATAAGGATGTTTATACAGAAGGCCATGCTATCCGGAATAATGAAACCTATCATGCCAACGGCATCAACGTAAATTTTGTTGAACCTAAAGGCGATGGCTACTTTGTACGCACCTTTGAGCGCGGTGTAGAGGACGAAACCTATGCCTGCGGTACCGGCGTAACCGCAGTAGCTTTAGCAATGGCTAAACACCATAACCAAACCGGGCAGATCCAAACACCCATAAAAGTTTTAGGCGGCGATCTGAATATTCATTTTAGCTATGATGGCCATACGTTTACCCATATCTTTTTAGAAGGCCCTGCGGTGCAAGTTTTTGAGGGGGAAGTGGAGATATAACACCGGCAGATTTAACAACTTTTTAAAAGTTGTTAAATCTAAATTTCGTAAATACTAATAAAAATACACCATTATGAAATTCCTGTCACTCGAACCATTTGTACCATCAGGAAGTAACTTTGAAGGATCAAAGCAATTTTTCCTGGAACTGGGCTTTCATATTAATTGGGAAGTGGATGGCTACGTTGGCTTTCAGCGTGACGAATGCCGGTTCATTTTGCAACATTATGACGTTGTAGATTTCGCGCAAAACTTTATGCTGAGTGTTAAGGTTGACAATGTAGATGAGTTCAGAAATTCCGTCATCGAAAAACAATTGCCTGAAAAGTATGGTATCCGCATTGGCAATATAACCCAACAACCTTACGGCCGCGAAGTAAATGTTATTGACATAGCTGGTGTATGCTGGCATTTTGTACAGCAATAAACATGGGCCTGAAATACATGTGTTAGTGGTTCTTGGGAACTTGTATATCTTGAAAATCAAAGAGGCGTAGCCTCGGCCAATGTTGTAGCAACGGGTTTCAACCCGTTGAATTTAAATTAGGAATTAGTCGAGAGCCGTCGGCTCGGCCCATATAAATGTACCGTACATACGGCACTCTTTCTACGTTCTATCATTCCCAACGGGTTAAAACCGTTGCTACAAAATGGTTCGAGCCGATGGCTCTTTTTTAATAAAACGCATAATACCAATGAACTATTGAACCTGTGAACAACTGAACCAACATGTTAATAATTATTTAACGCAAAACATTTTTTCTTAAAGCAAATTCTGACTACGTTTGAATTTTTTGTTGATGTAGCTTCTCTTAAATTTTTATCAGAAGCAAATGTTACGTGTAGACAGTTCAAAACCTTGCCAAATTATTTATGCTATTGCAAAGCATGAGTATTTAGGCTATGTTATTGAACCACATATAGTTCAACTAAACCCCAACGGCGAGTTTTCGCTTACCCACCAACGCCTTTTTTCAAATACAGCTACTGAGTTTACACACTGTATTGACGATACGGATACCAAACTCATTAAGCTGTTAGAAGAGATTGAGCAGGGTAACGTGATCAAGAAATTCTATAAAAAAGTTATCCGCCCGTCAGAGTTTTTTGCCAAGATCTTTACTGAACAGCTTTTTGATACCATACGCCCTAAAATGGAAAAGCGTATGGCCGAAGCGCTAAACTTACTGGCCGATAAACAGATCTACCAGATGAGCAAGGAAGGCTACCCCGCCGAGCGGAAACTAAAAATAGCCGACGAGGTTACTTCGGTCCTGTTCCACTTTAGGCGTAACGAGGAAGAGATCCGCTACTTCCCTACCTTGAAATATAAAGGCATGCGCATCGAGTTCATGTTCAAGAACGCCGAGATCATTTGCAACCACCCCGCCTGGATGCTGATGGACGATACCCTTTACTATTTTGATAAAGAGATAGAAGGTAAAAAACTGGTGCCGTTCTTAAACAAACGATACATCGCTATCCCGCGGTCATCAGAGCGGTCGTACTTTGAAAAATTTGTGGCGCCGCTCATCGAAAAGCATAATGTTTATGCCGAAGGCTTTACTATTGATACCGAAAAGCATGAGGCCATCCCCATGTTAAAACCTATCTATGTTGAGGGCGGTACATCGCAATTACAACTGTATTTTAAATATGCCGGCTATATTTTCCCTTACGGCGATGGCAGACACATATCCGTACGTATGGATGTGGATGGCGACAATTACACTTTCCATCGCATTAAACGCTCGGTAACGTGGGAAAAAAATAAGCTGACCCAACTGGAAGCTATGGGGCTTAAAACGGTCTCATCGCTATTCCAGAACCTGGAAGTAGTACATCATGATGATGACACCAACCAGGCCCATTCTATTTTTGAATGGCTTAACCAGTATCATCAAGAGTTGACCGTAGATGGTTTTGTGATAGAGCAACCCGAAGGACAAAAACGCTACGTATTTGGCACCAGCAAGATAGACCTGGAAGTAAAAGAGGATAACGACTGGTTTGATATTAACGCATTCGTTTATTTCGGGCCATACCGTATACCTTTTATCCAGTTAAAAAATCATATCCTTAACCGCAAAAAAGAATTTACGCTGCCGTCGGGCGAAATAGCAGTCATCCCCGAACAATGGTTCTCGCAATATGGCAACCTATTGCATTTTAGTGAGGGCGGAGATAAGATCAAACTGCGCAGGCACCACCTGGGCCTGGTAAATGATTTGGCCGGAGAAATGGCCGAGGTGACCATGAGCCGCAAGCTGCAAAAGCTTACCGATTTCGACCAGTTGGAAGATATACCCATGCCTGTTCACTTTTCGGGCAGTTTAAGGCCTTATCAACAGGCCGGGTATAACTGGTTCCACTTTTTAAAGAACTTTCATTTTGGGGGCTGTTTGGCCGATGATATGGGTTTGGGTAAAACCATACAAACCCTGGCCCTGCTGCAAAAACATAAAGAAGATACCGAAGCCGAGGCCGGTAAAAGCACCTCATTGGTCATTATGCCAACCTCATTGATCTATAACTGGTTAAATGAGGCTAAAAAATTCGCGCCGCAATTAAGGCTGATGGTACATACGGGCACCTTCCGTTATAAATCGCCGGAGGTGTTTGCCAATTACGATGTAGTGATCACTACCTACGGCATTACCCGCATAGATGTCGAACTCCTTAAAGGCTTCTTTTTTGACTATGTGATCCTGGACGAGAGTCAGAATATAAAGAATCCGTCGTCTAAATCGTTCCAATCGGTTAAACAATTAAAGTCGAGGTTTAAGTTGATATTGAGCGGTACGCCAGTCGAAAATTCGGTAAATGACCTTTGGACCCAGATGTCGTTCATTAACCCGGGGCTATTGGGTACGCAACAATATTTCATGAACGAGTTTGTTACCCCTATCGAAAAAAAGAAGGACGAAGATAAAGCTCGTAAGCTGCAAGCGCTCATCAAACCATTTGTAATGCGCCGCACCAAAGAGCAGGTAGCTACCGAACTGCCACCTAAAACCGAGAACCTGTTTTACTGCCAGATGAGCGAAGAGCAGGCATCCGTTTACGAAGAGGTAAAATCAGAATATCGTAATGAATTGTTGAAGAGCCTGGAAGATGGCACCTTCGCCAAAACACAGATCCAGGTATTGCAGGGTTTAACCAAATTGCGCCAGATAGCCAATCACCCGTCTATGATAGACCACGAGTATGAAGGCGATTCAGGAAAGTTTGAGAACGTTACCCATACGCTGAATACGGTATTGAATGGCGGGCATAAAGTGTTGATCTTCTCGCAATTTGTAAAGCAACTGGTTATTTACCGCAACTATTTCGATAAGCAGCATATCCCTTATGTTTACCTGGATGGCGCTACCCAAAACCGTGGCGATGTGGTGAAACAATTCCAGGAAGATAAAAGCACCCGGGTATTCTTGATCTCTATCAAAGCAGGTGGTGTGGGCCTTAACCTGACCGAGGCCGATTACGTTTTCATCCTGGATCCGTGGTGGAACCCGGCGGTAGAGCAGCAAGCTATTGACCGTACACACCGCATTGGCCAAACCAAAAACGTGTTCATCTACAAGTTCATCACTAAGGATACCGTCGAGGAAAAGATCCTGGCCCTGCAGCAACGCAAGCTCACCATGTCGCGCGCGTTGATCACTACCGAGGATAGTTTTATCAAATCGCTTTCGGTGGATGATATTAAGGAGATATTGGGGTAAAGGGCCCCACCCAAACCCTCGCCGGTAAAGTCTCCCCTACTGGGGGAGATTTAGAGGGTGCTAAAACACCCGCTCCACTTTCTTGTTACCATTTCGTATATATTTACCTGTTAAATGAGCAAACATATTTTATTAACCGGCGGTACAGGATTATTAGGCAGTAAATTAACTGAAGCACTATTAAACAAGGGCTACCAGGTTAATCATTTAAGCCGCTCGCCGGGTATGCACCCTAATGTAAGTACCTTTTTGTGGGATATTGATAAAGGCGAGATCGACGAACACGCGCTTGATGGCGTTGATACCATAGTGCATCTGGCCGGTGCCGGTGTTGCCGAAGAACGCTGGACCGACGAACGTAAAAAAGAAATTATTAGAAGTCGTACCAAATCTATCGAGCTGATCTACCAATTGCTTAATACAAAAAAAGAGCATAGCGTTACTAAAGTTATCTCAGCATCGGGCAGCGGTTATTATGGCGACAGGGCCGATGAATTACTAACCGAAACCAGCTCGCCGGGTACAGATTTCCTGGCGGATGTTTGCCGGCAATGGGAACATGCTGTTGATCTGGGCGAAGGCTTAGGTATAAAGACATTAAAATTCCGTACAGGTGTGGTACTCGATGCCAAAGGCGGGGCATTGGCAAAATTGGCTGCACCTGTCAAGTTTGGTTTCGGCGCACCGCTGGGTTCGGGCAAACAATGGATGCCCTGGATCCATGAGGAGGATGTTATAGCTATGTACCTGTATGGCATAGAAAATGAAGACCAAACCGGCGTTTACAACATGGTAGCCCCTAACCCGGTTACTAATAAACAATTGACCAAAGCTGTTGCTAAAGAGCTGCATCGCCCGTTATGGCTACCCAAAGTACCGGCATTTGCATTAAAGCTATTTCTTGGCGAGATGAGTTCGCTTGTTTTGGGCAGCACAAAAATATCGGCACAAAAAATTGAAGAGGCCGGCTTTAAATTCAAATACCCTACTTTAATGTGGGCTTTAAAGGATATTTATATAAAATAGAAAACTCCCCACGCGTCATTGCGAGGAACGAAGCAATCTCTACATAGGCCATTCAA
>JAZKCG010000089.1:0-2161 GCA_040388175.1 Bacteroidota bacterium | reverse complement strand
TGCCTTTGGGCACACTCACTTTAACTCTGTAGTTGTAGATTTCGTAATTGTAGTGTTCTTTAATTCGGTAACAGCGTTCAAACTGATGTTCTCAACATTTTTAAACGTTATCCGAGGTTCTCCTGTCGGCTTTGCTATATCAAGATAGTTAGCTTGCACACCAATTACATCATCAAAGAAAAATACAGGGCGGTGGTCGGCTGTTAAAGACATTACTTTAATGTTGTGCATGTCAATATTTTTTACATGTCTCACATAAAAACCATAAGAAGGCGTTATGCCATGTCGTTCAGGTTCAGGATAGTCTTTAATAACTTCTGGCATATCTCTCTTAGACTGCTCCAGCGTTCCGCCGCCTGTAGTGTATATACGAATGTCATGCAGACTAACATCATCAATGTAAGCTGATGGAATTCCACTAATAATTGAAGCTTGTCTTGGGTCGGCGTTATAGGCTACTATGTTTCCAATATTAACTCGTTTCAACTGACCAGGGGGAGTGCCTTCAGGAGTTCGCATTCTGCCTCCGATTCGCAAATAGATGGGAGAGTTAACAATATCCCTCATTGTAATATTATTTACTGTTACATCCTCAATTGAAGCCCCATCAGTTGTTTCTATTGCTAAACCGCGGCAGTAGTCAAATACGCAGTTTGAAATACTAATACTCTTAAAACCGCCATTAGATTCTGTTCCAAACTTGATTCGGCCAAAAGGTCCGCGATCAAAATTATTTGATGGCGGCGTCCTTTTATAAGTACCGTCTAACACGGAGCCCATATTGTAGCCGCTTACAATGCAATTAGTGATAGTAACATTTTCCGTTGCGCGAAGTTGATTTAGCGCAAAGCTGCTTTTTAAACAAATGCCATCATCATTTGGTGAGTTAACCCTGCAGTAGGAAACGGTAACATAGCGACAGCTATCTATGTCAATTCCATCGCGGTTCGTGTCGATTTTAAGATTATCAAGGGTAAAGTTGTCAACGCCAGTTGCCAGTATGCCAAACCAACCGCCTTCATAAATCGTAAAATCACGCAGTAAAACATTTTTGCAGCGTTTTAATGCGATAGCTTTATTTGGCCTTTTATCGCCCCTTTCGTTGTATCCAACAAGGCCTTTGCCATGAATTATGCCGGTACCAGTTATCGACACATTTTCCAGATTTTCACCCCATATTAAACTATTATGCCAATGGCTATGCCCAAAATCCTGATATTTATCGTTTTCAGATACTTCGGGTTCGTCGTAAATACCTCCTTCGGCAATAGTTGCTGCAATAATTGTAGCACCTTGGTCTATTAATAAATTAATATTGCTTTTAAGGTGAATTGAACCGCACAGATAATTGCCTGCAGGCACCAATACCGTCCCGCCTCCGTTGGCAGCAGCTTCTTCAATGGCTTTATTAATACCAGGTGCGTCCATCGATTTTCCGTCGCCTTTGGCACCGTAATTTTTAACATTGTAGACATTATCTGCTGCGTAAACGCAAAATGAACAGTTGATTAACGCAATAAGAATAAATATACGTTTTACAACTTTAGGAAATTTGGTATTTATAATCATAGTATTAATTAATGGTGTCATCTAAGCAATGTTGATATTGATAATCTAAGAGGGCCCGCTTGCAAATCACACCTTCCTTTACAATAGCCTGCTTCACTGCATCGTCCAGTTCTACGTATAAATCCCCCAGGCCGCTGGTGCCAAATATGACCTTGGTAAACTGATGCCTTTCATAAATTATCGCTTATTTTAATTCGATTTTAAAACACATCACTTTCCAGGCAGGTACAGCCGAGGGTTTAGTGATGACCAGCGAACCGGCTTCCTGTTTCCATTGCAGTTTTTCATTACTGCCTAAAAGTTTAACGGCTGCTATCTTTTTATCGCCCAGTTTTGAACTTGTACCTAATGAAGTGATACGGATATCGCTGTTAGGCGCATCCATACAAAACGCATACAGGTTGTTGCCTTTTGTGGTAAAGCGGATATCTGCCGGCTGATAGGCATGCGTATCGCTCAGGCCGCCAAACCGGCCTTTGGCCTGATTAGCTTTGATGGTTGAGGGGCCTTCGCCGTAAATTTTCCAGGGGCGGGTGCCATATATACCTTCACCGTTGGCAGGCATCCAGGCGGCAATTTGCTCAATAATTGT
>JAZKCG010000088.1:0-29819 GCA_040388175.1 Bacteroidota bacterium | reverse complement strand
AAAAATAAATCCTAATTCTGTTACCGAATTACCTAACCCTTACAGCAATGACAAATAATGCAACAAGAAAGTCCTGCTAATGGCTAATTTGCAGGACTTTCTTATTAATTATTAGTTTTATTATTGAGATAAATATCCCCAGTTTTTATCAATATTTGCTGGAATTGCACCTACATATTGCAAATAATTGATCTCGTTATGTTTAGAGTCATCATCCAGTTTCCATAAACTCATATCTTGCCATATCTTTTTATTATTAGTGATAATATGTGCATCGAGTTTAGTAATAGTACAATAGATTAATGTCAGCTTATCACTAAATCTAAATTTAGGTTCTGTCCATTCTCCATTATTTGGATTAGTTAATAAAGGGAAAGTATAGTCCTTGTTTTGTTTAAAGAGATAGCAGAAATTAATTAATGTCTTTAAATCTTTTTCATATTTTGAATAATCATGTGGTACATATTTCAATTCGACTGCAGCAACTACAATATCATCCTCTGTGATTAAGAAATCAGGAATTTTAGAATTTAATTCAGGAAGTGTTAGCCTTGGTTCAACAAATATTTTATAACGATTATTAAAATCATTATTGCTTGTTAGTAACTTAAAAAGTTCGCATTGCATATGGCGTTCAGAGCAAATCACACCACTATCGTATACATTTTTTAAATTGTGCCAAGCTGGATCAAAAAACTCTCTCATTATTTCTCTCATTATTTAATCTCTTTCAACATTTCTTTAACGGCGGCTTCCAGTTGCTGGTCCTCGCCGGTTAGTTCTGCATTGTAGTCGTTGTTAACTTTGATGTCAGGTTCTAACTCATGGTTTTCTGTTGGATGCGTTTCGCCTGTACCCCAGCTTGACACCATCGGGATACCAAAAGTGATGGTATTATCTATCTGGTTTTCCCACCATACGGCTGTACCTGTACCTGCTACCGGCATACCTATCAGCTTGCCTATACCCAGCTCTTTATAAGCATACGGGAACATAAACGCGTCAGAATAGTTGCCCTCGCTCATTAGCACACAGCTTGGTTTTGACCATTTGTTGCCCGGCTCGCCACCACCGGTTACTTGTCCTTGTGGCCTGAATGCAAAATAGCGTTTGCCACCTAAAAAGGTCACCAGGTCATCATGTAACCAGCCACCACCATTAAAGCGGGTATCAACAATTAAAGCTTTTTTATTGATGTTGCGGCCCAATACCTTGTCGAAAGTAACGCGATAGCTGGCTTCGTCCATGCCCTTTATGTGTACATAACCCACTGTACCATGCGATAAGCTATCGGTTAAATGCTCCATTTTTCGCACCCAACGGTTGTATAACATATTGTTTTCAGCACCTGCAGGTATAGGCTTGATGGTTTCGTTATAAACAGTTTTTGTTGCCGGGTCGTGGAAAGTTATCAGCGTAAATTTGCCTGCTTTGTTGTTTAATAGTTTAGACCAATCTTCATCATCACTTATCTTGGTTCCATCTATCTTATCGATCACATAACCTGCTTTCATTTTGCTTTTGGCAATATCAAACGGGCTACCGGTAATGATATCTTTAACTACCAGGCCTTCGCCGCTTTTTGAAGCATCATACAGTAAACCTAAAGCAGCAGTACGGTCACCATCAGGGAAGTTAACCGAGTAAATACCTCCCGTATGCGACACGTTTAGCTCGCCTAACAACTCGCTTAACAATACCTGGAAATCATAGTTGTTGCTTACATAGGGCAACATTTTAGCATAATTGTCATGGTAGTAGGTCCAATCAACCCCTTGCAATTTAGGGTCGAAGAGTTTTTTTCTTACCTGTTTGCAAACGTGTTCAAAAATGTAAGCACGTTCTGCCGCTGCATTTAAGGTAAACGTGCTGCTATAAGGGATCGGGGTAACTTTACCATCATCAACACCAATACGCATTAAGTTACCACCCGATAAAAGGAACAGCGCTTTACCATCTTTACTCATTTCTAATGATCCACCGCCCGAGTTTAGTTCGGCCAGTATGCGGGTTTCGCGGGTGCGGGTATTTAAAACCCATAAGTTAAACCCTTTGTCGAAACGGGCAAGGTAGTACAGTTTCTCGCCATCTTTTGATAATTTACTATCACCGATCGCTGACGAAATTTGTGTCAAACGCGTAGTGCGATCTTCCAGATTCTCCAAATTTGGTATAAACTCAGGAACAGCCGGCGGCGTTATCTTTTTCTTTTGAGCTTTGGCTATACTATCCGCTTTAGCGATGGCTTTTTTAATATCTACCGAATCGCGTTTACCGATCTCTGTTTTTATGGCAAGATCCTCTTTACTCAAATTGAATTTATCCCAAGTGTCCTGGTCGAAGAACATGGCGTAGATATCGCCCTGCGCGCCACGGCTCAGGTTTTTCATGCCTTGCTTGTCGCTTACCCAGTACATCATCTTATCGCTCATGCCAAACTGCGGGTTATAGTCGTTAAAACCGCTTTGGGTTAGGTTAACACGCGCTTTTGAACCATCAGCTTTAATTAATACTACCTCGCTGGTACCTAAAGCATTGCCCTCGGTTGATTGTGCCAGGATGTACTTGCTATCAGCCGACCACACAAAATTCTGGTCGCCATCAGCATAAGAAAAATTTACACCCTCAGGTAGAATAGAAATAGATTTTTTACCGGCGATATCATAAACTTTAATAGTATTGCGTTCTTCTAAATAAGCTATCTTTTTGCCGTCAGGCGATACGATAGGCTGAAATTCATCTTTATCAGTAGCTATTAATGGCTCTGTGGTGAGGGTGGTAGCAGCATAGAAATATGGTTCGCTTTTGTTGGCGATAGTTACTTTATAAATATCCCATGATCCCTCATTCTCTACCGAATAGATGATACTCCTGCCATCCGAAGAAAAATTGATCATACGCTCTTGTTTAGGGGTATTGGTAATACGTTTTACCAAACCACCTTCGGCAGATGTAGTGAAGATCTCGCCGCGGTATACAAAGGCCAGTTCTTTACCATCCGGAGAAACAGCAAACTCTGTAGCACCGCCTCTAACTGCAATGCTTTGGGTTTGGTCGCCATTAAAATCAGCATTAACAGTAATGTTAACCTTTTGTGGTTTTTGGCCCTCTTTCAAAATGTAAATATCACCGTTTTGGGTAAAGGCAAAAGTTCCGTTCTCAGACCGGGAAAGGTTACGCACCGGGTCTTTATCAAACGTAGTTAAAGCGGTAATTTTGGTTACATCAGCTTCTGAGGACTTGTACAAATTCTGGTTGCCGTTACGTTCACTTAAATAATAAAATGTGCCGTTAGCACCCCAAACCGGCTCACGGTCCTCGCCTTTATAGGTCGATACTTTAGTGTAAGTATTGGTTTTGGTATTGTAGGTCCATATATCGCGGGTTATGCCTGATGTATGGTGCTTGCGGTAAGGGTTTTCGTATCCTTTACTATCCTGGAAGATAAATTTATCGCCCGCTTTATTAAAGTGTACAAACTCTGTACCTGCCGAATTTACCATAAAGCTGCGGCCACCGTTGGTAGCTACTTTGTACAGTTTGGTAAAATAACCATCCTCAGGGAAACGCACCGAGCTTGCCACATCATGACGACGGCTGCCAAAATAAATGGTCTTATCATCGGCCGAAAACTCGTTAGGAATGTCCTTGCTCGAATCGAAGGTTAATCTTTTAGCAGGTCCGCCTTCTGCCGACATGGTGTACACATCAAAGTTACCATAACGGTCTGACGCGAAGGCGATGGTCTTGCCATCATGGCTCCAGATAGGGTAGCCGTTGTACGAACTGTTAATGGTTAGCGGAATAGCCGAGCCGCCTGCAGTGGCTACTTTAAAGATATTGCCTTTGTATTCAAAAGCTATCCAGTTACCATCAGGCGAAATTGCGGGTTGCTGCATCCATAAGGCATGGCTTTGCGCAAATGACCGGGACATAGCGATACCGATCAATAAAATAATCAGGGAGAATTTTTTCATGTAATAAGTTAATTTCAAGGCACAAGATAATTAATTTATGATTACACAGATGTATAATTATGATTACACAGATGTGCTAAAATGATTACCCTGATGTCTTCGCAGCGGTCTCTCGAAGAGGACCCTGCGGGGTTGTGCGCCGGGCCGGGATTGTGCATCGCAGAGTCCTCTGCCGAGAGACTCTGCGGGGACGAAAAAAGACCTGCGGAGACGAAAAACACCAAACGCGTCATTGCGAGGAACGAAGCAATCTCTACATAGGATAGTCAAGATCCGATATTTCATTTGGCGATAGCCCGCACAATAATTAAGGACTTTGATTAGCAAGCTTAGAGATTGCTTCGTTCCTAGCAATGACGCGTTTGTTAAAGTATATCAGCGCAATCCAATAATCACACTAAATCAGTGGTCTAAAATTCCGCGTTCTTAGGGAACCTTGGGAAAGGGATCACATCCCTGATATTACCCATACCGGTAACAAACAATACCAAACGCTCAAAACCTAAACCAAAACCTGCATGCGGGCATGAACCAAAACGACGGGTATCTAAATACCACCAAAGCTCGTCTTTAGGTATGCCCAGGTCGTCCATGCGTTGTTCCAATTTGTCCAAACGCTCTTCACGCTGGCTTCCGCCTACGATTTCACCAATACCCGGGAACAAAATATCCATAGCGGCAACGGTCTTGCCGTCCTCGTTCTGGCGCATATAGAATGATTTGATCTCTTTAGGATAATCGGTCAGGATCACCGGTTTTTTAAAGTGTTTCTCTACCAAATAACGCTCATGTTCTGATTGCAGGTCGGTACCCCAGCCTTCAACCGGGTATTGAAACTTTTTCTTTTTATTCGGTGTCGATTCTTTTAGTATCTCTATCGCTTCAGTATAAGTCAGGCGTTCAAAATCATTAGTTAAACAAAATTGCAGCTTTTCGGTCAGGCTCATTTCAGAGCGCTCGTTTTGCGGTTTTTGTTTTTCTTCTTCCAGTAAACGCTGAGTCAGGAACTCAATATCTTCTTTGTTCTTATCCAGTGCGTAAGCAATAACATATTTCAACAGCGCTTCGGCAGTGTCCATGTTATCCACGATATCTGCAAAAGCCATTTCCGGCTCTATCATCCAAAACTCGGCAAGGTGGCGGGTAGTGTTTGAGTTTTCTGCACGGAAAGTTGGCCCGAAAGTATAAATATCGCTTAAAGCCATCGCACCCAATTCGCCTTCCAGTTGCCCGGATACGGTTAAGTTAGTGGCGCGGCCAAAAAAGTCTTGAGTATAATCCGTTGCCCTCCTTTTACTCACACTTAATTCTTTTCTAACAAATCGAATATTGTAGAATGATAAGTTTAGAAAAAAAGTTGATGGTAAAGTATGAACCTTTGAAAATTTATGATTTGATATAGATAAGTTAATGCTTTTTAAAAACCACTCTGGTAAATCACGTGTGGGTTTGTCATATTTAGTATTGTTCGATTGCGATTTAGAATAAAAGCCAAATTTCTTTATGTCTTGGTATAGTTCATAAATTAGCTTTGTGATCGAATCATCAATTTCGTAAGCGTTGTAAGCAAGTTTGTCAATCAAATATATATTAGCTGTAATAAGATCTTTGAAGCTTAGTTTAATATCTTTTAAATCTTCATTGTCAAATGATAATTCCAGAAGTTTTTGGTCAATTAGTTCATACTTCTGGTACAAGTTATTGTTTTTTATAAAACTTAAAAGAGTTTCATAATATAATGTATTCGCCTTATCAAATTTATTACTCTTTAAGGGAACATTGTCCAAATCGAAGTTGGTAACGTGGAAAGTCTCGCCTGCGCCTTCGGCATCACTCGCGGTAATGATAGGGGTGTGCAGGTAAACAAATCCTTTATCCTGGAAAAACTGGTGTACCGCGAAGGCCAGACTGTTACGCACCCTGAATATCGCCCCAAAAGTATTGGTACGGAAACGCAGGTGTGCATGCTCCCTTAAAAACTCCAGGCTATGTTTTTTAGGTTGAATAGGATATTTTTCAGGATCGCTATCGCCTAATATCTCAACGGTATGTGCTATCACCTCTACGGTCTGGCCTTTACCTTGCGACGCGATCAGTTTACCAAACACGCTGATAGCAGCGCCCACGGTAATACGCTTTAACAGGGCAGGGTCTGTATTTTCAAAATCAACAACTATCTGTACGTTATTATTGGTCGAACCATCATTTAAAGCTATGAAACGGTTTTGGCGGAAGGCGCGAACCCAACCCTTAACGGTTACATCAATATCGGTTGTTGTGCTTTCTAATAATGCTTTGATCTTTATACGCTGACTCATTGTTGTAGGATAATATTTTAAGAGCGGCTAAATTACGATTATTTGACGGAATGTTGTTGTGTAAATCCTTAAAAAAGGGTGTCATGCTGAGGCTCTCGAAGCATGCGGGCGGGCCTTGACGCTCACCCTTCGGCGGGGCTCAGGATGACACCCTCGGGGTTGTCAATAATTAACTAAGTTTGCATCATGAATCCCAAATTAAGCCTGGTTATCGGCATTATCTGCATTTCTTTCTCGCCCATATTTGTAAAGCTGGCCGATGCATCGCCTGTAGTTTGCGCGTTCTATAGGATCTTTTTTGCCTGGATATGTTTGCTGCCTTATTTCCTTTATAAAGGCAACCTTAAAATGCAGCGCAAAGATTTGATACTGGCGATGGTAGGCGGTTTAGTTTTCGCCAGTGATATCGCGGTTTGGAACTTATCAATTAAATTGATTAGCGCCACGGTATCTACGCTGGTGGCTAACCTTGCGCCAGTTTGGGTTGGTTTGTTAAGCTGGTTGCTTTTTGGGAAGAGGTCTGGCTGGTTGTTTTGGGTAGGCACTTGCATTGCCATTGTTGGTATGGTAGTGCTGGTTGGCGCGGCAAATCTGATACATCTGCAGTTAAATATTGGGATACTTTATGCGGTTGCGTCCAGCTTGCTGTATGCTATCTACATACTTACAACCAAAGATATTTTGAAGCGCATAAGTACCTTGCCCTTTATGTTTTACAACATGCTGGCAGCCGGTGTTTTTTTGTTAGTAATAAGCCTGATACTGGGTGATGAATTTTTTAATTATAACCTAAAAACCTGGGGAAGTTTGGCGGCTATGGGTATAATATGCCAGCTTATGGGTTGGATCACTATTAACTATGCCATCAGTCATTTGGAGTCGACAAAAGTAGCTATTACGTTATTGAGCCAGACTGTTGTTACCTGCTTGCTGGCTGTTTTTATATTGAATGAAAGCCTGGCACTGAAAGAGATAATAGGCAGCGTGATTGTGCTGGTGGGGATAGCTATTACGTTTTTGAAGCCGAATGCTACAATAAATTAGTTTTCTATTAGTAAACTTTTTATATTTGTATAAATGAATATTGTTACTAAACCTACAGTACTACATTATACCAAAAAGTATCCTATATCGGCTAATTCTTTGTTGGCTTGGTATAAGGCTTTTTCTCAAGCAGCTTTCAATAACTTTAATGAACTGAAAGCCGTTTACACAAATGCAAGTATTTTGGGAAACAACAGGGTTATATTCAATATTAAAGGAAATTCATTTAGATTAATTGTTGGCATAGACTTTAAAAGACAAGCTGCTTATATAATATGGTTCGGTACCCATAAAGAATATGATAAAATTGATGCCGCTACCATTGCTTATGTCGAGGTGTAATTTGATAGAAACAAGTTAAGTCAGCTTGTAAAATTTGACAATAGATTATGGATAACAAGTGGAAAGTTTTAAAAACAGAGTCCGAGTATAAAATAGCTCTTAAACGAACTATTGAGCTTTTTAATGCCGATGAGAACACTCCTGAAGGTGATGAACTTGATCTGCTATTATTACTTGTTAAAGATTACGAAGACAGGCACTACCATATTCCTGATCCTGATCCTCTTGAAGTAATTAAATTGAAACTCGAAGAAAAAGGCTTAAAGCAAAAAGATCTTATACATATTATAGGTTCCAAGAGTTATGTATCCCAGATTTTATCGGGAAAAAAAGAATTAACTCTGAAAATGGTTAAAGGATTGCACCAATATTTAGGTATCTCGGCTGATATTTTTTTGTTAGATATCAAATCCTGACTATGTGGTTTTAAACTCATCGCTATAAATAAATAGGATATTTGTGGTGACGCTATACTGTCAGTTTTAAGGTGTACCAAAACCTACTTAAAAGTCATAAAAAGTGTACCAAACTGTATTATGAAGCTTGTGTTTTAAAATTAACTATCTGATAGTTAATTTATTATGAAAATGAGGTGATCCAACTGATCCAAATTGTAACACATTCGCATGGATCACTAATCATTAGCGCAGCGATAAATAAAATGCTTAAATTAACACTTCTTATTTACGGCAATGGATAATTGCCCTACATTTGCATTTTAACGCATGATACTAAAATCAACTATCGACCGAATAATGGAAGCCACAGATATTGTGGAGGTGATAGGCGAGTTTGTGCAGTTAAAAAAGCGTGGCGCTAACTATGTGGGCCTGTCGCCGTTCGTTAATGAGCGTACGCCATCGTTCACGGTGTCGCCTGCTAAGGGTATCTTTAAAGATTTCTCGTCGGGCAAAGGTGGCAGTGCTGTTACCTTTTTAATGGAACTGGAAAAGTTCTCTTATCCCGAAGCCTTAAAATGGCTAGCCAAAAAGTACAGCATAGAGGTTGAAGAAACGGTTGACGCTCCCGAGGATCGCGAAGCTGATAACCGGAGGGAAAGCCTGATGATCGTATCCGGGTTCGCGGCCAAGTTTTTCCACGAAAGCCTGCTGGATACCGACGAAGGCAAAGCCATAGGCCTGAGCTACTTTAAAGAACGCGGCTTTAGTGCCGATACCATCAAGAAGTTCGAACTGGGTTACTCGCCCGATCAATGGGAAGCTTTTACCGGCGAGGCTTTAAAACAAGGCTACCTGGAAGAGTTCCTGACAGAAAGCGGGTTATCAGTTAAGCGCGACAACGGGTCGCTGTACGATCGTTATCGGGGCCGGGTGATGTTCCCGATCCATAGCTTTACCGGCCGTGTCATCGCTTTCGGCGGACGGACATTGAAGAGTGATAAGAACGTCCCCAAATACGTCAACTCACCCGAGTCGGAGATCTATCATAAATCAAACGTATTATATGGCCTGCACTTCGCTAAGAAGTCAATCCGTGAAGAAGATAACTGTTACCTGGTAGAAGGTTATGCCGATGTGATCTCGGTACACCAGGCTGGTATTGAGAACGTGGTGGCATCGTCGGGTACATCATTAACGGTCGAGCAGATCAGGCTGATAGGCAGGCTTACCAAGAACATCACCATACTATATGATGGCGACGCGGCAGGTATTAAAGCTGCAGTGCGCGGGTTAGATTTGATTCTGGAAGAAGGGCTGAATGTAAAAGTAGTACTGTTCCCTGACGGGCATGACCCGGATTCATACGTGCGGTTAGTAGGTACAGCAGGCTTCAAAAAGCATATTGAGGATAACAAGAAGGATTTCATCCTGTTCAAAACCAACCTACTGTTAAAGGAAGCAGGCAATGATCCTATCAAGAAATCGGAAGTGATCCGCGATATCGTAGAGAGTATAGCCAAGATCCCCGATTCGATCAAAGCCTCGGTATTCATTAAGGAGTGCAGCTACATCTTACAGATAGATGAGCGCGCGCTGCTATCCGAACTGAACAAGATGCGCCAGGCCAAGGCCAGGAAAGACAGCCAGCAACCTAATGGCCGGATGATAACGCCTGTCGAGGATTATCCTCTGGTTGAAGAACCTGTACAAGAACCAAAAGAAACCTTTGCACAGGAAAAAGAGATTGTGCGCTTGTTACTACTATATGGCAACAAAATGATCGATTGGGATGGCATAGCCAATACCTATATCGGCCCGTTTATGATAGCCGAGCTGAATGACGTTGAATTTGAGTACCCGGTAGCCAAAACCTTTATTGAACTGTACGGTAAAGAGGTAGAGAACGGCGTATTGCCCGAAGAACAGCACTTTATACACTATCCCGATAAAGAGATTGTTGACCTGGTGGTTACACTACTTACTACCAAATATACGTTAAGTGAGAACTGGTATGAAATGCACAAGATCTCGACCAGCGACGAACAGGCTAATATGAAAGCGACCATACTTAGTGCTATATTTCACCTTAAAATGCATAAGGTGGGTAAAATGCTGGAAACGTTACGTAATGAATTGCAAAACACAACGTCGGACGAAGACCAGGATATACTGCTTACCCAGTACATGCGCATGAAAAAGGTAGAGAAAAGCATATCTGATTATCTGGGGTCGGTAATTATAAAATAATGGCGGTTCACAATGATCTTGGCCGTCACGGCGAAAGTTTGGCAAAGGCATACCTGGAACAAGCAGGCTACGAGATCTTAGATGAGAACTGGACTCATGGCAAAGCAGAGATAGACCTGATTGCTTATAAAGACAAGGTTATTATATTTGCCGAGGTGAAGACGCGTACTGGCAACAGTTTTGGCGAGCCGGAGGATTTTGTAGACACACGCAAGCAAAAGCTATTGGCCGATGCTGCAGATGAATACATCTATTTAATGGATCACCAGGGCGAGGTACGGTTTGATATCATCGCCATTTTATTTGATAACAGTAAGAATTATAAATTAAACCATATTGAGGATGCCTTTTGGCCATCTGCCGAATAAATTATGAAAAACAGATCTATACTATTGATCGCCGCGGTGGCACTTTTTACCTATAGCTGCCATAGTAATACAGAAAGTACAGGTAGTGATATCACCATCAGCCCTGAATCAGGGTCGCGTTATAAAGCGGGTGATGAGGTAACTGTAAAAGTAAATCTGCCTAAAGACGCAAAACCTGATTCGATTGTGTATTTGCTTGACTCTGTTCGGTTCGCTTCAAAAAAAGATTCGACAGCTGTTAGTTTTAAAACAGATACCATGCCTTTGGGCGCACGGGTAATTACCGCCAAATTTTATCAAGGCGGCAAAAATCAGGATGTATCAACCAATATAGTTTTAATGGCTGCTAAAGCGCCCGAGGAAATGACTTATCGTGTCATTAAAAAATACCCGCATGATACCGGCAGCTATACAGAAGGCTTGCTATATCATGATGGCTATTTATATGAAAGTACCGGTAACATTGGCCAGTCGGCTTTGAAAAAGGTTGATCTTGCAACCGGTAAAGCAGTCCAGATAGCCAAAATAAACCCCAAAGATTTTGGCGAGGGAAGCGCGATAATAGGCGATCAGATATTGATGCTTACTTATAAACAACCAGAAACAGCCTATGTGTTTGATAAGAAAACATTTAAACTGATCCGAACCTTTATCAATAATGTTGGTGTTGAAGGCTGGGGGATGACCTACGATGGTAAGAAGATCTATTTTGACGACAGTACCAACCGGATATGGTTTTTAAATAAAGATACTTTCCGCCAGTCGGGTTTTATAGATGTTTATGATGATAAAGGGCCCATTCAACAAATAAATGAGTTGGAGTATATAGACGGTAAATTATATGCTAACGTTTACACAACCGACGATATATTAATTATTGATCCCAAAACAGGCGCTGTGTTGCAAAAAGTGAATATGGCTGATCTGTGGCCCCCGAACCAACGCCCGGCGGGTTTTGATAACAACGAAAATGTACTGAACGGCATTGCGTGGGATGCAAAAGGTAAACGCCTGTTTATAACAGGTAAAAAATGGCCGACATTATACCAGGTGGAGTTTGTGAAAAAATAGCAACTTATTTTAACACATAATTTATTGAAATTAAAAAGGGCCTTTATTTAAAAGGCTTTTTTTGTACCAGCAATATAATTATTGAAAAAGTATTGTCAATACATCGCCCGCCTATAAATATGTTAAAATTTGGCTGATGCCTGTTTTTGCGAAGTATTAATTACACTAATAACCTTGCCCTGTGCTTTTTTACACGATGCAAGGAGGCAAATTGCGATCAATATTACAGCAATTATTAATAAGGAAAGTAGACGCATAAGTAGGTTGTTAAATGGGCATGTGTATACAAGTATACAATAACAAATACGTTGTAACAAATAAGTTACAATGTATTTGTTAGAAAAAATCAGCCGAATACTGACTATAGATTTCTTTCAACAAAAAAACGCCACACTGTTTTGAATGATCGGCATGGCGTTTTTAAGTAGTTAGTTTTAACCTAACTATAGGCTATTTATGTAATTGTCAACCAGATCAAATTGAGCGCTATACCAGGTGTTCATATAAGTGGTTTCTGTATTCAGGTCTTGGGTTATATTGGTGGCTATGTACTGTTCGCGGGCGAAAGCGTTACTATTGACCATTAGTTTTCTGTAGCCCTCTATACGCGCAGCCATCGTGCTTTTGCTTAGCTGGTTTGTTTTAAGCGCGTTCCAGCGGGCTTTAACAATATCCCTGAAATTATTGGGATTTAATTTAAGTAACCGGTACAAAAGATAGTTGGTGCCGGTGCCAATGATCTTGTTTGAAACAATGCTACCATCCCAACTCCTGCCCATTGTTCCATCCAGGTCCCACGGCGAATAGAAAAATGCGCCCGCTGTACGATAATCGTAAAAACTGAAGTATAGGTTTTTAGCATCATTATCTGTGCCCTGTATAATGTTCAGGAAAATAAGATAATCGGCCATATTGTTAAGGTCAACTTTATCTTTTATACCGCTGATAAAATCATCGTCAGTAGCGTTTCCAATAAAATTACCCGCGTTATATAAGTAACCCCAATTAGGAGCTGGTGTATCATCAAGATCGGGATATGTTAACTCCCACCCACCCCACGTATCTAAAGTATTAGAAAATGGGGATACGTTGACAAAATTGGTTTCTGTAGTCGATTCGTCCGACTTATACATATCGCCATATTGTTTTTTTATTTGCAACTGCTTACGGTCAAGCTTTTCTGTAAGGCAGTAAACACCCCAGTACCGGTGGTTTATAAATACCTCGACCATGTAACCACGTGTGCCATTAAGGGCAGTTGGTTCGTTGGCTATATAAGGTACATTATTAAAGCTATTCCAGATATCGGTACATACACGGTTACGCATACGGGCCTGGTCTATGAACATAGCATCTAAAATCCAATCATCATCATTACGTAAGCCTAATAAAGAAACATCATTTTCTTCGCCCGATTGATCAACCATCTCTACCGCGTATGATTTTTTAAGGAAATACCTTGCTGTGGCACCTCTTAGTTTTATCTGTATATTGGAGCTAACCTCTTGCTTTCCAGCATGAAGTTGATAGTCTGGGTCAATAAGGTCAATTGACGCGTTTACAAAATCAGTGCCTACAGTATTAGGAGCACTTAAAACTAAAATAGGCAGGCCTGATATAACCAGGTTGTAAGTAGCATTTATATTGAATTTATTAACAACCTTAATTTCAATATTATCGTTCATTTTATACGTGATATTAATAACACCGCCATTTGCTATTTTGGTACCACCAAAAGTCATTACCTCGCCGTCTGAAGTATCATAATTTACTGTGAATTTGGATAGTGAGGCACCAGTAACAGCAGAAATAGGGTAGTAATATATATTTAATATTGTATCGTAGGCGCAGGTAATACCGTTGATCTTAAACTTGCTAAGTTTGGTTACCGAATAAGGTACGGTAGGATCAATTGTATTACCACCCGGAACAGAGGTAGTATCCTGAATCTGATCATCGAGTGTATTTTTTTTACAGCCTGTAGCTACAAGCAACGCAAATAATAATCCGTAAAGTATATAAGGCTTATACATGTGGGTAAGTTTCAGTTGTGACATAAAAGGTTTAGTAGGTTTAATAAGAATATTAGCATAATAAGTAATATGTTACTTCAATAACATGTGCTTACGTATTAGTCTTCGTGAATTTTTTAGGAAACGTTGGTTGGTATTCAAAAAATAATCAAAAGCGATCTTGCGGGATATTCAAAATCGATGACCTAAACCAACAAGTATTATTTTGCAGGCTTTTGGACATATTTTTATTAATCGAGGGCAATTAAGGGGTATAAAACAAAAATATGCTTTATAAGTTCAAATATAACTGCAACGTATGATTTTAGTTTTTATTACACAATAAAGTTACCGTAACATTTTTGTGTGGATAAGTGAATGATTTGGGTATGTATCAATAATATATATATTTGTTCAACCATGTTGAATAAATGTAAACTTAGTTTCAACTTTTATAACCAATTATTTCCTCAAAAAAATGAAAACAATATTTCGCTATAGGAGTGCGGGTAAATTTGCCTTGTTACTTACTGTATTAAGTGTAGTTGCGGGTAACCGGGTACAGGCACAAAGTACAGATAAACCATTATACCAGGATTATACCAAACCTGTAGAGGCAAGGGTTAAGGACCTGATATCGCGCATGACACTGGAAGAGAAAGCAGAGTATTTAAACCATGTTGGGCCTGAAATACCACGGTTTGCTATCAAATCTGACAAATGGAACCAAAGTTTACACGGTGTAGTGTGGACTCGCCCTACAACCATGTTCCCGGTATCGATAGCAATGGCTGCTACCTGGGACCCTAAACTGGTATATAATGAAACAACCGCCATATCAGACGAGGCACGAGCCATTTACAACGGCTGGCATAATGATCCTGAGTTTAAAGGCGAGAAAAAAGGGTTGATCTACCGGTCGCCGGTAATCAATATCAGCCGTAACCCATATTGGGGGCGCATTAATGAATGTTTTGGCGAAGACCCATTCCTGACCGGGCGTATAGGGGTGGCCCATGTAAAAGGATTGCAAGGTAATGATCCAAAATACCTGAAACTGGTTTCTACGCTTAAACATTACGCGGTTAATAACGTCGAGCAAAACCGTACCAGCCGGTCGGCTACCGTTAGCGAACGTATGCTGCATGAATTTTGGTTGCCGCATTTTAAAGATTGTATTGTTGAGGGCGGGGCGCAATCTATCATGGCATCCTATAACGCTATCAATGGCATCCCCAATAATATCAATAAATTGATGCTGACTGACATCCTGAAAAAACAATGGGGCTTTAAAGGTTTCGTGGTGTCTGATCTGGGCGGGGTTAATACCATGGTTAACGGCCACGAAAAAGGGAAAATGAGTTATGAAGAAGCCGTAGCACAATCCATCAATGCCGGTTGCGATTTTTCTGATAAAGAGTTTATGCAATACATCCCCATAGCAGTAAACAAAGGGTTGCTTACACAGGAAAAGTTAGATGAATCACTTTCACGCGTAATGCGTGATCGTTTTTTACTGGGCGAGTTTGACCCGCAGGAATTAGTGCCTTACAGTAAAATACCTATGAGTGTGATTGGCAGTGCAGAACACGTAAACCTGGCGCTTAAAGCCGCACAAGAGTCTATGGTACTGTTAACTAATAAGAACCATATCCTGCCGTTAAATAAAAATAAAATTAAGACCATAGCTGTGATTGGCCCACATGCCAATATGTTTACCGCAGGCGGATACAGCGGCAAACCTATTGATGCCGTAAACCCTATGCAGGGTATAAAGAATCGTATGGCACCCGGCACAGAGATAATATACGCGGCAGGTGCAGAGATAACACCGCCACGCAAAAACGCGCCGGCATTTAACAAAGAAGAAGAATTGCAAAAAGCCGTTGATGCCGCAAAAAAGGCAGACGTAGCTATTTTATACATCGGTACTACGCTGGATATTGAAGCAGAGGGGCGCGACCGTACTTCATTATCGCTACCGGGTAACCAGGAGGAGTTGGTAAAAGCGGTATTGGCTGTTAATCCCCACACTATTGTGGTGTTAATGAATGCCGGGCCATTAACTATACCGTACGTTAAAGAAAATGCCCCTGCTATTTTAGAAGCCTGGTGGCCGGGCGAGCAGGGTGGCAATGCCATTGCCGATGTGCTGTTTGGTAATGTAAATCCCGGTGGTAAAATGCCTTTGACGGTTTATGCTTCCGAAGAGCAAGTGCCATCGCAGGATGAGTATGATGTTACCAAAGGGTTTACGTATATGTATATTAATGGTAAACCCTTGTTTCCGTTTGGACATGGGTTAAGCTATACCACTTTTAGTTATAGTAATTTAAAGTTATCAGCAAAACAGATCAATGCCAGCGGAAGCATTACAGCGACAGTTGATGTGAAAAATACAGGTGCTATGGTAGGTGACGAAGTGGTGCAGTTGTATATCCATGACGTTTCGCCAAGTTTAAAACGCCCGCTGGAAGAATTGCGCGGGTTTGAGCGTATCAGCCTGAAACCGGGTGAAACTAAAAAAGTAACCTTGACCATTCTGGGCAGTAAACTGGCTTTTTATGACGAAAAGGTACACGGGTTCAGGGTAGAATCAGAAATGATAGACGTGATGGTGGGTAGTTCGTCGGCTGATATCCGGTTAAGGTCACAGTTTAAGGTGATAGGCAGTGATCAACCTATTAAATAACGTTTTATTGTTGAGTTGATGATGAATGATAACCCTATTAAACAAACTGTGTTAACAGGACAGCAAGCCGTGACCGAAAACTTTATGCAAATAGGTGATCGCATAAAGAGCCTGCGCATACACCAGAAACGTACTTTACAGGAGATCGCCGATAACAGCGATCTCTCTAAAAGCATGATCTCTAAAATAGAGAACAATAAAACGGTTCCTTCTGTAGCCGCTTTGGTCAAGATCGCTAAAACACTTGGTACCAATATCTCTAACCTGCTTGAACAGGAAAGCTGGGCAAGAACGGTCTATACTACGCAGGAAGAGGCACAACGCAGTTTAACCCGTACAGAAAAAGGCTATTCGGTTTTTCCCTACGCTGCCGGTTTTCATGAAAAGAAAATGCAGCCGTTCTTGTTCACTGCCCGGAAAGGCGAGGTGGTACCGCATCGCCTTTCGCATGAGGGCGAGGAATATGTATTTATTATAGACGGCGAAATGGAAATGACCGTCGGCGAGATAGCCTATATCCTAAAAAAAGGCGATAGCCTGTATTTTAGCTCATTACAGAAACATGGCATTATGCCGATAACAGATATAGTGATCTACCTGGATGTTTTTGTGTAAGATAATTAACTCTTGATACCCTTTAATAAAGCATAAATAGCCATGGCATGGCCATGCCCCAGCTCAAAGTCTTCTTTTAGCCATTTAACAATATCGCCGGCCTTTACTTTTAACTCGCCGTTTTGGGTGAAGCCTTTTTGTTCTGCAAGTTGCCTGAAATCATCAGCTGATTTACCGGTCTTTGCCTGTATGTTATCTAAATAAGCCTGGAATGACATAATAGTACGTTTTAACCAAATATAGGCATCCGTAATTATTTTTTGAAATCATCTGGCTCAAAATCCAATGAAACAGAGTTCATGCAAAATCTTTTATAAGTTGGGGCTGGTCCGTCATCAAAGATATGGCCCAAATGCGAATCACACCTCGCGCATAATACCTCTACACGGTGCATATTGTAAGAGTTATCATCATGATAAATGACACTGTTTTTTCTGACCGGTTCAAAAAAGCTTGGCCAGCCACAGTCGCTTGCAAATTTAGCATCCGAGCGGAATAACATATTGCCGCATACCGCGCAATAATAATTGCCTTTTGTATCGCTTTTCCAAAACTTGCCGGTAAAAGGCTGTTCGGTTGCCTGCTCACGGGCAGTAGCATACAAGGCAGAGGGGAGTATCTTTTTCCATTCGGCATCTGATACTTTTAGATGTTTGGTATCTGTATTAGAGTAGTAGGGGTTATTTTCATGGCCGCTTTTGGTTTTAAGATGCTGTGCCTGCACACCTAATACTGATGTGAATAGAATAACGGCTATAATTAATGCGATTCTCATTTTTTTAGATCGTCTTTAAATACCTTTTTAAATTTCTCCAACTCAGGCTGTATCACGTATTTGCAATACGGCTGGCTGCCGTTCAGGTTATAGTAATTCTGGTGATAACCTTCGGCCTTATAAAAAACAGTATAAGGCATGATTTCTGTCACTATCTTAGACTTATAAGCTTTTTCGGCGTTTAACTTATTTATATAGTAAGTGGCTTTTTCTTTCTGTGCAGCATTATGATAAAAAATAGCAGAACGGTATTGCGTACCCACATCATTACCCTGGCGGTTAAGTTGGGTAGGATCATGTGCTACAAAAAAAGCAGCCAGTAACTTATCGTACGTTATTTGTTTAGGGTCATAAACAATATTACAAGCCTCGGCATGACCGGTGGTACCCGTACAAACCTGTACATATGTTGGATTAGCAACATGCCCGCCAATAAAGCCTGACGTAACTTTTTTTACCCCTTTCAATTGCTGAAACTTGGCTTCGGTACACCAAAAACAGCCCGTAGCAAAGGTGGCAGTATCTAAACCCGGTTTTAAATAATTACCGGTATACTTAACAGGCTTAGCAAAAACAGAAGAGCCTGCAATTTGGATCAGCAGTAAAAGACAGAATATTTTTTTCATATAAGGATTAACGTAAAAACTGGAAATGTGTATTTCGTGATGACGGTTTAATATGCTCAAAAGTAACGTTTTTAAGGAATTGTGATAAAGTATTGACAAACCAGCTATCATATCGGATTTCGGATGTTCAATTTCGGATTTTGGCCCTGCACATACCGATAAGTGAAAATATATAATACTATGTATTGCATAGTACCATATTAAATGTTATGTTTGTGGTGATTAAACAATAACATTATGAAAAATTTGAAATTTAAAGTAGCGGCGTTAGGTTTGATAATCCTGGTAGCTGCTTGCGGCAGGCCCGGCAGGCACGTAATTATTTCTGAAGGCGATAATAATGGTAGCCTCAGGATAGAATATTCAGGGCGCGCTTTTTTTAATGAAGACAGTACCGCAATTGCGCGTATTACGCCAAATGGCTACGTGAAATACAAAAGAGACGGTCAGTCTTTAATTGCCGAACGAGATGGCCGGGACGATATTACCTATTATATAAACGGTGGCCCGGCACAAACAAAGTTAAGCGGTAACGATAAAGTATTTTTGGCGCAAGCGGTTAAAGTAATGGTAAAACGCGGCCATAATAGTGATTAAGAGAAAATATGCAGATTAGTTCCTGCTTGAATAAAAAAAGCACCCCGATTGACGGGGTGCTTTACGATTAAGTTTATAGATATTTTTTAGATAACTTTTACATTTACCGCGTTGGGGCCTTTTTTGCCGTCTTCGATATCAAATGATACTTTATCATTTTCACGAATTTCGTCAATTAAGCCGGAAGAGTGTACAAAAACATCGCTTCTGTCATCACTCTGTGAAATGAATCCAAATCCTTTTTCGGTATTGAAAAACTTTACTGTTCCTTCTTTTTGCATTATATTTTTTTGATAAGCGGGTAAGGTAGTCATATATAGCGGTATATCTACATTTTGGCTGATATTTGCGTTTGCCGACATTTATATTCAATTATCTGCTCAATTACAGTAAACTATACCTACCTTTAATCAATTCCCTCACAACCCTTAGGCATTGCCCGCTTTTCTTTAAAAGGTAATATTTAAGCTTTGCGCTGATATTATTCTGTAAAAACACAGACACACAATTATTGCCCTTTAAATACCCGCCACATTAGGCGGATGTCCTTTTTAGTACATTCTTAAAAAACATTGTTATGAGTAAAGACAGAAAAACCGTTAAAGAAAAAAAGAAAGAACCAACGGCTAACATCAATAAAAAGGTATCCAGCTATCAGTCAGATAAAAGTTCGGTATCAAAGGCAGATAACGCGATAGGTAAAAAATCAAAATAAACATGAAAAACAAAACGATAGAAGATCAAACTAAGATGTACTTGTATGATTTGATGAATACCGCTAAGGAACATGGCTTTAAGGCTGATGATAACTGGGAACTGAGTATAGTTACAGACACAGAAAGACAAAAGATCCAAAAAGATTATTACCCAACCATAGCTACCCGGGTAATCCCCGAATTTTTATTGCAGGTGTTCCATCTAACTAAATCCAGGCTCAACCAATCGTTAAATAAAATTGAAGAAGGGCTTAATAACCGTAGCGTAGCAGCAGGCGATTTAAATTATATTGTTGCTTTTAATCCCAAACGACCACGTACTTAAATATTCTTATGTTTTGTCAGAGCTGACTGGTTCAAGGTGTTTTTTTACCAAATCAGTAAGCTCTGTCAATCCAAAAGGTTTTCTCAGGTAACCATCAGCCAAACCTGCTTCAGCAATTTCTTTGATGTTACTTACTGCTGATATAATAATAACGGGGATATGACTGGTAGCCGGGTCTGATTTTAAACCGCGGCTTAGTTGCTCGCCATTGGCATCGCTTTTCCATTCGGTCAGCCAGTTGTCCAGCAAGATCATATCCGGGGCAATGTCATTAACCGATTTAAGGATCTTAGAATTTTCAGAAGAGATAACTTCATAGTTTTCCTCTTCTAAAGCATAAGCAATAGATTCTCTGATATCTTTATCATCCTCAATTACTAATATCTTTTTCGCCATGGCTTTAATAGGTAATGTTGTGTAAACAACTAAGCCTATACCTTTTGTTTTAACACAGGCTAAATTTTAGCATAATTATGACTAATAAGGCTGTAAATAGCCTGTTTTAAGAGGTTTTAAGATTATAGCAAATGCGGCAGCGAGGTTCATAGCTGTCTTTTTCGCCCAATAATACTTTTTCTTTGCTGGGTACTAATCGGTAGGAGTATAGGGCCGGGTTGCCGCATATCAGGCATACGGCATGCACTTTGGTTACAGATTCGGCAATGGCCATTAAAGTAGGCATGGGGCCAAAGGGGCGGCCTTTAAAGTCCATATCTAAACCGGCAATAATTACACGGATGCCTTTATTGGCCAATGTGGTACAAACATCGGGCAGTTTATTGTCAAAAAACTGGGCCTCGTCAATGCCAATTACCTGGGCGTGCCCTGCCAGCAATAAAATTTCTGACGATTTACTTACCGGGGTAGAAGCTTGCGCTGTTGAGTTATGCGATACTACATCGTTCTCATCATACCGCACATCCAATTTGGGTTTAAATACTTTTACGCTCAGTTTGGCATAACGGGCTCGGTTTATCCGGCGTATCAGTTCTTCGGTTTTACCCGAAAACATCGAACCGCAAATAACCTCGATACCGCCACCGCTTTCATTCTTTCGCTTAAAAATATCTTCGGTGAGCTGCATGGCAAACTTTTTGTAAACGCCTAATATCAGAATTTAATGCTTAATTTTGGTAAGGATTTTTCTAAAGTATTGCAATGAAGCAACTGGAAGTATTTAATAAGATAGGCGGCATAATAAACGAGCTTAATGAGCAGTATAAATATCTTAAAGCTAACCCCGAAAACTTGAACGAGTTGGAGTTGGAGCTATTTGTAGCCAATGCCCATTTTTTAGCAGATCATGCCGAAGTATTGAGTAAACTCAATAAAAGAACCAGGGCCGAAAACCCAATTGAGCCACCAAAACCTGCCGCCAACGAAAAGTTTTTTGAGCCCGTAGTGCAACAGCCAAAACGTGAAACAAAGCCCGAAGAAGAGCCCGCAAAAACAGAAGAGCCCGTAGCTTCTATTGATCCATCGACCGATAGACCCGAGGAGGCTTTTACCTTTGTACGAAAAGACCCTGAAATTATTAGGCATGAACTGATAGTAGATGAAGCAGACTATGACGAAGATGAGGAAGAAATAAACGAGCAGGAATTACAAGAAGATAAAGGCGAAGAAGAAGTGGCGATCCCGGAACAACCTGTTGCTGAAAAAGTGGATAAGCCAATAACTCCTGTACAAGAAGTTGTGGCCGAGTTTAAAGAGTTGATAACCCCGCCAGTACAAGGAGTTAAGATTGTAAAAGAGACAGAAGTGGTTATAAAGGATAAAGAAGAAGTACTTACCATTAATCAAAGAATATCGGCACAACTTAATAATACAGGTAGTATAAAAGAGCAGACAGGGGTACAACCTATAGATAACCTTAAGCAAGCCATTACACTTAACGATAAATTATTGTACATAAAAGATCTGTTTAACGGTTATAGCCTTGCTTACAGCGAAGCTATTGAGATATTAAACCGCTTTAATACTTTCGAAGAGGCAAACCGGTTTTTAACAAAGAATTACACCGAGAAAAATAATTGGGAAGGTAAGCCACAAACTGCCGGGAAATTTTTTGAATTATTGAAGAGACGGTATAGCTAAAATTAGTGGTCAGAGATTGGTGATTAGAGATTAGTTATACCCTCGCCATATTCCTCCCCTTTTAGGGGGCAGGGGGGTTAAGCGTAGATCATTCCCATCCTGTTCGAATCCAACTTGATCAGGATAAACAACATTACCGTAAAACTTAATAAGGACGAACCACCATAGCTGATCAGCGGTAACGGGATCCCTATGGATGGCACAATGCCAATAGTCATGCCTATATTGATAACCACGTGAAAGAAGATGATAGAAGCCACGCCATAAGCATAAATCCGTGAGAATGGCGATCGTTGCCTTTCGGCGATATAGATGATCCGCAATACTAAAAGTAAATACAGGCCCAATACCACAACAGATCCGGCGAAACCAAATTCCTCGCCTACGGTACAAAAAATAAAGTCAGTACTTTGCTCCGGTACAAATTTGTACTTGGTTTGTGTACCCTGCATATAGCCCTTACCCCAAAGTTTACCTGAACCTATCGCTATTTTTGATTGGTTAACATTATACCCCTTGCCGTGTGGATCGCTTTCAATACCTAATACAATATCAATACGCTCTTTTTGATGATGTTTTAATACTTTAGTGTAAAGAAACTGTACGCTAAAAACAAAGGTTATTAATATGCCCGCGCCAATTAACATGGTGAGCATCAGCTTACGGTTACGCCTGAATAACAATATAATTATTGTCGCCAATAAAATAATACCGCCTATAATAAGGGGTAGGTTATTGAGCTTAAGCGTTAACACAAACAAGGCGATAAACAGGCCTTCTAATATCAGGAAGTAGGGCGAAAGCCCCTCGCGATACAGCACAAACAACAACGAACTAAATACCAGTGTCGACCCGGCATCGGGTTGCAGTAAGATCAATATCATCGGGAAAAAAATGATCCCCGCTGCTATAGCGAACGATTTGGGTTCGGTTATTTTTACATTGGTTCCGCTTAAATAACGCGCCAGCAGCAGGCACGTGGCAAACTTGGCAAACTCTGATGGTTGCAGCCTAAAACCTCCGGGTAAGGAAATCCAGGCCTGGTTACCGCCAACATTACGCCCTATTACTAATACCAACAGCAACAACACCGTAGTTACCACGTATATGGCCGGAGCAAGTGCAGACAGAAACCGGCTCTCTAACAATAAAATAAAAATGCCCAGTACGATGGATACGATAACAAATATAAACTGCTTACCGTAGTTGGTGTCTGGGTCTATTATAGATTGATTTTTAGGATCAAACACAGCCGAGTGGATACTGAGCACCCCAATGGTGCATAGCGCCAGGTAAATAAATACCGTTAGCCAGTCTACATTAAAAAAGAAGCTGCGTTGGGGGTTACTCATCATCTTAGGGTTTTAAGGCTGTCAGAAAATGTTCAACTATCGGTTTCCTGTTCTTGTTTGCCGCTGATTTTGTAGCTGTTGCTTTTTTTATAGAATCAAGCCTCGCTCTGCGGATACTGTCCCGTTGCGCGCGCTTTTTCTCTTTAATAATGGCTTCAGTCATATCAGGCAACAAATTAGCATTCATATAATATCCCGGTTCAATCCCAGAAGGACGACGGGTAATGCTATCGCGCAAATATTTTTCAACCATAAAGCTGGCAATTGGCGCAGCCCACGTTGCACCCTGACCAGAGTTTTCCACCACTACAGCGATAGCTATTTTGGGGTTATCTCTTGGTGCAAATGCTACAAACACCGAGTTAGGTTTGCCATGCGAGTTATCTGCTGTACCCGTTTTGCCGCACATAACAATGCCGGGTATTCTTGCCCCTCCAGCCGTTCCTCCGTCAACCACCCGCTGCATACCGTTAATAACAGGTTCAAAATATTGCGCGTCAACACCTACATAATTCTTTACGGTGTACTCACTTTTTATAATCTGCTTATCGCCAATTGATTTTATTAAATGTGGTTTATAATAAAAACCACGGTTAGCAATAGTAGCTTCAATGTTAGCCAGTTGCAGAGGCGTAGCCAATAACTCACCCTGCCCAATCCCTAACGATATAACAGTGCTTGAACGCCAGCCTCCTTTATGATACACTTTATCATAATAGGCTGCACGTGGAAGATTACCGGTTCCTTCGGCGGGTAGATCCAGGTCAAGTCTTGAACCCAGTCCAAACTTAGCAACATTGTTTCGCCAATAGTTAAAACTGGTATCAGTTTGTTTTGGTCCGTTTCGGTTAATCAATTTTTCAAATACCATGTCAAAATAACCGTTGCATGATTCGGCTATCGCACTGCTTAATGTTACTAATCCATGGCGCTCACCATTATAGCATTTTATTCTCCTGTTACCGGCAATGTAATAGCCAGGGCAGTTATAGGTAGTTTGAGGAGTGATAACACCCTCTTGCATTGCAATAAGCGCGCTCAATGGTTTAAATGACGATCCGGGTGGGTAATTAGCCTGTATAGGCCTTATCAAAAAAGGTTTGTAAGGATTATCGTGTAACTTGGTATAATTAGGCCCCCGTTCATGCCCAACCAGCAAGTTAGGGTCATAACCCGGGCTGCTTACAAAAGCAAGGATCTCGCCCGTCGATGGTTCGATGGCCACAATACTGCCTACTTTGTTTTGCATCAGTTGTTCGCCCAATTTTTGAATTCGGCTATCTAATGATGATGTTAAACGCTCGCCGGGTACGGCCAATGTATCATATGCGCCGTTAGCATACGATCCTTTTTTGTTTCCGCGCGAATCAATCATCATGTTTTCAACCCCACGCTGGCCGCGTAAAATATTCTCGTACGATTTTTCTACCCCAGATATGCCGATATAATCACCGAGATGATAATAGCCGCCTTTTTTTGCAAGAATGTTGTCATTAACCTCGCCAATATAACCTAAAAATTGAGCAGCTATTGAATCAGGATAAGTGCGGATAGGGTGTTGGTCTACAGAAAACCCCGGGAACTCTGATAATCTTTCCTGTAATGACGCGGTTAATTGAGGTGATAGTTGTTTTTCGAATGGGGATGATAGATTTCGGGAATATTTGATTGCTTTAGCCAATCGTTTATCAAACTCTGGTTTATCTATGCCTATCAGCCTGCAAAACTCTAATGTGTCAAAAGTTTTTACCTCCTTGGGTATTATCGTAATATCGTAAACCGGGGTATTACTAACCAGTACTTTTCCATTTCGGTCAAGAATAAACCCCCGGGCAGGGAATGTAGGGATTGGGCGGATAGCATTTTTTTTAGCATATAGTGTATATCGGTCATCAATGATCTGGATGTAAAATAACCGGCCAAGTAATATTAATATGATGGTGATAAATATACCCCCGATAACGTATCGCCGCTCAAAAAATTGATTCATTTACGCTCTTTGCTTTTAAAGAATAATAAGCCCGAAACCAATATCAAAAATACGGTAAACAATGAACTTAGTATAACGCGGCCCAGCGTGTACTGTATCTCTGAAAAACGAAAAACCTCCAGGTTAAAAAGAAAGAAGTGGTGTATAAACGTAAGTATAAGCGCATAAGTAAAAAACCACCTGAAACCCATAATGCTTAAAGTAGGTTCAGGTTCGTTATCAAAACCTTCTTTCTGTACCGTTATGCTGATGAACAAGATACGTACCAGGGCCAGCAATACGCAGGCGGTGGTGTGTAACCCCGGTGTATCATAAAAAGCATCAATAGTTAACCCCATTATGAATGCCAATGGAAACAATAGCAGATTAGGCGTCTCGAACGGCAGCAGCAATATGAACAGGATATACAGGTATGGGGTAGACAGGTCATACAGGGTGATGTTTTTCAATAAAAACACCTGGATAAATACCAGTATAACAAAACGCAGTATATTAGCAATTATGGTCCTACTCATCTTTCTTCTGCTGGGCCTCCAGTCCCGATTGTTCTGTAGCAAACCTGTTATCTACTACGTACACGTATTGTATTTTGCTAAAATCAACTGCGATGGTCACATCCATATTCAGGAATGAGCCTTTGGCTGTTTTTGAGTGCAGGTTAGCTATCTTACCAATAGGCGTACCTGCCGGGAAAAGAGAAAGGTCAGACGTTACCACCAACTCGCCAACTTTAGGTGTGGCATTGTTGGAAACATCATATAATAAACCTACGTGCGGGTTCAGATCGTTACCCCAAATAAATGAACCCAGATCTTTAGTTCCGGCAAGAGCGGCGCTTACTATGGTTTCTTTATGTAATAAAGATTGCACTACAGACATATGTTCGCCAACTACAACCACTTTACCAACTACGCCCTGCGCGCAAATAACACCCATGCCCTTGGCAATACCTGCACGGCTGCCTTTGTTAATGGTGAGGTAATTATTACGATGGTTAACAGAGTTGTTGATCACAGCGGCATCTATATATTCATACTGCTGTTTGTATACGGTATCAGTCACTTTATGTTTGGTAACAGAATCTATATAAAAGGATGATTTTAGCTGATTACGCAGTCTGGCATTTTCGCGGGCAAGGCTATCATTTACTTCACGTAAGGAGAGATAACTTTTAAATTGGTCAGCCTGGGCATACAAGTTACCGGTAACCTGGTTAGTGCTGTTAATGAAACTGGCCTTTTGAAAAGAGTTGTATTTTATATAAATAATGAGTGCACTAACCTCAAATATAATGAACAGAAAAAACGCGTTGTACTTGGTAATGAAGATTAGCAGGTTACGCATTGTCAGTGATGAGTTTTGAGTGACGAGTGTCGAGCAGTAAGTAATTCATCACTCACTACTCGACACTCGCAACTAAGTTACTGCATTAAAAATTTAAAGTTGCCAATATTTTTAAGGGCGGTACCGGTTCCGCGTACTACGGCACGAAGCGGATCTTCGGCAACGTGTACAGGTAATTTGGTTTTTGCAGAAATACGTCTGTCTAAACCACGCAATAACGCACCACCACCGGTTAAGTATATACCGGTCTGGTAAATATCTGCAGAAAGCTCTGGCGGAGTGATCTCCAAAGCTTTCAATATCGCTTCTTCAATTTTTGAGATCGATTTATCTAAACAATGTGCTATCTCTGTGTAGGATACCATGATCTGTTTAGGTACGCCGGTCATTAGATCACGGCCCTGTACAGCAAAGTCAGACGGTGGATCAGCCAGTTCAGGCAATGCGGCACCAACTTCAATTTTAATTTTCTCGGCAGTACGGTCACCGATCATGATGTTGTGCTGGCGACGGATGTATTGAACAATGTCAGAGTCAAAGTTGTCTCCCGCTACACGGATAGACTGATCGCAAACGATGCCTGATAAGGCAATAACCGCGATCTCAGTGGTGCCACCACCAATATCGATGATCATATTACCCATTGGCTCTTCCACATCAATACCAATACCTACGGCAGCAGCCATTGGCTCATGGATCAGGTAAACCTCTTTGGCTCCTGCAATCTCGGCCGAATCGCGCACAGCACGTTTCTCTACCTCAGTAATACCAGACGGGATACAGATAACCATACGTAATGATGGAAAGAACCATCCTTTACCCTGGTTGATCATTTTTATCATGCCGCGTATCATGTGCTCGGCAGCGTTAAAGTCGGCTATTACACCGTCTTTAAGAGGCCTTACGGTGCGGATGTTATCGTGGGTCTTGCCTTCCATTTGCATAGCCTGGCGCCCAATGGCAATAACTTTGTTGGTTGTGCGGTCAAAAGCAACTATCGACGGTTCGTCAACAACAACTTTATCATTATGTATAATGAGGGTATTTGCGGTACCTAAATCTATAGCGATCTCTTGTGTGAAAAAATTAAATAAACCCATTTGTTGTTTGCTTCAAAGTTATTGCAAAGTTATGATTAAACGCACTATTTATTCGAATAGTTATAATGATTTAGACGAATTAATGCGAATTGATAAATATAACTCCATTTTCTTTCAATTCGTATTAATTCGTGAAAATTGTGCTTTTTAGTTAATGCTTAAAGTGGCGAACACCGGTAGTTACCATGCTAATGCCTTTTTGGTTAGCCATATCAATTGATAATTGATCTTTGATAGAGCCGCCGGGTTGTAATACAGCTGATATGCCTGCATCAGCGGCAATTTCTACGCAATCAGGAAACGGGAAAAACGCCTCTGATGCCATAACCGCCCCTTTTACATCAAAGCCAAAAGCTTCGGCTTTTGCTAATGCCTGTCTTAACGCATCAACACGCGAAGTTTGACCTACACCACTGGCCAGCATTTGGTTGTTTTTTACCAATACAATAGCATTTGATTTGGTGTTTTTTGTGATCTTGTTGGCAATGAACAAGTCTTTCAACTCCTGCTCGCTTGGCTGGCGGTCAGTTACGGTTTTCATAGCTGCAGGTCCTTCAATTACCAAATCTTTGTCCTGTTCAATAACTCCGTTCAGTAATGTTTTAAATTCTTTCTGCGATAATTCAACCGGTTGACGCACCAACACGATGCGTCCTTTACGTGCGGTAAGGATAGCTACAGCTTCATCAGTGTAAGCCGGCGCTATCAATACTTCGTAAAACAGCTTGTCTATTTCTGTAGCAGTTTCTGCGTCTATTTCTGCATTGGTGATGATAACACCGCCAAAAGCCGAAACCGGATCGCAAGCCAAAGCATCTATCCAGGCTTCTTTGATAAACTGACGCGTAGCTACGCCACATGCGTTAGTATGTTTTAAGATGGCAACTGTAGGCTCATTAAAGTCATCTATCAGTGATACAGCGGCATCAACATCTACCAGGTTGTTGTAAGATAGCTCTTTGCCTTTATCGCTCAGGCTGTTAAACATAGCATCAAGGTTACCGTAGAAAACACCACCCTGGTGAGGGTTTTCGCCATAACGCAAAGTTTTGCTGGTTTGTATGCTTTGTTTAAATACAGGTAGTGGCTCGTCCTGGTTAAAGTACTGGAAGATAGCCGTATCGTAGTTTGAGGTGATGTTAAACGCTTTTTTAGCGAAAGCTTTGCGCTGATCGATAGTAGTAGTTCCGTTTTGTGCTTTTAAGATCTGATCCAATTCGGTATAGTCGTCTTTCGAAGCCAGGATAACCACATCCTTAAAGTTCTTTGCCGCTGCGCGGATCAAAGAGATGCCGCCAATATCTATCTTCTCTATCACATCATCATGGCCCGCGCCAGATGCTACTGTTTCTTCAAATGGATACAGGTCAACTATTACCAGGTCGATCTCAGGGATCTCGTATTGTGTTAATTGTTGTTTGTCGTTATCATTACTTCTGCGCGCCAATATGCCGCCAAATACTTTTGGGTGCAGCGTTTTTACGCGTCCGCCTAAAATTGATGGGTAAGAGGTAAGGTCCTCGACAGCTATCACGTCAACCCCAAGGCTGCGTATAAAAGTTTCGGTACCGCCGGTTGAGTAAATATTTACTCCTAAGCGGTTTAACTCATGAATAATAGGCTCCAGGTTATCTTTATAATAAACTGAAATAAGGGCATTTTTGATTGCAACAGACTGACTCATTTAACGTGTTTTTTTGAGCCGCAAAGGTAGGTATTAGAGATTAGAGATTAGTTTTTTTAATAAAAAATGTATATAATTAACTCAAGTTGTTAGTTATGGTATTATTTTGTTTAGAGTAAAAGCGAA
>JAZKCG010000087.1:0-16402 GCA_040388175.1 Bacteroidota bacterium | reverse complement strand
AACCGAAGCCGGAAAACAAAAAAAGTCGGAAGATTAATCTTCCGACCATGACTGGATTTGTCGGGCCTTTTTTTATCTTCATTATTTACGATTTTTATATATTAGCGACACCAAATAATAGATAACCAATTTACCCCAAAGATGGAACCAGATAATATAAGTACCAATACCTCAGCAGCGAACAGCGCAACAAAAGAAAAGAAAGCGCGAAACCGTAAACAGTTAATCATCATTGCTGTTGTAGCTGTAATTGTATTGCTTGGCATTTTTGGTTCAAAGCTTTTTAAAAGATCTCCGGAAATGGTAACCAGGGAATACGGAGTGAAGCTTCATCAGATTACGTTCGATAAAAACAATATATCACAGGAAGAGGTTGATTACCTGGCCGATGGTTTAGCAAAAGCCAATTTTTTTGATAACGTAATAACCAAATATGTTTACATAAAAAAAGATCACAGCACTTGCTATATCAGTATTTCAAGCAACCCATTAATTGCCAGTAATCCTGCTGCTATTGCGGCATTTGTTGCGGTGCGAAACGAAATGCAGAAGCAATTTCCAAAAAACAAGATCGTAATAGATCTGGCAGTTGGTGATTTCAATAACGTTGTAAAGCGTATAGAATAAAGCCTATATCACCCGCTTCAAAGCCCAGATATACCCCGTATGTATTCCTTCATGAAAAGGTAAGAACGCGGCAGCTTCTTCACCACTATTTATGGTGTTGCCGTAACGGGTTGTCCAAGGCACGTAGTTAGCAAACTTTCCGCTTTGCAGATCAGATTCTAATTGATCAAGAGTCGAGAAGAACATGGCTTTTATAATTTCCACATCGGCAGCATTAACAAAACTTTCAGGTTTAGTGCCGGGTAAAAATGGCGTAAAAAATCGCTCCTCTATTACAATGTCTAATCCTGCACGTTTGTAGCAAATATTTTGCTGGGCTGCTATAATGTGGGCCAGGTTCCAGATAATGTTATTGTTAAATCCGTCAGGTATTTTGTTCAATTGTTCAACGGTTAGTTCTTCAATAGCTTTAAGCAGGCTAATCCTGGGTAGTTTTATAATTTCTATCGCTTTAGTCATAGGTTTAAAATTTTGGCTAATGTAACAGTTCTCCTCAAATTACATTTCTACAAGGCACAGCAATTATTTATATACCTTTGCAATTACTTGAATTTATACGTTTAAATGACATTATCATCCATCCAAAATAGCAAACAGTCTGATAAGCCTATATGGTATTTTTTGTTTTTTTGGACGATCTTAAACGTTGTACAAGCCTACACCCTTGAACTTCACGCCGACGAAGCTTATTACTGGATGTACTCCCGGTTTTTAGACTGGGGATACTTTGACCATCCCCCTATGGTGGCCTTATTTATCCGTATCGGCGATAGTTTGATGCATAACGAGTTGTGTATGCGGCTCATTACCATATTAACCAGCAGCACATCTATCTATCTGCTCTGGCTCATCCTTAAAAAATACGGGGTTAATGCTCGGGCGTTTATCCTTGTCATATCAGGTACGTTAATACTACATATTTACGGGTTTACCACTACGCCCGATGCACCGTTGTTTTTCTTCGCGGTATTGTTTTACTACTTCTATCAGCGGTATATTGAGGAAGATGAATGGTCGTTAGCATTTATACTGGGTGTGGTTATTGCCTGTATGCTTTACAGTAAATATCATGCGATATTATTGGTGGGGTTTACAGTGGTAAGTAATATCAAGCTGTTAAAGCGGCCATCTTTTTGGTTTATCGCGGTATTGGCCGTGGTGTTGTTTATTCCGCATATCTTATGGCAGGTTAATCATGGTTATCCTTCTATAAATTATCATTTGTATGAGCGCTCGGTAAAAATTTATAACCCTGAGAATAGCTATTTATACATACCCGGGCAATTATTAATGGCCGGCCCGTTAATTGGCTGGTTTGTGTTTTACGCGGCTTTCACCATAAAAATAAAAGACGCTTTTATAAGGTGTTTGCTGGTAAACGGCATAGGTACCTTTATTTTCTTTTTCTTCACCACCTTTAGGGGCGAGGCCCAACCGCACTGGACCCTGATAGCCTTTGCTCCGTTAGTAATGCTGGCTTTGATCAGGTTTAACCAGTGGGGTAGTATCCCTAAATGGTTCAATACCGTGGCTATAATTAATGTAGCCTTAATAGTGGCCTTGCGGTTAGGGATGGTGTTTGCTTTGCCTATAGTTACCCATATAGGCCAGATAAAAAGCTATTACGGTTTTAAAGAATGGGCCAAAGTAGTACAACAAAAGGCCGGCGATAACTATGTAATTATGGACGATGGTTTTCAAAACCCATCAAAGTATAATTACTATACCAATAGCCTGAAAGGGTTCTCGTACGATTCAAGGTATTACCGCCGTACCCAATATGATATCTGGCCAATAGAAGAACAGATGCAGCACCATAAGGCCCTGCATTTAATAGATAGCATTAAAACCCCAGTTACCGATACCATCATAACAAAGGCCGGCAAGTGGTATACCGCCTGGATAAATGATGTACGTACCTATCAGAATATCCAAATTACCGCGCCGTATACCTCATTAAAATTACGTGCCGGTGAGAAAGTGGCTATTGATTTAACCATCGTAAATCCATATCCTTACACCGTTGATTTTAGCAATAAAAACGTACAGAACGAAGTGTTGTTAGGTGTGTGTTTTTTTAAGAGCGATGGCCTTGCCTTCGCGCAAAAAAGCGGCGATGATTTTAATAATATCATACTAAAGCCAGGAACCGGCACACATTATACTTTCCATTTCATTACCCCAACAAGAAAAGGTAATTATGAAATGATGTTCTCTGTACGTACCAGGCCCTTTGAGGGCAGCAAAAATAGCCGGATCATACATCTTGAAGTCGAATAATAAAAATACCTATGCTTAAAAAAGTTTACCTACTCATCTTTATATCTATAATAACCGGCACCGCCGCGTTAGCGCAACAAAGCCTGGACGTTAATTTTAACGGGCTGGGTTTCCTGGACAACCGCGAATACAAAGCGTTTATTCCGCGCTCACATACCTTTTCGGGCACACGTACAGCGCTCGACTTCGGTTTGAACCTGGATAGCCTGAACCATTTTATTGTAGGTGCCAATGCTTTGCACGAGTTTGGTGCCGTTCCGTTTTTTGGCAAGGTAGATCCTATAGCCTATTATAAATACCAGGGCAGTAAGTGGCAGTTCTTCGCAGGCGAGTTTCCGCGCGAGGGCTTAATAAGCGATTATCCACGTGCTTTGTTAAATGATACTTTACGTTATTACCGCCCCAATGTTGAGGGTTTGCTGGCGCGATATCAGTCAGAACACTTTACAGAAACCGGTTGGATAGACTGGGTAAGCCGTCAGACAGCAACTCAACGCGAGCAATTCTTGTTCGGTTTTTCTGGTAAATATAAACCTCAGCCTTACGGGCCATTTTATGTAACGCATTACTTTTTGCTGATGCACGATGCCGGTGCCGAAGTGCTGTTACCTAACGACCATATCAACGATAACGGCGGCGGTACAATAAAACTGGGCATGGATTTTAGCCATAAAACAATCCTGGATTCATTAACCATTGAAGCGGGTGGCTTATTTTCGTTAGAGCGTGAACGTGGGGTGGACGGATTTAAAACACCTGCCGGTTTTGTGTTTAGTGCTTATTTAAGTTATCATAAATTGGCATTATACGAAGAGTTTTATAAGGGTCAGGGCAGTAATATTATTTATGGCGATTCGTATTATTCAAAACCCACCTATAACCGTATAGATATTATTTACACCCCGTTTTTGTTCGACAGGATAAAAGGCCAGTTTATTGCCAGTTTCCATTTCTCGCCGGGATATCTTAATGATAACCAGGAGGTGTTTAGGGTTAGTTATGATTTGGGCAGGAAAGTGTTGAAACGGTTTTAAACAGCAGCCTGCCTTATACGCAATACTTTGCGTATAAGGCAGGCTGCTGTTTTTTGGTCATGACCAGCTTGTACGCTATCATCCAACATCGTCCCACCTGTGCGGCCAAGAGCGGGACGATGTTCTTAATTTAGCACTACGGTAGGTAGCAAACAAAAAAAGAAGACACAAACTGCATCTCCTTTTTTATATTATTAATAGATCGAAAAATTAATGCCCATTTATATCCCCACTACCAGTCTTCGACTTAGCAACATTTTTAGGGTGGCCGCTATAATGGATATCACCTGATCCGGTAACACTGGCTTTAAGGCTTTCGCTGGCATTTACAGCAGCATCACCAGATCCGCCTACAGATACCATGGTGTTAATGGTAGTAAGGTCTCCGGCCGTATAGTCGCCTGATCCGGTAACGTTTACTTTTTGGTCATCAGCATGGCCTGATAGTTTAACATCGCCTGATCCGGTAACACTACCCTCTAAATATTTAGCATTTACTCGTCCACCCAAATCACCTGATCCGGTTAACTGGATCCGCAGGTTGTTGGCATTTATGCCGCCTTTAAAAGAAACATCACCAGAGCCGGTAAGGCTGATACCGGTTACATCTTTAATAGAAACATATACCACGATTTTTTTATTACCGAAGATGTTACCCCAGCTAACGTGGTTCTTATTATAAATATTTAAAGTGCCGCCTTTTACATCGGTTAGTACTTCGCGGATAACATCGGCAGGAGCTTCAACTCTAACAGATTCTGTAGACCCCTGGGTAATAATAACATCGAATGATCCGGATACGTTAACAGCATGAAAGCCGGTAAGGTGGCGGTCTTCTATAGATTTTGCAAAAGTTTGCGTTGTACCGGCAACCAGTACCAGCGCAATAAAAATTCTGATCAGTTTCATAATAGCGTGATTTGTTTTTGTTTTGATATAAGACGCTTTAATTAAAGCAAAGGTTACAAACTTTTTTAAATTAGTCTACCATTACACCTACATAATAATTAAAGGTGTCAACCTCCAGGTTATCGCGGGTAATGCTATCAATATTTACCGGGGCAAAATAACCATTGCCCGGTTTTATAAATTTATATTCGCCACCTTTAACGCGTACTTTTAAAGGCATATTAAAACCTTTGGCATTAGCTATCCATTTAGCCGACAGCTTTCCATTGGTGGTAGCAAATTCAACTATTGGCAGATCTTTATAATGCAGGTATTGGTTAAACACGGGCAGTAAATTCATGCCCGACTGATCGCTTACATATTTGGTAATATCATCATAGGTAACCGTTTGATGATAAAAGGTCTTGTTCAAGCCACGCAATATATTGCGCCATTTTTCATCGTCATTAATAATAGTGCGGATCATGTTTAACAACACCGTGCCCTTATTATACATATCGCTTGATCCTTCTTTGTTAACATTATATGGGCCAACAATAGGGCTGTCATTAGCTATGCCTTTGCGCAGGCCGTTGGCGTATTCTTGTCCGGCTTTTTTACCGAATTGGCTTTCAACAAACAAAGCTTCAGAGTAATCTGTAAAACCTTCATGGATCCACATATCGCCTATATCTTTAGCGGTAATGTTGTTGCCGAACCACTCGTGGCCGCTTTCGTGGATAATGATATAATCCCATTTCAAACCCCAGCCGGTCCCTGAACGATCCATGCCGCCACGACCGGTATAATAACCGTTAACATAATGATTGCCATAGGCCACACCGCTCTGGTGCTCCATGCCCAGATGCGGGGTTTCTACCAGTTTGTAACCATCCTCATACCAAGGATACGGGCCAAACCAATATTCGAATGATTTAAGCATAGGCGGTACATTGGCCGCGAATTGTTTTTTGGCTTTCGCCAGGTTATAAGGCAGTACCCAAAAATCGGTGGTGAGCTTACCTTTTTCGCCGTTGTAGGTGTCCGCGAAGTGGACATAATCGCCAATGTTGGCTTCCACGTCGTAATTGTTTATGGGATTGGCCACAAACCAATCGAAACGAGTATAACCATCTTTTAATTCGGTTACTTTACGCAAGCGACCATTTGATACATCTTTTAATCCTTTTGGCGCGCGGATACTGATCATCATACTATCCACCTCATCGGCCTGATGGTCTTTATTGGGCCACCAAATACTGGCGCCTACACCCTGGCAGGCAGTAGCTATCCAGGGTTTGCCCAATGAGTCGGTAGTGTAAACCACACCACCATCCCATGGGGCGTGTTTGGCAATGGTTGGGTTGCCTGAATAATAAACGGTAAACTCATCCTTGCTACCCTGCGTAATAGTTTGCGGGAAGGTTACAAATACTGCGTTCAATTCGCGGGTAAAGAGGAGCTCTTTGCCTTTATAAACTACTTTTTCTACAGCAAGGTTAGCAAACAGGTCGAACTGTAGTTTGGTAAAATCCTGCGTAGCAGTAAACTTAAACAGGTTGCTGCCGCTGATAAATTTCTTGTCGATATCAAACTTAACATCCAAATGGTAATAGTTAATATCATAGCAAGTACGCAGGGGCGATAGGTATCCGCGTAAAGTATCGGCACGGGTAAAGGTAGTTTTACGAGCCCCCAATTGCGCCTGCGCGCTGAAAGATATAACTGCCAAAAGCATCAGCAGTGATCGGTGTAGTTTCATGAAATCAGTTTAATTATTAACCAAATATAGCATAATGCAGTTATTTATATGCCCGGTGAAAAAGCAATATAATTGCCGCGCAAGCGGCACCCGCATTAGTATCACCATCATAAAACCCTACGAGGGTAGATTTTAGTCCGTAGTTATCAGCAGCATAAACTTTACCATCTGCCAAAAACGCTGCAGGTTTAGCTTTAATGCGGTACGCATCTGCAAAGAATATGGTCTTACCCTCCACATAACCTATCAGGTTGCTTTTTAGCTGATATTTATCAGCAGCATAGATCTTACCGTCCTGCAAAAAAGCGACAACCTTATCCTTTACACCATAAGTATCTGCCGAGTAGATCTTGCCATCTTCCAGGAAACCTATGGCTTTGGTTTTTACGCTATAAATGTCGGCGCCATATAAAGTTTGTGCGCTACAATTGCACATTGAAAGGATAAGTGTAAAGAGTAAAATGGACAAAGTTTTCATAGGTTGTATAAATATAGTGTATTAGCCCCCTCTAAATCTCCCCCGGTAGGGGAGACTTTTACTTTATTATTATTTAAAACTACTCAACTAATCTCCAATTAACTAACCTCCAATCTCTAAAAACCTTAACTTTGTGCCACAAAACACACTACTATGCAATATGATGTTATCGTTATAGGTTCGGGTCCGGGTGGTTATGTAGCCGCTATACGTTGCGCCCAATTGGGTTTAAAAACAGCTTGTGTTGAAAAATACAGCACTTATGGCGGCACCTGCCTTAACGTAGGCTGTATCCCATCAAAGGCGCTGTTAGATTCGTCAGAGCATTTTTATAATGCCGGCCACGCGTTTGCTACCCATGGTATCAACTTAAAAGATCTTAAAGTTGATATCGCCCAGATGATGAAACGTAAAGTTGATGTAGTAACTAAAAATACCGCCGGCATTAGCTTCCTGTTTAAAAAGAACAAGATAGACGGTTACCAGGGGATGGGTTCTTTTAAAGACAAGAACACCATCATCATTACCAAAGCCGATGGTACCACACAAGAGATAACCGGTACAAATGTTATCATCGCTACAGGTTCAAAACCGTCAAGCCTGCCATTTATTAAGATCGATAAAAAACGCATCATCACATCTACCGAAGCTTTAACATTAACCGAAATACCTAAACACCTGGTATTAATTGGTGGTGGTGTTATTGGTTTAGAGTTAGGGTCGGTTTACGCGCGTTTAGGTGCTAAGGTATCTGTGATTGAATTTATGGATGGTATTATCCCTACAATGGATAAAAGCCTGGGCAAAGAGCTGCAAAAGGTATTGCAAAAACAAGGCATGGAGTTTTACCTGGGCCATAAAGTTACCGGTGCTACCGTAAAAGGTAAAGAGGTAACTGTAACTTTTGATGCCCCTAACGGCGATAAAAAAGAATTAAAAGGTGACTACTGCTTAGTAGCTGTTGGCCGTGTTGCTTATACAGATAGTTTAGGTTTAGATAAAATAGGCATCACTGTTGAAGAGCGTGGCCGTAAGATCACCGTTGATGAGCATATGCAAACCAGCGTACCGGGTGTGTATGCCATAGGTGATGTGATCCGCGGGGCGATGTTAGCTCATAAGGCAGAGGATGAGGGAACTTATGTTGCTGAAACCATTGTTGGCCAAAAACCACATATCAACTATAACCTGATACCGGGCGTAGTGTATACCTGGCCTGAGGTTGCTGCTGTTGGACAAACAGAAGAACAACTAAAAGAAAAAGGCGTAAAATATAAAACAGGCTCGTTTCCGTTCCGCGCGAGCGGCAGAGCAGTAGCCAGCGGTGACCTGGATGGCTTTGTAAAAGTACTGGCAGATGCCGCTACCGACGAGATCTTAGGTGTACACATGATAGGCCCGCGTGCCGCTGATATGATAGCCGAGGCTGTTGTAGCGATGGAATATCGTGCCAGTGCAGAGGATATTTCCCGCATTAGCCATGCACACCCAACTTATACAGAAGCCATGCGCGAAGCGTGTTTGGCTGCAACGGATAACAGGCCGATACATATTTAACGTTCCTGTAAGGTTGATGTTGTAAAGTTGAAATGTTATGAACAAATTTTACAAGCCAGGCTAATGCTGTACAACCTAATGCGCAAAACCAGCGTATAGTACAACGTGCTCTCTATCATTTTGGATAGCCTGGATTGGAATTAAAAATATAACAATGACCAACAACATTGAGCTGGAGCGGACATCATTACTAACAAACCTGGAATGCCCCGAATGCGGAACGATCCACGATGCAGGGACCGTAAACACTGTTTGTACCCATTGCGCGTCTACACTTTTTGCACGATACGATCTGCATACCGGCATTAGCAAAGAAATATTAACCGGTAGGCCGGCTACCATGTGGCGCTATAAAGAGTTTTTGCCGGTTATTGATGAAAAACATATCGTAACGCTTGGCGAGGGTTTTACACCGATAATACCCGTTAACAATCTCAAAAAATTTACCGGCGATAATGAAGTTTTCTGGAAGGATGAGTCTGGTAACCCAACCGGGTCTTTCAAAGCAAGAGGCATAAGCGCCGCTGTATCAAAGGCAAAAGAGTTGGGCATACAAACTATTGCCATACCCACTGCAGGTAATGCAGGTGGCGCATTAGCGGCATACGCGGCTGCCGCAGGTGTAAAGGGTATTGTGTATATGCCCAAACAAACCCCGCAAGTGTTTAAAGACGAATGCCACCTGTATGGTGCCGAGTTAGTAGAGATTGATGGCAGCATTAGCGATTGCGGCAAACTGGTAAACGAGCAGGCCGCGTTGCATAACTGGTTCCAGGTATCTACGTTAAAAGAACCCTACCGGTTGGAAGGCAAGAAGACCATGGGCTATGAAATTGCAGAACAATTGAACTGGCAACTGCCCGATGTGATATTTTACCCTACCGGTGGTGGCACCGGCTTAATAGGCATCTGGAAAGCCTTTGATGAACTGGAACAATTAGGGTGGATAGGCAGTAAACGCCCGCGTATGGTTGCCGTGCAATCTGAAAGTTGCGATGGCATAGTTAAAGCGTTCCACTCAGGCAAGACCGAATCTGACTTTACTGACGGTGGCTTTACCATAGCCAACGGCTTACGTGTCCCCAAGCCTTATGCCGATAAAATAATATTAAGGGTATTGCCTGAAAGCAACGGCAACGCTATTACCATCAGCGATGAGGAAATGAGCGCGGCTGTAAAAGAAATAGCTAAACATGAGGGCCTGCTTTTCGCTCCAGAAGGCGCTGCGCTATGGCAAGCCTACAAAAAACTAAAAGCCACCCAATGGATCCAACCCGGCGAAAAGGTGTTGCTTTTGAATACCGGTAGCGGGTATAAGTATTTGGAAAATATTGTTTGATGATTTCGAATTTCGAATGTTCGATTTCGGATTTATTATTCAGAGGGGCTGTCACCCTGAGCTCCGTCGAAGGGTGAGCGTAAAGGCCTTTGCCCTCATGCTTCGACGGAGCTCAGCATGACACCCTTTTGATATTGCTTTTTACACCAACCCACTCTCCCTCAACATCCCTTTTAACGTCCCCAGATCAGCCTGCATAGCTTTAATGACATCTTCTTTAGGTATAGTTAATTTGGTTGTGCCATTGTTGGCCCCACCCAGCGAATACTCGTAATGTAAGGATATGGGTTTATTAAAGTTTAGTTTTTTCAGCTGCGTGAAATACTTTTTAAAGTCGACCATGCCTTGTCCGAGGGGTACGTCCTTTATGGCCCATTTGTTATTGACCTTCTCCCAGTAAAAATCTTTTACGGCGATAGAGCCAATGTGATTTTTAAGCAGGTCGAGGTTTACGGGCCAGGCCTCGGCGCCATCTACGGTAGCGTGTCGGATATCAAACTGGCAACCCATCCATCTGGGGTCAAGGTCCTTCAATACCATCCACAGGTCCCATAAAGATCCGGCAAAGCGACCGGTATGGTTCTCGTAATCGCCGTGTATTTGGTAATGTTCGTTAACTGCGGCCAGGTCGGCTATGTTTTTTTTGATCACTGCCAGGTTAGCTAAAGTATCCAGTTTGCTATCGTAACTATACCAGCCCATCCGATAATTCTTAATGCCGAGTGCCGTAGCTGTTTTTAAAACGTTGGCGGTGTTTTTATCATCAGCGCTCCTGATATCGGTGGTTATGGTGTAAACATTTAGCCCGGCTTGCCTTACGGCTTCTACAGCTTTGGGCAGGTCCTCGGTAACACGATCTGGTTTTACATGGCCATCTGCACGTACGGTAAGGTCCACACCATCAAAGCCCATTTGCGCTGCCAGCGCCGCCATGTCTTTATAATTGAGCCATTGCAAGTGTTTAGAGAATATGCTGATACTTAACTTATCATCTGCAGAAAACTCTTTACTGATCTTTGGGGTGGCAGCTTTTCCTAATGCCGATAACGCCAAAGGCATACCTACCAAACCTAATGCGGTGGTCTTGATAAAGCTTTTGCGGGAGATGTCTTTCATGCTGATGGATGGTTAACCGGTTAACTCAAAGCTACAAATTAACATGCCGCTATAATAGTATTAAAACCTTTTTGTAATTTAGTAAAGATCGATCGCCAAGATCGTCTAACCAATTCAACCATGACCTTGAAAACCTATCTTATTTTCTGCTTTTTATTTACCTGTTTATGCTTTGAGGATAGCGTTTGTTTGGCGCAGAAAGTTAAACTAAGTGATCTGACTAAAGTTGAATTGATAACTTCCGGGAGTTGGATGGATGCTTACTATCAGAAGGTTGAAGTAGTGCCTAAAAATGGAATTTGGAAAAGCTACCAAACAAAACTGTTTAGTAACGGATACAGCAGGGACCGAAAGGTAAGTAGAGATTCGAGCAAGACATTTATAAGAGAAGTCCCATCATCAATTGTAGAACAATTTATAAGCCTTGCAGCAACGCCGGATCCGAATATCAGGGATGAATTATTTAACATAAAAACAGCCAGCCTGATAGCTCAGATTGACTCTAATGTCGCCTCAGCGGAACGATTTAACGGAATTAGGGTTTTTCCGTCTGCCGAGTGGAAAAGCCAATTTATTAAAGCCGTAAGTGCAAAATCTGTTGTTAGTAATGCCCTGTATAATGTTTTGCATCCAATGAAAATGGATGATAGAAGCCATTATTATATTATAACAACCGATAAGTTTAATAAGACAGATACCATTACAACGGATGCTAATGGTGAATTGTATTATTTACCCTGGACGATAAACGGTAAAAAAAGTTATAACCCCAATATCACTAAGTTATTTGAGTTGATGCGTGGTAATGACGCATTTGAAGCTAATGAACAGAAAAATGTTTACTCGGGGATCATAACAGAGTTATACTACTATAAGACATTTAAAGCCAAACTGGATTGGGGTAGATTTAAAGCAGAGCAGCCTGATATCTATAATAAAGTAAGTAAGACATTGATCCCATTAAAATTTAGCTATTATAATGATAAAACACATCCGTTTGATATGGGCTACAGCGGCGTTTTTTTATCATCGCAATTACCGGGTTATATAGAGTTAGATGGTTATTTCTCAAAAGATCATCCAAACGCTGTGGATTTTCACAACGCACAAGAGACCAGATTAGTAAACTGGTATAAGAAAGGTAGTTTTATTTTTGACTATATGGAAAGACACCCTAATGCTGCAATGTATTTTAGTCCTTCTATTGAGGATGAAATATATGCCGAGGTTGAAAAACGCTACCCCGATTTGGCTAAGTTTGATAAAGCCAAAGTTAGTGCTTTTTCAATTAGGGGAGGCCAGGATTATGCAAATGTATCCCTTTGGTTTTTGCTGCCTGATGATAAAATAATTTTAATCAGGCACGGCGGTAAACTTGCAGATAACTATCAACATAAATTCGATATCATTCCGACAAAAACACTCGCATCGCGGTCAACATTTGTATGCCTTGTTTTTGATAAGCACGGCAAGAAAATAGACGGGAGTGAAGATACATTTGAGGTCAAGCTACCACAGTTTTAAGTTAGAGAAAGATTGCTCTACATCTAACAGGGATATTCTCATCGCGTTTATATCCAAATAAATTCCGAAATTTGCCGCTATGCTGCAGATCCAACAAAACGTTTCGCTTAAAAACTTTAATACTTTCGGTGTAGAGGCTAAAGCCACCTACTTTGCCGAAATAAACCACGAAGACGAACTGGCGGAACTGTTTATGGACCCGCAATGGCAGCAAACCCCAAGGCTGGTTATTGGCGGCGGCAGCAATCTGTTACTCATTAATGATTTCGACGGGTTGGTTATCCGTATGAATATACGTGGTATCGAGCATCGCATTAACCATAATGAAGTATTTGTTGAAGCCGGTGCCGGCGAGGTGTGGAACGACCTGGTGAACTATTGCGTACAGCGGGAATATGCAGGGCTGGAAAACCTGAGCCTGATCCCCGGTTCGGTAGGGGCATCGCCTATACAAAACATTGGCGCGTATGGGGTCGAACTGAAAGATGTATTTCAGAGCTGCAAAGCTTTCGAGATAGCTACCGGTCAGTTTAAAACGTTTAGTAAGGAAGATTGCCGGTTCGGTTACCGCGAAAGTGTTTTTAAAAGCGAGTTGAAAGGACAGTACATCATTGCCTCAGTAAAATTCGATCTCTCCTTGATACCCAACGTTAATTTGCGCTATGGCGCTATAGAGCAGGAACTGGCTAATCGCGGGATTACCGAACCTACTATAAAAGACGTATCGCAGGTGGTATCATATATCCGCGTAGCTAAATTGCCAGATCCGTCTACTATCGGTAACGCGGGTAGTTTTTTCAAGAACCCGGTCATTATAGCTGTCGAGTTTGAGCCGATAAAAGAGAAATTTCCGGACGTGGTTAATTATCCTGCCGGCGACGGACTGGTAAAATTAGCCGCCGGTTGGTTAATAGAGCAGTGTGGCTGGAAAGGAAAAGTGGTTGGAAATACCGGTACCTGGAAGAACCAGGCCCTTGTTTTAGTGAACCACGGTGGTGCAACGGGCGAAGAAGTGTACAATTTTTCGTCGCAAATTATAGACAGTGTGTACTCCAAATTTGGCGTTACCCTACAACGCGAGGTTAATATTATCAGTTAATTTATTTTCATTTTTGGATAGAATAGTAAGTGTAATCTTAGTGTCATCGCAATAAAATAGTTCTATTTTTATTTTATAACTAATTGATAATTAATATATTGATTAAATAATCATTGTGCTTGTATTATAGTATAAAGACTTTCATTTAATAAATTTTGTCATTGCTGTGTTTGTATAGTGGTATAGGGTTTGTCTACATACCAGTACAAAACATTTAACAGAATGACAAAGATTGAGTTTAACACCCTAGTACTACGCCAAGCAGGTTCTTTAAGGTCATACGCCTTACACTTCACTCACGACGCAGACGATGCTAACGACCTTGTCCAGGACACGATGTTGAAAGCCATAACTTATTACAATAAGTTTAAAGAAGGCACAAATTTAAAAGGATGGTTGTACACCATCATGAAAAATACCTTTATCAACAATTACCGCCGTTTTGTTAAAATGAGCACTTTTGTTACCAAATCAGATGAGATCTCATCGCCTAACCTGGTATTTAGTTCTACTAAAAACCAGGGCGAGACCAAGTTTGTAATGGACGATATTAAAAAAGCGTTAGACAGGTTACCGGCTGATTATTATGTACCCTTCACCATGTATTTTGAAGGCCATAAATACCATGAAATAGCCGACCATTTAGCTATACCGATAGGTACCGTTAAAACACGGATCCACGTAGCGCGTAAATTGCTTAAGAAAAATCTGAAAGCATATGATACCGGCGTTAAAAAACCTATCTACGCAGAAAATTAGGAAACAATCAACTCAAATTATATAAAGAAAAAACCCGCTTTTTACGAAGCGGGTTTTTTGTTGCCCTATTTCTGGTAACTGCCAAACAGTTTAACCAGCCTGTCGGGATAATCAGATATTAACCCATCTACTTTCAGATCAGCCAAAGCTTTCATGGCGGTTTCGTCATTTACTGTCCAGGGGATCACTTTTACATTGTTTTTATGTGCCGTGTTTACCATATCGGCAGTAACAATCTTTTGCTCGGGGCTCAATATGGTGGGGGTAAAGCCTAATAGTTTCATGCTGCTGTCATAATCGCCGGTTTGTATTAAATAAGCGGTTTTTACTTTTGGCATCTGTTGGTGCAATATCTGTAACGTGCGTACATCAAACGATTGTATAATTACCCTGTCGGTGATATGTTTTTGGTCAATCACCTCCATCAGCAGTTTTACAAATACAGCAGGCATGGGGCTTTCAATATTATCAAGAAGCGGGTTGCTTTTGGTCTCAATATTATAATAGACCGGTTGAAGGTGATTAGCTTTAGTATAAGCCTCAACACTGTCTATCAGATCGGCCAGTAAAGGTTTATAGGTTTTGATCTTTTGTTGCTGCGGAAATGCCGGGTAATATTTAACCCCTTCAATAAACCTGCGGATACTATCATAAGGCATTTTATAAAGCACATAGTTCTTCTCTTCGGCTTTGGTGATGTTTGAACCGTCAGGCTTTTGCATAATAGCTGCCGTCATAAAACCATCGTGCGATACCATTACTTTACCATCGCCGGTAATATGGGTATCCAGTTCTAATGTTTGTACGCCAACGCGCACGCCGTTTATCATGGCCGGAATAGAATTTTCGGGCATTAAGCCACGACCACCACGGTGCCCCTGTATATCCAACTGCTGGGCTTGCGATCGTAAAAAGCAACTGCCAATTAACAGGGTTAAAATGTATTTCATATCCATATTATTTTATTGCGAAATTAAGGTAAAGCCGGTCCGACTGATCTGTACATCAATTACCATAACGTTAAACTTTAGTAAATAAATATCATCAGCTATTGGCGTGCCACCCATTTTACCGCGTTACGCAAAATGGTTTGATAAGGCACAAGGTCATGCGATCCCTCATCATGCCCCAAAGCAATGCAAACTATGCGTGCTGTTTCATTTTTTACAATAAAAACTGAGGGGTAAACCGTATCAGCACCTGTAACATGATTATTTGCTAATACCTCTATACCCGGGCCAAAAATATCCAATTCATAATGATAACGTTCGTCTTTAGCTGTGAATTTTTTATCAACCCCTTTGGTTACCGGGTGATCGGTTTTTACAATCTCTTCCTCAAAACTTCCATATTTGTCGTGCGACCGTGCGCCGCCGCTTACTAAGCGTTGGTTATAAGCGGGCCAGTCATCCCAATTATACCATAAAGCCGGATGCCCAAGTACTAAACCTTTGCCATTAGCTGCAAAATTAAGTATCGCCTGCCGCCCTCTTGTTTTTATGGGCTGATTAGTAGCCAGGTACAAAACATCGGCGTTCATTAAATAAGCGGATATGGAATCGGTATTGTTGGTGTAGGTTACGGTACACAGGCCATCACGGCTAAGTGTTTTCGCATCAGCATTACGGTACCATTTATCGAAATCATGCGAAGTACCACCACCCACAATTAATACACGAATAGGTGGAAGGGCAGTGTTTGCAGCATAACTAAATGTAGTCACTGATACTATGAAAGCTATCATTAATAGTACCCATTGACGCGTTATTATGTTTCTCATTACAGTCCGACGGTTATAATTGAAATGCTAAAGTAACGTTTAGCGGGGAATATCGTATATGACTCACCCCGCGGCTCTTCGAGCGCGACCCTCTCTTCACCTTCGGTGACCGTTGCACAACTAAAGCAAGTCGCGAAGACTTATAATAAAGTTCTTTGA
>JAZKCG010000086.1:0-35031 GCA_040388175.1 Bacteroidota bacterium | reverse complement strand
CTTCGCTTTTACTCTAAACAAAATAATACCATAACTAACAACTTGAGTTAATTAGTGATTAGGTTAATTTAAAATAGGTGTCGGATAGTAAACCGTTTACTTTTAAAAGAATGTTTTGGGCGTATACTTTTTGTGTACTCCCTTTTTTGTTATTAGCAGGAATTTTGAGTTTGTTAAAAATAATGCCAGTCACATTAAACGGTATACCTCGTTATGGAATTGAAGGGTTTGCTATCTCAATTTTAAGTATACCTTTTACTGGGCTGCTTTTCAGTGTATTTAATTGGTTAGCATTGAATTTCGGAAATTTTATCTATAATGGATTTATGTCATTTGTAAAAAAAAAGTCAAACTAATCTCTAATCAACCAATCTCTAATCTCTGCTTTCAAGCTCCGCTTAAAAACCGTATCTTTGCGGCCAAATGATCGCTATAAATAATCTTACGTTCGAGATAGGTGCAAGGGCATTATATGATGAAGCCAACTGGCATATTAAACCCGGTGAAAAAATAGGCCTTATAGGCGCTAACGGAACCGGGAAAACCACCCTTTTAAAAATTATTGTAGGTGATTATAAACCTACATCGGGCACTATATCAATGGCTAAGGATTTGACCATGGGTTACCTTAACCAGGATCTGCTATCTTACTCGTCCGACAAGAATATTGTGCATGTGGCTATGGAGGCTTTTGAGCGCCAAAACCAATTACATGATGAAATAGAGGTGTTACTAAAAAAGCTGGAAACAGACTATACCGAAGACTTACTACATAAACTAAGCGATAAGCAGCACGAATTTGAGGCGCTTGACGGCTACAATATAGAATATAAAGCCCACGAAATTTTAGCGGGCCTTGGGTTTACCGAAGCTGATTGCCAGCGTAAGTTAAGCACCTTCTCTGGTGGATGGCGTATGCGGGTAATGTTAGCTAAGATCCTTTTACAGGCACCTGATATTTTATTACTGGATGAGCCTACCAACCACTTGGACTTACCGTCTATCCAATGGTTAGAAGATTATTTGAAAGCATTTAACGGTGCTATCATCATCGTATCGCACGATAGGTGGTTTTTAGATAAGGTTATTAACCGTACGGTTGAGTCGCGCAAAGGCAAGTTGAATGTCTACGCGGGCAACTATACTTTCTATTTAGAAGAAAAAGCACTACGCGCAGAGATTCAGCGTGGCGAGTTTAAAAATCAGCAATCAAAAATAAAACAGGAAGAGCGTTTAATTGAGCGTTTCCGTGCTAAAGCATCTAAAGCAAAAATGGCGCAATCGCGTATAAAGATGCTGGATAAGTTAGAGCGTGTTGACGATGTGGATGATGATAACCCCGAAGTTAACTTTAGGTTCAAATTCAGCAAGCAATCGGGCCGTCACGTATCTACTTTAGAGCATATCACTAAAAAATATCCTGCTATTGATATTTTGGACGATGCCGAAGCGATCATAGAAAAAGGTGATAAGATTGCTTTGATTGGTGCTAACGGTAAAGGTAAATCAACCCTGTTACGTATTGTTGCAGGAGCAGATAAAGAGTTTGAAGGTACTGCCGTAACCGGCCATAATGTTACCCAAACGTTCTTTGCGCAGCACCAGTTAGAGAGTTTGCATTTAGAGCACCAGATCTTACAGGAACTGCAATCATTCGCGCCAAAACATACCGATACGGAGCTGCGCTCTATATTAGGTTCTTTCTTGTTTACCGGCGATGATGTGTTCAAGAAGATCAAAGTATTATCGGGTGGCGAGAAATCGCGCGTAGCTTTAGCTAAAGCTTTAACCGCCGATGCCAACTTCCTGGTACTGGATGAGCCAACCAATCACCTTGATATGGCATCAGTAAATATATTGATCCAGGCATTACAACAGTACGAAGGTACGGTTATCGTAGTATCGCACGATAGGTACTTCCTTGATAATGTGGCCAACAAAATTTGGTTCATAGAGAATCAAAAAATAAAACAATACCCGGGCACTTATGCCGAATATGACGAGTGGAACGCCAAACGGAAGCTTGATCCAAAGGTAGAAGCGCCTGCCCCTAAAAAGGAAGAGAAGAAGCCTGAACCGGTTAAACAAAGTCAACCATCAGAAAATAAACATCAGCAGTTAAAAAAACTGAACCAGGACCTGACCAATATGGAAGATAAAATATCTTCTCTTGAAAAAACGGTAAAAGAACTGGAAACTAAACTGGCCGACGATAAGATATACAACGACAGCGCTAAACTAAAAGAGACAAATGCTACCTATTCTCAAAAACAAGCCGAACTAAAACAAGTTCAGCAGCAGTGGGAAGAGTTAGCAGAGCAGATCATGGAGTTGGAAGCGTAAGTATTTTTTTTTGTCATTGCGAGGTACGAAGCAATCGCACGCTTACGAAGTTCGCGATTGCCACGCTACGCTCGCAATGACACATATAATAGGCTCGGTTTTTTAGTTAATATTGCAGAATGAGGAAATATATCTATATCTCTATATTGCTAATAATAACCCTTAAAAGTGTTGCTCAACAACCTTACTCAGACAGCGTTTACAACGCCCATATTAAAACCATCCAATTTTATAACACAAAAAAAGAAGCCTCTTTCCCGGTGATCGCATTGCAATCGGGCGAGCAGGTGTTATTGGCCTTTGATGATCTGCGTGGTGGTGTGCATAATTATTATTATACCATAGAGCATTGTAATAGCAAATGGTTATCGTCCAACTTATCAACTGCAGAATACTTGCAGGGCTTTCAGGATGATAGGCTGACAGATTATACCTATTCAACCAATACCATCCAAAAATATACCCATTACGAACTTAAATTGCCTAACAGCAATATCGCCCCCAAAATATCAGGTAACTATATTTTAAAAGTATATGAAGATGGTGACAAATCTAAAATGATATTGACCCGCCGCTTATATGTGCTGAACAATAAGGTTGCTATTTCCGCAGATATTATTCCGTCGGCTAACCCGTCTTTGCGGCAAACCAACCAAAAAGTAAACTACCAGGTAAGTTATGCGGGATTGAATGTGCAAAACCCCAGTACTGATATAAAAATCTGGTTAATGCAAAACGCACGTTATGAAACCGGTTTGTGGAATGGACCGCCTACCTACATCAGAGGTACACAATTGGTTTTTAATGATGTAAGTATTAATGATCTGCCTGGCAGGAACGAGTTTAGGCACTTTGATATACGAAGCCTAAAATTGAATTCAGAAAGGGTAGGGCATATCTACCGCGATACGGCAAACACAGTAACGTTATTAGGCGATCCGTTAAGAAATCAGCCGGGTTATTTGTTCCAATATGATAATAACGGTAACTTTTTTATCCTGAACTCTGAAGGCAGCGAACCCCGTCGTGATGCCGATTATGCCTACACTTATTTCAGCCTTGCCGCTAATAAGACCGACAAAGAAGGCGCTGCCTATATAGTCGGCAAGTTTAACGATTATAAGATCGATGCCGACAGCAAAATGGAATACGAACCTATAAAGGGCCGTTTTTTTACCCGGTTGCTATTAAAACAAGGGGTTTATGATTATGAATATGTTTGGGTTGATAGCAGTATCAACAAACCCGACGATGTCCCCATAGAAGGCACCCATTTTGAAACGGAGAACGATTATCAGCTATTGGTATATTACCGCCCGGTTACGGCGCGTTGGGATGAACTGGTAGGGTATAAATTGTTGAATACAGTGAAGAAATAATGGCCCGTCCGCAAGTAAATACAATTACAGATACCTTAACTTTTAAGGAACGTTTACAAGCGTTAAGAAATATACCGGCTTTCTTTAAACTGGTTTGGCAGACGAGTCCGTTAATGACGGTGGTTAGTTTGTTGCTGCGTATAGTAAGATCGGCTATGCCGGTCACGCTGTTGTACATAGGCAAGCTGATTATTGATGGGGTGATCCAACTAAGACATACTCACGGCGGAGATATCCATCATTTATGGAAATTGGTAGCTGCCGAATTCGCATTCGCGATATTTACAGATGCCCTTAGTCGTGCCATAACGCTAACAGAAAGTTTATTGGGCGACAGGTTTGGTAATTATACTTCTATCAGGATAATGAACCATGCGGCGGCGTTGGATCTTGACCAGTTTGAAGATGCTGTATTTTATGATAAACTGGAACGTGCCCGGCAGCAAACAACCGGCCGCACTGTTTTATTAAGCCAGGTAATGAGCCAGTTACAGGACATTATTACCATGGCATTTTTGGCAACAGGCTTGATGGCTTTTAATCCGTGGTTGATCGTGTTGCTCTTGTTTGCCATTATCCCGGCATTTTTAGGCGAGTCTTATTTTAATGACCGGAACTATTTACTTACCCGCGGCCAAACCCCAGAACGCCGGGAACTTGATTATATCCGCTATTTGGGTGCAAGCGACCAAACCGCTAAAGAAATAAAGACATTCGATCTGTCTGATTTTATTATTGGGCGTTTTAAGCAATTGTCTGACGGCTTTTATAAAGACGGTAAACGGTTGGCTATTCAACGGTCATTATGGGGAACGTTCTTTGCCATGTTGGGTAGCATTGGCTATTACGCGGCTTATGTTTTTATCATCATCAGTACGGTAGAGGGTAAAGTTACGGTAGGCGCTTTGGCGTTTCTGGCCGGTTCGTTCAGGCAGTTGCGGTCTTTGCTGGAAAGCATCCTGACAAGATTTAGTACTGTATCGCAAGGCGCTATTTATCTGAGGGATTTTTTCGAGTTCTTTGATATCGAGCCTAAAATTGTTCAGTCGGCAAACCCGTTGCCGTTCCCTAAAACTATACAGCAAGGTTTTGTTTTTGAAGATGTGGGTTTCCGTTATCATAATTCAGAACGTTGGGCAAACAGGCATCTTAGCTTTACTTTATTTGCTGGTGAAAAGCTGGCATTAGTTGGCGAGAACGGTGCCGGAAAAACCACACTGGTAAAACTGCTTTCGCGACTTTATGATCCCACCGAGGGGAGGATATTATTAGATGGTGTGGACCTGCGTGCGTATGATCTTGTTGACTTGCGTTTGAATGTAGGTGTTATTTTTCAAGATTATTTGCGCTATCAGATGACATTTGCGCAAAATATAGCGGTAGGAAATATTAAACAAATAGCTAACCGAGAATTAATAGAGCGTTCGGCAAAACAAAGTTTAGCAGAGTCATTAATACCAAAATTGCCGGACGGGTATGATCAGCAGTTAGGCAAACGCTTTGCCAATGGTGTTGATCTATCCGGTGGCGAATGGCAAAAGGTCGCTCTCGCCCGGGCTTATATGCGAGACGCGCAATTACTGATACTGGATGAACCAACATCAGCTTTAGATGCACGAGCCGAATACCAGGTATTTCAACGTTTTTCAGAATTAACAAAAAAGAAATCGGCCATACTGATATCGCACAGGTTTAGCACTGTACGTATGGCCGACAGAATATTGGTGTTAGAAAAGGGCGAATTAAAAGAAATAGGGAACCACCAAGAACTTTTAGCCAAAGGTGGTATCTATGCCGAGTTATTTGAGCTACAAGCTATGGGGTATAAATAAATAGCCCCGATTTAGATCCCTAAAACCTGTTTTAGTTTTACATAGCCGGTTTTGCTTACCGGTATTTTAGCCCCCGATTTCAGTATAGCCAAATGGCTGTCTTTCTCGTAAGGATCTATACGGGTAATTTCCTGTACGCTTACAATATAGCTGCGGTGTACGCGCACAAATTGATTGCCATCCAAAGTTTGCTCGAAGAAACCCATAGTCTTATTTTTAAGGTATGAACCTTCTGGTGTGATGATACTTACGTAGTCGTCGTCAGCTTGCAGGTACAGCACGTCGACAACAGGGATGATCTTAACTTTGGTGCCAGTTTTTACCACAATACGCTCATGTTGTGCCGGCGATTGTGCTGCAGTTTCTAACAGGTTTTCTTGTTTAGGTGTTCCGCTTTGCGGAGCCTGTGCCAGAAACTTATCAATAGCCTTATTAAAACGTTCCTTGCTGAAAGGTTTTAACAGGTAATCGGTAGCATGTGCCTCAAACGCTTTAATGGCGTATTCATCAAACGCGGTGGTGAAGATTACGGCGGGTTGTTCATCAACCAGCTCCAGCATTTCAAAGCCGTTTATTTTGGGCATTTGCACGTCCAGAAAAATCAGCTCGGGCTGGTATTGTTGGATAGCTTTTAAGCCTTCAAAGCCATCGCCACACTCTTGTAATACTTCTATCTGCGGGTAGCCTTGCAGGTATTCTCTTACAACCATGCGGGCCAGAGGCTCATCGTCAATTAATAAGGCACGTATCATTACTGTGGAATTTTAATTATGGTTGTAAATATATTATCATTTGCATGAGTTTCCATCAAATCATTGCGGGCAAAAAGTAAATATAACCGGCGCTGCACTCCACTCAAACCAAAACCGGTACCCTGGCGCGGGCGCGAGGTCTTAGGATCATAAGGGTTTTGTACGATCAGTTCTAAATAATTGCCTTCTAATTCGCCGCGTATGCTTACTACTACGTCTTCGGTAGTATCATATAACCCAAATTTTATGGCGTTCTCCACCAAAGGCTGTAATAGCATAGCAGGCATAGTGCAATTGCCGCAATGCTCGTCATAGCTTATCTCTGTTTGCAGGCGATGCCCGAAGCGCACTTTCTCTATTTCCAGGTATAAATTTAGATGTTGCAGTTCTTCATCAAGCGTAACCTGTTGCTGGTCATCTTTCTTTAAAGTACCGCGCAAAAAGTCAGATAATTGGTGGATCATTTTACGTGCTTCATCAGGTTTAAACCCAATTAACGCGTTTATAGAGTTTAAGCTGTTAAATAAAAAGTGGGGTTGTAGTTGTTGACGCAGGTTGTATAACTCGGCATCGCGTGCTAATTGTTCGGCTTCGGCTTTGCGTTTTTCATTTTCTTTTTGATCTATCTGTGAGTACCAAATCATGCTGATCATGGCCATCCAACCCACGGCCAAAAAGTTGGTGAAAAACCGGATCACTAATGACTGCGACATAAAACCAGCATATACACTGCCAGAATTAATGAACGGCAACACATAACGGCAGCCTGCCGTACAGGCTACTGCCAAAGTAATGCACCATATCAATATATTGATAAAATTACCTTTACCGGGTTGGTAGTAGCGCAGGTTATTATTAATAAGCCAGCAGGCGGCAGCCAATAATATGGCGCTAACTAAACTATCAATTGTAGCGGTATACCAATCAAATCCAAATCCCTGGATAATATAAGTTTGCAGGCCTGCCCATGCAAGCCCGCAAACTAACATTGCCCAGCGTAGTTTCTGAAATATTGATGATTGTTGTGATGCCGCCAAAACGTGTTTTTATAAGGTCAGTCTGAATTAATAACTGCGGATATCTATACCTCCAAATACGGATATGCCCTTTAATACCAATACTTTGTTATTGTCTAACGGTGCATTGGTACGGATCCGTTTATCGTCAAAACCGGCAAATACGGCAGCCATGTCTGATATTATCATCCAATGCGCGGGTACAATTATTTTAGTGCCGCCAAATATCTGGGTCACATCAATATAAACACGGCCGCTAATATCAGCTTGTGTCAGATCAAGTTCGGCACCGCCAAATATGTTAACGATCTCACCGCCCTGGAAGTTTTTAGAAAAGATGATCTTTTTTACACCACCAAAAACAGATAGTGCATCCAAGTGATCATCGCCGGTAAAATTAGTGCCTGGGGTAGGCGGGGTTTGGGGGTTATCAGTTGTATCACCTACGGTATAATCAACCACAGGTTCATTCATGCCGGGCGCCCTGTAATTGTATTTACCGGCATCCCATTTGCTTTTCCATGCTTTTTTATCCCAGTAGTCGGTATGATTGCCTCTACGTCGTAATATCAAAAAGATACCTAAACCTATTAATGCAATTGGCCAGAAAAATGAAGCAACATCTGCATCAGGGAATATCCGGCTAACCAACATCGCAGATCCGATAGTGATGATCACCAAAGATGCCGCGCTGCGGAAATTATTTTTAGCGCCAACGTAAAGCCCCCCAATAATTAAGCACATGGGGAAACTGAACAGCCAGTTAGGTAAATCGAAATAATTAAATTGTTTTAAAAGTAATGATGCGCCCACCATCAGTAAAATAATACCGGCTATAACCTTCCCTTTAGATGGGCCGGTGGGGTGTTGTATGTTATCTATATCGTTATTCATGATGTGTATGCTATTTTAAATCTTACCCAAAAGTAAGGCACTAATATAGCTACCCAAAACTAAAACTGGCGATTAAAGAGAAAGAACTCGGTGAAAGGGCGTGTTATGTCGGTGAAAAAGTTGGGGTTTTTGTATGTAGGCACTTGTCTATACAAAAACTACTTATTGCGGCCTGTGAAACAAGCCAACATAGGCAGCTTTACCTATGATGTGGCCCTGCATTAATTTGAAGATATTGATCTTGGTTTCAAGCGGAGTAGCGCCTGCTTTTTCATCCAGTTTTATATCTAAAGCAAATAATTCAAATACATAATGATGCAACGGGCCTGAAGCTGCCGCACCCGGACCGCGATAGCCTACCACGGCATTACTTACCTGGTAACTTCCATCGGTTAGTTGCGGGCCGGCGGGTACGTTTTCGGGTAAAGAAGTAGCTGTGCCGGGGATATTCCAAACCAGCCAGTGCAGGTTATCGTCCATGTTTTTATTTATGGCAAGATCTACATCATGCATCCACAAAACAAAACTTTGCGTACCTGTAGGAACGGTATTCCAGGTAAGTTCAGGCGATACCGCTGCACCTGTCGGTGATGCCTGGGTATATTTTAAGGGGATTAAAGCACCATCGGCAAACGCGGTTGTAGTTAAGCGCATAGGGAGCTTTGCCTGGGCGAAGGTTATAGATATACTGCTTATTAATAATAGTATGGCGAGAGACAGCTTTTTCATGATGGACAGTTTTTATAAAGTTAATATTAATAGTTGAGGATGAAAAATTTGATAAAATCATAAGGTAATAAATAATTTACTTTTATTTGGATATTAGTAATATATTTATTACTTTTGATCGGCCTAATTTATTAATTCACCTTAAAAATTTGTGTATGGAAGTTAAAAGAAAATTAAACAGAAAAATTCATTTAGATTATGAAGTCTTCGGAATTATTGCGAATCCTAAAACAGGATGGTTGGTTGGAAAAACGCCAAAAAGGTAGCCATATTATTATGGTTCATCCTTCTAAGGAAGGGATTTTAATTGTTCCAAGTCATGGTAGTGCCGAAGTTGGTACGGGGCTTGCGAATAAGTTGTTAAAACAAGCAGGGATCAGATAATCCCGAACTTATTTATGCTTAGCGTTTTTAATTTTTATTAAAAAATGGTTGAAGCTGATGATTATGAAAAAGATAAATTTAACAGTTGAAAAAACATCAACTGGTTTTTCAGCATATGCTGAAAACTATCCGGTATATACTACTGGTAGTACAATGACCGAACTGAAAAATAATATTGTTGAAGCTCTAAATTTATATAATGAAGAGTTGAATTTACCAAAGGTAACTGAATCTCAAATAGCTGTAAATTTAGATCTTCCACAATTTTTCGAATATTTTAAAGTGATCAATGCGAAGGCATTATCATCACGTGTGGGTATGAACCAAAGTCTTTTGGCTCAATATGTAGGCGGCCAAAAAACACCATCACATAAACAAGTACAAAAAATATTAGCCGGTATCAGAGAGCTTGGAAAAGAGCTCAGTGATCTGGAGTTTGTTTAGTATTAACTTATACTTCAGGCTCCTGCTGACTCAAACAATGGAAACTGCCTAATCCCCAGATAATATCTGTCGAATCAATGCCAATAACTTTCCTGTCGGCAAAGCAACCAGTCAGGATATCTAAAGCTTTATCATCATTAGTGCAACGATAAGTTGGAACTACCACAGCCGCGTTGCCAATATAGAAGTTAGCGTATGATGCCGGTAAACGCTGGTCGTCATAAATAACCGCGTCAGGCATCGGTAGCTCAACAATATTCAATTGTTTGCCATTTAGCAGGCGCATGGTTTTTAGTGTATCCAGGTTTTCTTGCAGGATATGATAGTTCTCGTCGTTTTTGTTTTCTTCAACAACGGTAACAACAGTATCTTCATTTACAAAACGGGTGATATCGTCAATATGGCCGTCTGTATCATCGCCAATAATTCCATCGCCTAACCATAAAATTTGCTCTGCGCCGTAGTAATTGTACAAGTATTCTTCTATCTGTTGCTGGTTTAAATGCGGATTGCGGTTTTGGTTTAACAAGCAGGCTGTAGTGGTTAAAATGGTGCCTGCACCATTAAAATCAACCGAACCTCCTTCCATTACAATGCCCGGATGGTAGACCTGTAAACCAAAGTGATCGCCAATTTTTGTAGGGATAACGTCATCCAGATCAAACGGTGGATATTTGCCTCCCCACGCATTATAACCCCAGTCAACGATAGCCTTTTGTTTGGTAGTAGGGTTGATGAGGAAGGCCGGGCCATGATCTCGGCACCAGGCATCATTAGTAGGGAAATGATAAAATTCTATTTTGCTCAAATCAGCGCCAGCTAACTGCAATTGCTGTTTGGCAAAAGCTTCCATTTGTGCGTCCTTAACGTTTATACGCACCAATTCACCTATGGTCAAAGCTTTAATAAACTCGCAGTATTGCGGGTAAATGCTCATGATCTTACCCGGCCATGATTCCTCTTTATGCGGCCAGCTTAACCACGTAGCGGTATGTTGGTGCCATTCGGCAGCGAAGGTGAAGCCTTGTTGTTTTGGATAGTTCATTATTAATCCTCGTCGAGTAAGCGCTTAGTTATTGGCTGATAAGAATCTATACGACGGTCACGTAAAAATGGCCAGTGGGTACGGTAATAGTCAGTCTTATTCAGATCTAATTCTTGAACGATAACCTCTTCATTAGTATGTGTGGTTTGATGGATAATGGTACCAAATGGATTGGAGAAGAATGAACCTCCCCAAAATTGAACACCCGCTTCTTCGCCTACACGGTTTACACTTACTACATGTACGCCATTGGCTACCGCGTGCGAGCGTTGAATGGTTTGCCAGGCGTTATATTGTTCAACATTAGTAGCTTCGTCTTGTGTAGTTGCCCAGCCAATAGCTGTTGGATAGAATAAGATCTCTGCACCCATTAATGCTGTTATACGGGCCGCTTCAGGGTACCATTGGTCCCAGCAGATCAATACGCCTATAGTGGCGAACTTAGTCTTGAAAACTTTATAACCCAGGTCGCCGGGAGTAAAGTAGAACTTCTCGTAAAAACCCGGATCGTCAGGGATATGCATCTTACGGTATTTACCTAAGTAAGCACCGTCGGCATCAATAACAGCCGTAGTATTATGGTAAAGGCCCTGGGCACGTTTTTCAAACAAAGACGCAATGATAACCACACCTAAATCGGCAGCGACCTTTGATAATTCATCAGTTGATGGGCCGGGGATAGCTTCGGCCAGTAAAAAGTTATCATGATCTTCTATATCGCAAAAATACAACGAAGTAAATAGCTCCTGCAGGCAAACAATCTGCGCGCCTTTAGCAGCAGCTTCTTTTACCTTTACAATAGCCTTTTGTAAATTATCGTGCTTGTTAGCTGTGCAGTTCATCTGCACTATGCCTACCTGTACTTTGCTCATTCCCTAAAAATTTGTGCAAAGGTAATAATTAGAGATTAGAGATCAGAGGTTAGTGATTAGTTAATTAGTCGGCATTGGTCATCAATTTCTAATAAATTTTTTTAATAATTTTAAAGAGATATAACTATTTTAACATTTCTTAACTTGACACTAATCTCTAATTACCAATCACTATTTAACTAAATCACTACCTTTGCAGCAATGACAGAAATAGATAAAAGCATTATTGACGAGGTTGAGGAAGAAATACACCCTAAAACCTTAAAAACAAAGCTTTGGAACATCACCAAAACACTTTTAAAATTTGCGGTAACTACTGTGCTGCTATACTTTGTGTTCAGGCATGTGCCTTTTAAAGATGTTAAATACCGTTTGCTGCATGCCAACTACTGGTGGATGCTGGCCGCGTTGATCTGCTTCTTTTTTTCGATGGTGGCTTCGGCCTGGCGGTTGTCCAGTTTTTTTAAGTCGATCAATTTAAAACTCGATCCACGGTTTAATTTCAGGTTATATCTGTTAGGTTTATTCTATAACTTCCTGCTTCCCGGCGGTATCGGCGGCGATGGTTATAAGATCTATATCTTGAATAAAACCTATAAACTACCTGGTAAAAAAGTTTTTTGGGCGATATTGTTCGACAGGCTAAGCGGCCTTTGGGCAATTGGCCTGATAACCGTGGTGCTGATATTTTTAATCCCGCAAATTGATATTCATATTGGCATCCCTTTAGGCATATTTACAGCAGCATCAGCTATATATTATTTTGTGGCCTATAAATTTTTCAGGGAGTATACCCACCGCTTCTTCGCAGGCCACGCAAAGGCCGTATTGGTGCAAGGTCTCCAGGTATTGGCTATCGTTTTTATTTTATTGGGGCAAGATTTTACAGGTAAATTCTCGCCCTATCTTTTATCTTTCCTGATATCGGCATTAGCTACTATTATACCAATTAGCGTTGGTGGTGCCGGTATCCGCGAAACGGTGTTTACCCAGTTAACCAAGGTATTCCCAATGGATACCACATTGGCGGTCTTTTTGCCCGGTACGTTTTATATCATATCGCTTATAGTAGCTTTGTTGGGTGTGTATTATGTGATCAGGCCGAGCCGTTTGCAAGAGGGGTTACCTAAAGGCGAAATAGCAGAAGACAATAATATAAAATCAGAATAACATGAATATTGTTATAACAGGAGCCAGCAGTGGGGTAGGTTTTGAGGCGGTGATAGAACTGGTATCAGCAGGGAAACATAAAGTTATCGCGTTAGCACGTTCGCAGGATAAACTGGAAAGATTGGCAGAGATTTGTGCTGGCCTGAACCCAGACGGTGTGCTTTACCCTATAGCATTTGATATTGTACATGACGACTACGACAGCCTGCAACAATTTATTACCAGCCATTTTGATGGCATTATTGATGTCCTGATCAACAACGCGGGGGTATTGATCAATAAACCATTTACTGAGTTGTTGGAGTCTGATTTTGTAGAAATGCTGCAAAGTAATTTTATTGGCCACGTACGCATTATACAAAGCTTGCAGCAATTTATGCCTGCCGGATCACATATACTCAATATAGGTAGTATGGGCGGTTATCAGGGCAGCTCTAAGTTTCCGGGTTTATCAGCCTATTCGGCAAGTAAAGCAGCCCTACACACGCTTACAGAATGCCTGGCGCAAGAGTTTACAGAGAAAGGTATAAAAGTTAACTGCCTGGCCTTAGGCTCGGCGCAGACCGAAATGCTGGAGCAGGCTTTCCCGGGCTACGAGTCGCCGGTAATGGCGTTCGAAATGGGTAAGTATATTGCAGATTTTGCCTTGATAGGGCATAAATTTTATAACGGAAAGATCTTGCCTGTAGCGGCAACAACACCGTAAACAAAGAGGCAACCTGACTGGTTGCCTCTTTGTTAAGAAACTAATGTTTCTTGAATTAATCTTGCATGTGGAGATCGCCTTTTATTTCGTTGTAGGTTTTGTTATTGATGTCGGCAATTTTTACACCTGACGGAATTATTATATACCTGAAACTATGCGCGTTTGAAATGCTGCCATAAACGTTATTGTTATTTTTCATATTAATCTGCAATTTACCAAGCGAAGGCAACGCCAACCAGGTATCAATTTCAGGCGTAGTACCCTGTAAGTAATTAATTACAATTGGCAGAGCCGATACCTGGTCTGTTGGCCAAATGGTAGGATTATAGCCATTTAATTTCGCATAAACCAATACAACACCCTTATCCAATATATCCTGTGTTATTTTAGGCTCGGTGATGTCATAGGTAAATGTAACCGTACTGAAAACGGTAGTTTTAACATACGCGGCCGGAGTTATCCAATCAGAATAAGCAACATTTGCAGTGCCGGTATCTCCTTTTGGGCCTGTAGCTCCTACAGGGCCTGTGGCTCCGGTTGCGCCTTGTGAACCAGTAGGGCCAACGGTGCCGTCTTTACTGCATGAAGTAATTGATAATGCAATAATTGCTAATAAATGTAAAAAATAGGTCTTTTTCATGTCGGTGAATATTAATGAGTTAAAAATTTAGTTAAAACAAATCGGTGTTGTTTTTAGCACCTGTTTGATAAGACCAAAATTATATAGGTAATGGATTGAATCTGTGAGGATTGATACGCGATATTTTGGAGGTTACCACTTTTTATTCAGTGGTATAAGTACGTGGATGTTTGAGTAGAATTACTTTACGGAAGCGCTTAAATGCGACAGTTTATAGTGAAGTTAGTAGAGTTTGGGTGAATACAATCCATAGTCTCCCGTCCGTATATAGAATTGTATATATCATAGTTGGCAAGTATACAATAAGTATAAAGGGTTGTTTCAAATTAAGAAACAACCCTTTATTTAATCTTTTTCGGGTGGGATGGTCAATGAAATGTTTAAAGCTATTTTTTTATTAAAAACATGGCGATGGCCAGCATAGCTCCAACCTGGCCAATCCAAAAAATAAACATCCATTTAATAAGGCTTGTGTCAAATCTTAATTCCTGTCTGAAAACGGCTATATCTTCTTTGGTAGCTATATTTTTAAGTAGCTCGTTCATAAATTTATTTTTTTAGATATAAAAAAACGATAGCTAACATAGCTCCGATCTGTCCGACCCAAAAAATAAACATCCATTTAATGTTAGCAGCCTGCCCCACCGCTATCTCTTTACGCATATCTCTCATTTCTTTTCGGATGTCGATAAGATCGTCTTTTGTAGCTAATGTTTGGATGGTTGCTTCCACAGATCGTTCTGTTTTATTATCAATGTATTTAAACATAGCCTCGGTGGTGTCTGTTCCCAATTTTTCAGACAACAATTGGTACAGCCGGGCGGTTTCTTTTGCTTCTAAGTACATAACAAATATAGTGATAAGGTTTAGGTTATAAATATGATTCCACAGATTATTAGATAGGATTACACTGATTGTTAAAGTGATTTCACCGATATAATAATATGTGATAAGGTTTAGGTTATAACATGATAATACTGATTATAATGTTGATTACACAGATATAGTAATATGTGATAGGGTTTAGGTTATTAATCAGGTAGCATTATATGTCGGTGTAATCAAATCAAAATCAGTGTAATCATAAAAAATTAATTACGGTTACTTACTTTTAGAAACTCGTTCACCACGATTTCTGACATGTATTTTTTATTACCGTCTTTATCAATATAGCTGCGGTTGTTTAACCGGCCCTCTATAACTATTTCGTCGCCTTTCTTTAATACGTCGCCGGCTATCTGGGCCTGTGCACCCCATATTACCAGGTTATGCCATTGCGTGTCGGTTATACGTTCGCCTTTGTCGTTCTTATAACTTTCGCTGGTAGCTAATGATAACTTGGCCAGTTTTTTGTTTGTGTCAAAAATTTTTACTTCCGGGTCCATGCCCAGGTTTCCTACTAAGCGTACGCTGTTTTTTAATGAGTTCATGATCTTTAAGTTTTTCTTGTTCTACTTGTTTTAATTGACAGTACAAAGGTGTGGTACGACACAAAGAATAGTCGGTTAATAAGCGCTTATAGGCATTTATATCTTAGTTTAACCCACTAAAAATTAGTATTACCCGATATTTAGTTTATAGTCTATGTAAAGCAAAACGACTACTCAAAAACGTATTATAATAGGACTTACCTTTGTGACGTAGCATAAAACAAACTACATAAATCACTATGGCAAAGCCAAAACTTACAAAACCAGTACATGATGCCGGAAAAGCTTTATCAAATCCCAATTCAAGTAAAAAAGTAAAAGAACTTGCTGCAAAAGTTCTAAGCGACAGAGCTAAAAAAAATAAGTAAAGTTATTTCAGGTTGAAATTTATGGAAATTATGTAACTGCCCCTTGCTAATGCGAGGGGCTTTATTGTTTATAACTTAACGCCGATGTGTATAACTATAGATTGCTAAAATCTTTAGTTTTGGGTAGATTTGATTTACCTAATTGACAATAAAGTTGATTTTGAAATCCAAAGCACCATGAGTGTAGTAAGAAAAGTCGGTAGAGATTCCGATAGCGGTAAATTTGTTCCAATAAGGGAAACTGTTAAGCATCCCCGGACAACAGAAGTTGAAAAGATACGATACCCTTCTCCTGCAAAGAAGAAGTAATTTAGGTATTAATCTTTAAACTTTAATTTATGGAAATTATTTGACTGCCCCTTGCTGATGCGAGGGGCTTTATTTTTATAGGTAAAGTTGTATTTATCATAGTATTTATAAGCTATGAATATGCCTAAAAACCACAAAAAAGAATGGACTTTTAATGATATAAAAAAGTTGAAAAATCTAATAAGTAGAAGAAAAACATCTTATGAAATAGCTATCCTCATGGAAAGAACTCAGACTGCAATCATAAGTAAAATTAAAAGCCTTAATAGCCGTATTCGAAGTTGATTAAAGATGTATCTATTTTATACTTTTAATTGTGAATTTTAGGTTGGTTGTACCATCAATTTTAAACACCATTAACGTATCACCTAACTTTCCGGTTTTCTCATTAAAGTTTTTGCAAATTACTTCATCGCCATATCGTTTTATAACCGCCATTGAGGGATGCTCGGATAAAACGGAAAATTGTTTTTGTTTAGAAGCATCACCATAACCCATAAATCCAAAAATAAATGGTATTATCACGGTTATGAACATGGTGTAATTTAATAATTCTTCATGAAAAGTTTTTGGCTTATTATATTGTATTGGTGCCAATTCTTGAACAATTTTTTCAGTTATGGTTTCTACGGTCTCATCTGGATATTGATTGCTATAATCTGGAATCAAACCCGTTGCTTTTTTTATCAGATTTCGGAGATAAAAGTATGTTACTACGTTAACTATTATAACAATTGAGCATAAAACATAATAAAAAATGTCAGATAATTCAATAATTAGAGTAAGGAAATACCAAGCCATCACTAAGATAAAATTTACATCGAAATAGACTCTTTTACGAAAATAGCGGGCATCAACAGTTCCTCGGTCAAAAACCACACCTCGTAAATGAAACGCAAGTACCACCAAAATTACAGTTGTCGTTGCAGTAAACTTCATAACATCAATAATTTCAATATTTATATAGGTAGCGGGGATTCCAAAGTATAAACAAGAACCTTTTTCAAAAAAGAAAGCAGAATAATATCCATAGGCTGATAAGAGCGTTATTAGTACAGCAGGATTGCTTTTTAAAAACTTGTAAATATTTTCTTTCATTTTGCTATGAAGGTGTATAAAAACATTTATATCAATTCAAGCAAAAATCTTAGATGACGTTGAATATTAAGATTTACCATTCAACAGAACCGGGATACAAAGTGTAATTTTCTTTTTTCATTTTCGCTTTGAATTGGTTAACAAACATTATTGCTAAATTATCATCTGTAATAGTCAATGTCCCATCAATATGGAGTGTTGGCGAATGAGTCCCTAAATCTAAATAGTTTGAAATTCTGACATCGCTATATGAATCAACAAGGGTAATTTTAATGTAGAAATCCTTTACATCTTCAAACTTTTTTTCATAAACATTAACACTAAAAGGGGTTCTTTGAGATAAACTTAAATAACCTACTAAAGAATTTCCATCTGTTATTGATTTGGTAATTCTAAATCGTGCTTCTCTATATCTAAATAAAAGAATTCCATCAACCAGTTTAACATCATCAAATAGTTCATCTGAAATGTCTAACAAAATATTTAATAGGTTATCAAGTTGTTGATTCATGCGTTTAAGTTTATGACTGTGAATATATTCTTTTATCCACTTAAACAGCAATAAAACTTTTGAAAATAAGTATTTTAAGTAATTTTTCATACTTAAATATACTTTACGCTTATACAGTTATGAAGGTTATTTTATTGATGAATATCCCACCACTCTTGTGTTCTATCTCCTACTGTAAAAGCTCTTCCGTTTGATGTTACATTTGGGAATTCTATCTTAATAGAAACCCCGTGGTCTATATATTTAGAGTCCGTATTATAAACCGCATCCACCGTGTTTATTTTGCTATTATCGGATATACCATTTTCAGTATAAATGGTTAAAAGAAGATGTTTTGTTATCCCTCCATCCAATACTTTTTTAAAATAAACCATGTAATAAGTCTCACCACCAAGGTCACTTAATATCCTGCCTTTTTTATCAGGTTTACCCAATAACAACTCTGCCTTTTCGCACCGGGCATCTAACAGGATTAATTTTATCTCATTTATAGTTTTTAATGTGTCTTTAGGTTCTTGAGACTGAGTGGTAGTAGACTCTGCAGAAGATACCTTATTTTTATTTTTTGAATTACACGATAAAAGTAATAGTACAGCACTAATTAGTAAATAGAAAATTTTCATATTATATACTTATTAGTTGTAATACTCTATTTTTCTAACTACACTTTGCATGATACTTTCCACATAATCTCGCCCGGTTCCTGAAACTTGGAACTCTTTTCTTTGTAACCAGTTTCCTTGACTGTCAAATTTCAAATATTTAAAAATGAGTCTATTTTGCAAAGCGCCACTTGGAGAATCATAAGAGTCAATTTCAATAAGATTGCCTTTGCTATCATATCTATACTTATCATCTATTGTAATCGGCTTGTTACCTCTATATACATTACTTTGAATAAAGTTATTATTCTCAAATAGGTAAGTAAATGTCCGGTTTTCAGGGTCAGTTTGTTTAATTGTAAACTTATTTAAAATGTAGGAATATTTATATACGGTCAAAGGTTTGGTCGGGGTATTATCTAATAGAGAAATAGCCAATTCTGTAACTCCATTATTTTTATCATATTGAAAAGTTATTTTCTTATCATTTTTGCTGTCAATGTGATAGCTTTCTTCTTCAATCAAATTTTGTTTTTTATCATACTGAAATATAATCTTATTTAATTTTTGGCGGTGTTGGTCACTGTGGCTTTCATCCATTTCTGTTATCTGTCCGTCATTATTATATATATAACTATAGGTAATAATTGAAGTATCTTTACTTACGATACCACCATATTTCGTAACAGATTCCGTTTTTATTAGGTCACCTTTCTCATTGTAATATTTGGTTAAATCTTCAATTTCCGTACTTTGATGTACCGACTTAATCCTGCCTTTATATTTTGTGAGAAAATCCATCTCTGATAAACCAATTAATCCTCCCATATCACCCTCGTGTTCTTGATAAATAAAATATTTATCTGCCCCCTGAGAGGATTTCAATTGAGCATGTACAGTTTGTAAACCAAATAACAGAAAGCAAAAAGGCAATAATTTTTTCATGATGTAATAAATTTAGATAGGCCCAATTATATAGCATTTATGCTATATTTCCAAATATTAGTATATGCAGTTTTGCTATTAATGGCAAAGAAGCATATAGTTGAACCTGTAGCTATTGAATTATTGGGTGGAAACGTACGTAAGTACCGTACTAAAGCCAATATCAGCCAGACAGTGCTTGCCGATTTAGTGGGAGTAACTTATAGTCAGATTGCCCGGATAGAGTTAGGAGAAATCAATACATCAGTTAGTATGATTTATCTGATAGCAAAGGTACTTGAAATAGAACCAAGTAAATTATTAGAATAATAAAATGGCTATAGTAAATAATTTCAGGAGAATGTTTTTAAGTTATGACAAGCAACCTCCACACTTAGTTGAAATTGAAAAATACGGTGATTTCGTATTATACAGTTCAAATTTCAATAATTTAGTTTATGTAGTTTATAATTCAAAAGATAGCAAATACTACCCTTTCGAAAATAACGGCAGCAATAATATAATTGGAGACTTAAAGAAAAATATTGAAACCTATTTTGGTAATTAATTGCCGAAGTTTAGTATACATATTTCGAACCCATTTTTCTTTGTCCATTTTAATTCCATATCGTTAAGGTCAGTTTGCATTCTATTTAATATTTTGACCAATTCTTTTAAGTCCATTACATAATATTCTAACGCATTATCTTTTTCCATACTTATAAATACCTCTGGAAAAATTATTTACTATTTTTTATACATATATGAAGGGGATGGTCGACATTTTATACCTTTATATCTATGACAATTAAGGAATTATCAATTTTAGGATTTAGAGGTTTTAGCCAGAACCAACATTTAGAATTAGCTATTCCTGATGGGAAAAGTGGAAGTGGTCTTACAGTTTTAGTAGGCCCTAATAACTCAGGAAAGTCAACAATTATTGAAAGTTTTAAATATTTAAGCCTTAGAAATGCTACTCCAAGTTTTGCTGATAGCAAACGAAATAAAAAAGCTGGTGATAAAATAGCCATAAGTCTTAAATCCGAAACGAATGGGATACTTAGTTTGCGAACTCAATCCGGAAGTAGCGAATCAACTTATGAAGAAAACGATTTAAAAAAAACGGACATCAATTTATATGTTTTACCATCCAGAAGAGCATTTAGTCCATTTTTTGGGAAAAATCAGTGGAATCGGGAAGCTGTGATTAATAATTCTGAGGTAGGTACGACGAGGGCAGGAACGTATTCCGCTTTTGAATACCGAATATTTGATATTCAAAAGAATCCTGAGAAGTATAACGAGGTTCTGGGCAAAGTCTTAGGTAAAGTTCCAGTTTGGACGATTGACCAATCTGACACCGGACAGTATTTTATTAAATTTAATTATAACGGAGATTATCATAATAGCGATGGTGCCGGAGAAGGTTTATTAAGTGTATATACAATTGTAGAAACTTTGTTTGACTCCAAGGAAGGCGATACAATTGTTATAGATGAACCGGAGTTATCACTTCACCCTGCTCTACAAAAAAAGGTATTGGAGCTTTTAATGGAGTATTCTAAAGATAGGCAAATTATTATAAGTACTCATTCTCCATTTTTTATAGATTGGGAATCACTTATTAATGGTGGAAAGTTAGTGAGAGTAATTAAAGAAACAGATGGAATTAAAATTTATCCTATCCACCCAGATGCGCCCAAAATTGTCGAAAAGCTAACAAGCAACTTAAATAACCCACATATATTAGGGTTAGATGCTAAGGAAATCTTTTTTCTTGACGATGATATAAATATTGTTGAGGGGCAGGAAGACGTTATCTTTTATAAGAAAATATTTGAGTTACTTAAACTGAAATTGAATGGCACCTTTTACGGTTGGGGTATAGGTGGGTCGGGTAATCTTGACCACATATTAAAAATTCTTCAATCTTTAGGATTTAAGAAAATCAATTGCATATTGGACAATGACATGAAAAGTTTAAAAGAAACGTTAGAAAAAGAATACCCGGAATACTCATTTGTCTTAATTCCAACTAATGATGTGAGAGATAAGGAACAGCGAGAAATTAAGGCTAAAGAAGGTTTGATTAGTTCAGACGGAAAAACTATAAACTCCAAATACGCAAAAGAAGTAACTGAAATAGTCCATCAGATTAACAAGTATTTTAATTAACTAATAAGCTTTTTAGTGCACACCAAATCAAATTTTTGAAAAAAAATTAGTTTTTAGTTTGCAACTGTGAACTATTTTTCTTACCTTTGATACATGGAATCAAACAAAGTAGATATTTTAAATTTGAAGAGCATTAAAAACTATGCTTTGAAAGTGTCTGTAACGACCTCTTATATCTATAAATTAATTAGAGAAAATAAACTTAGTTCTGTTGATATTGACGGAGTGAAGTTTATCGATATTAAAAAGTATCCATCTATCCCAAGTAAGGGTTAGATTTTTTTGCTTTAAAAAGTACACAGTTGACAACTAAAAACTAAATTTATATTTTATCATGCAAACAGTCGGAAAATCCTTACCATTTCGTACCATTAATGATGTAGCAATACACTTTCAGGATAAAAGTACCTGTATTGAATATCTAACACAATTGCGTTGGGCAGGTAAGCCGAAATGTGCATTTTGTGACCACGACCATGTATATGAGTTGAAAGGGGCTAACAAACGCTATAAATGTGCCAAGTGCCGCAAACAATTTAGTGCCATTAAAGGGACAATATTTGAAAACTCTACTGTACCACTATCTAAATGGTTTATGGCTATCTTCATCCTTAGTACACACCGTAAAGGCATTAGTAGTGTACAGGTAGCACGGGATATTGGTGTGACTCAAAAATCTGCGTGGTTTATGATGCAAAGGGTGAGAAACGCATTTAAAATGCAATCTTTTAGTTATAGTAAGTTAGGTTCAACAAACCCGGTAGAGGCTGACGAAACCTATATAGGTGGTAAGCCATCTAACATGCACAAGAAAAAAAGAGAACAAATAGAAAAAGTAGGACATCAGCGCAAGATAGCGGTAGCAGGTGTTATCGAACGGGGCGGAGAAGTTAGGGTTGATGTAATTGAGGCGACTAATTATGAAAATATAGTTCCATTTTTAGTAAAATCGGTGCATCAAGGCTCTAAATTGATGACTGACGAACATGTCGTTTATAGTAACATGAACAGATTATATCAACATCAAACCATCACCCACATGCTTAAAGAATACGTAAGAGGTGAAGTCCATACTAATACTATGGAGAATTTTTGGAGCTTGCTTAAAAGAGGTGTCTATGGAACATATCACTTTATCAGTCCTAAACATGCTAAGAACTATTTAGAAGAATTTGCATTTAGATTTAACACACGGGAATTTACTGAGGCGCAAAGATTTGATAAATTAGTATCTTTGAGTAATCATAGGATTACTTATAAAGAGTTAACTAAAAATGTCAGAAAAGAAACTAAAGAAAACAAATAAGGCTAAAGAACAAAAAAGCTTTGGTATCGACTCTAAATGGAAAAAGAAGCCTGTCGATAATCAAAATGTAGATGGTTTAGGAGTTTCTTTTGAAGAAGCAATGAAAGTCTTATCAAATCCTACACATCCGGAAAGCAATAGTAAAAAATGGAATTTAAAATTCAAACAAAAAACGAATCTTCTTTTGAAGCAGTTTTACAGGAAATTATTGAAGAAAATAATATTCAATCTTATTCTCAAAAAACAATTGAAAGGGACGCAAATTATTCCACTTTTATATTAGAGGATGTATTTATAAATAGGCTGCCACAAGATGGCATTGCTCGGTTACAGAGTATTAAGTAATCAATTTATATACATTCTTCTTACCCTCTTTACTCACATTTAGTTTCCCGGTTTTATACATCCTGCTCGCACTATAGGTAACACTGTTAAACAACTTCACAGTATCTTTAATATGTCCATCTACTTTTAGTAAGTACTCGGTTATTGCATGAGCATCACCGTTTCCTATTTCTTCTAATACATATAATATTTTCTTCTCCATACTCATTTTAGGATTGTACATCAAAATTGATTTAGCCAGAGTATCATCAACACCGAAATTATCTGATAAGGGGTCTTCAAGTTCAAATACAATAGCATCTAAAGGGTCAATATCTTTAATGTTTTCAAAAGCTCTTATTGCTATATTCACTCGTTCTAACTCTAACTGTAATCGCAATTTTCGAGTACGAAGTTGTGCTAAAACTTGTGCATCAGTTATGTCTTTTTTGCTTGCAGCCATGTATTTATATGTATAAACACAAGATATGCATTATAATTTACAAATAAAGCACAAGATTATAGCTAAAATAGTGGGTTAAACTGCGATATAAGTGCCCGCTTATAGTCGACAATATTCATTTGCAAACGTTTGCAAACGGATGTATTATTAACTAACTTAGCTTTATGGAAACCGAAAAAACATGCCTTGATTGTGGTAGCCCCATACACGGCCGTGCCGATAAGAAATTTTGTAACGACCTGTGCCGCAATAACTATAACAACCAGTTAAACAGTAATAGCTATAACCTGGTGCGCAATATCAATAACATACTTAAGCGCAACCGCCGCATACTGGAAGAATTGAACCCTGGCGGAAAAACAAAAACCACCACCGCTAAAATGGCAGCCAAAGGCTATAACTTTAAATACCTTACCAATAAATATGATACCCAAAATGGAAAGACCTACCATTTTTGCTACGAGTATGGCTATCTGCCTTTAGAGAATGATGAGGTGTTATTGGTAAGGCGGGAAGAAAAAGCAGACTAAGTTTATCATACCAGTATCACATCTGCGTTTTCTGACAAAACGGTGAGAACAGTATTGCTGTTTAGTATCCATATTTGGTAAAAAATATAAATATGGCACATCTATTCTCTCCATTAAAAATAAAAGATATTGAATTCAGGAACCGCATCGCTGTGTCGCCGATGTGTGAGTACAGCAGCGAAGATGGCTTCGCTACCAACTGGCACCTGGTACATTTAGGCAGCAGGGCAGTAGGAGGGGCAGCACTGGTTATCACGGAAGCTATTGCCATATCACCAGAGGGTAGGATAAGTTATGGCGATCTGGGCATTTACAAAGACGAACACATCGCGAAGCTAAAAGAGATAACCGGTTTTATACATGAACATGGTGCCATAGCGGGTACACAACTGGCCCATGCGGGCCGCAAAGCCAGCCACGAATTACCGTGGAAGGGCAACGCGCAGATACCTTCAAATAAACCTAATGGCTGGAAAGCGCTGGCACCAAGCGCTATATCGTTTAACGAAACCGAAGAAGCCCCGTTTGAGCTGGATAAAGCCGGCATAGAAAAAGTTAAGGCCGATTTTAAAGCAGCTACAATCCGTGCCACAGCCGCGGGGTTTAAAGTGATAGAGATACACGCCGCGCATGGTTATTTGCTACATGAGTTTTACTCGCCTTTAAGTAATAAGCGTACTGATGAGTACGGCGGATCATTCCAAAACCGTATCCGCTTATTGTTGGAGGTGGTGGATGCTATACAGGAAGTATGGCCGTCATCAAACCCTTTATTTGTGCGGATATCGTCGACTGATTGGACAGAAGGTGGCTGGGCAATAGAGGACTCTATAGCTTTAGCAAACATTTTAAAGGATAAAGGTGTTGATCTGGTAGATTGTTCATCAGGTGGGAATGTGTTGGCACCGATACCTTTAAAACCCGGTTACCAGGTGGAGTTTGCCCAAGCGGTACGCAAGGCCGGTATACTAACCGGGGCAGTAGGTTTAATAACCGAAGCTAAACAGGCCGACGAGATCATACAGAACGGGCAGGCCGATATAGTGTTATTGGCGCGTGAGTTTTTGCGCGATCCGCATTTTCCGTTACGTGCGGCGCATGAACTGGGATATGAGGATATAAAATGGCCTGTGCAATACGAGCGTGCCAAATGGCAGAAATAGGGAGCTGTGAATAGTTAATAGAAGATTAAAGATCTGTTAACCTATCGCCGCAGGAAAAAATTTAAAAAGAACTATATTTACATACACAACAATAAAACCAAAACTATTATGAAACGCACCGCACATGCCCATTGGAATGGCACTTTAACCGAAGGCAAGGGAGAAATAACTACCCAAAGCACTATACTAAACAATACTCAATACTCTTTTAAGACCCGTTTTGCAGATGGTGTTGGTACTAACCCCGAAGAGTTGATAGCTGCCGCTCATGCAGGTTGCTTTACCATGGCTGTTGGCGCTGCTTTAAGTCAGGCTGGTTTTACGCCGGGCGATCTGAGCACCGATGCTATCCTTGATCTGGATATGCAGGCATTAGTTATTACCGGTATCCATTTAGAACTAAAAGGCGCTGTAATTGACGGTGTAAGCGAAGCTAAATTTAAGGAGATAGCAGAAGGTGCTAAAGCAAATTGCATTATCAGCAAGGCGTTAAGTGTCCCAATTACTTTAAATATTAGCTACCAATAACCATTAAAAACGTAGAGACGCAATATTTTGCGTCTCTACTTAAAACAGTATCTTATCTCCAATGGGTAGTGTAAAACAAAGTTCGGTACCTGCTCCTAAAGTGCTTTTGGCCCAGATGTTACCGTTTTGTTTTTTAATCAGGTCCTTACAAAACAGCAAACCCATGCCGGTACCGTTTTCATTTTCGGTGCCTTTTACGCTTAACACATGGCTTTTAAACAAGGTATTCAGATAGTCGGCATTCATGCCAATACCATTGTCTTTTACGCAGCAAATAATGCCTTCTTTATTTTTTAATGATGATGATATTTCAATAATGCCATTGCGTTTAGAAAATTTAATGGCATTAGTTAAAAAGTTATGAATAACAATACGGGTAGCGTTAGGGTCGGCAAGTGCCACCGCGTCCGGAGCCAGGCAAGTATTTACGGTTATGTTTTTTTGCATTAATTCTGTTTCCAGGTGCAAAAGCTCGCGGTTTACCAGGTCTGTTATCAAAAAACTTTTAACCGTACTTTGTGTACAATCTACCTGGCTGTTTATCCAAAACAACAGGGTATCCAAAAAGTCAGAAGTATGCTCGAGTGTGTTCAATACCCTGGGAGTCATCTTATTAAATTCGCTCACAGAGATATTCTTATCAGTCATTAAAGAAAATAAGCCCCGTAATGTACTTATGGGTGCCCGCAGGTCATGTGCCAATACAGCAATTAGCCGGTCCTTTAAAATATTGAGTTCATTTAATTTTTCGGCTTGATCATTAAGGTGCTCTTTCTGGGCAATTATTTCTTTATTTTTTTCGGCTAATAGCTTGTTAATCTTTTGCTGGTCTCTTTTGGCATTATAGTAGATCAGAGCAATAATGGCTAAAATGGTAATAATTACTGCCGATATAAAATTGGCATCATTTTGATGGTCCTCGGTTTGACCGGTAGTGTTTCTTGCTACCGTTTCAACAGCGGTTATAATATGATAGACCACCGCATTTTGTCCTTGTGCTAATACCTCGCCACTATTCATGCTGCACCAAATAATACTTATTACGAAATAAGGTTTCAATGTAAAAGTTGTTCAATAGTTAAATGCTGTCTAAAAGTATAAATTATTAATTAAAAAGAATAAAATAACTATAAGGTAAAAAGTACTTTATATACACTTTAAGCTAATACGTAAACTTGTAGATACAAGTGTAATAGAATAGTTACAAAATGGAAGGAGTGGAAATTGAGATTGATCATAGGTATGGCCACGCTGTTATATGATGCTCTTGGAGGCCTCCATCAACACAGAGCCCGCGCAGATCAATCTGAGCGGGCTTTGTTAGTGATTCGGTTATGCGGATTATTTCAACAAATTCTTCCAGCTCACCAAATCGCCGATGATCTTATCTAACTGGTCGGCGGCAACGCGTTCTTGTTTCATGCTGTCGCGATGACGGATGGTAACAGTGTTATCTTCTAAAGTCTGATGATCTACAGTTATACAGAAAGGTGTACCGATAGCATCCTGGCGGCGATAGCGTTTACCAATGGCATCTTTCTCTTCGTATTGCAGGTTAAAATCAAGCTTTAATGCGTCCATGATCTCGCGGGCCTTTTCTGGTAATCCGTCTTTCTTGGTCAGCGGGAATATAGCGGCTTTAACAGGTGCCAGGCAAGGGTGCAGGCGCAGCACGGTACGGCTGTCTTGCTTCTCGTCGGTACTCAGATCCTCTTCCTCGTAAGCGTTTATCATGGTTAACAGGAACATACGGTCCAAACCGATAGAGGTCTCGATCACGTAAGGGATATAATTACCGTAAGGTTTATCGGTAGCCGGGTCAACCTCAGGGTCAAAATATTGCATTTTCTTGCCAGAGAACTGTTGGTGCTGGCTCAAGTCAAAATCAGTACGGCTATGTATGCCTTCTACCTCTTTAAAGCCAAACGGGAAATTAAACTCAATATCATAAGCAGCATCAGCATAATGTGCCAGCTTGGTGTGTTCGTGGTAGCGATATTTGGCAGCATCGGTGCCTAAAGCCAGGTGCCATTGCAGGCGGGTAGCTTTCCATTTTTCAAACCATTCTTTTTGTGTGCCGGGGCGTACAAAGTATTGCATTTCCATTTGTTCGAATTCACGCATGCGGATAATGAACTGGCGGGCAATAACCTCGTTACGGAAAGCTTTACCTATCTGCGCTATACCAAACGGAATTTTCATTCTGCCTGATTTTTGTACGTTCAGGTAGTTCACAAATATACCCTGCGCGGTCTCCGGGCGCAGGTAAACCACATCGGCATCATCGGCCACAGCACCCATTTGGGTGCTGAACATCAGGTTAAACTGGCGTACGTCTGTCCAGTTAGCGGTACCGCTAATAGGGCATTTAATATTATGCTCAACAATTAATTCGCGCAGGCGGGGCAGGTTCTCTGCTTTTAGGGCGTTATCCATTTCCAGTTGCAGCTCTTCGGCTTCGCTGGTTTTGCCTTCCTCGTCATATTTGGCTATGCGGTCTTCCAGTAACTGGTCGGCGCGATAGCGTTTTTTAGAGTCTTTATTATCGATCATTGGGTCGCTAAAGCCATCAACGTGGCCGCTTGCTTTCCAGATCTTAGGGTGCATAAATATGGCCGAGTCAATACCGACGATATTATCGTGCATTTGCACCATAGCTTTCCACCAGTAGGTTTTGATGTTGTTCTTTAGCTCGGCGCCAAATTGACCGTAATCGTAAACGGCGCTCAGGCCATCATAGATCTCGCTACTCGGGAAAACAAAGCCATACTCTTTGGCGTGGGCAATAACGTTTTTAAACAGTTCGTCGGTATTCTTACTCATAATGGGGGCAAATATATATTTTTTTGTCTGAACCATGATTTTTAGGATTTAAAGATGGCCATGATATTAATCATCGTTCAGACAGCTCCCTCAAAGCATCCCTGGCAATCCATTTGGCGGCTTTACTATCCTGTTGCAAGATCCGCTCTGCACACTCAATAGCCAACGGCAGCAAAGTTTGGTTGCGTTTACCTATTTGCCGCAAAGCCCAGTTAACTGCTTTCTTAACAAAGTTACGGTCGTCACAGGCTTCACGCTCTATGATAGGGAAGAAGTTGATGAACACTTCATCACTCGCTTTTTTATTATGCATCGAGTATTCGGCCATCAACACAAACCCGGTGCGTTTAATAAACTCTTCTTCGTGTTGGCTAAACTCAATCGCTTTATCAATGGCATAGGGTGTACGGTCAAACAGGTTGCCACAAACCTTATCGCATACGTCCCATGTTTTGAAGTCTTTGGTCCATGCATCAATTTGTTGCTGGGTTACCAATTTAGGATCGTCTATCATTGAAGCCAATATGCGGGCTTCGTGAATGTCGGTATCCCATAGTTGCTGCGCCAGCGCGTGATCCTTTTTGATCATCTTGGCCAATTTTCTAACCTCGGGGATCTTTACCCCCAAAGCCTTATCATTACTTATACCGAAACGCATCATACCGGCGTGATGTTTGGCATCGGCCTTTTGTTTCAAGTGATCTATGATCTCAGTTACGGTCATGGTATAATGGCATTTTTAATGGGTATATAAAGGTAGCGTGTTCCAACGCAAACATGAAACATATGAAACAAGTGAAACACTTATTTTAATTAAGTTATTGTATATCAGCAATGTATGAAATATCAGTGAAACAAAATAAAACAACGTATAAGTCTGTTTTTTTATAGTTAAATTTATGTTTTTTTGTTGAATATCAGCTAATTGTGAATTGATGATATTGACAGGAGTGATACACGTTATATGGAACAGCTAACTATTCGTTTTTTCTGGCTATAATAATTACCCTCTCAAATCAATCCCTTGAAAAAATAAAAATAAAACCGAACTTTGCCGCTGTAACACTGTTTATGAACAAACAATAACTTTAATATGGTTAAAGCCGTACTCACTTTTCTGCTGATATTAAGCAGCGTGTCAATTTATGCACAGTCAAGCGCAGATACTGCCGGTAAACGTTCGCCGGTGCGTACGTTTACCTATCAGCAATACCAGGCTTACAAAAAAGGAGAGGCCGGCGAAGACCTGGCAATGGTTGCCGAAATGAACCATTATCCTTTACCCGATAAAGTGTTAAAATGCAGAAACGAGCTTGATCTGAGCCCCATCCAGATAAAAAAAATAACCGAAGCCAGTGCCTACCTGCGTAAACGCCGGTTACAGATAGGCGGATCAATTATTGACACCGAAAGGGTGCTGGACAGCATGTTCAGGTACCATAAAACATTGGATGGCGACGTTATTTTCTTTACCAACCGTTATGGTTTATACCAGGGCGAGTTGAAAAATGCTTTGTTACAGGCCTGTATGTCAACTCAAAAACTACTATCGCAACAACAATTAAATAAGTTTGAGTCATTACAGAAACCTAAATGATAATATGCCGTTTGATTTATTTAATTTAGCCCCCTCAATAATTAACTATGAAAATCACGTTTGATTTTGAAAAACCATTGGCAGACCTGATCCACCAGATTGAAAAGGTGAAACAGGTTGAAGACAAGAACAAGTTGGATATGTCTGCCACGTTGACTGAGTTGGAAAGTAAATTAGAATCGACCAAAAAAGAAATATACAGCAATTTGACCGGCTGGCAAAAGGTACAAATATCACGTCATCCCGAAAGGCCCTATACTTTACAGTACCTGGAGTTGATGTGCGATGATTTTATTGAACTGCACGGCGACCGTACCGTAGGTGATGATAAAGCGATAATAGGTGGTTTCGGAACATTAAACGGTGAAACCGTAATGTTTATAGGCCACCAAAAGGGCCGTAACACTAAAGACAGGCAATACCGCAACTTTGGTATGGCTAATCCGGAAGGTTACCGTAAGGCTTTGAGGTTGATGAAACTGGCCGAGAAATTTGGCAAACCTGTAGTTACGCTGATAGATACCCCGGGAGCATTCCCCGGCCTGGAAGCAGAAGAACGCGGACAAGGTGAAGCTATTGCCCGTAACCTGTTAGAAATGGCAGTACTAAAAGTGCCGGTTATTTGCGTGGTAATTGGCGAAGGTGCATCAGGCGGTGCATTGGGTATTGGTATAGGTGATAAGGTGATGATGCTGGATAACTCCTGGTATTCTGTTATATCGCCAGAGAATTGTTCGACCATCCTGTTTAAAACATGGGAGCAAAAAGAACGTGCTGCCGAAATGCTGAAACTGACATCGACAGAGATGTTAAAAAATAAGCTGATAGACGGTGTAATAAAAGAACCGCTTGGTGGCGCACATCAAGATCCGGTAGCTATGGCCGGTATCCTTAAAAAACAATTACTAAAAGACCTTAAAACACTAAAAGAGCGCGATGTTAACGAGTTAGTTGCAGAGCGTATTGATAAATTTTGCTCGATGGGTGTGGTGATGGAGGGTTAATAACCAATATCTTACGATAAAAAAAGCGATATGATCACAAATTATATCGCTTTTTTTTATGTCCCGGAGGGAGCACTGTGTTGTACAACCTCAAACAAAAAATGTCGTTTCTATCGGTAGCGAGAAATCTATACACCTACAGGTGGTTCACTTGATATGTGTATAGATCTCTCCCGTTGGTCGAGATGACAACGTTTAACTTATTTCTATAACCTCTACGGCCTTATATCTGCCCCAAAGTCTTTTGCATAAGCATCAAGCTTTGCTTTGTATTGGGTATATAGTGCAGGGTTCTCTGTTTTGGTTAAGGTAACTACTGCATTTAAAAGAGATAGTCCAAACTGAATTTCGCTGCTAATAGCTTTACCATCTTTAAATTGCAGGTAATTGTAATCAAGCGAATTAAAGAGGTAGTCGCTTATCTGCTTGATGGTTTTGTTGGCCATTTCAGTCTCGCCTAAATGGTAAGCCAACTCGCACATATAATATTTGCGGGCGGCTACTTCCTGTATGGGTATAATGTTTGGCGTTACATCTAAATATTTATATAATGCTTTTTTGGCCAAATCAGGATGCCCTTCTTTATACAGGTTTTGTGCAAGAGTTAAATATACCCGGCCAATTAGCGGGTAAAACATAGTTAATGATTCATGATCCAGGTAGCGGGCCGTTTTCATGTTTCCCCATTTAAATTTATCCATCACGTTAGTGTACATAACAGGGGTGTTGGTGCTTTCTAAATGCGCGGCAGTAGTGTCTGGTTTTAGCGGTAATAAATGGTAGGCAAATCCTTCATTATATAAGTATCTGTCTAACCCCATCAAGCTTTCGTTAGGTACGGTAACTGTAAAGTAAATAGGCCTTTTCCAGTTATTATGTGCCAGTATATCTAACATCGCCAGGTTATCTTTAGTAACCATTTGGCCCGGATAAGTGAATTGCACCTCAGGGGTAATTTTATTACGGTCAGCCGCAGCCACGGTTCCGGTTTGTATAACTTCGTCGGGGTTAATTGTTATTTTAAGGTTCCTGGTAGGCAAGTAATTAGCATCCTCGCCGCTTTGGTATTGTAACATGGCGTCTTTATTGTCAGATACGATAAAGTCAAACACGTCTTTTAATTCTGACGACCCCGGTATTTTGGCATCATTATAATAAATTACATCGCGTACGCCGTTTTTAAACTTAGAGTTGGCCATGGTAATAGGCAAAGGGGCAGACTCGTTCATTTTAGTTTTCATTTGCTTAATGTACCAATCTGTACCCAATAAGCTCAGGTTTACAATACGTACATCAGGGCGTACATTTTCAACTTCTTGTATGTACCATAACGGGTAAGTATCATTATCGCCATAAGTAAACAAAATAGCATTTGGAGCGCATGAATTCAGGTAGTTATAAGCCATATCATGTGGGGTAAGCTTGGTGGACCGGTCATGGTCGTCCCATTCCTGGTTAGCCATTAAAATGGGGCCAACGCTTAAACAGAATACGGTTGACAGGATAGCAGCGTTAGTAGCACGCTCTTTCTTGCTTAACAGATCGGCAATAAATAAAACTGCCAGGCCTATCCATATCGCGAAAGCATAAAATGAACCCGCGTAAGCATAATCACGCTCGCGGGGTTGCAGCGGGTCCTGGTTTAGATAAAGCAGGATAGCTATACCGGTAAAGAAGAAAAGTACCCCAACCACACCGGCGTCTTTTTGGTTACGCTTAAAGTGGAAGTATACCCCCATTAATCCTAAAATTAACGGTAAAAAGAACAGGCGATTATAGCTTTTGCTTTGGGTTACCGAGTAAGGGAGTTTTTTATTAAAGTTCCAACCGCTTATCCAGTCGCCGTCGGTGCCTTTTAATTGGCCGTCTAACTCGTTGGTACGGCCCACAAAGTTCCATAGAAAGTAACGGGTATACATTTGGTTAACTTGCCATGTAAAGAAGAATGACAGGTTATTAGCAAACGTCGGGCTTTCATTCTCGCCTAAATGTTCCCATTCTTTATAAAATTGCGGATGGCCGTTCTTTACGCTAAACATACGCGGGAAAATGGTATTCCGGTCATAAATGGTGCTTAGTTTTTTGCCTGCTATCTCATATTTAGTATCACCACGACGGTATATGTTACCACCTTCGGTTTGATCAACGGCTTTCGAGTCGAAGTATTGGCCGTATAATAACGGAGTATCGCCATACTGGTCGCGGTTAAGGTAACCGTTTAAGGCAAACGCGTCCTGCGGGTTGCTGTTGTTTAAGTTAGTGCCGGCTTTTGCCCTGATCACGATCATGACAAATGAGCTGTAACCAAACAAAATAAACGCTGTACAAACCAGAAAGCTGTTCAGCGCAAAACGTTTGGTGCGGATCTTTACTACATATTCTAACAGCGCTGCTATGGCAATTGCCATTACAAAACCCACAAGGCCCGCGCTAATAGTTAGCGTACCTACAAAACAAACTACAGCTATACCAAGCGCGGTTGTTGTTGGCTTAATGGTATAAACTATACCGGCAATTAGGGTAGTTATCAGTAATAAGAAGAATGCGATGGCACCGCTGCCAAATCCAAATCCTAAGGTATTTACAAAGAACAAGTCAGAAAAAGCAGCACCTTTTACGGTGTATTGAATTATGCCCCATAGTACCGCGGCTACAATTACAACACCCAGTAAAAAGGCCTTTATGGTACCCCAGGTAGTAGCGTTTTTGGCTTTGCGGAAATAAATAACCAGCGCGATAGCCGGGATAACCAGTAAGTTTAATAAGTGTATACCTATAGATAAGCCCATTACATAGGCTATAAAGATCACCCATTTATCAGCATGGGGTTCGTCGGCGTGGGCATCCCATTTTAATATGGCCCAAAATACAATAGCTGTACACAGCGACGATTGCGCATAAACTTCAGACTCGACAGCCGAGAACCAAAAGGTATCAGAAAAAGCATAAGCTAAAGAACCTACCAGGCCCGCGCCCATGATCAATATCAGATTGGTGAGGTGCAGGTCATCTTCTTTTTTAATAAGGATCTTTTTGGCAAGCGCCGTAATGGTCCAGAATAAGAACATAATAGTGGCACCACTGGCCAGTGCCGATGCCATGTTGGTCCAATAAGCTACTTTGGTAACATCGCCCATGGATAGGAGGGAAACCACTTTACCTATCATGGTAAACAATGGTGCACCCGGTTGGTGCGCTACCTGTAAGCGATATATACAGGCTATAAACTCGCCGCAATCCCAAAAACTGGCAGACGGCTCTAAGGTTAAAATATAGGTTAACGAGGCAATAATAAAGGCCAGCCAACCAAACAGGTTGTTGATTTTGTTATATTTCATGTGGAGAAATTACAAAGTGTAATGGTTTAATTAGAGCCGAAAATAGTAAAACTAAGTTGATGTTGTAAATATGCGGCAAGCTATTTAGCATTATTTAACAAATTAACGCAGCCCCAGCCAAACCCTCCCCGGTAGGAAGGGCTTTAAAATTAGCGTTTTAAGTCTCCCCTACCGGGGGAGATTTAGAGGGGGCTTATTTTTTTTAAATTAAGATTTTGAAGTTGAAAATTTCGTCTTATATTTGCATTCCTTTTCGGGACGTATGTTACGAAGGTGGAGATTGCCTGATAGTATAATGGTAGTACGACGGTTTTTGGTACCGTTTGTCT
>JAZKCG010000085.1:0-17927 GCA_040388175.1 Bacteroidota bacterium | reverse complement strand
GCGTGCTTTGTATTCTTCTTCGCGTTGTTCTTTCAGGAACCAGTTTAAAAATTCCATGGTCACAAAGTCCTGCTCTTTAAGGCAGCGGCCATAAATGTTCTTAATAGATTGGGTAACGTTAATCTCCTGGTCAAGCGCTTCCTCAAAAATCTCACGGAACGAGTGGTATTCTTGCTTGATAGAAGAAACTTCCGGCGATACCGCGTTGCCGCCCATATCTAAAACATATTTAAAGAATTTAAGCTGATGCTGTCTTTCTTCTTCGGCTTGTTTAAAAAAATAGTTTGAAGAAGAATCGTACCCGTTACGGCCACACCATGATGCCATGGCTAAATAAACCGACGAAGAAAGGGCTTCCATTTTGATCTGTTTATTAAGCAACGCTTCAATATCAGAAGAAATGAGGGTTTTTATGCGAACAAGATCTTTCATAATGGTTCTAATTTTAGGTGTAATACTAAATTATAGTACAATATTAGTGCTAAAGATCAGTATTAGATCAAAATAAGTGTAATATGAAATAAGTCTAAATATCAGGCAACTACGCGGTATAGCCTGTCGTTGATGATCTGGTTAAGTTCCAGCATCACAAAGGTGCCTTCTAAAAGGTTTCTAAGGGCAATAATCTGTACCAGGTTAAGTACATAGCAATGATCGCAGGCGCAAATAAAAATGATCTCTACATCGGGCGATAAAGAACTATCCAACAGGCGCTGTTCAATATCTATGCGGTAAATAGCGGTACGTAATTTAAGTAAGTTGCGGTAATCAAACTTGGCTCTTTTGCCGTTAAAATCAACTTGCCAGCAACGCTCGGCATCATTTTGGTAAACGGAACCATATGCAGTAGTAAAGACTTCGGTAAGTAGCTCTTGCTCAAGTATTGTTGTTTGCATTCGCCACAAATTTGCGGGTTATTTAGAATAAATCCAAATATTATTTTTAATAATTCTAAATAATTAATAAACAAAGAATTTTTAGCATTTGTTAAAAGTAAAATAATGATGTGTTGAAGTATAATGCAGATATTCAACCTTTAAATAATTTGCAATGAGAAATACCAGCCTGGTACGATTATCTAGAATACTGTTAGCTATTGCTTTTTATGTTCTCCCATTTAAGGCATCTGGGCAATCGTTTGATAAAGCCAGTTTTTATGAGCTGGATTCCTTAGCTAATTGGTTTCACACCAATCGGCCTGCCGCAGATGGTTCAAACTTTATGTCGAGATGGAAGAAAACGGAAGTATTGGACAAATATGGCTGGCAATTAAGTAATGATGAGTGGAGCAAATATCGATCCTATTGGAAAAGCCAACCTGACGCGGCTTTAGATATGGAAAGATCGCAGCCGATACTTTACTACCTCAAAAAAGCCATTGATAGATCGGTATCCGAAATAAGAGCTACGCGGGTACGAAAAGGCGTAGTGGTCTGGAAAATGTATAACATGGGTTATATTGTTAAAACTAAAGACGCCTGTTTTGCCATAGACCTGAATCAGCGTGAATCTGAAAAACTGGTAGATGTACTGGATTTTGCTATCGTATCACATGTTCATGGCGATCATAACAATACTGATTTTTTAAACGCGATGATAGCCGCCGGGAAAAAGGTTTATACCCCATTTTACACTAAAGGGACACTGATAGATACCATCCGGGAATTTAATTTTGGCGAGGTAAATGTGCGATTTACCATGAACAAACAAGCCGATGTGCCGGTAATAGTTTCACAGATCAATTGTGGGCCATCTGCCAATAATTACACCATTTATCATATTGGTGATGCAAGAATACTGGAGGGGTTGAACCCGACCCGGCACATCAACCTGTTTATTTTACATATAGAAAACGCTATAAATGTGTTTGAATCTGTAGCCCGGGTTAAGCCCGATATTACCATTTACGACCATGTGATGGAACTGGGCCATGCTATTGGAAAATGGCGTTGGTCATACCAATATACTTATAACAAGGTCAAAAATTTAGACCCTGCTAAAAGCTGGATACTAACATGGGGTGAACGATTAGAACTGACGATGTAGAATCGTGCCAAGTTTGTACCTTCGATCTAAATTATATTACCATGGAGCAAACAGATATAAGAGAAATAATAAAGGAATCTTTAAATGTTTTAAAAGAGAAGATAGTTGTTGCTTTGCAAAATGACGATGCTGAAAACATTGAGAAGGAAATAAACGACCAATCAGAAACCTTGGCTAAAATGATAGCCGGTTTAGAGTCATTGGCATTTGATGCAGGCAGGCTGCAAGAAGACGATGGCGAGTTTGTGTTTGAAGATTTCGACGACTTTCAGAACTCTTGATTTAAATTCCTCCGTAATTTTTCGTATATTTGAATAAGCGAATCGCTCTGGTTCATATAGGCACATCAACATTTTTCCAAAACAAATTTTACATCGTTCTTTGATTGGCTGGCGCTATTTTGCTTGTAATCAACGAATTAAATAAAAATATGACTACCGGCATTAGGCTTAATGCCCGATAAATGGTCTTTTTTACTACCGGCATTACACCTAATACCCGAAAAAGGCCTTTTTTTACTACCGGTAAAATCCCAGATGCCTGAAAAACGGCTTTTTTTACTACTGGCATAAGGCTTTAAACAGGTGTGAATTTCATGGCAGCCTTTGAGGTAAGGCTGCCATGAAAAAATGGCTATTGTTTCTTTTTCTGTCCGGGTTTAGGCAACACCAAGTGGGTATTGGCCCATAGTTTCCATAAGCTGTCCAGGTGTTTTACCTTGTTCGGATATTGGGCTTTCAGATCGTTGGTCTCACTTCTATCCTCGGCCAAATTAAATAAATGCCAGTTATGGTCATTTGTTGATACCAGCTTCCAATCGCCAACGCGGGCATAGCGGGCCTGAAAATGTTCATTAAATAGCTCCTCGTGACCAGTAACAGCTTTTCCTTCAAGTGCAGGTACCAGGCTTACGCCGGGTGTTGGTGGTATAATATGGCCTTTATACGTTTTTGGATAAGTTGCACCTGCCAGTTCATTAAACGTGGTCATAAAGTCCATTACGTGCCCAACCTGTTTGCTAAAGCTGCCTTTTGGCGCTTTTATGCCTTTGGGCCAGAAAGCGATCATTGGGGTATGCAGGCCACCTTCGTATGATTCTGCTTTCCATAAGCGATACGGAGTATTGGCCACATTGGCCCAGCGCTGCCCTATAGATGAGTAAACCAACTCTGTGCCAGGTACATTGTCTTTTTTCAACGAGTAGCTGATCTTGCGGCCATCGCGGGTTTCATCGGGGCGGTCAAAGCCCGGGCCGTAACCAGGGGCGCTTTCTGCACTGGCGCCATTGTCTGATAAGAAAACAATCAATGTATTATCTAACTGGCCATTTTTACGCAAGGCATCTATAATTCGGCCTATGCCCTGATCCATGCAATCAATCATGGCAGCGTGGATAGCCATTAGTTGTGCATCATAAGCTTTATCGGGGTTGTTCTCCCATTTCAGGTTATCGTTCCAACGCTCAGAAAGTTTGGTGGTTTTTGGATCGATCAGGCCCAGTTTGATCATTTTTTGATAACGAGCTTCGCGGATAGCATCCCAACCACCTTTATAGGTGTCTTTATATTTGGCTATATCCTGCGGTTTGGCCATTAGCGGCCAATGCGGGGCATTTTCTGCCACATATAAAAAGAAAGGCTGTTTCGACTTAGAAAAGCCATTAATGTACGCCACCGCGGTATCATTTATAGCATCAGTATGGTAATAGTTTTTTGGTACAGAGGTAATAGGCTTGGTGCCACTCACTAAACTAAACGGATCAAAAAAATCAACCACACCCCATATCGTTCCAAAATATTGCTCGAACCCACGGCTGGTTGGATATTGACTGATCGGCGAGAACTCAGGGTATACTTTATGGTGATCTAACCAGGCCAGTTGTTCTTTCGGATCAGGTTGCCCGTTGGTATTAGACACATGCCATTTGCCCGACATAGCGGTATGATAGCCGGCCGTTTTTAAAACCTCAGCCAAGGTAACGGAGTTTTCTGTCAAATGGCCTAAGTATCCCGGTTCATCCTCAGCATCGGTCATTTTACCAATGCCAGCCTGGTGGTTATATAAGCCCGTAAGCAACGATGCGCGGGTAGGGCAGCAACGCGAAGTATTATAAAAGTTAGTGAACCTAATACCGTTTTGCGCCAGGTAGTTAATGTTGGGCGTGTTAATCTCGCCGCCATAACAACCTACATCACTAAAGCCCATATCATCAGCCATGATCACTATAATGTTAGGGCGACTTGCCGCTATCGGTTCTGCTTTTTTAGGCTTGGGCTTAGTGGTCCACGCCAGCAGTGCTAAAGAAGCGCCAGCAATAGGCAGCAATAAGTATAGTTTATTATATTTCATGGTAATAGGTTATAATGGCGACTAATTTATTATTTATTTACTAATCCTCTGCGCCATTTTTGGGTTGACGAGTTAATGCCTGCATTTCTGTTTCAATACCTTTATCATTTTGCTGTTTCATAAAGGCATCCAATTGGCTATTTAGCTCGGCTTTAACTTTGGCATACTTAGGATCTTCGGCCAGGTTTTTTAGGTTGAAGGGATCATTGACCACATCATACAATTCAAACTCAGGGCGCACCTGGTAAAAGGCAGAACGAGCCTGATCTGTATTCTGCCATTCTTTGAAAAAAGGCATCCTGACCACCGTGTTTTTAAATGTTTCCTTAAAATTTAAGTTATGGATATACAGAAACTGCTTATTGCGTGCCGACCGTATGGCATAGGCATCGCTGCCTTGTATAATGCCTCGAGTGGTTTCCTCCGCAAACACGTAATCTCGTACGTGAGTTGTTTGTCCTAACAAAACATTTTTAAAGCTCACGCCATCGAAGCCCATTTTACCGTTACCGTCTTTTGATCCTGTGTTTATTTTGGTGGGATCGCCGCCTATAATATCGATCAGTGTAGGGGTAATGTCAATATATTCAAGCATTGCAGGGTTGCGTGTCCCCGGTTTGATCTTGCCCGGCCATTTGGCGATGAAGCCGGAATGCAAGCCCTGATCGTACAGCGTCCACTTAGAGAACGGGAAAGAGTTGCCTTGTTCTGTAGCGAACATAATAATGGTGTTATCTTCCTGTCCGGTACGTTTCACAATATCAAGCGTGACACCTATCAGACTATCGAGGTAAGTGATCTCGGCAAAGTATTTGGCCATACGCTTACGGGTAAGTTTGGTATCAACCATGTTTGGACCCAGTTTTACCTTGTCAGGATCATAAGCCGATTGATTACCACGCGTATATGGTTCATGCGGCTGATTGCTGGTAAACATTAGGTAAAAGGGTTTGTCCGTTTGTTTTTTTACCCATTCGTCGGCTTTGCTTAGGTCGATATCAATGCCCGAACCATCATCATGATCGCGTCCGCCTAAAAAATCAAAAGGGTATGATTCATCCGGCGCGTAATGTCTTTTACCTATAATAGCCGCGTTATAGCCCAACTGTTTTAAATATACGGGCAAAGTTTTTATGCCTTTATAGATCATGGTATGGTTAGGGTAAGCACCACTACGCACCGGCCCTAACCCGGTTAACAGCGACTGCCTTGTTGGCGAACAAACCGGCACCATGTTAAACATATTGTCTAAACAAACACCTTCGCGGGCCAGCCTGTCCATATTTGGGGTATGTACCTGTGTGCTGCCATAGGGGCCAATATCGGTCATGGTCAGATCATCAGCCATAATAAATACAATATTTGGCCGACGGTTTTTTTGCTTTACAGGTTTTATGGGCGATGGTTTTAAAGCCAGCAATATGCCTGCACTCAAAAATGCTACAGATAGCATTACTCCTTTTATAAGATGTTGTTTATTGATCATCATAACATTTATTTTAAACGAGGCATAGTTTGCCACCAGGCCATTAGTTTACCTTTTAATTCATCTGCAATTTTAGGCTGATCTGCAGCTACGTTGGTCGACTCTTTTTTATCTTTCAGTATATTATACAATTGGATATCGGTACCGTCATTATTCATTAATAACTTCCACCCGCCTGATCTTACAGCCAGGTTAGGGCTTTTATCAATTGGACGCGGATAAGCAAATCCTGTAGCGTTGCGGCCATATTCCCAGAAGAGGTCTTTACCCCTTAGTGATGGCTTGCCTAATAAAGCTGCGCCCCTGTCCATGCCATCACCTTTATAACCCACAGGCAATTTTATCCCTGCAAATTTGGTCAGGGTTGGCATCAGGTCAGTCGAGCTTAACTCAGAACTTTCATCAATGGTACCCGCAGGTACATGCCCAGGCCATTGTATGATGAACGGCATACGGGTACCACCTTCATATAATGAAAGCTTGGAACCCCTTAACCCCATTGCCCTGCTCCCCCTGAAACTTGGCAGCGGGCCATTATCGCTGGTAAAAATAACAATGGTGTTTTTGTCGACACCCATGGCTTTTAAGCCATCTAGTAAGCGCCCAATTTGTACATCGTATTCCTTTAGTACTGCTTTAAAGGCAGCTTCTTCCTCAGGGTTCATGGGATATTTGCCGGTGTATTCTGTCTCTTTGCGCGGTACCCATGGCGTATGCACATCATCGGGCCAGAGGTTTACAAAGCAAGGTTGCCCTTTGTGTTTTTTCATAAAAGCCAGGGTCTTATCTACAAAGTATTTGGTGCGGTCCCAGCGTTTTATGCTATCCTTGTCAGACCAGATCCAGTTGGTAGCAGTAAGCAGCGGGTCGGGGTCGGGGCTTTCGTAGGTGCTGTTATGCTCATCAATGCCGTATTGCTCAAAGCCGGGCGCGTTCTTTACATCGCGGCCGCCACCCATGTGCCATTTACCGAAGTGGCCTGTGGCATAGCCGGCGTTTTTAAACACCCGCGCTATTGACGGTGCAGACGGATCCAAAAAGTCGGCCTGCTCGGCGTTTTTGTTGTGCTTCCTATTATCCAGGTAGGTAGAGAAGTTCCACCTTGCCGGGTTCATACCGGTAAGCATCCCTACTCTTGATGGCGAACAAATAGGCGCGGCGCTATAGTATTGGGTAAATTTCCGGCCGTTTTGTGCTATGCGGTCTATGTTGGGCGTAGGTACAAAGTTGCCGCCAAAACAGGTCACATCGCTAAAGCCCATGTCATCGGTCAGAATAATGATGATGTTAGGCCGGGCATCGGCAGGTTTCTTTTTAGGTATGGGTTTAGTTGTCCATGCTATCGAACCAACAACAATAACGCAGGCCAAACATAACCCGGTATACAGGCTAATTTTTTTCATAAGATGGGTTTGCTTCAGGTTAGCCTAATGGCAGTTTTCGCTAAGTTATAGATCATTATGCAAATAACCCACCAATTTTATGGCTTGTATCGCTTCTTTTACATCATGAACCCTTAAAATGCTTGCGCCTTTGGTAAGCGCTATGGTGTTGAGTACCGTAGTGCCGTTCAATGCTTCTTCGGCAGTTATGCCTAACTGGCCGTAGATCATTTTTTTGCGGGATACTCCCACCAGTATCGGTAAACCCAATCTGTCGAAGTCTTCCAGCCGGTTCAGTAAAGCATAACCATGCTCCGGCTTTTTAGCGAAACCAAATCCCGGGTCGAGTATTATATCACTTATGCCCAGTTTTTTTAACTGTTGATGTTTTGCTATAAAATAATCCAGCACATCGTTAAACACATCATCGTAATTGGCCAGGCTGTTCATGGTTTTTGGGGTGCCTTTCATGTGCATTAAAATGTAGGGGACTTGCAACCGGGCGACGGTAGCAAACATATCCGCGTCCAACTGCCCGCCGGATATATCATTGATAATGTGCGCCCCGGCTTTTATAGCAGCCTCAGCTACTTGCGCTCGAAAGGTATCTATAGACAAAATAGCATTAGGAAATTTTGTAATTATCGCTTCAACCACCGGTATCAGCCTGTCCATTTCTTCCTGAACGGATATATCCTCGGCTCCCGGGCGGGAGGAGTAGGCTCCCAGGTCGAGAAACGTAGCGCCATCATTTAATATCTTTTCGGCTTGTTGCAACGCATCTGCTATGGCGGGTTGGCGGCTATCGGCATAAAAAGAATCGGGCGTAAGGTTAATAATGCCCATCACTTTGGGTGTGGATAAATCTATAAGCCTACCTCCTGCATTTAGGATCGTCTTTTTATGAAAAACTGTATCTTTAGCCATTGATCTGTTAGATGATTGCAATGTTTTTAAAGTTGTAAAGTTACTTTAGATTTTGTGATTTATATTGTGTCCGCATAATGTTATAACATTTCAGAAATACTACTTAAAATAATACAACATCTTGAACAATACATCAGCCGAATACGAAGCCGTAATTAATATTTGCAAAGGGCTTTTCATGAAGAAGACCCATGATTATGGAACTGCCTGGCGCATCCTTCGCCTGGAATCTATTACCGATCAGATCTTTATTAAAGCGCAACGTATCCGTACGCTGGAAGAAAAAAAGATCTCGAAAGTAGGCGAGGATATTACCGGCGAATACATCGGCATTGTTAACTACTGCGTTATCGCTATGCTGCAGTTGGAGTGCGATGCCGAAACACCTGTTGAAATAGCCCCCGACCATGTCGGCCGTTTATTTGACGAGAAAGTAAAAGAGACCAAAGACCTGATGTTTGCCAAAAACCATGATTATGGCGAGGCTTGGCGGGATATGCGCATCAGTTCATTAACCGACCTGATATTGATGAAACTGCTGCGGGTAAAACAGATCGAGGATAATAAGGGCCTTACTTTGGCATCCGAAGGGATAAAGGCTAATTACCAGGATATTTTAAATTACTCGGTATTCGCGTTGATCAAACTGGGGGTACAATGAAAAATGGCTTAATATGGTTCTGTAGAATTGGCGTAGGCTTGCTGTTTATCTTCTCGGGCCTGATAAAAGCTAATGATCCGTTAGGTTTCTCTTACAAACTGGTAGAGTACTTTGAGGTGTTTCATATCACCTTTTTAAATGGACTGGCGTTGAGCCTGGCGGTATTGCTTTGCGCGCTCGAAATGATACTGGGCTTTGCCCTGTTAATTGGCGTGCGCACCAAACAAGTGGCCTGGGGCTTACTGCTCATCATTATCTTCTTCGCATTCTTAACGTTTTACTCGGCGTTTTTTAAGGTGGTACAAACCTGTGGTTGCTTTGGCGATGCGATACCGCTAACCCCATGGCAATCGTTCAGCAAGGACCTGGTGTTGCTGTTGCTCATCGTCGTTCTGTTTAAAAACAAGGAAAGGATAACTCCGCTGTTTAGCGCTAAGACCGGCGAGCGTTTGTTAACTGTTTCAATAGTTTTATCTGTAGGATTTGGTTTGTTTACCTATAATTTTTCGCCGATAGTTGATTTTTTGCCATATAAGATAGGCGCTAATATTCCAGACGAGATGAAAACGCCGCCGGGAGCCATGCCTGACGAGTTTGAGATCACCTATAATCTTAAAAACAAAAAGACCGGCGAAACCAAAACCATGAGCGACAAGGAATATTTGAAAAGCGGTATCTGGAAAGATAACAACTGGGAGATATTTGGCACGCCTGAAAGTAAACTGGTAAAAAAAGGTTTCACCCCAAAAATTGCCGACCTTTCTATCCAGGACGCGCAACGGACAGATTATACAAAAGAGTTATTAAGTAGCCCGTTTTATAGTTTATGGATAGTGGCTTACGACCTGAAAAATACAGACGAAGCAGCAATAAACCGCCTGAACGCCCTATGCGCAAACCTGACACAAAATTATAACACCCGCACCATCCTGCTGACATCGGCAAATGCTACAGATGCCGAAGCGTTTAGCAAGAAACACCGCTTAATAAGCGAGATATTTTATGCCGATGGCGTGCCGCTAAAATCAATGGTTCGATCAAACCCGGGTATATTATTAATAAAGAACGGTACCATCATTAATAAATGGCACTACCATACCGTGCCTGATTTTGACCATATAGCTAAGGAATACTTTTTGAAATAATGATCAGTTACATCATCCGCAAGTTCTTTTATGGCTCGGCAGTAATGCTGGGTATTGTGGTGGTGGTGTTTTTCCTGTTCAATATCTTACCGGTTGACCCGGCCCGCATGACGCAGGGGCAACGTGCCGATGTACAATCGCTGCAAACTATCCGTAAAGAGTTTGGGTTGGATAAACCGTTATATGTGCAGTTCGCTTATTATATGAATGACCTGTCGGCAATCGGTATTCACTTGAACACCCCGGCCGAGCGGTTGCGTTACCATTATGTACCGCTGTTCGCTATTTCGCAACAAAAGGTTGTGGCGTTAAAATGGCCCTATTTGCGGCGGTCATATCAAACCAGTAAAGATGTGGTCTCGCTGCTTTTAGAGGTGGTGCCTAATACTTTGATACTGGCAACCACCGCTATGTTGTTCGCTATTTTGATAGGAGTATTTTTGGGGATCTTAAGCGCAGTACATAAAGATACATGGGTTGACCGCTCGGCATTGGCTTTTTCAACATTGGGAATCTCTGCACCCTCGTTTTTTGCGGGGATTATCATTGCATGGGTCTTTGGTTTTGTGCTGAGTAAATATACCGGGTTGAATATGTCGGGCAGTTTATATAGTTATGATCCGTTTAAAGGCGAGGTCATCACCTGGAAAAACCTGATACTTCCGATGGTTACTTTAGGCTTTAGGCCGCTGGCCATTATTGTACAGCTTACCCGCAATGCCATGCTGGATGTTTTGGGACAGGACTATATTCGTACTGCTAAAGCGAAGGGACTGAGTAATAACACCATTATTTATCGCCACGCGTTAAAGAACGCGCTTAACCCGGTAATTACGGCTATTGCCACGTGGTTTGCCTCGTTGCTGGCGGGTTCGTTTTTTGTGGAATATGTGTTTGGTTACAACGGGTTGGGTAAAACTACGGTAAACGCTTTGGAGTTGTCTGATTTCCCGGTTGTGATGGGGGCCATTTTATTTATCGCTTTTATTTTTGTGGCGATCAATATTTTGGTTGATGTTGTTTATGTTTGGATAGACCCAAGAGTGAAACTACAATGAGAATATTTTTTATAGGATTTATGGGATGCGGCAAAACCACCTGGGCCCGCAAACTGGCTAACCATTTAGGCTATGAGTTTATGGACCTTGACCATATCCTGGAAGAAAAAGCCGGGATGACAATAGCCGAATATTTTACCACCCATAGCCAGGAAGCTTTCAGACAACTGGAATCGTCCATTTTAAAGGATACGGCTTATCCCGAAAATGTTATCGTATCTACCGGTGGCGGTTTGCCCTGTTTTTTTGATAATATGGAGTGGATGAACGCTAACGGGCAAACGCTATATATCAAACTATCGCCTAAAACATTAGCCGAGCGATTGGATAAAGGAAAAACCACACGCCCGCTTATTGCAGGTAAACATGGGGATGAACTAATAGCATTTATTGCTGAAAAACTGGCCGAACGATCCGGCTTTTATGAGCAGGCAACGCATATTGTTAATGGTATTGATATGTCTGTAGAAAGCCTGGCGCAAGTAATATCAGCTCAGGCAATTTAAAAAGGGTAAATAAAATGCCTATAATTGGCGCTGCAAATTATAATCAAAAAGAAAAGAGTATTCATGATAAAGCATTTATTATTGAGATTGAAAGGGTCGGTAGAGATCAGGTTTAACTTTCATGTTTTAAAGAAAAGAAAGCTGACTATTGGCTCATCTAAAATAAAGCTGGGTAAAGAGTGGATACTATCTGAATATGACGCGCTGGATGCCAGTAAAGCATCAGACTGGCAACGCCTGTTTGGCGAAGAACGCCTGACCAATATATTAGCCGAACACGTTTGGGAGCATATTCCCGACGAAGAAACACGCCTGTCGAACCAAAACTGTTACGACTGGCTGCAAAAAGGCGGCAGATTAAGAATTGCTGTACCTGATGGCAATAATCCGGATAAAGAATACATAGAATGGGTGCGCGTAGGTGGTACCGGTGTAGGGGCCGACGATCATAAGATCTTATACACTTACGACGTAATGAAAAGCCGCCTTGAAAAAGCCGGTTTCAGAGTTGAACTATTAGAATATTGGGACGAGAACGGTGAATTTAACTATATCGACTGGACCCTTGACGGTGGCATGATCCACCGTTCACGCAGATATGACCCCAGGAATCAGGATGGAAAGTTGGGTTATACTTCGCTGATTGTTGATGCAGTAAGGGATTAACTTTGGGTATTGATGACAGTTCTTAATTAGATCGACGATGTGCTAAAAACAAACAAGCCTCCTTATATCGGAGGCTTGTTTGTTTGACCGCCTGGTTCAGAATTTACCGGCAGTACTGTTTTAAATCTTTTTAAGTGGCGGGGCGCTCGCAGATATACTGCCGTTTCCTAAAAGAGTTTTGCGGGTAAGTGTTTCTATTTTACCCTGTGCATCACGGTTTATATACAGACGCGATACATTAGCGCCAATGTTGGCATTCAGGCCGGTAATAACCAGCACATCAGGCTTAACCTCTTTTAGTACATAACTTTCAATTGGTTTGTCGGGTTCAACGCGGTTCCATACTAAATCCCCCTTAACATTGGTAATGGTTATATTACCGGTGTATTTACCAACCAGGGCACCGTATTTACTTTTCATATTTACCGCGGCGTTTGCGGCAATGCCATCATTATCTATCACCCATTGCGCGGCCGCTTGCTGTACGGTATCTGTTGATGTTTTGAGAATATCTTGTAGTATCAATTTGCGGGTTGCGACAAGAGCATCGTCTTTACCGGTTAGTACGTCGGGTACAACGCCGATACCTTCCCAGCCTACATTATCATTTGGGCCCACTACCATTTTAATAGGTACAAATGCCTGCAGGTTATGCCCCAGTTGCACATTACCGCCGGCTATGCCCGCGCCCGCGCTGGTGTCGCCAACTATGGTGGCGCGTTTTAGTTTCTGCATCGCGTAAGCAAACCCTTCCGAAGCCGAGCCTGTGCCCCTGCCGGTAAGGATGTAAACCTTAGCATCGGGCATGTGCCTGCCTGGTGTGTAAGCGTAGGTCCACTCTTGCTCATCGCGTTTACGGTCTTTATAGAATCCATTTAAGTAAAACTGCTCACGTCCCGGGCTATAAAAATACGAAGCCAGGAAACGACCCATTTGCCCGGTACCGCCCGGATTATGACGAACATCAAGGATAATATATTTACTATAAGCAGCCATACCCATACTTGCGGCAGCCATTTCAAAAGCCTCCTGCGAACCAAGGAACGGCCCCGGTATCTCTACATAAGCTGTAGATGTTGCCCCATCTATTTCAACTTTCTTAAATCCGTAGTTTGATTTCTGGTCAGAGTTGCCTTGCGGCCTGACTCCCCTGGGGCCAGTATTCATGCTTCGCGAAACACGCAGGTGGACATCCTTATGTGTTTTGCGTAGATCTTCAGTAAGTTTTGAAGCAAGCTCCTGCTCGGTCAAATTATTATAATGGCCCTCGGCTTCAAATTTGGTCAAAGCCTCTTTGTATTTCGCGCTTATTTCAGGGAATGGGTAAACTTCTACTAATCTATCGCCAAGTTTGGAGACTATTTCGTGCCTGTCGGCATCGTTTATAGTTTGTGCAAAAACCGGTACACTACATAACAGCAATGCCATTGTCGTGTATAATTGTTTGGTTGGGGTTAATTTCATTGGATAAGTTTAAATGTGAGGTGATTAATTGGAACCAAATATAAATTTCGGGGATCGCCATACAAACATTTCATTTAGCGTTCCCATACACTTTCTCTTTCAGCAAGGCAATGTCCTGCGCCATTTGCTTGTTTTGCTTGTGCAGTTTTGATGCCACCACGCTTAAATGCAATAAGTAAACCAATATGGCAAATATACAGGCCGTAAATACCAGGTTAGGCGCCTCAAACACGCCGAATAGGTTCGACATCACTTCCAGGCCGCTGCGCCAGAAAGAGAAGATCAGCAAGATCACTGTACAGACACACCATACTATGGCGTATTCTTCACGCAGTTTACCTTTAATGATCAGCCTGGAAATATACAAGAGGAACAATAAACTGGTAATAATAGTGATGATCTGGATGCGGGCCATAATTATAGGGGTTTACGTATGGCCGAAAAAACCATAGCGATGGTAACTTTTATACAATAATACAAAGAAGCAAAATTTCTGATAGATGATTGCCCACCCTGACGGTTTGCCATGATGACCGGTGTTTCTCTAATACTTAACCCGGCTTTTGAAAAATAGACCAATGATTCCGGTTCCGGATACTCGTCGGGGTAATAGGCTGCTGCTAATTCTATCGCTTTTTTATCGAACAGGCGGAAACCCGATGTACTGTCAAAAATATGCAGGCCTGTAAAAAGACGATTAAGCCAATGAAAATAGCTAATACCTAATCGGCGGGTAAAAGACGATTGAAAGCCTTCTTTTTCGATGAACCGTGAGCCAATAACCAGGTTAGCACCTGTTGCTTCGTTACAAACCAAAAGTTTTATTAATTCTTTAGGCGGATGTTGGCCATCGCCATCCATTTGTACGGCCAGGTCGAAGTTGTATTGTGCGGCATATAACAAGCCACTTTGTACCGCGCCGCCAATGCCCAGGTTAATGGGCAGATCTAATACTTTGGCATTGTGTTGATGGGCTACAGTAACCGTATCATCTATCGAGCAGTCATTAACCACTAATGTTGTGATGGTATAGCCCGGTAAATGTAAGGTGCTTAATTCTGGTAGCAATAGGGGTAAAGATGCCTGTTCATTATAACACGGAATAATGATCAATAACTGTTTTGGCATCGGGTAAGGGTAAAAATGTATAGGGTTAAAAATACAAAATAGGTCCGCATTTTAGTTGCGGACCATTCTTTATGTTGTACAAATGAGACGCACTACTTTGCGTCTCTACTTATGCTTATTTTCTTTTTCCGTTCATTTCTACCTCGCGGGTCATTTCGAGGATATCAACCGGTTGCGAAAAATCGCCCAGTAAATGTTGAACGAAATAATCGGCCTTACGCCAGAAGAAATATTCGGTCATATTGCCATAAGCGTGTCTTTGGCCCGGCAGCAATACATACTCAAAGCGTTTATTAGCTTTTATCAGCGCGTTTATTACGCGGATGGTATTGGCTGGATTAACGTTATTATCAATATCGCCGGTTGACAGCATCAGGTTACCTTTCAGGTTTTTAGCAATGTCCGGGTTTTTATCAATAGTATATTGGAAAGTTGTATCGCCTTTAGCGGTAACTACTTCTTTTACGCCATTATGTTTTTCGCTCCACCAACGGTTGTATACGCTGTTATCATGGTTGCCTGATTCTGATACGGCAACTTTAAAGAAATCAGGATATACCAACATAGCCGCACAGCTCATAAAACCACCACCCGAGTGCCCGGTGATACCCACTTTGGTAATGTCTATAAACGGAAAACGGTCTGCCAGTTGTTCAACAGCGGCTTTTTTATCGGCCAGGCCGTAGTCGCGCAGGTTGCCGTAGCCATAATTATGGTACCATTTTGAACGCTCAGGGCTGCCACCCCTGTTACCCACACTTACCACAATAAAGCCTAATTGCGCCAATCGGTCGACATAGTTCATGCTTGAGGTGAACGACGGGTTTACCGCTTCAGTTTGCGGACCGGGGTATACGTATTCAATGATCGGATATTTCTTAGTGGCATCAAAATCATAAGGTTTATACATTACACCATATAGGTCGGTAATGCCATCATCGGCTTTGATCTTGAATGGCTCAGGAAATTTATAGCCCGCTGCCATTAAGCGCGACAGGTCGGTGGTTTCCAGGTCCATGATCTTGCGGCCGGTATTATCGTATAAAACAGATTTAGGCGCGGTGTTAACTCTTGAAAAGTTATCTACAAAATAGCTTGGGTTATCATTCAAACTGCTGCCGTGGTTAAACGGCCCGGGGTTTAATAGTTTAAGCCCGCTGCCATCTAAATTAATGCGGTACAGGTGTACATAATAAGGGTTCTCGCCCGGCTCGCGGCCCGACGCGGTGAAATACAGTATGCGGCTCTTCTCGTCTATCTTTACAATATCATCACAATGGAAAGAGCCAGAGGTGATCTGATTCTTTAGGTTACCGGCCCCGTCATATAAATAAAAATGTGCCCAGCCATCGCGTTCACTCCACTCCACCAACTCCTTGCCGCCATTAATCAATCCTGGAGTAGCTATTTCGACATAGGTGTTCATACGCTCCTGTGCCTGTACGCTTACCTTGTCGGTCTTGATGTCGACATTACATACGTCGATGCGTTTCAGATCGCGCGAGGTGCGATAAAAGTAAAACTTATCGTTAGTGCCCAACCAAACCGATGGCGAAAATTCGTCATCCCTGTTCTTAGCTAAGGATGGCGCACGCCAGATCCCCAGGTCCTCATCTTTAAATAAGGCGGTGTTTAACTTTTTATAGGTTTTGGCACCGAAATCAAACAAGACCATTTCATTTAGCGGCGATTCTTTTTCGCCCGGTAAATGGTATTTGTAGGTTTGAAGTGTAGGGCGAGGATCAGAAATGCTGTTGATCACCCAAAGGTCCTTTACCTTGCGTTCGTCTACGCGTTCCATTACAAAGTATTTCGAATCGGGTGACCATAATACACCTGCCGGCCTTCTTTTCTTCTTGGCTTTGGTTAGGTCCAAATTGGTCTCGTCATCGCCACGCGAACTGCCGAAAGCATAAAACTCAACACCCTCTTTGGTTAACTGGTGATCAACAATAGTGCTGTCATCCTCATTTTTTACCGCTTTTTTATAGTTCTCTTTATCCATCCAGTATAGGTTGAAGTTTTTAGAGAAAACTATAGCCGAACTATCAGGAGCGATTGATGCCCAGATAGGCTTGGGCTTTACTTTATTAAAATCCTTCAGTTCTGTAAGCTGATTGGTTTGTAGGTTATAGGTGAAGTAGAACGTCTTTTTTTCTAACGAGTCGGCTGCTTTTTTATCCTTGCGATCCTTCTTTACCACATCGATCGTGCTTTTCAGTTCGAACTGTACAGACTTTTCATCCTTGGTGAATTTCAGGTTCTCTATAGGCAGGTGCTGGGCATCGAACGGGTCCTTAACAATCACCGTTATCAATGATGCCAGTTTATCGTTATCGAATATTCGTTTTTTCGAATGCATAGCCGGGTCTACTATGTACCAGCTTTTAATATCGCTGGTTTCATATACATACCAGAACCGGTTAGTTAGTTTTAACCAATGCGGATCAACAGCCTGCGAAAAGACCATCTTCTTGATCTTATCGGCCGAAAACTTAGAGGCCAGCTGATAATTGCCTTTTGGCAGAGCCAGTGTTGGGGTTTGTGCTTTGGCCTGCATCAGGAACAGTGCAGCTATAAGTGATAGGGAAAAATACTTCATAAAGATCAATAGCGGGTTTGAGATCAGATAGTAAAAAATTTGCAGCCTAAATTTAGAAAAAAGATAGGGTAAACAAAATAGAGGGACCTAAAGCAGGCTATAGTCGCATTAAAGTTACAGGAGACGCTTTTAAACTCACACCAGTAATTGGCTTTATGCAGGTAGTAAAAATTGGTATTTTTCGGGCATTGGCCGTTACGCCGGTAGTAAAATTTAACGTTTTCCGGGTATAAACCTCTATACCGGTAGTAAAAATTACCGTTTTCCGGGTATAGGGCCTTATACCGGTAGTAATTTGAGGCGTTTTCCGGGCATTAAGGCTTATGCCGGTAGTAATATTTTACTATAAATAGCTGTAAAAGAACAGTTTACAACACTTACCCATTCATAAACAGCTAATTTGCTGTAATTATAAGCTTATTTTTAACCGTTTTATATTTGGGTAGTTTATCTACAAAAGTACATAATATTGCTAAGAATACACAGACGGGATAAAAATCAAGTCCA
>JAZKCG010000084.1:0-24245 GCA_040388175.1 Bacteroidota bacterium | reverse complement strand
AGAAGCGGGATGCAAATGTATTTAAACTCTCTTTAATTCGCAACAGATATTTTTGTCTGTAGTAAATATTTGCAATTTCATTTAAGCGGCTTTCTTTGGCGGTATCATCTAACTGCTCATAGCCGTTGGTTAAAGCGGCAAGGCTTTCGTCTATATCGCCTTCAACTGCAAGCACTTCTGCGGTTATGCTACCTAATTCTATCGCATTATCAACTTCCATCAGGCGTTCGTTAATATCCATCATCTCCATTAAAAAATCTGCCGGAAGCTGTGGCTTTGCGCCGTCTGATACTAAATCGTGGAGCCTTAAAATGTATTCTAACCGCCTGGTGGGATCAGAAAGCGTTTGGTAGGCCTTGTTATTTAGGGTTGATAGTTCCAGTATTTCCTGCTGCTTGGCATCATCCTCGTTAGCGTAAAAATCAGGATGATATTGTTTGCTTAACTCGTAAAATTTCTTTTTTAGCTGGGCAGCATCAGGATTAAAGGATTGCGGTATGGCGTAAAAGTCAAAATAATTGATCATGCTGCAAAGGTAGAAGATATGGGTGGGAATTGTATTAAATAATAGAATTACCCCTATAATATTAAGTGCAAATTACACGGCGATGCAATAACATTAAGCGCAGGCTGAAAACATTCGGTTATGCTATTGCAGCGTACCAAAGTCTTGCGTCCAATAGTTCCCTACCCTTGCGGCGCCCATATCTTTAAATGATCCGTTCATCATATTTTTGCAATGGCCTTCGCTGTTCAGCCAGTCTGTGAAAACTTGCTGCTCGGTTGTTTGTCCAGCAGCGATATTTTCGCCCACGGTGCGCCATTTATAACCCGCAGCTGTAATGCGATCGCTAAAAGAAGTGCCATCAGATGAGCTATGTATGAATTGGTCTGTAGCATTCATATCGATGCTATGGATCAAAGATGATTTGGCTAACACGTCATTCCAGTCTAAGGGGGCTACCGGCGGCATTGCTGTAGTGCCGCAATTACAGCCAGTTGCGCGTACATTATTGACCAGTTTTAGTAATGCAGCGTTGTCTAAATTGGTGGTGACCGTTGTAGTAATAACCGAAGTATTGTTTGTATTACCTGTAGTGTTATTGTTAGTTGGATTTACAGACGCGCCACGCTTACAGCCAACTAATCCTAAAAAAATCAGTAACAAAACAACACCCTTTAATCTCATGCTTGTTAATAAATAAGTTGAATCTTTAACGATGCGATTGTTTTTTTGTTGTAAATATTGGGTGATTTTTGGGATCATTTAACCTCAAATATATAGTTCCCGGATCCGCAGACGATCTTTGCGACCATCCCTCCTATATCTATGTTACCGTTAATTAATTTACCATCTTTATAAGTTTTCTGATCTTTTTTTACCGGCAAATAGATATTCGCAGTCGAGTTTGGCGGAATAGTAACACGAAGCGTAAACTTATCGCCTTGTTTTTTCCAATTGGTACTTACCCAGCCATAAGGGGTATGGAAAGTGCCGGAAGCGCTGGTAATATCGCCGACAGGCTGCGGGCGTATCTTTAATAATTTAAATCCTACGCTGCTATCTTCCTGACCGATACCGGCCAGGCCGCTGTAAAACCATTCCATAATATGCCCCAGCATTAAATGGTTGTTGGATACATTCTCCAGCGCTGGCCATGATTCTGTCAGGGCTGTAGCGCCTTTTTTAAGCTGATAGCCATATCCTGGCACATCGTCGCGGTTATTCATTGCATAGATCATGTCAGACCGGCCGCCTTTATCTAAAGCATCAATCAAAAAATGAAAACCGATATCGCCTGCTGTTAAAGCGTATTTATGTTCGCTGATAGAGTCTGTCAGATTTTTGAGTACAGCAGCTTTCAGGTTATCATCAACTAACCCTACACTTAAAGGCATAGCCATAGCAGTTTGACTACCGGTTGAATAAACACTGGTGGCCTTATTAAGAAATTTATCATTAAACGCTTGCCTGGTAGCCGACGCCAGTTGGGTATAAAAAGTGGCATTGTCAGGCTTATTTAGCAATGCCGACATTTTGCTTAACAGCATTACATCATAATAAAAAATAGCAGTCGCGGTAAGTGCCTTGGGGGTAAGCTGCGCCTCACCGGGTTGACGTGGCCCGTAATCAAACCAATCACCCAGCCCGTATGACAGGATATGATGATCAGACTTGCTTTCCAGGTAATCGACATACTTTTTTACCATAGGATAAGCTTTCTCCAGGATAGTCTTATCGCCATACCAGTTATAAAGTTGCCACGGTAAGATCACGGCGCTACTGCCCCACTCCGGCGAGTCTAAAAAGCCTCCGCCAAACCGCACGAATTCGGGGGCTATATCGGGTACAAAACCTGCCGGGTCCTGTGCATCCATCAGATCGGCTACCAGTTTACAATATAAATTGTAATTATCTAAATTGTAGTGAATAGAATTGCCCATGAGGTAATCCTGCTCCAGCCAGCTTAGTTTTTCGCGATGAGGGCAGTCGGTAACTACACTCTGGTAATTACTTTTTATGGCCCAGTTAATGAGTGTATAGGTCCGGTTAAATAACTCGTTCGAGCATTTAAAAGTGCCATTTTGCGCTGAAGAGTTCCTGGTATGTAATGCCGTTAATTGTTCAATAATTGGCAGGTCACTTTTTTTACCTGAGGGAACCGCAGCCTCTACCTGTACATAACGAAAACCGTAATAGGTAAATTTGGGCCGGAAGGTCTCTATACCCTCTCCTTTTAAGGTATAAGAGAAATAATAAGGTCCACCGGTAGCGCTTTGATTAGCCAGTTTCCCGGTAGTCAATATTTCAGATGGCATCAGGTTTACAGTTTGCCCTTTATGGCCACGTACTTTTAATTCTACTATACCCGAGGCATTTTGGCTCATATCATATACATATACTGATGGTTTGGGTTCTGTGATCTTCTTAACCTGGAAAGAATCCATAATGGATACCGGATGATCCGGGTCGGCCTGTAAACGTCCTAAAGGCGCTTTGACCAATTCGGCTTTTTTCCATTTGGAATCATTGAAACCATTTTTGTTCCACTCGGGTAGTTCTAAACGAGCATCATAATCTTCGCCACCGTAGATACTGCTATAAGTTATGGGTGATGGTGCTGTCGTCCAGCTTTGGTCGCTCACAACGTCAGCTGTTGATCCGTCAGCATATATCAGCTTTATCCTGCAGATGAGTTTAGGCATTCCAAAGGCATCAACAAACTTAAAATAACGCTCGCGGTTAATATTGTAAAAACCATTACCAACCGTAACGCCAATAGTATTTGTACCGGCAGTTAATAATGAGGTTATATTTAATACATTATATAAACAGGTTTTATCATAATAGGTCCAGCCTGGTGTAAGGAATCCGTCCCCCGCTTTTTTGCCATTAATGTTTAGCTCATATTGTCCAAGGCCGCTTATAAAGGCATAGGCCGCTGCTATTGTCTTTTTGCTGGCAAACTCTTTTCTGAAATAAGGTATCACTGTTCTTTGCATTGCTTTTTTACCCATGTGGCCAACCAGCGAAGACTCCAAACCATGTACACCAGGTACAACCCGCATTGAATCGGGTAAATCTTCATATCCTATCCAACGGGCATTTTTCCAATCTTTTATATCTTCAAGACCGGTGCAAAAATGACCAATGCTGCTCCATTCGGATGCTATGTCGTGTTTATCCCAAACCTTTACTTTCCAGAAATAAGGGGTGCCGGGTTGTAGTGATTTACCGTTATGCGGTATTAAAACACTTTCGCTACTTTTAACAATGGCCGAGTTCCAGGCATCATAAATCCCCTTATTTAATTTAGCTATCGATGTTGAAATGACTACCTGGTAAGCCGTTTGATACTGGTTGTTCTGCATAGACGATAACTCCCACCCAAACCGGATGCCCTTAACCGGGACACCCAATGGATCTGTCTTATTTTCGCAAATAGTTTTGATCACCTTTAATTGCCCAAAACTGTTATTAAAAGGAATCAGAAAGGATATCGTTATTAAATAAACTTTAATAAGGCTGTTTAAATGTTTGTTACTCATTTTATAAAACTAAAAAATATTTATCTGAATAAACATTACAGTACTTGTATTGTTATGTAGCCTCATTTTTACATGGGTATAATTTTTCTTGAATTATATTTATCCCAATTAAAATAACTGATATGTTCAAGAAGATCTCAAACCTTACATTTTTGCTGATGCTTTCTGCTGCAGCATTTGCACAGACAACACCTCCGGCAACTACCCCTACCGGTCAGCCGCAACAACGCAGACGTAACCAGCCTCGTCCTTATACCATAACTATTGTTAATAATACAAAAATTGCAATAGATACTGCAAAGATCAATGCCGATTTTAAAGCGATATATCCGGGGTTTGCTGCCGCTGATGGTTATCGTACCAAAAGAGAAGTGACCATGCGTATTATTGATACTGCTAAAAAGTTCACCCTGAAAGCAGTAGCCGGCGAAATAGTGGTAAACGGTAAATGGATCAAAGACAAAAAGAACTTTGCAGGTTTCCAAAATAGTCTGCAAGAAGCATTGCATAAAAACTGGACATCAGTTGATACTACCAGGCAAGATGGTTATCAACTGGTATTTATCAACAAAAACTCAGCTTTCAATCCAGCTATCAAAAAAGACCTGGTTGAGGCCTTCTTTAAAGTGTTCCCGGTATTGGTAAGCACGTTTAATGATAAAACCACACATGAGGTTGTATTTGTAACTGATACCGCTTATGCTGGCGTTGCAGAAGCCAGCGGCAACCGTATTTTATTCAGTACCAAATATATGAATGCCCATCCTACTGATATTGATATTGTAACGCACGAAGGTTTTCACCTTGTACAGGGTTATGGCTACAGCGCAGGACCGGTTTGGTTAACAGAAGGTATAGCCGATTTCATCCGTTACAGATATGGTGTTGACAATATTGGCTCTAAATGGTATTTACCTGCATTTAAATCAACCCAAAGTTATAAAAACAGCTACAGAGTTACTGCTCGCTTCTTTGAGTGGATAGATCAAAAAGTTAAACCTGGTATGCTTATTCAAATTGATAAAGAATTACGTAATCATACTTACACAGAAGCTACCTGGGCAACTTTATCAGGTAAAAGCATTGATGAGCTTTGGGCTGATTATGCAAAAGCTCCTGAACTGGAACTTAAGTATAGCGGCAAAGAAAGAAACTGATAGAAATAACCCATTCTGTTACATAGCGCCCGGTACTTTGTTATCGGGCGTTGTTGTTTAACACTTATCACTCAAAATATCCTAAATTTACCAAACTAAAAACCGGATGACCAAAACTTACTTTAATTTAAAGATTTGCGCATTAATTAACCTAATGCTTATTGGCAGCTTGTCTGTTTCTGCCCAAACCAGCTTAAGTCGCAAAAAATCGGACGAGATAGCTGCTACCGAGCTAAAAACTCAAATGGAACTGCAAAAAGTAAAATCGGCACCCGAATGGGAAGCTAAGCAGATCCTATACAAGGAGTACATCTTAAAGTTCACTACACAAATATTTGGAGAAAAGCCCGCTGGTGGCCGCAGTTTATACATATCATTACATGGCGGCGGTGGTACCGCGCCAAAGGTGAACGACCAGCAATGGGAAAACCAAAAGAAGCTTTATAAATTGAAAGAAGGTGTATACTTTGTTCCGCGCAGCCCTAAAGACGCGTGGAATATGTGGCATGACTACCCTATGGACGAGTTGATCAGTGCTGTAGTAAAAGGCGAGATCGTTATGGACGATGTTAATCCTGATAAGGTTTACGTGATGGGCTATTCGGCAGGTGGCGATGGCGTTTTCCAGTTAGCTCCTCGACTGGCAGATTATTGGGCCGCGGCTTCCATGATGGCAGGTCACCCCGGCGATGCCCAAATTTTAAATCTGAAAAATATTCCGTTCGATGCTTTTGTAGGTGGTAAAGATGCCGCCTATCATCGCAATGAACTGGTAGCGCAATGGGGGTTACGGTTGGATAGCCTGGCAAAAGTATATCCCGGAAGTTTTGTGCATGACACCCACATTTATCCGGATATGCCGCATTGGATGAACCGGAAAGATACCATAGCTGTACCATGGTTAGCTTCGTTTACAAGAAACCCTTTACCTAAAGATGTGATCTGGATTCAGGATGATATCTTGAGAGATCAGTTTTATTGGTTGGGCACGCCTATTGAAAGTGCTAAACAAGGTCAAAAAGTAAGGGTTACCGTATCAGGCAATGATATCAATGTATTGGAAAATCAGGCTCAAACTTTATACATCTATCTGAATGATAACCTGGTGAATCTGGATAAAAAAGTAACAGTAACAATAAATGGCAAAAAGGTGTTTAATAATAAAATACCACGCAATGCAAATGTGATCAAACAGTCTATCGCTGCAAGATTAGATAAGAGCTTGATATTTACAGGGAAACTGGTTATTACTAATGGGCAGGTTACTAATATGTAAACCTGTTTCGTAAGTAAATTATTACAATGGCTTGTTCCGGCTTAAAAGTTTCTATAATTGAAGGCCGTAATCATTTAACCAATCGGTATCCTAACCAAATTATTCAGGCAATTTAAACAATGAAATTAAAACATCTTTTCTTTACCCCCTTACTGTTAATTAATACAGCGTTTGCGCAAAAGCAGCCGGACCTGGTCAACTATGTTAATACACTGCAAGGCACTAACTCACAATTTAAGTTAACAAGGGGCAACACTTATCCTACTACTGCCCTACCTTTCGGTATGCATACCTGGACACCGCAAACCGGTAAAAATGGCGATGGCTGGAAATATCAATACTTTTTGGATCATATCCGTGGCTTTCAACAGGCGCACCAGTGCAGTTCATGGACAAATGATTATGCGGTATTTTCTGTAATGCCGATGACCGAATTGGTAGTGGATGAAAATAAACGCGAGGCTAAATTCAGCCACGCTAATGAAATTGCAAAACCCAATTACTATAAAGTTCAGTTTGATAATAAAATCACTACAGAGATCTCGCCGTCTGAGCGTGGCGCACATTTACGTTTTACTTATCCGGCAGGAAAAAAAAGCTATCTGGTGTTAGATGGGTACACCAATTTAAGCGGTGTAAAGATCTATCCTAAAGAAAATAAAATTACAGGTTATGTAAATAATGGCCGTGGCTTTAAAAAGGGCTGGAAAAGCTATTTTGTAATGCAGTTTGACCAGCCGATTAAAGCATACGGTACCTGGGAAAACAAAAAGAATACCATCAATGCCGACTCAACCACTGCCGAAGGTTTAGGCAAAGGTGCTTATGTAGAGTTTAAAGCCGGCGCTAAGGTGCAGGCTAAGACAGCCTCGTCATACATCAGCTTAGAACAAGCCGAGCTGAACCTGAAAAGAGAATTAGGCGCTGATAAAACTTTAGAGCAAACCAAAGCTAACGCGGCCGCTGTTTGGAATAAATCTTTAGGAAAAGTTGTTGTTGAAGGTGGCACACAAGCAGACAGGGAAACCTTCTATTCTTGTTTCTTCAGGGCGAGTTTATTTTCAAGGAAGTTTTATGAGATAGACGCTTCAGGCAAACCGGTATATTTTAGTCCGTATGATGGTACCGTACATCCGGGATATATGTATACAGATACTGGTTTTTGGGATACATTCAGAGCGCAATTTCCGCTTAATTCATTGATACATCCCGAAATGCACGGCCGTTATATGCAGGCTTTAATTGATGCTTATAAACAATGCGGCTGGTTACCGTCATGGTCGTTTCCAAGTGAAGCCGGTAGTATGATAGGTAATCATGCTATTTCTTTACTGGCAGACGCATGGGCAAAAGGTATTCATACATTTGATCCTAAAGAAGCTTTAGAGGCCTACTTACACGAAGCTACCAACAAAGGCCCATGGGGACCTGCTAATGGCCGTGAAGGTTGGAAAGAATATTATGAGTTAGGTTATGTGCCTTACCCTAAATATCGTGAAAGCACTGCCAAAACATTAGAGTATGCCTATGATGACTGGTGCGGTTACCAGTTAGCCAAAATGATAGGCGATAAACATTATATGGACATATTTGCCCGCCAGATGTATAATTATAAAAACGTTTATAACCCGGCTACACACTTTATGCAGGGTAAAGACATTAACGGGGAGTGGACAAAAAACTTCGACCCTATTGAATGGGGCGGCCCGTTTACAGAAGGTAACTCATGGCACTATACCTGGTCTGTTTTTCAGGATACACAAGGCTTGATCAACTTGATGGGCGGCAATGCTAATTTTAACGCTAAACTTGATTCTGTATTTACCGAGCCTAATAAAGTTAAAGTGGGCACTTATGGAGGTATGATCCATGAAATGACCGAAATGGTTGCCGCAAACATGGGCCAGTACGCACATGGTAACCAGCCTATCCAACACATGATCTATCTGTATGATTATGCAGGCCAACCATGGAAATCACAATTCCATGCAAGGGATGCGATGTACAAACTATATAATGCTACAGAAAACGGTTATCCGGGTGATGAAGACCAGGGACAAACCTCGTCATGGTATGTGTTAAGTGCATTGGGTATTTACAGCGTTACACCGGGTACCGGCGAATATGCCATAGGCAGCCCGATGTTTAAGAAGATCACCCTAAATTTAGAGAATGGGAAGAAGTTTGTGATTGACGCGGCAGCTAATGATAAAGACCACGTTTACATCCAGTCGGCTACGTTAAACGGTAAAAACTATACCAAAAACTTTATTACACATAACGACCTGTTGAATGGTGGTGTTTTGAAGCTGGAAATGAGTGATAAACCAAACGAGCAAAGGGGCATCGGCGCAGATGATAAACCATTCTCTTTAACCAGGTAACAACATAATGCTAAAAAGAGCAGGAATAATATTTTCGGGATGTTTATTGTTGGGTATAGGTTTATCCCATGCGCAAAGTAAACAACCCGAAAATATTACCCCCCTTGCTGGTACTATAGATTTTCATTGCCATACCGGCCCTGATGTTTCCGCGCGTTCTATCAGCGATCTTGACTTGGTACGATTAGCTAAGAAGGATGGGATGCGTGGCATTGTACTCAAGAACCATTATTTTATGACCGCCGACAGGGCACAAATAGCTATGCAGGAAGTTGGAGGGATCGAGGTATTTGGTGGGATAGTACTCAATCGTGCTACCGGTGGTATCAATGCCGAAGCTGTAAGGCGTATGGCGCAATTTGAGGGTCATCGTGGCAAGGTAGTTTGGTTGCCTACCGTTGATGCCGAAAATAGCTTTGAACACGCTCCCGGCCCGCGACAATTCGTTACTGTAGTTAAAGACGGGAAGCCTGTACCTGAATTGGCTGAGGTTTTTCAGATCATTGCCCAAAATAACCTCGTATTAGAGACCGGGCATTCAACACCACAAGAATCTTTAATATTGATTCCGGCTGCTAAACAGGCCGGTGTGAAAAATATTGTAGTTACCCATGCCATGTTGTTAGGCGCTACGCTTGAGCAGGTAAGGCAAATGGCTGATATGGGCGCGGTTGTTGAATTTTGCTGGCAAACCTATCTCACAAAAACTGGAATTGACCAAAAAGGTATAGTTACCTGTGCCAATGTTATTCGGGCTGTAGGTGTAGCACATTTCATTATAGATTCTGATCTGGGGCAGATGAACAATCCCTTACATCCTGACGGTATGCGGGCGTTTATAGAAGCACTAAAAACTAATGGGCTAAGTGATCATGATATTGACCTTGTAGCCCGGAAGAATCCGGCGATGTTATTGGGATTGGATCCAATAAATTAATATGATCGGTGATAAAACAGAAGAACCTTTATACAGTAGGGTCAACAGCATCTTCAACTATATCATAAGGTGAACGTTCTTTTTTAAAGATTGCGGCACCTATCAAAGCAACGATAGTGCCTATTACTGTAATCCCAATAGCCCCGCCAAAAGCAAATGTTACACGTCCCCAACTTTTATAGAAGGCCATAGTTTTTTCGATAACGTTCTCATCGGCACTTTTTTGTTCTAAAGCAGTTTGAATAGTATCTAACATTTTATCGAACATTTGAGGGCTAAGTATCCAAAAATACAGGTATGTAAAAAGTGCTACCAATAGCCCTGTAAAAACAGAATATCTGAATCCGGCCGAAAAGCCATCACCAAAGGTCATATAACCGCCTATCTGATCTCTAAATTCTTTTTGAGTCAAGAACAAAAAACCGAAGAACGGAATATAGGACACAGTTTTCCAAGATGAACTTTGATCGACATTCAAAAATTCAAATGTATAAGTAATTACAATGGCTACGGCAAGGTAAGTTAACGCCCATTTGGTGGCTACTTTGGTGGCATTATTTTTTACCGGCTTTTTAATTTGATCTTCCATAATATCGGTTTTTGGTTTTTAAATGAATGATTCCAATATACTTAATACCGGCATATCAAATTCTTTATTGACAGCATTAGCTGCAATATTGCTTTTATCATCGGCACTTGGCGCGATATTTTGGAAAAAGCACATCAAAGGATAAAATAATTCTTTTAACTCTGAATCTTCCGGTAGTTTAACTGCTACTTTGGCAATTTCATCAACAGGGCTTTCCATTAATATCTGATGCGCAATTACCGGCTCATAAATGCGGTACTCGTCCTGGAACTCATCTTCATCCACCAATAAAAACTCTTTTAAATAATCTTCCAGTTCTGGCTCAATATCTTCGTCTTCGCACTCGTTTAGATAAAGCAGTAGGTTTAATAGTTCTGTACCCCTATCCAACGTTTGCTCTTCTATATCTTCCCATTCGGGCGTATCTAAATAATCTTCTTCCAGTTTCTTTACGTCGGCACTGAAAAAGTTGATCATTAACAGATCAAAAAATACTTCTCGTAAAACTTCCAGTTTGGGGTAGTTATCAAACACTGCATCTAAAGCAGCAACTTTTGTTAAAAAGTCATCTTCCAGTTCAAATACAGCTAAAAATTCTGTATGTATCTTGCCAACATCTAATCCGTTATATTTCGAAAACGACTGCAGCGCTGCGCCAAGTGCTATTTCTATTTTTGGGTCGATCATTATTTATTTGATTGATATAAGTGATTATTGTTACAGGTTAATAGTACCTGTCCTTTTAAGTTTTGGCCTATATAGGGCGAGTTTTTGGATTTTGATTGATTGTTCTCAATGGTATATGTCCATTCTGCATCTTTATCAAACAGCACCAGATTAGCTTTTTGACCAACAGCTATCGTCGGTACTTCAATATCTAATATCATACGCGGATTGATAGCTAATTTTTCAATGATCAGATCGACCGGTAAGCCTGCTTTTAATGCCAGCGAGAACGTTGTCTGGAAACCGATGATGCCATATTCGGCTACTTCAAACTCCACATCTTTAAATTCTATCTCGTGCGGGGTATGCTGCGATACGATAGCGTCTATTGTGCCGTCTCTTAAACCCGCTATCAGCGCTTTTACATCTTTGGCAGTACGCAAGGGTGGTTTTACTTTATAAAGGCTGTCAAAGCCTGCTAATGCCTCGTCGGTAAGTACCAGGTGATGTGCTGCCACATCGCAGGTTACTTTTAATCCTTTTTTCTTAGCGTCTTTTATTAATTCGACCGAGCGTGCAGTCGATATGGTACTAAAGTGAATTTTAGAGTCGGTGTATTCTGCCAGGTAAAGATCACGAGCTATCATCAGTTCTTCGGATAATGAGGGGATCCCCTTCATTCCCAACAGTGTACTCATTTCGCCTTCATTTACTTTTGCTTTTCCGGCTATGGCCGTATCCTCAGGATAAGAGAAAACGGTGGCTTCAAATCCTTTGGTGTAAAGCAAGGCACGTTCCATCAAGCCAGCGTCCTGTACCGGGCGGTTGCCATCTGTAAAAGCTTTGGCGCCGCTTAAAAACATATCATACATTTCGGCAAGGTCCTTGCCCTCACGTTTATGCGATAAGGTACCTAATGGATAAACATCTACCAGGTTGCCTTTAGCACGGTTGCGCAAATATTCAACCTCCGCCTTTGAGTGTACAGGTGGCTGGGTGTTGGGCATTAATGCTATACCTGTAAAACCACCCGCTGCTGCTGCCGCTGTTCCGGTTTGCAGATCTTCTTTGGTCTCCAAACCAAGTTCGCCTATATTACAGTTCAGGTCAAAAAAACCCGGAGATAGTTGTTTGCCGGAAGCATCAAATACTTTTTCGTCAGCATTGATGTTTTTGGCGATCTCTGTAATAGTTCCGTTTTTTATTAAAACATCAACAGTTTGTTGATCAAAGGGCGAATTGGGGTCAATTAGGGTAGCGGATTTGATAAGCAAATTCATTAGCGCTGCTTTATGTATGGATCGTTGTTGATCTTTCTTTTTCCGAAGATGCCTGTTTATCAGTTTTATAAAACCTGGTAAGCAAGATCTCGGCAGCCAGAAATATCAACGCCAAAATTATACAAAGTTTCCATAATTGCACACCAAAATCTGCCCTACTCACAATATCTTTTACAGAACCTTTATTAGCCTCAATAACAGCACCTTTGTCCGGCAGTATTTTATCCAATTCGGCTGGTGTATAATATTGCAGGTCAGATTCGCTTCTGTTATCATTAAAAGCCATTACAGAAACGGTACTGTCCTGTTTCTTCAGTTCATAAATACCGGTTTCCTGCAATTGATCAGAAACATATAAAAGCGTGCTTCCCTCCTGTTGTTTAACATCAGGTATAACACTTTGCTTGCCTTTTACTAATTTTAACAACTGCTTTTCTGATGATGGTATGGGCGTGGTTTCAATAGTTTCATCATGCTCCAACGTATAAAACAAGGGCTGGTCATGCCCGCTTAACAAAGCTATCCTGAACATTATAGGCACAAAAAGCGCATGGCGTGGCAGGTTGCTAAAATCCTCATTTACTGGTACTGCAGCAACATATACCCTTCCTTTACCGCTATGATAACCGGCCCAAAACGTTTGACCGCCTTGTACCTGCATTAAACTTTCATTATTACCTGCGTTACTTAACTGGTAATATTTTTTGATTAAAGGCAGGTCAGGGTTTTGAGGGAGCTCTTCGAAGATGTTTTTAAATACCGGGTTTTGCAAGTTTAATGACGATACTTTAATATTTTCTGTTAGCAGCTTTTCAGGGTAGGCCGCTCCCATTTGTTGTAAAAATAATTTATAGTTGGCGAGGTCGGCATCCATAGCCGGGAAAACAGCTAACGTACCCCCTTTACTTACATAGGTTTTTAATTGTTGTGATAACCCGGCAGAAATGCCTTTAACATCACTTATAATGATCAAAGGATAAGTACCCAGACCTGCGTAATCTACATTGCCATCAGGTACACATGTAGCATTAAAGAACTGATCTGTTGCAAACACTGCTTTTAAATAAGGGTTAGCTGTACCGCCGTCTATCAGTAAAACAGGCATTTGCTGCTTTACATTAAATGTGAAGTAAAATTGGTTATCAAACGTGACCGGATTATCCTGCAGCGTTATTTCGCCGCGTTGCCATCCGGCTTTAAGTCCGGAAAACGTAAGCGTATCATTTTGTATAGAATGTGCATTAATGGTAAATGCGCCCAATGCTTTTTGTTCGCCATTGATAGCCAATTTAAGCGGTATTTTGGTCGCGGTTTCACCTGCATAGTTATGTAGTTTAACTACCAGCTTTTCTGTTTCGCCGGGACGGTGTATGGCACTTAATAGCCAGACCGAATCAACCGCCACATTTGCCGGCGTATTGGCACCTAATTGGATCAGGCTGATATGTATACCTGTATCAACTTTTAAAGACCGGCCATTGGTACTGTTTTTTTGGAAGTCGGATATAATATCTATCGAACGACTCGCGCCGGGTTGCAGGGTTAACAGATTTTGTTGTCTATCGATGATCTGCTGTAACGTACGGCTTCGTGGACTGATCTTTACCGCGTCTACCGCGTCATTAAACTCATCCCTGCTTAATAAACGCTGGTGTTTGCCTTCAAAATCCTGGGTAAGTAATTGAAATTTATCATTCATGGAATAGCCGGAGGCTATCTCTTTGGCTCTACGTTTAGCTTCGTCCAGTAAAGAGCCTTCGCGGTTCAGCGTTTGCATGGAATACGAATTATCTAAAAAAATACTGATAATGCGCTGCGCGCCTGCATTGGTATTATTATGGTTAGCAATATACGGGCGGGCGAATGCCAGTACCAAAAACAAAAGTGCCAGTAAACGTGCGGCCAATATCAAGCGCTCTTTTAAATTCTGTCGTGATGACTGTTGCTCCTGGATCTCTTTTAGGAACTGTACATTACTAAAATAAACCTTTTGGTATCGCCTGAAATTAAATAAATGAACCAGTATAGGTATGGCCAGAGATAGTAATGCAAATAGAAAGGCAGGATATAAAAAATGCATTCTGTTTTATCGGTGTATTACAAATGTGCAAATTTCGATTCAAAAACGCATACCCAAAACGGTAATACTTTAGTATACTCTAACAAAAAGAGACGCTAACTATTGCGTCTCTTTAATAACATTTTTTCTACTCCCGATGGTGTCTTTTCTTTTTCTTCTTTTTGTGAACCTCAGCCTTATGATGTTTCTTCTCTGACTTTTTAGTTGCAGTGTGTTTTTTCTCTTCGGTCTTTTTAACTACGGGCTTGGATACGGGTATCGGTGCATCCTTTACAGATGTGGAGTCTTTACTTAATTGTTTTACGTTGAAACTGTTGTTGCTTAAACTGTACTCCAGTTTGCGTTTAGCTCCGGTTGGTTTGGCTGTTGACCCGCTTCCCTCATATATGGGGAACTCACGGATAAATTTGCCTTCTGATATATAAAAGTTATCATTACCGCGATAGCCTTTACGCTGCGAACTTGTTAATTTAGGAAAATCAAGCTTCTGTACCCTGGTATCATAAAACTCATAAGCATAAATAGTATTATAGTTTATGGTATCATTACGTTTGGCTTGTATCAACATTTCCGGATGTCCGTCAATATCCATATCGGCGTTGTATACGTCAACAATCTTGCCGTTAACATCGCCGGTAGTGGTGGTGTATTTTTTGCCTACCGAATCTGAATGTAATATCAATAGCGATGCAGTATCAGCAGAACCTCTCCCCCAACTTACTACATCATAATATTGCCCGGGTGCTACTTCTATCATTTTATGGAACTTAAACGGATCCATTAAAGCAGGTGTTTTCTCTGAGGCAGATGCAGTTACTGTCTTTTTTTCTTCGTGTGCGCATCCTGTAATTATCGCGCAGCTAATTATTATAAATAAACAAGATCTAAAGTTCATACCAAATTAGTTAAACAATATATCCGGCGATAATTCGCCGGTTGGTTTGCCAGGTATGGTCATAAATACCCTCAAGCTACCTGCACTACCCGTATTAAAATATTTTGCCATAATGCGATGGTAGCCTTTCTTTAAAGCAATAGTACCCGCTTTTCCAAAAACAGGGTGTTTACCATCATTATCTACAACAGGCTGGTCATCAATCAATAACACAGATCCGTCATCAGAAGCGGTAGAAAAACCATAAACCCCATCATTATCAATACGAATAAAGCCTGCATATATTACACCAAAGGCCGGCATTCTTCTAAATGAGCTGATATTAAATGTTTTGGTGATTAATGAATCACCCCCGTCGGCTAATGGTTTAAAGTCGTTTACAGAGTTAAACTCGCCCGGATATAACTGGTAACGTAAACCAGTGCCAGTACCTTTATAATCGACCGATGCTAACGGAGCTTTGTTGTAAACTACTGTTTTAGTGATCACGCTACGTTTGCCTGTGGGCGTTAATACAAGCGTTTGCAATTCGCGGTATTGATCAACCGGAACATTATACGTCATTGGTTGGGTAAACTCTATATCAGTTTCGCGCGGGGTGTACCCATCAATGGTATAATAAACCTTGGCACCCTTTACAGATGATCTGAGGTTAACGAATAATTTATCGCCGAATATGATCGTATCCTTTGCGCCTATAGCTGTTGGTACCCGGTAATCAAAGTTGTTTTTATCCAACCATTGTAAATGCGCGGGTAAGCGGGTATCAGAAAAATCTGTAAAGTTTTTATTGGCTAAAGATGTCCAGGCAACTTCAGATAAAGCTAACATACGAGGTAGTAACATATATTCTACCTTTTTTTCTGTGGCTATATACTCGGTCCACATATTTGCCTGTACACCTAATATATGTTTTTTCTGATCGGCATTTAACACCTCAGGAATTGGGTCATAACTATAAATTTTTGTCAAAGGTTCATTACCACCAATACTTAGTGGCTCGGTGCTTAATTTACCTTGACCATGATCAATATATAAGCCGCCGCTGCTTGGGGTCATGATAACATCATGGTTTTGCTTGGCCGCGTCAATACCACCTTGTTCGCCACGCCAGCTCATCACGGTGGCATTTGGTGCCAGACCGCCTTCTAATATCTCGTCCCAGCCAATAATACTACGGCCTTTGGAATTGACAAACTTTTCTATTCGTTGAATAAAATAGCTTTGCAAACCATGTTCATCTTTCAGCTTTAGTTTTTTGATAAGCTGCTGGCAGAATGCAGATTCCTTCCAAACATCTTTTGGCGCTTCATCACCGCCGATATGAATATACTTACTTGGGAAAAGCGCTATAACCTCTGTCAACACATCTTCCAAAAAACCAAAATTTTTTTCTGACGGACAATATACATTCCTGAACACCCCCCAAGTACCTTGAACCTGGTAATCCAAACTTGGCTCACAACCTAATTCAGGGTATGAAGCTAAAGCGGCCATAGCATGGCCCGGCATTTCAATTTCAGGTACGACATTGATGTAGCGATCAGCAGCATATTTGATCACATCACGGATCTCGTCCTGGGTATAATACCCACCATATGGCGTGTTATCATATTGTTGCGGAGTACGATCATGATAGTTACCAATAACCGTTTCTGCACGGCGCGAACCTATTTCTGTTAGTTTAGGATACTTCTTTATCTCGATACGCCATCCCTGGTCGTCTGTTAAATGCCAGTGGAAGGTATTCAACTTATAAGCAGCCATCAGGTCGATATATCTTTTTACAAACTGAACCGAGAAAAAATGACGGCATACATCCAGCATTAATCCGCGATAACCAAAACGTGGGTAATCTTCTATCTGTACACAAGGTAGTTTTGCTATGGCACCCCTATCAGCAGGAATTAATTGAATAAGTGTTTGTATCCCATAAAACAAGCCTGCTCCTTTGGCCGCTATAGTGATATTGGAAGGTGTTATGGTTAAGCGATAACCCTCTGCAGGTAAACCCTCTGTACCAGCGCTGGTTAATACCAAACTGTTTGTGATGCTTTGCCCGGCGTTTTGCTTTAGCGTTACACGAAGCATTGCGGTGTTTTTTAAATAATCAGCTAAAAAAACAACGGCCTTGTTATTCAATGTATCTGCAAGTAATGCGGTCTCCTGGCTTAAAGTGAAAATTCCCGGTGCTTTTTTAACAGAGACTGGCGCAGGGATAATACCAAGGTTAGGGTCTGTATCTTGCGCTTTTAGAAGTTGGATTAAACTAAATATAGCAAGTAACAGCAGGGTTATTTTTTTATACATAATTATCAATTTGGTCAAAAAACTTGAAGTCGGTGAAGTTAATGGATTTTAAAAAAAATAACGTAGCCAATCGTAAAAAAAATATTATAAAAAAAGGCTGCCTGTATAGACAACCTTCTGTACGGTTTTAAATGACTAATTAAGCGGTAACTACATGCTCTTTAGCGGCAAGGTAACGTTCTGCATCAATAGCGGCCATACAACCTGTACCTGCAGCGGTAACTGCTTGGCGGTAAATATGATCCTGGGCATCGCCACAGCAAAATACACCTTCTATATTGGTTTGGGTTGATCCCGGTTTGGTTTTAATATAGCCGGTTTCGTCCATATCTATCCAGCCTTTAAATATTTCTGTATTTGGTGAGTGGCCGATAGCCACAAAGAACCCTGTTACATCTAACTTACGTTCTTCGCCGGTCTTGTTGCTGATCACTTGTACAGCGTTAACGCTTTGACCATCGCCTAAGATTTCTTTGGTCTCAGTATTATATAACACCTCTATGTTAGGCGTATTCAATACCCGGTGCATCATCGCTTTTGAAGCTCGGAACTCTTCCCTACGTACGATCATGTAAACTTTGTTAGTCAGTTTAGCCAGGTAGGTTGCTTCTTCGGCAGCGGTATCACCGGCACCAACAATGGCAACATCTTGTCCCTTAAAGAAGAAACCATCACAAACGGCGCAAGCCGATACTCCGAAACCACTGTATTTTTGCTCAGATTCCAACCCTAACCATTTGGCAGACGCACCTGTCGATATAATCACGGTATCAGCCAATATAGTCTTACTCTCGTCAACCGTTACTTTATGCGGCAGGCTTGAAAAATCAACAGAACTTACATAACCAAAACGGATATCAGTACCTAAACGCTCTGCCTGCTGGCGAAAGTCTTCCATCATTTCAGGGCCCATAATTCCTTGCGGATAACCCGGGAAGTTCTCTACATCGGTAGTTTGGGTAAGCTGGCCGCCGGCTAACATACCGGTATACATAACCGGTTTTAAATCGGCACGCGAAGCATATATGGCAGCAGTATAACCTGCAGGACCCGACCCGATGATCAGGCATTTAACGTGTTCAGTATTTTCAGACATCGAATTAAAAATGAAGCACAAAAATAGGATTAATTACGATGCTCGGCAATAGGTATTAGTCAACATAGTGCCATTAGATTTTAGGTTGGGTGATCCACTTTTAAAAGTGGATCACCCGGATCACCTTTTTATGTTAACAGTTTTAAAATAAGCTGTTTAAAATTTAAAGCGGATCACCTTGGATCAAACCTATTCGTCTGGATCATCAAGTATAATATTCAATTAACTAACTGATTGTCAAATTATTGAATTTTTGTCATTTTTTGCCATTTTTTGAGGAGTGGATCAGGAAAAGTGGATCACCCTCACGTTGTAAACCTATTTCAGGATATGTCATTTTTTAGAACTATACATTCAATATCTTAAAATTAAACCAGATGTGATAACTTGGCACTATTAATATCATGAAAAATATCTTATCCATATCGGGCAGTTTACGCCAGGGATCATCTAACCACGCCATTTTACAATATTTAGGTTCGATAGCGCCTGTTGATATTGATTATACCATTTACAACGGCCTTGCTAAAATACCGGCATTTGATCCCGGATTGGATACCGATACCCCACCCGAACCGGTAGCAGCATTGCGCGAATTATTAACAGAAGCAGACGGCATCATTATCTGCACACCCGAATATGCTTTTGGTGTACCCGGTTCATTAAAGAATATGCTGGATTGGTTGGTATCAAGCAGTACGCTGGTTGATAAACCCGTGGCAGTAATAACCGCCTCTTTAGGCGGCGAATATGCTCATGCTTCGCTCTTGCTTACTTTGGGCGCTTTAACTGCCAAGCTTTCAAACGAAACTAATTTGTTGATTCAATTTGTCAGGTCGAAAGTGGATACAGATGGGATAATAACAGATAGAGATACCATTGAGAGATCAAAGGATCTATTGAAGACCTTTTTGACGATCGTTGCTTGATCGATCTTAAAAGAATTTAATTTTTGATGTTTATTGTTTACTAACCAGGACTGTCCTTTTCTTACCCTGCGCACCCTTAATAACAAATGTAGCAGTTGTTTTACCGTCAAGGATATACTCTTTCGTTGCCATGTCGCAAAAATCTACATGCGAGTAATCTTTTCCCTCTATGGTTAATACCTGTTCACCCAATTTTACCAACCCAGAACCTTTATTCCAGAGCATTGCTATTAATAATTTGCCATCTTTAAAGGTCAAATTAAATGGCCAATGCTTTTCCTCCATATCAATGGTAGCAGTTCTCGGGTAGAAATAATATTGTTTATTTATATAATCCAGAATAATATTTCCATAATCAAGCAAGCGGGTACCAATAACAGGTATTCCATCTTTGGTGGTTTCAGAATATACGTGTTCGAAACGTGCATTACCTATTTGTACGGCAGGGAATTTTAACAGGTACTTTTCTTCGTTAGCCTGATTTCCGAACGCGCCAATTACACTTGAGCCAAAACCTTTGTCGGTTACCTCAAAGGCAATATTCTTATTTTGCAACGCTTTCATCCACTCTTCTCTAAAGTTCATGAAATTCTTCATCCCGGTATCAAAAGGTATAGAACCTACCAGCCCGTTTATATTAACGGCGAGTTGCGGATTGCTCTGAATACTATCAACTACCATGGGGGCTGCTTGTTGTTTATCCAACATCAATTTTTCGGGCTGATCGGTAATTACCAATACATGTTTCACTATTTGTATACCCACTATGGAATTACGCAGTAAGTTACTTCCAATAAAACCATCAGCTCCAAAACAATCCATAAAATCAGGTATGCTACCTAAACATGGAATACCTGAAAATGTGACTTCTCCTATTTTCAATCCATCTACTTTTACCAAACTCAGCGAATCACTTTTTCCACTCAGGTCTCCTACTGGCGCTTTTCCTAACGCTGTGGCTTTTAATTGCGCAGCTAACGTAGCGCGAATTGCAGTTGGCGCGCCTGTATCAAAAATAAATTTGTGTTTTTTACCGCCCAGTTCCACATCTATCAATATTTTACCATTTATCATTTGGTAAGGTATCTCTGTATAGTAATTTTTAATGATAGCACCACCTTGATTTAATTTGGGTACACCCTGGGAGTAAGTTTTTGCGGCAAAAAATATAAGTAAACAAAATAGATATCGATTTATGAGGTTCATTGTGATAAGATTTATACTAATGTACAAAAATATCAACACCACTGCCAATTTGACAAACATTTCTCTTTGGAACGCTCCTTGATATGCAGGGTTGTTACTAAACATTAACCCGAAAATTCAACAATAAAATTATGCAAGAAAAAGGAACCATTTCGATCCACACCGAAAACATTTTTCCGATAATTAAAAAATTTCTTTACTCTGATACCGAAATATTTTTACGTGAGCTAGTATCGAACGCTATTGATGCTACCCAAAAAATAAAACGTCTGGCATTATTAGGACAATATAATGGCGAGTTAGGCGACCTGCGGGTTGAGGTTGCTTTTGATGAAAAAGCAAAAACCATCACCATATCTGACAATGGTTTAGGCATGACTGCCGAAGAGATTAAAAAATACATCAACCAGATAGCATTTAGCGGCGCTACCGAGTTTATGGAGAAATTTAAAGAAGCTAAAGATGCTAACGAGATCATTGGTCGTTTTGGTTTGGGCTTCTATTCTGCATTTATGGTTGCCGATAAGGTGGAGATCCAAACCTTGTCTTACCAGGAAGGTGCAGAGCCTGCCCATTGGACCTGCGATGGCAGCACCGAATTTGAAATAAGCGAAGGCACTTTGGCAGAACGTGGTACAGAGATTACTTTACATATTAATGCCGAGTCTGAAGAGTTTTTAAGCAAACAGCGTTTGCAGGAGATATTAGATAAATATTGCCGTTTCTTACCTGTACCTATTGTATTTGGTAAAAAGACAGAATCTGTTGAGGATGGTGTTGATGAAGAAGGCAAACCTAAATATACCGAAGGTGAGGTTGATAACGTCATTAACGATACCAATCCGATCTGGACAAAAGCCCCCGCCGATTTGAAAGATGAGGATTATCTGGCCTTTTATAAAGAACTATATCCTTTTAGTGAAGATCCGTTATTCTGGATCCACCTTAATGTTGATTATCCGTTCAATTTAACCGGGGTGTTATACTTCCCCAAATTGAAAAAGGATTTCGAGATCCAGCGTAATAAGATCAAGTTATTTTCCCGCCAGGTATTTATTACCGACGAGGTTAAAGATATCGTACCTGAGTTTTTAATGTTACTACATGGCATTATTGATTCGCCGGATATCCCGTTAAACGTATCGCGCAGTTTCTTACAGGCCGATAGCAATGTTAAAAAGATAAACAGCTACATCACCAAAAAAGTGGCTGATAAATTGGCAGAGCTATTTAAAAACGACCGTAAAGCTTATGAAGATAAATGGACCGATATTGGCCTGTTTGTAAAATACGGCATGGTTAGCGAAGATAAATTCTATGATAAAGCCAAAGATTTTGTTTTGTTAACCAATACTGTTAAAGAAAACTTCACGCTAAGCGAATACAAGGACAAAGTAGAGCCGGTACAGACTGATAAAGACGGACAACTGGTTTATATCTATACCAACGATCCATCAAAGCAGGACGCGTTTATACAATCGGCTAACAGAAAAGGTTATGATGTGTTGTTGATGGACTCTCCTATCGATAATCATTTCGTAAGTCATTTAGAACAAAAATTGGAGAAGACATCGCTTAAACGTGTTGATGCTGACGTTGCCGATAAACTGATCAAAAAAGATGATGCACCTGAGCATGTTTTAACAGAAGAACAAGCTACTAAGGTAAAAGCCATTTTCGACAAGGCCATAAACAAACCTGCTTACAAGGTAGAGTTGGAAAGCCTAAACCCTGACGAGTTACCGGTTACTGTAACTATGGATGAGTTTATGCGCCGTATGAAAGATATGGCAGCTATGGGTGGCGGTATGGGCTTTTATGGTAATATGCCCGATAACTATAAAGTAGTAGTTAACGGTAATCATAAACTGGTGAGCCGTATTCTGCAAGACGAAAACGAAGAGGTACAGGCACAATTGGCGAAACAAGCCTTTGACCTGGCATTACTATCACAAGGTTTATTAACCGGTGCAGAATTGACCGAATTTGTTAACCGCAGTGTTAGCTTGATATAAGTTATTATTAATTATTAGAATAGGCCGTTTACTTTAAGGTAAGCGGCTTTTTTTGTTTATACGAAAATTAGTAGTTAACTTTATATAAGTAACGATACCTAATAGTTACCAACCTCCACTAACCTTTTAAATCGATAATGTTATGAAAAACTTAAAAGTATTCACCATCCTGTTTATTTGTGCCTTTTGTTTTAATTTAAGCTATGCACAAACCGTTAGTTACGCAAGCTATAAGCAAAACACTAAAGCCGATAAAAAAGCTGCGAAAGCGGCAAATATAAAGCGATTAGTAGAATCACAGAATTATGTTTTCCAGGCTACGTACGCGCTGCCATCAAGTATGCAACCACGAGCCTTAAATGACGGTTATGATTTTACTGTAACCAAGGATAAGATAGCAGTCTATCTGCCTTATTTTGGACGAGCTTATACCGCACCTCGTAACTTAAATGATGGCGGAATTAAGTTAACCACATCTAAATTCGATTATAAGTCGGAAGTTAAAAAAGACACCTGGAATATAACTATTAAACCAAAAGCTGATAATGATCCGGGAGTTAAAGATGTACAATCGTTAAAGCTGACCGTACAAAGTAATGGGACTGCAACTTTATTTGTAACCTCACTTAGTAAACAACCTATTACTTTTAACGGATATATAGAAGAAGTAAAAAGTAATAAGCTTTAAATAGTAAGTAATTATATATGAAAAGAGCCGGGTTATAAATAACCCGGCTCTTTTTGTTTTGTCTTAAATTTATGTAAGTGGTTAGTTTAAAACAAAGTCTGATTGGTGTGGTTATTGTATTTGAAAAATAAATTATAATAATCTAAAATAGAAACCTATGAGCACTGATGCAACCAAGCCTGATGAAAAAGGATTTTTCGAGAAGGTAAAAGAAACCATTGAAGAACTTTGGGACGGAACCAAAGACAAAGCCGAAGATCTTAAAGATGTAGCCGAAGACAAAATAAAAGATATAACTAAAAAAGCAGCACCTGCAAAAAAAGCGGTGGCTAAGAAGGTAACAACTGTTAAAGCAGCCGTTAAAAAAACTGCTGCCGATACTACAGCAAAAGCAAAGACAGCAGTAAAAGAAGTTAAAGAAAAAGCCACCGATCTAAAAGCTAAAGCCGATAACAAAGCAAAAGCTATTACCACTAAGGCTAAAACCGAAGCTGCTGATGTAAAAGCAAAAGCTGATACCAAGGCAAAAACGGTTACAGCAACTGCTAAGAAAGCCGTTAGCGCTAAACCTGTTGCAACAAAAGCAAAGAATAAACCTGTATTGTAAACAGTACAAAATAATAAAGGGCGGTAAATTTACAGTCATGGTCGGAAGATTAATCTTCCGACTTTTTTTGTTTTCCGGCT
>JAZKCG010000083.1:0-4305 GCA_040388175.1 Bacteroidota bacterium | reverse complement strand
CCGAACGCGATAAGATAAATGATACATTGCGTACCGAAAACCCGCTGGTAACGCCGGAGGTTAAAATGTTTCTGCGCGATGCTTATGACCATTGTATCCAGGTGATGGACCTGATAGAAAATTACAAGGAAATAGCCAACAGTGTTATCGACCTGTACCTATCCATGGTGAGTAACCGCATGAACGAGATCATGAAGGTATTGACTATCATCTCCGTTATATTTATCCCGCTAACATTTGTGGCGGGTATTTACGGGATGAACTTCTCGCGGGTTGACCCTATTACCAACAGGCAAATGCCTGATAATATGCCCGAACTATACTCGCCGCATGGCTATTATTACGCGCTTGGCGGCATGATTTTAATTGGGCTGGTGCAAGTGGTTGTATTCTGGAAAAAGGGTTGGTTTACTAAGCTGTAAACTAAGGGGTATGGCTTGGGTCATATTCAAACGGGAGCTGGTCGCCTATGCGTTTACTACCCCAGTAGCCTTCAATTGATAGTAATTTATTGTCAGAGTAACTGCCTCTACTGTCAATTTGCGCATCTGTCCTAAACATAGAGCCTGTATCGTCCAATACATCCAGCTGTTTTGTCCGGTTGTCGGGTTTATCTTCCCGTGCCGCCTTCTTCTTATCGTACACTATATAATACTTCGTTTGGCCATTGTTGAAGACCATCATCGTGCTATCCGGCCTGCGTACAATATCTTCTGCCACAATCGGGGCAACGCTAATTCTTATCGGTATTTCGTCACTCCAGAGGTCATATACCAGGAACCCTTCTTTGCGCGATGTGCCGGCATAAAGCGACCTGAGGTAATGCATTAAAGATCCCTCATAGGCTAATTTCCTATTCTTATCCCATACTGCTTCTCGCGTCGGCGTGCCTTGCATTTGCTCTAATATGCAATTGCCGCCGTAATACGTAATGTGCTGTACTTTGTTGAACTGGAAGTTGTTAAGTAAGTACTTTACTTTATAGCCCAGGTTATTATTCTCGATGATCAAAAAATCCTCAGTTGTTGCTTTCAGGAAACCGTTCGAGGTCGAAAATTCTATTATTTCGGGGTTAAGTATTTTACAGGCTTTGGCATTTGCCGATTGGCCCATGAAATACTTTAAAAATGTTTTAAGGTGTTTTGCCTGGGCATCTTTATCGCCAATTATCACCTCATTTATTAGGATCTGCTTTTCTTTAAGGGTAAAATCGAGTATTTCAGATCGGGTTTTTAAAATAACATTTTGCTTAAACGACGTATAGCCAAGCATATTTACCACCACCTGGTAGGTGCCGGGGCTTACATTTTGAAAAATGAACCGGCCCAGGACATTGGTAGGCATCACTTTTTCTGATCCCGCTAAAAATATCGTTGCCGACTCTATCGGCTCGCCTTTTGCATTTTTTACTATGCCACTAATGGTATAAGCATCCTGCCCATAAATATTTAGTTGAAGCAGGACAATTGCAAGTAATGCGAAAATGCTTTTCATTTGAAAGTTCGGCTTTGGATTATAAGTTAATCTGAGTTAAAATTAGTCAGGCATATACTCCAACGGTAGTTGGTCGCCTACTCTTTGCCGGCCCCAATAATTTTGTATTAGCTTTTCCTTATAGTCGGAATAGCTGCCTCTTTTATCTATCCGTGTAGCTGTATCCAGTTTAAATATCGATCCGGTATCGTCCAGGTAATCCATTAATATGGTACTTACGCTGCCTTTGTCTTCTTTAGCTGCCTTTTTCTTATCATAAAGCACATAAAACCTTGTACTCACTTTAAAACTAAAGAAATTACTATCGGGACGCCTTAACATTTGTTCGGCATAGATGGGTATCGACTCAATTGCCAGGGGTAAAAACGGGCTGGTGATTTTATAAACCAGGAAACCCTCTTTGCGCGATGTACCGGCATATAATGAGCGTAAATAATGCATTAACGAACCCTCGTACGCCGCTTTGCGGTTTTTCTTCCATAGCTTTTGTTGTTCTTCCGTTCCCGTTAAAGGTTCAAATACACTGTCTCCATCGTACAGCGTTACCCCTGTAGCGTTATTGTCGATAAACTTCTTAAGCAAGTACTTTACCCGGTAACCTAAATTTGGATTTTCGATGATCAAAAAATCTGATGATGTTGCCCTCAGCACGCCTTTGGAGGTTGAAAACTCTATCACGTCCGGGTTGAGTATTTTGCAGGCTTTTGCATTGCGTGTTTCGCCCAGAAAGTAGATAACAAACCTTTTAAAATGTTTTGCCCGCGCATCTTTATCGCCAATTACAATTTCGTCTAATACAATTTGCTTATCGCCGAGTACCAGGTCTACACTTTCGGACTTATTTTGAACGATAACATTTTGCTTTACCGATGTATAACCCACCATAGTTATTACCACCTGGTAGGTACCGGGACTAATGCCGTTAAATTTAAACGCTCCCTGTGTATTTGTAGCAACCACTTTTTCTGATCCCGCCAAGAACACTGTGGCCGACTCGATCAATTCGCCTTTTGCGTTTTTAACCGTGCCGCTAATGCTGTAGGTATCTTGCGCGTAAATATTTAATTGAAGCAGGATGAAAGCAAATAATGCGAGGATGTTTTTCATTTAGAAGTTCAGGTTTGGAATATTAAGTTTGGTGTGAAGATAAAAATTATTCAGGTTTATATTCAAAAGGCAACTGGTCTGCTACTCTTTTTTGAGCCATTAAGCCACGTATGTATTGATTTTTCAGGTCATACTCTTCAAGACAACCGTCACTATCAAATTGCCCATAAATTTTATAAACAGTGCCTGTAGGTGGCGTTCTATAAATTCTTACATCTTTATCTCCGGCTATCGGATCTTCCTGGGCAGCTTTTTCCTTATCAAATAGCACATAAAACCACCTGTCACCAAATTTAAAACCGGCCCGGTTATTACCTAATCTTTTTAAAATTTGGTCTGGATGTATTGGCATAGGCCTCATGTCGATAACAGGTTTATCATAAGCGGTAACCTCATATAATATAAACCCCTCTTTACGTGCATTACCGGCATAAACAGATCTCAAAAAATGCATCATTGACCCCTGGTAAGCTAATTTCCGGTTGTTTTCCCAAATTGTTTGCTGCTCTGGCGTGCCAACTAAGGGTTCAAAACTAAAGTCGCCCTCATACTGAAATGTATTGTCTTTATACCCCCCTCTAAAATATCGAAGCAAATATTTAATACGATAACCCAGGGCTTTATTTTCGATAACTAAAAAATCCGATGAAGTTGCATATAAAGATGTCTGGCTTTCATAAAATTTGACTAATTGGGTATTAAGTATTTTGCAATCTCTGGCGTTAATACTTCTACCAATAAAAATCCTGGTAAACATATCTAACTGCCGCTGCCTGCTTTTATTTACCTTTCCGCCTATAACTACCTCATTAAGGGTTGTTTCGCTCTCACTTAACTTCACATCGAGCAATGCATCCTTGTTTTCAATAATTACAGTTTGCTTTATGGCGTTATAACCTACCATAGTTACAACTACCTGGTAAATACCCGGCTTTACTTTAAAGTTAAAATCACCATCGGCATCGGTTGCCATAATTTTTTCAGAACCCGCAACAAACACTGTGGCCGATTGTAGCGCCGGGCCTTTTGAGCTTCTAACCGTCCCGCTGATGGTGTAGGTGACCTGCGCATGGATATCTATCCGAAGAAATAAAATAGTTAGCAGTGCCAGTAAATATTTCATTATTGTGTTCAGGCTTTATTGGTTTATACAGCGTGAAGATAAAAATATTAACCAAACATTAACAAGCCTGTAAACAAAAAAGCCACCTTACTTTTTTGGCAAGATGGCTTCTATTATTTCGAAAGTCGCTTATTTCTGGAACTCAGGCTTTAAAAAAGCTTTCTCCATAGCGCGCATTTTCATAACCTTTGGTACAGATACCGATTGGATATAACCGGCAGACGGATGTAGCCTGTAATATCCCTGGTGATACCGCTCGGCAGCATAAAATACGCTGAACGGCACAACCTGGGTAACAATGCTCCCACTATAATGCTTTGATGCATTAATGGTTTTGATCAGGCTTTGTAAAGTAGCCTTCTCTTCGGGTGTGCGGTAAAACGCTATCGAACGGTAATCGGTACCTTCATCAGGCCCCTGGTAGTTTAGCTCGGTTGGATTATGCGCGTAAAAGAAAGCCTCGGCCAGTTTTTCATAGCTGATAACTTTAGGGTCGTAATAAACCTGCACAACTTCGGCGTGGCCGGTGGTGCGGGTGCAAACATCCTCGTAAGTTGGGTTCCTGGTAGTGCCCCCGGCAA
>JAZKCG010000082.1:22058-38876 GCA_040388175.1 Bacteroidota bacterium | reverse complement strand
GCTCCGCAGTTTATGCATTCATCGGTGATTATAATCGCCATATTTTTTAAATAATCTTATATTCTCAATTACCTTTGTCTATTCAAACAAAGTGCAAATATAACAAAAAAAGAAATTGAGAGTTTGATTACTTACCATATATATGTCAAAATTCAATATAAAAGAACTAATAAATAGCCTTTCTGAACTGGGTAAACAGTTACTAAGCCCCGATCAAGAACTTACAGAATTGATAAATAGCGAACACCGGTACAATGCCTGGTTTACGCCCGAAAGCGTTGATAATGCGGTAAAAGCCATTGGCAATATGCTTAATGAGAATGATCTAACCGGGTGGATCAGCAAATATAACCTACCTCAAAATACCCCATCCAAAAAAATCGGCCTTATTTTGGCAGGCAATATCCCATTGGTTGGTTTTCATGATGCATTATGCGTATTAGCAACCGGAAACCATGCGCTTATTAAAGCATCAACCCAGGATGCACGCTTAATTAAACATATTTTAGGAATGCTTGTCGCAATAGACGAGCGATTTGCTTATCAGTTTAGTTTTGTAGAACGACTGGTTGATTTTGACGCGGTAATAGCAACGGGCAGTAATAATTCATCACGGTATTTTGAGTATTATTTTGGTAAAGTGCCCCATATCATCCGCAAAAACCGAAATAGTGTAGCGGTGCTGACTGGTAACGAAACACCCGCGCAACTATATAATTTAGGTCATGACATTTTTGATTATTTTGGGTTAGGCTGCCGTAATGTATCAAAGCTCTTAATTCCAAAAGGTTATCACATCGCCACATTTTTCGAGGCTATTGAGCCTTACAAAGACATCATTAACCATAATAAATACAATAATAATTATGGTTATAACAGGTCGATATTTTTAGTTGGCAGCGAGCAGCATTTAGATAACAACTTTTTGATCCTGAAAGAAAATGAAAGCCAGGCATCGCCGCTGGCCGTATTGTATTATAGCTATTATGACGACTTAACATCAGCAGAAAAAACGATCAATACCGCTGCCGATGCTATACAATGCGTGGTAACTACTGCACCATTAAAGGTAAAAAGCCAGATAGTTAATTTTGGGCAAAGCCAGCACCCGCAGTTATGGGATTATGCGGATGGCATTGATACGATGGATTTCCTGGTTGGATTGAGCTGAAAGCCGAAAGACTAAAGCAGAAAGCTTATTTCGGAAATTTTGAGCGTTTCAATTAAAAAAAGATAAATTTGACACTCAAAGCTTTTAGCTTTTTGCTTTAGGCTTTAAGCTTTCAAAATGTATATTATAAAAGTTAAAGGCGTTGCCAAAATACCCGATTATGTGCAGCTAAGGGACGACGAGTTTACTTTACTGGCTTACTTTAGGGTTGACAGACCCGAAAAATCATTAGATAAAGTTGGTTTAAGCGACAAAACCGAATATATAATGAATATTATTAAAGACCTGCCTTTTGGTCAGATCTTAAAATTAGAACTATAAAAAAATGATAGGAAACTCCATTATTAAGCTAAATAATGTTGATATATTTCAACAAAAACACCTGGTATTATCAAATGTTAACCTGCATATTGATAAAGGTGATTTTGTATGGTTGATAGGCCAGACCGGTTCAGGCAAAAGCAGCCTGTTAAAAATTATTTACGGCGATCTGCCCGTTAAAGTTGGTACCGGCCATGCCTGCGGATACGAACTGGATAAAATAACCGATAAAGATGTACCTTTTCTGCGCCGCAAGCTGGGCATAGTTTTTCAGGATTTTCAATTATTGACAGATCGTAGTGTTGAGCAAAATCTGCAATTTGTGATGCGCGCAACCGGTTGGACAGATCCTAAACTCATTACCGACCGCACTTTGGATGTACTGGAAAAAGTTGGCCTGCGTTCTAAATTAAAAAAAATGCCGCATGAACTGTCAGGCGGCGAGCAACAACGTGTGGTTATTGCACGCGCTTTGTTAAATGATCCTGAAATAATTTTGGCTGATGAACCAACCGGCAACCTTGACCCGGATACATCCGAAGAAATTGTTTTGTTGTTAAAGCAGATCAGCCAATCGGGTACTGCTGTAGTTATTGCTACGCATGATTACCATATCATTCGCACTTTTCCGTCACGCATCATAAAATGCGAGAATGGTAAAGTTTTAGAGGACGCGCAGATAGCTTAAGTACACAGACGCATCATCCCTCAATTCAGACAAAATCATTTTGGCCTGACAACTTTTTATGTCATCAAGGCTTAAAAAATAAATTTCGCTGTCAGCTTGTCGCTTTTATCTAAATGGCAAGGTACTTGATTGGCACTATCAGCTATGAAATTTAACGATATGTTGAAGAAAAAAAAGACTGAAGATTTGGAAACCTCTGAAATAATAAATGAGACTATTGACAATGCTGCAGAAGAAACAGCGTCTGTTGAAGCAATTGACGAAAAATCTGCAGAAGATCTTTTAAAAGAAGAACTGTCATTAGCTAATGACAAGTACCTGCGCCTATATGCCGAGTTTGACAATTTTAGACGCCGTACCATAAAAGAGCGTGAAGAAGCAAGAAAGACTGAAGGCAAAGACGTAATAACTGCCCTGTTACCTGTTTTGGATGATTTTGAGCGTGCCCTAAAAGCAACAGAAAATGCTACCGAAGTCGTCCCGGTAAGAGAAGGTGTCATACTGATCCAAAATAAGTTAAAGAATGCGCTTACCCAAAAAGGCTTGCAGCCTATGGAATCAATAGGCCAGGCATTTGATGCTGATATCCATGAAGCCATTACCAATATCCCTGCACCTACTGACGACTTGAAAGGCAAGATTGTAGACGAAATGGAAAAAGGCTATTTACTTAATGATAAAGTTATCCGCTTCGCTAAGGTAATAGTAGGAGCTTAATACAATGATTGAATTATAGAATGAGTGAATTAGTGAATATTAAAAACGTTCATTACCACTCATTCTTTAGATATAAATAACGCAGTTAGTAAGCGAGAAAGGTAGCGAATACAGACCATTCACTAATTCACTCACTCACTAATTCACTCATTAAAATACAAATGTCAAAAAGAGATTATTACGATGTACTTGGCGTATCCAGGGGTTCTGATGCGGATGAGATAAAGAAAGCTTATCGTAAAATGGCTATTAAATATCACCCGGATAAAAACGAGGGTGATAAAGATGCCGAAGAAAAGTTTAAAGAAGCAGCCGAAGCGTATGAGGTTTTAAGTAACCCTGAAAAACGCCAGCGTTATGACCAGTTTGGTCATGCAGCCAATGCACAATCTGCCAATGGTGGTGGTTTTGGCGGCGGTGGCATGAATATGGAAGACATATTCAGCCAGTTTGGTGACATTTTTGGCGGCGGCAGTCCGTTTGAAGGATTTTTTGGCGGTGGTGGAGGCAGGCAAAGTGGTGGCCGACGTGTAGCACGCGGCAGCAACTTACGTATTAAAGTAAGATTAACGCTGGACGAGATCGCTAACGGAACCGAAAAGAAGATAAAAGTAAATAAACAGATTATCTGTAAAACCTGCGATGGTACGGGCGCTAAAGACCAATCGTCTTTACAAACCTGTAAAACCTGTGCGGGTCAGGGTGCGGTTAGGCGTGTAACCAATACCATACTGGGCCAAATGCAAACTACCAGCACCTGCCCTACCTGTAATGGCGAAGGCACTGTAATTACTGCCAAATGTACTATTTGTCATGGCGACGGCGTTGTACGCGGCGAAGAAACCATCAGCTTAAATGTGCCTGCAGGCGTAAGCGAAGGTATGCAGTTAAGCATGAGCGGTAAAGGTAACGCTGCCCCGCGTGGTGGTGTACCCGGCGACCTAATCATCCTGATAGAAGAGATACCGCACGAAACTCTAAAGCGTGATGGTAATAATGTAATCTATGATCTGCACATCACCTTTATTGATGCCGCGTTGGGTACCAGCATTGAAGTGCCTACCATTGATGGCAAAGCCAAGATAAAGATAGATCCGGGAACACAAGGTGGCCGTATCCTTCGCCTTAAAGGTAAAGGTGTACCAGAGGTAAATTCTTACCACCGTGGCGACCAGCTAATCCATATCAACATCTGGACACCGAAAGCCTTAAGCAGCGAAGAGCGTGCTTTATTAGAGAAATTACAAAACTCGCCCAACTTCAAACCCAACCCGGGCAAGAACGAGAAAAGCTTCTTCGACAGGATGAAGGAATATTTTGAATAAGTAAGTCCGGAAGTCGGTGAGACGGAAAGTCAGAAAGACAAACAAAAAGCTCAGTATTTTAGTATGCTGAGCTTTTTAGTTTTAATATTATTTCGATTGATGCATAATCAGCGTATTTATCATATCCTGAACTATTTGATGATCTACCTTCTCAACTATATACCCCTGCCCTGCTCCATTATCGTCCCAGGTGTTTTTTCCATCGGCGGTAACGACTGCCATTTTACCTTTGTGCAGATCGTAATAAGATTGATAACCTTTTATGGCTATCAGCACGGCTGTTTCATCCCAACTCATTCTGCCTGCTGCGTCACTCTTTGATAATGGGATAGCTATCCTGAAAACATCTTTTACCGGGCTGTTTTGAATTGCTTCGTTATTGATTAACGGTAGCCCTGTTTTTATTTTCTCCCCAATTTCAAATCCACTGTATATTACAGGTATGCCTATATTCTGAAACACGTTATTTGATGCCGCGATATCCTTATCCACATTAAATTCATACCCCGATGGAAATTTACCGGCCATGCTTACCAATAGCTTTACTTTCTTTTGAATCAACATTTTACCATCCAATACAGAATATTGGTCTGCCTGCGAATTAAGCAGGTCAGAAATGTTAGTCAAAAAACCGACAGTCACAATGGTAACGCTATGATCGGGCTCTGCTGCTAATAGCTTACGGTAAAGTTTTACCGCGTTCCAGGCATCGGCATTAGCTTTTATTTTATGGGGATATTTAGCAAGCAGTGTATCTGTCCAATGCTGTCCGTCGCGTATATTTACCGCATTTTCTCCGGGTACTCCAATCAGGATATTAGGGCGGTGAAAGTAGGTGTTGAAAACATTCAATACAGCAGCTATACCCTCATACCGGTTACTGACCATGGTAGCTAATATCCTGGCCTCGCTTTTATCTGCTAACGCGTGTAGTATGGTTATGGCTCCTACGTCGTCATAGTCAGGGCCCATATCGCTGTCGAAAATAATATTCACCGGTTTAGCCTTAATTGCCTTTTGTGCAATCGTGTTAAAAGCGCAGCCTAATACAGCAAATAGCAATAGTGTTCTTAACTTCATTGATAAAATAATTGGTATATAAACATACGGCATGTTTCCAATAAACATTCAAATCCTCCACACATTTTCAGGCCGACAGTGTTAACCTAAATAATATTTTTAAGAGTATCGAACAATTTAGAGTATTACTTATTTTAGATGCATGATTAAACGCGTAGCCGTGATGGACCTCGGCACCAACACTTTTCATTTATTGATAGCCGAGGGCAGCGCGTCTGATTATAAAGAGATAGTGCATATCCATGATTCTGTAAAACTGGGAGAAGGCGGCATCAACAAGGGCGTTATCCAGCCAGAACCTTATCAGCGTGGAATAATCGCCTTACAAAACTTTAAGCAAGAGATTATTAAACATAATGTAACAAACGTTAGGGCCATTGCCACATCCGCTTTGCGTAACGCGTCCAACGGACAGCAATTTATAGATGAAGTTGCTGATAAGACCGGCATCAACATAGAAATCATTGATGGCGAGCAGGAAGCCGAATACATTTATAAAGGGGTAAGATTGGCAGGCGGATTATCAGACCAAACCTCGCTTATTATGGATATTGGCGGTGGTAGTGTAGAGTTTATTCTGAGCAACGTGCATACTATTCTCTGGAAACAAAGCTTTGAAATAGGCGCTGCAAGGCTGATGGATAAATTTCATCGTATAGACCCGATTCCTGTCGATTCGATAAACGCCCTTTACGCCTATTTGGATGAACGACTGACAAGTTTGACAGCGGTTACAGAAAAGTATCCGGCCACTTCACTTTTAGGTTCATCAGGAGCGTTTGAAACTTTTTCTGAGGTAATAGAATTAGAAAAAGGCAATCCGTTTAACGTCAGCATAAAAAACTACGATTTCGAACATACTGACCTAATAACTATTACTGATAAACTGATTGCCTCATCACACCTGGAGCGTAAAAATACAAAAGGCATTATCACTATCCGTGTGGATATGATTGTAGTAGCATCTTTGATAACCCGTTTTATTATGGACAGGTTAGGTATCAACCGGGTTTGCATGTCCACCCATTCTTTAAAAGAAGGCGTATTGGCAGAGATGATGGTGTAACCAGCATTTTATCTTCTGCCCCATCCTTTGTATATTGCTATCCTTAACTGATATCCATGAAATTGAACTTTGTCCTTAATGGAGTGATCGTTTTACTTGCAATCACTGCAAAAGCCCAGATCAAGTCGAATTATAACCCTGCTAATCTATTCTCCCCTTCATTTCATACCGAAAAGGGTAACGAGTTTCATAGCTCCAATGGCGATCCGGGCCCCAAATACTGGCAAAACCGTACCGACTATCAGTTAAAAGCCAATATAGATACCGTTACCAAAACCCTGACCGGGGACGAAACTATAACCTACACTAACAACAGCCCTGATGCCCTCCAATTTTTATGGCTGCAATTAGATCAGAACACTTACAAAAAAGACGCGCGTTCTAACTTCGTTACGGGTATTCAACCAAAGGCTGACATGCACACTACCGGCTATCAGTTAACGTCGGTTAGTATAGCTCAGAATGGCAAAACAGAAAAGGTGGCTTATGTAGTTACTGACACCCGTATGCAGATACGCCTACCGAGAGCATTAGCGGGCAATGGCGGCAAGATCAACCTGAGCATCAAATATCATTATACTATACCCGGCGCTTTTGGTGCCAGAACCGATTATACCGATACCAAAAATGGTAAGATCTATGAGATTGCCCAGTGGTTCCCGCGGATGTGTGTTTATGATGATTCGCAGGGATGGGATACACTACCTTTCCTGGGTAGCGGCGAGTTTTATTGCGAATATGGCGATATTGATTTTAGTGTAACCGTTCCGTGGGATATGATAGTTGCCGGATCAGGTGAGTTGGTTAACCCGGCCGAAGTATTAACTGCTAAACAACTAACCCGATATAATCAGGCCCACAACAGCGACAAGACCATTATGATCCGCACGGCAGAAGAAGTTACCCAGGCTTCATCGCGCCCGGTAAATAAAGGCACGTTGACCTGGCACTTTAAGATGTTTAATACCCGCGATGTGGCTTTTGGCACATCTAAAGCGTTTATATGGGATGCGGCAAGGATTAACCTGCCTGGTGGCAAAAAGTCGCTATCCATGTCTGTTTATCCGGTTGAGAGCGCGGGTAATGATGCCTGGGGAAGATCGACCGAGTACCTGAAAGGTGCTATCGAGTATTTCTCGGCCAAATGGTTTGTATACCCTTATCCATGTGCCGTAAACGAGGCCGGCATTGCAGGCGGAATGGAATACCCCGGCATTTTGTTTGATGGCATTACCGACAAAACCAAGGACCTATTTTGGGTGACCGCTCATGAGATAGGCCATAACTGGTTCCCGATGATCGTGGGATCGAACGAGCGCCGCTATGCCTGGATGGACGAAGGCTTTAACACCTTTATTGATGTATACGCGTCTGATGTCTTCAACAAAGGTGAATACGCCCCTAAACGTGATGGTGAATACGCGCCGGGTGGAGGTAACCCTGCTGATGAGATCATCCCGACCATCATAGACCCCGAAGCTCCTACCATTATGACCGCGCCCGATGCGATATCCGAGAAATACCGTCACCCTATCACTTACTTCAAGCCAGCTTTTGGACTGATACTGCTGCGCGAACAGATATTAGGAAAGGACCGGTTTGATTACGCTTTCAGGAACTACATTAGCAAGTGGGCCTTTAAACACCCACGGCCTGACGACTTCTTCCGTTCGATGGAGAACGGCGCGGGCGAAGACCTGGGTTGGTTCTGGAAAGGCTGGTTCTACAACAATTACGCCCTTGATCTGGCCTTGACCGATGCCCGATATGTAAACGGCAACGCTAAGAACGGCATACAAGTAACCGTGATTAACAAAGAGCCAATGGCCATGCCGTTCACTATTGAAGTAAAGCTAAAGAATGGTGGTAAAGAGCGGATGTACCTGCCGGTTGAGACCTGGCTACAGAATAAAGCGACCACTTTCACTATAGCCACTACTACCGAAGCTGAATCAGTTACTATCGACCCCGATAACGCTTTGCCCGATATAGATAGGAAGAATAATGTATTGAGGGTGAAGTAGATTATAGTTTCATTAACGCCTGATACAGCTTCTCTGTAGGTAAACCAACCACGTTGGTGTAGGAGCCATCTATCTTAACAATAGCCGTAACCCCTACCCACTCCTGTATACCGTATGAGCCCGCTTTATCCATGGGTTTGTACTTGGTAACATAGTTAATGATCTCTTCGTCTGTAAGGGTACGGAAGGTAACGTCTGACACATCATAAAAGCTATGATACTCATGTTGATAGAACAAACAAACACCGGTAATAACCTGGTGTACCTTGCCCGATAGTAATTGTAACATCGCGATAGCATGTTCTTCCGTTTCCGGTTTACCTAATATGTGGCCGTCTATGCTTACTATGGTATCAGCGGTTAGTACCACTTCGTCGGTTACCAGTTCATCAAACGCAGTAGCTTTTTTTTGGGCTATGTAAACCGCTATCTCTTCGGGTGTTAAGTTATCGGGGTATGACTCGTCGACCTCTTTTAGTACGATACGAAAATCAAGGTCCATTAACTTTAACAGCTCCTGCCTGCGCGGAGATTTAGAGGCCAGTATGATAGGTGGGAAATTGTTCATTTTAGTTTAGCTATACAACGTTAGAGCGATCATTTGCTCTTACAGCACCAAAGTTAACCTGTTTCACCGAGAGGATGAAACAAATGAAACAGGTGAAACAAGATTTTAACCTATCATACTGAAAATAAAACAATTGCAATAACCGTGTGAAACAGAATGAAACAAGATGAAACAAAAATCCTGACTTATAAGTACTGAAAAACCTAAAATATTAATAATATATTAGTGGCATGGTAAACCTAACTTATCACAGATTCTTCATTATTATCACACTTATGTTGTGGGTTTTACCTCTAATCTCTCACGCACAACAAGTATATGAGGGGCAGGTTATTAATGCAGTTACGGAAGAGCCGCTTGCCAATGCTACTGCAGCCTTAATAAAAGCAAATACGGCTACAGCAAGTAACAACCAGGGCTATTACCGCCTTATAGTTGAAAAAACCTTGACCACGGACACGCTCGTTTTCAGCTTTGTAGGTTATAAAACCTACCGGTTGCCGGTTTCTGATTATCAAAATAGAATGTTCATAAGGCTTGAACCTGCAAATAACCAACTTGCCCAGGTAAATATAGGTGCAGACAAAATTAAAACATTAACGATAGAGAAATTTTCGTATGCGGACATTAAAGATTTACGTGGCCGTAATTATTACACTACTTTTCCTTACTACACCATTGGTTTGTTTGCTAAACAATTTGAGGCACCAAATGCCGATGCGAAGCTCACTAAAATTAAGTTAGGCCGGCGGGCTTCTTTCGATATCCCGGTAGATATAAACGATTATCCTCGTACCACATCCAATAAATTAGCGCGTTTTTTAATTCATGTGATGACTGCAGACCCTGTTACAGGTACACCCGGCAAAAAGATTTTCACCAAAGAAATTAATCTGACCGATAATTCATTACTGATAACGGTCGATGTATCAAAAGAACATATTATAATCCCAGGGAAAAAGTTTTTCATCGCTATAGAATGGCTATCTATCCCCCTTAACGAAGTAGTGAACTTGGATATAGGCGAAAAGATTAAAAATATCAGAGAAGTTGGTGAAAAGGCCACAGAAGACGTATCAAGATACACCATTATCTATCAACCTTTTCTGGTAATTATAACGCATTTAAGCAAAGTACCTGCATGGACAAGCAAAGACGGCATTAAATGGGATCAAATTATTCAAGGTTCTGAGATAGCCTTATCAGCAACAATAACTTATTAGAAACGGGCAAATGAAAAAACTAATTATATTAATATTTCTTTTGATCGCGACTAATGCGCATGCGCAACAAAAAAACAATGTGTTTTACATCGTAGATAGTGAGACGGCCAAACCAGTTCCGTCAGTATCAATAGCTATTGTAAGGGCCGGTCTATCTATCACTACAGAAAAGGACGGCATATTTGTTATACCCGGTAACCTTGAAAAAATGAGTGATACCGTTGTTTTCCATGTACAGAATTATTTGACCGTAAAAATGCCTCTGCATGATTTGAACAACAGGGATACTATAAGGCTGAAAAAGTTGATTACGATGGTTAATCTAACTAAACTTTCTGTTGATAATGATACCGTACTAAACCAATACAATCGTTTTGATGTTGGCAACTATGTAGGCCTGCATATAGCGAACGATGAGTTTAAATACCTGCAGATTGCTGAGCGGTTTGAAACACCTCGTACAAATAGCATTTTAAAAAATGTAATTATAGACCGGTTAGCTTTTTATTTTAATAAGGCAAGGTACGTTTCTTCATCAGGGCTAAATGGTCAATATGAATATACAGAATTAGAGCATACAAAATTCAGGATACGTGTGTACGATATAGACCCTATAACAGGCGGCCCGGGTAAAGATTTGTGTAATAAAGTTATAGAAATACAAAGCAACAGTGACAAACAATTGAGTACAAATTTAAAACGCTATAACATCATCATTCCTAATAAAACCTTTTTTATAGCTGTAGAGTGGTTGCGAGATTATGCAAACATGGGTTACGTACATATTGACGACGCGCTTGGTAAAACAAAAGGGCATGTAAATTACAGGCCGGCAATTGGCTTATCGCCCATTAAAGGTGATAAACTAAATATATGGGCCCTTAATATAAATAATGAGTGGAAACTCTATACCTATCACTCGCCTGATTTTACCGATCTGGCTATTAAAGCTACTGTACAATACTAATGTGTTTGAGTATGATACAACACCTAACCTGTCCTAAATTATTACTCATTATGTTATTGATGCTGCCCTCGTTTTGCTTTGCGCAGGCAGTATATGAGGGGCAGGTACTCAATAAAAACACAGAACTTGCTATCCCAAACGTTAACGTAATACTGCTAAAACAAAAAAAAAGCACACAAACCAACACACAAGGATACTTTAGGTTAATTACAGAAACTCCGCTACCTGATGACACCCTCGTATTTAGTTCTGTAGGATATCAAACTTACCGTTTGCCTGTATCAGCTTATCAAAAGCAGATATTCATTTTACTTGAACCGGTGAACAACCAGCTTACAGAGGTGAATATAAATGCCAGCAAACTTAAAAATTTAACAATAGATAAATTTTCTTACTCTGATATAAAAGATCTTCGTACCGAAGAAAAACCTATATATAGCACATATGCATTTTTTACTTTTGGATCGTATGCTAAACTTTTTGAGGCTCCCGCCAACAATGTGCTACTTACAAAGGTAGAATTAGGGAGGCGTGATTTCGACATACCTAATAAATTAACAGATTATCCCCGAACCACCTCTAATAAGTTTGCTCGATTTTTGGTTCATGTTATGACTATAGATACTATTACTGGTAAACCAAATAAAAAAATATTCACCAAAGAAATTACCTTAACAGATAATGCTTTAAAAGTAACCATAGACCTTAAAAGTGATAAAATTACAATCCCGACTACCAAATTTTTCATCGTGATTGAATGGTTAAAAATAACCATTAATGAAGTTATTACTTTGAATAGTGTTGAAAAAGTAGAGAAAGTCAGGAAAAATGGGAGTCAGTTACTACAGGATGAATCTCGATATCTTATCAGATATCAACCTTGTATTGTTGGATTTCCAGGAAACAAACCAACAATTGGATGGATTACACTGGATAATATTAATTGGGAACCCCAAACCTTATATAATAGTCTTGCTTTATCGGCAACCATAACATATTAAAAAGATGATAAAGAAGACATTAATATTAATTTCTTGTATTTTTTCGTTATCTACTCAAGCACAACAAAAACTCAATACATTTCATTTAGTTGATGAAGAAACCGGATTAGCTATTCCTTCAGTGTCTATTGCCATAGTAAAGGCGCGTCTTTCCATTACGACTGAAAAAGATGGCATTTTTAATATACCCGGCGACCTGAATAAAATGAGAGACACAATTATTTTTTCCAGACAAAATTACACATCGCTTAAAATGCCATTGCGAGGTCTGAATGGTATGGATACTATAAAATTGAGAAAAGTACAAAGTGAAGGCAAAGAAGTGAAGACCTCTTTTAAAAACGATACATTGCTAAATAATTACGAGAAACTTGATATTGGCTACTATGCCGGATTGCATACAGGCTACGAAGAGTTTAATTACTTACAATTAGCCGAACAATTTCAGTCACCCAAGGCTGGTGCAATGTTGAAGAATGTCACCATTAATAGATTAGCATTTTATCTAAATAAGGTAAGCCAATATAATTATACAGAAATGGAACATACGAAATTCAGGATACGGGTATATGACATAGATCCAGTAACAGGTGGCCCCGGCAAAGATCTTTGCAATGAAATAATTGAGGTAAAAAGCAACGATCAAAAAAAAATGAATACAAATTTAAAAAGCTATAAAATTATTATTCCAAATAAAACTTTTTTTGTGGCAGTTGAATGGTTGCGTGATTTTTACAATCTGGGTCTTGTGCAAATATATAGTCCTGAATTAAAGAAAACAGTTAATCTTGTGAATTACAGGCCTGCAATCGGCCTGTCGCCTATTAAAGGTAAAAAGCTAAATATATGGGCGCTTAATATAAATAATGAATGGAAACTTTATACCTATCACTCGCCTGATTTTACCGATCTGGCTATTAAAGCTGCTGTACAATACTAATGTGTTTGAGTATGATACAACACCTAACCTATCCTAAATTATTACTAATTATACTGCTGATGCTGCCCACATTTAGCTTCGCGCAGGCAGTATATGAGGGGCAAGTACTCAATAAAAACACAGAGCTTGCCGTGCCAAATGTTTCAGTAATACTGTTAAAACAAAAAACTGGCACACAGACAAATACTCAGGGCTATTTTAATTTGGTTACAGAAACCCCCATACCTAATGATACACTGGTATTTAGTTCTGTAGGGTACCAAACCTATCGCCTGCCTGTATCAGGCTATCAAAAGCAGATGTTTGTGTTGCTTGAAGCCAGCAATACCCAACTTAACGAGGTTACAATAACCAATCAAAAAATTAAAGTTTCGGTGTTAGATAAATTTACCTGGGATAATATAAAGGAGGTGAATTCAAGTTTTTATAAACATTTCACCCGGCCTTTTTTTGCACTTTCATCTTTTGCTAAACTATTTACAGCACCACAAGCAAACGTATTATTAACAAATGTGCAGTTAGGCCGCCGGGAATTTGAAGGTGATGCGACAACTAATAAATTTACCCGTTTCTTACTTCATGTTCAGCTTGTTGATAGTCTTACGGGAGCACCGGGGGAAGTATTATTTAATAAAGAAGTTTCATTAACAGATAACTCGCTTAAGGTTACTATAGATCTTAGCCCAGATAAAATTGTGATACCACATGAAAAATTCTTCGTGGTTATCGAATGGTTAACTATTCCATATAATGAAATAATAACTTATAGAAGCATTGGCTTTGTAGAAGAAATCAATGGTAACGGTCATTCAGTGATAAAAGATGAATTTAGGTATTATACTTACTATCAACCATTTTTAATAAGTTATGAACAAACCGAATATGAACAGACTAAAATGTCGCCCACATGGGAAAAAATCAATAATAAATGGGGCATCCGTTTACGTGACATGAAAAATAATATTGCCCTATCTGCAACCATACATTATTAGAACATGAAAAAATTATTTGTATTTATAGGTTGCCTTTTTTCTCTTAATGCATTTGCGCAAGAAAAACTGAATACCTTTCATGTTGTTGATAGCAAAACTAAAAAGCCTGTTAAGGCAGTCTCAATAACTATTGTACGTGCCAAGCTATCTATTAATACAGAGAACGATGGCGTTTTCATTATTCCAGGTAACTTAATCGGAATGAGAGATACCGTAATACTTTACGCCCAAACTTATATACAGCTAAAAATAGCGCTTAATAAATTAGATGGCATCGACACTATACAGATGAATAAATTTGTTTCAGCACCTGGTGTTACCCAATTCAATTACAAAGACGATACGTTATTAAATAATTTCGACCAAAACAACATAGGTCATTATGCGGGAATACATACCCGAAATGCATTTTTTAACTACCTACAACTTGCGCAACAGTTTGATATAAAAAAAGTTGGCATTAGGCTAAAAACTGTTACTGTACAAAAGCTGACATTTAATTATAATCCGCAGAAAGCTAAATTCAAGATCCGCATCTATGATATCGATTCAACTACCGGTGGACCGGGTAAAGATCTTTGTTATGATATTATAGAAGTAGTAAGTAATGAAAGTAGTAAACAAAATATTAACCTAAAAAATTATAATATTATAATTCCTAATAAAACTTTTTTTGTAACTATAGAATGGATTCGCGATAATTATAATGCAGGTTATGCCATGATTTATGATGTAAATATTAGAGCATCTGTCCAACATATCAATTATCGCCCTATTATAGGCATATCCCCCATCACAGGTGATAAACTAAATATCTGGGCATTAAATTTCAAACACGAGTGGAAACCCTTTACCTATTTTTCGCCTTTCGGCACAGATCTGGCTATTAAAGCTACTGTAGAATACTAAGCAAGAAAATGGCAAAAATTATTTAACTGTCTTTTTAGTGCATTTAAGATAAACAACAACCTCAGCATTAGTTTATAGATCAATTGGCTATCACAAATTTCTTTCTGAAAACGGATGTTGATGTTTTGATCTCCATAATGTAGATACCATTTGTCAGGCCCGATATGGTCAATACAGGTGAGCCGACGGCCTCATTATTTATTGTCCTAACCAATGCACCACTAATATCAAATACTTGTACATACCTGATAGGATCGGTGGTGCTTTGAGCCACATTCACCTTTTCTTTGGCCGGGTTTGAATAAACCGTTGGTGCAGGCGAGTCGCTAATATTCACATAGGCCAATGCCGAATAACTGATCTTCCCATCAAGCGTTCTTATTCTTAACCTGAAATAATTCACGCCCTTTTTTGGGTTCATTACCTGGTAAGAATAATTTTGTACAAACTTGCCTTTATTTACTGCGGTAATACTATCAACTTCGGTATAATTGACATTATCGCCGCTTTTTTCGATGGTAAAGCTGCCTATGTTACCCTCTAAGGTAGTTACCCAGTCAAGCATAACGGTTTTGCTCAATGTAACACTGGCGGTAAAGCTTTTCAATTCAAGCTCCATAATGCCGGATAACATATAATTATCTATAGTAGCTTTTGAAAGTACGGTATTGCTATAACTGGTTATAGATAACCCGGCGTAAACAGGTGCATCAGCACCAAAAGCTAACTCAATGGGTTGGCCCACCGCTGTCCAGCTAACCCCATCTACAGAGATATAACCAGTATATAACGATTTTACTTTTACCAGCCGTACCCAATAAGGGGCTTTTATATTTACATTATTGGTAACAGCAGTACTATTTCCGTCTGTAGTTAACCGGTATTGAAAAGCAGCACCTGCAGCTGTTAAACCAATAAATGCATACTTGACACCGGGTGCCATGCTTTCACGGATCATGATGCCAGCCGTGCCGCCTGATTGGTCTAAAGAAACTATTCTGGCTTTTATTTCACCATCGCCTACAAATGTTTTATTAGCAAAGTGGAAGGCATCTGCATTAAGTGAGGTATTTCTGCCAGATCCGTTTAACTCAAATATTTCATTGCTATAACAAGCTGATCCCGCCAGGCCTACGTCGCCGATATCTTCTGTGGTCCACCGTGTAGGTAGCGGCCCGCATGTTGTGGTACATTTTGTTGTGGTAAATGATGCCGGTGGCGAGAATACACTGGCACCACCATTTACACAACTGGCTTTAACCCTGAAAAGATAATCTGTACCACATGATAGTTGCTGCAACGTTATAGTGTTAGTTGTTGATGTTACAGTTATCCAGTCGGCGGCAGCGGCTGCTTTATATTGTACAGAATAAGTAGAAGCCCCTGTTGATGCCCATTTTAATACAGCCGAACCGGCATCTACAGCACCCTTGTCCAATCCCGTTGGCGCGGCACAATCTCCATCTGTCTTAGTGCCATATACTTCAAATTCATACAATGAATAAGGCTGGGTGGTGGCCCGTGCTGTCATATTTACGCGCACATAGCGCCCTGTGCCTTTTAAAGAGAGGTAATCATCTTTTGTTGTATTGTTACTGATAGACTGTATGGTTGTCCAGCTGGTGGCATCGTCTGATACCTGTATGTCGAACGTTTTTGCATAATCAACCGTCCATCGCAAAATAACCCGGCACAGATCATAACGTGTGCCCAAATCAACATAAATATTTTGAGTATTTATATTTGTAGTACCACTTGTCCATTTCGAGTTAAGGTTACCGTCAAACACTTTGTCGACCGTTGTTGTTGGGATGCCCTGATCAGAC
>JAZKCG010000082.1:0-22048 GCA_040388175.1 Bacteroidota bacterium | reverse complement strand
GTTTGTTAAGCGCGATATTAAGCGAGTTACAGGTATCTAATGTATTTTTTACTAATCCGTAAACATTCAATTTATTTGAAAAGGTTGCCAGGTACACTTTTCCATTGACGATAGTAGGACAATTGAACTTGGCATAATTGCCCACAATATCATCAGGAAAAGTTGACGAGTTCCATAGTTCTTTGGTTATATCTGTCGCAGCAAAAGCTCTTAAAATTCCTGGCTGCACAGCTTGGTTAGCATCACCTGTGGCCGCATAGGTTGCCCATAAAACAGCCGTAGAATCAACAGATCCGTTTGAAGATACCGACAAAAAAGCACCACTATTACCTGTAGGGCCCTGTACCACACCGTTAACCGTATTATTCAGATCGAATTGTTTATTAGCTTTATCTAACGGGAAGGCCTTTAACAATCCATTTTCTGACCAAACGTAAGCAAACTCTTTATTTGCACCTTTATAATATGTAAAAGCAGAATGCAAGTGTGCATTTGAACCCAGGCTGATAGTTTGTAAAGGTTTATTTGCAGCGGCATTATAGCCACTCATGTTGTCGCGGTCAAGGATATAGATATTTCCGTCTTTACAGGCTGTTATAGCCATTGTAGTACCGGGTATGAGCATGATAGCTGTCACACCGAAATCAAGATCGCCTGCCTCCAGTTTATCAATGTTATTAGGTGTAAAAAAAGACGCGACAGTTAACGTTGAGGTTGCCGGCGTTAACTTAATTGCGCTTTCTGATCGGTTAGTAACATTTGAAAAATCAGTACCTACACCTACAGAACCATTACCTACAGAAACATATAAATTACCGGTCTCATCGGCTGCAGGTGCAGCCCCGCTCATCCATACACCACCATTATAGCCTTGCGGCGTGGTATTGTAAACAATCTTTTGCGTAAGGGTAGTTTTATCATAGCCCATTACCCAACCATGGTAAGGCCCCCAATCGCAATGTGATGCCCATGCGAAATAAACAATACCATTTAAAAGTAAAATGCCGCATCGTTGGTTTTCTTTTTGAGCATCAAAGTTGATCTTACCGCTAATATTTCCACTACCCGAGCCATTAACCTGCGCGGTAACCAATTTGGGGCTGTTGGGCCTTTCGGCGCCGGTGGTTATATCAAGCGCGTGTATATATTGTTCATACACACCTGTAGTTGTGTTTACGCTACGTGCCAAAATGTACATGGTATTAGTGGCCGAATCAATAACAGGCGTACTTACAATGCCCATATTGCCCGAAAAATCGCGATACCCGCCTCCGCAGGCACCTGTCATGTCGGTATTTTTAACTGGCCGTGAACCGGCGGGTGTTACGTTGATAATCCAATAAGGCGTATTAACATTGGCCGAATCTGCATCAAAAGCATAAACCGAATTATTTACCGTAGTAATAAAAACTACATTTTTTTTGCCCGCTACCGGTAGCGTAAGGCCTAATTTAACCAATGGCTGTGAGTAGATCTGATCATCCACTGTACGTGAAAACACTCTGCCAAAACTACCCCGTTTTACATTTTTTGTATTGAGCACGGTTTCCTGGTTGTACCAACCTGTTCTGTATAAGTTATTATGTTGGGTCAGGACGTCTTTTTGCGCAAAAACGGCCAGGGGTGTTATCAAAAAAACAACACTCAAAAGGCAAACTATCTTATGTTTTAAGGTGCGAAAAATTCCACCACTAAATGGCTGTAAGTCAGAGATCATTAATTTAGCAGAATTGGTAACACGAAGCTACATTAAAAGAATCAAACCTTGATTAACTACCTGTAAATTAATATTATCTGTTTAATAGTGAGATAAGTACCACCCGCTTTCTGACCATAAAATGAAAACGCCGGTCAGAAATATAAATCCTGACCGGCGTTTTATTATTTAAAATGTGATCTTACCAGCTATAAGCTTCCTCGCTCATCCATTTATCCTGCACTTTAAGCACTTTTTCTATCACATCGCGGGCACAGCCTTTGCCCCCACCAAAAGGCGATACGTATTGGCTTAGGGCTTTAATTTCTTCAACGGCATCAGCAGGGCAAACCGGTAAACCGGCCAGCTTCATTACACCCAGATCGGGGATATCATCGCCCATGTAAAGTACATTGGCAGGCAGTATATGTTTCGATTCCAGGTAATTTTTAAACTTGTTTACCTTAATATGGGCGCCAATAAATACATCGGTAATGCCCAAACTGTTTAAGCGGTAAATGGCAGTTTTTGATCGACTACCGGATATTGCGCAAACATTATAACCACATTTAACAGCCAACTGTAACGCGTAACCATCCTTAATATTGAAAGCACGGCTTTGTTCGCCGGTTTCGGTAACAAATACAGAACCATCGGTCAATACTCCATCCACATCAAAAATAAAGGTGGTGATATCTTTTAGTTTAGTTAGAAATGATTCCATTGTTATTGATTACACTGATTTAAATTAGGATTTCACCGATATAAATTATGGGAATATTTTATAAATGTCTTTGCGATGTGCTATCCTGGCAAACTCAACAACGTTGTTTTTAACAAACAAACCGATTCTATAATCTCCGCTTCTTATTCTATAGGCGGTAGAATACCCCTTGAGTTTTTTGATATTTGCGATCTCAGACAAGGAAATTGCTTTTTCGACTTGATCTATTATAGCTGCAATTTCGCGCTTAACTGCTATTTGATTAATTTTATCTAAGTCTTTCAGGAAATGTCTGGTAAACTCAGTAACCATTTACGAAGCAAGTTTTTTCATAACTTCTTCTCGTGTCACTTTATCATTGCGATCCACCTCTTTCATCATCATTAGCAGTCCGATGTCTTCTTTTTCTTCATCAGTAATAACTTTAGAAGAAATATTCATTCTTTCGAGCAAATCAGTAATGAGTTTAAAATCGTCCTTTGTTTTAGGATTAATTACAATGCTTTCCATATACAAATTTAATTAACAATTTTTAATTTATAGCACATAATAACTATTTCACTGATTACTGCCAACTTACCTATTGGTTATCCCGCCACTCATATACCCAGGCAGACTGAATCTGCTCCAGGTGGCCTTCTGTCGATTGCTCGCGAGAGCCGGAAAAGTTGGGGAGTTCTAATATCCACTCTAACAGGTCTGTAAAGCGGATACGGTAGATCTTTGATTCATTAAAATCATCACCAAATTTTTCATAAAGCGACATGGCAATGTCTTCATGATCATTCCAATGTATCGGAAGGGCAAATTTATCGTCTGTCATTATTTTTGTTTTACGTGGTACGTTTTACGTAGTACGTTAAAGTTTATTAGCTATTTAAAAAACGTATAACGTAATACGTACAACTTAAATTAATGTCCTAAAAACTGCGATTGATTGGGCAGTGTTACTTCAATATCGCCATTTATCATCACACACTGGCAACCCAAACGCGAACTAATGCGTGGGTTAACGGCACGGTCAATAAAATCTTCTTCTTTATCAGATATTTCCTGCACGTTGTCCATCCCACTGTTAACGTAGATATGGCAGGTGCTGCACCCGCAAACACCGCCGCAATTATGTTGAAGTTCGATGCCGTTTTCAAGGCAAACATCTAATACAGACTCTCCTTCGGCAATAGGCAGCTCAACAGATTGGTGGCCGGCCTCCTCAAAGTTTATCTTTACTTTAAAAATATTCATTTTGGCAAAAGTAACAAAATTACTTGTCCCCGCGCGGCTCAATATCCATTTTGATAATACCCTGACTTAACAAGGTATATAATTGTTGTAAGGCAGGGTCGCCATTTAACAATTGCAGATGGTTTTGCATAGTGATCTCGTCGTTACGCATGGCTGGCCCGGTTTGCATAACTGACGGTAAACCAGCCTGTACCTTTTCGGCTGTTTCTAATATCAGCGGGCGTATCAGGTCGAAATCCAATTGGTGTTGCGCCAAAATTTGCTGCGCGATGGTATACAGATAATTAGGGAAATTATTGGCAAACACAGCTGCCAGGTGTAATATTTTACGTTGTGCGCTATCAATACGGTAAACGCTATTGCTGATAGTTTGCGCCAGTTGCTGTAGTTCTTTAGCGATATGCTCATTAGCTGCCTCGATACATACAGGCACCGTCCTAAAGTTTACCTCGCGGGTCTTACTAAAGGTTTGCAGGGGATAAAACACACCTACGTTATCAGAGAAAGCCAGCAAGGCATACAGATCTGTAGCACCCGAGGTATGCACCATTAGTTTTTGATAGGACGCCAACTGCTCGGCTATTATACCTATCGCGTCATCTTTTATGGCGATGACAAAAAGATCGGTTTCGGGGTCTATTTGTATAAAATCATCAATAGGTTCGGCTTTTACATGGTAGGCCAGTAAAGCCGCGTGCTGCATGGCCCGGCTATAAACCTGCACAATACGGTGGCCGGCGTTTTTAAACGCGGCTGCCAGATGTGTGGCTACATTGCCTGAACCGATAATGGTGATGCGCATTTATCCCCCTCTAAACGGCGTAGCCCTCATGAACACCATAAGAAACAAACACCTTGTGAATAATCTTCCCAAAGGGTAGACTTTTTTTAATTTTTTAATAATGCTATTCAAAGCCCTCCCTACCGGGGAGGGTTGGGAGGGGCTTATTAGTTGGTCTTCAACTCCTTATTTCTTCTAAAGATAGAAAGCAAAATACCAATAACCATAATGATGGTACCGGCCCACAGAAAGTTTATATACGGGAACTGTATGGCACGCATTACTATCCATTTCTTGGCACTTTCGGGCTGTTGGTAAAGCGTTATCTCTACTTTGCTTTTTTGTGGCAGTACTTTAGTAAAGCGCAGCTTTAAACCGGCATCTTCTACCTTACGGGCAAAATCGAACGCGTTGTTATTGCGGATCATGTATACAGGCTCGGCAGTATAGGATTTTCCGTTAGCTACAATGTTTAGCTTAGCGCCTATGGCAACGTCTTTATTAGTAAGGTCGATATCCTGTACATGGTCTACACGGCCTATGCTGGCTAAAGTAGCGTAGCCTTCTCTGAAATGAATGGTATCTCCTACCGCTATTTCATAAGTTATAGGCGCGTTATATTTCTTGTCATCATCAGCCTCATCATGGCCTGCGGTTTCTGTACCTTCGCCAACGGCAATAGCGTTCGACATATTTACGTGGGTATACAGATCGCTAAATAAATAATGCTTGGTATCCGGCGATGCGATCAGGCCCATTTTAGCATTGGCCTGGGCATTTGGTTTTAATAAAAAATCCTCGGTTACTTTACCGTTAGCGTCTATTACCTTGTAGTTAACCTTGAAATAATGATTTGGTACCGCAATAGAATCGCCAATATAAGTCACCGTGTACTTACCCATTACCACAGGCGTATTTTTGTACAGAATGATATTTTCCCGGGGATTGTTTTTTGATTTGGCAAAATCCGCAGAGAACTGCTCGCCTGTATTGTTTTCTGATATGACTTTGCTGGTTCCGGCGGAAATTAAAGCACCCACCATAACAAACCCAAAGCCAATATGCGCTACTGCCGATCCGGCCAGTTTAAGCTTACCCTTAAAAGCGTCTATCAATACTTTACCATTAGCCAGTATAGAATATATAGCGCCAACCATAATCAGTATGAACACAAAATTTAGCTTGTTGGCTCCTGTAAAATAAATTACAGGCAGAGTGATCAGAGCAGCAATAACCAGGTAAACCACCGTCGAGATCAAAAATTTAGCGCTATCTGTTTTTTTGTATTTCAAGAATTGGGTAAAACCTGTCAATAAAGTTACCACCACCGCGAACGATGCCTGCACAATGTTATAATGTTTTACAGGGTCTGATGGGGGAGCAAGCTTGGTACCGAATATTGCATTCCAAACCGGGATAGACGATACAATCACCAGGTGAAAGCATGAAAGGCATAAAAATACCGAACCTACAAACATCCAGAACTCGCGCGAGTAGGTTTCCTCGTCCTTAGTTGTCCGCGGTAATTCCTTCCAACGGATAACCAGTAATGCTATAGCTATCGCAAGGAAGATTACAACATCAGCCACTAAATGCCAGAACATATCGGCGCCCGTAAACGCATGGACAGATGTTTCGCCCAATATACCGCTGCGTGTTAAAAACGACGCGTATAATACCAGCACAAAGCTGGTCAACGTTAAAATAGTAGCTGTAATGTACGAGTGTTTGGTGTTTTTGTACACAATCATTACGTGTAGCGCCCCAACCAATATTAACCATGGGATGATAGACGCGTTCTCTACCGGGTCCCAGGCCCAAAAACCACCAAATGATAAAGACTCGTAAGCCCAAAAGGCTCCCATGATAATACCTGTACCCAATATCATCATAGCAAATAACGCATAAGGGATAGCCGCGTTTACCCATTCTTTGTAGCGCCTTTGCCAAAGCCCGGCAATAGCATAAGCAAACGGAACCACCATTGATGCAAAACCCAAAAACAAGGTTGGCGGGTGTATTACCATCCAATAGTTTTGCAGTAACGGGTTCATACCGTTACCATCTTTTATATAGGTTAAGTAATTATGGTAAAGCGCCGGGTTAGTTGCAAATACGGGTGCCTGTTGTTTAAGATCAATAGCATCGCGCAGTAAAATAAACGGTGATGAACCTATGCGCTGGCCAAATATATTTACGCCGATCAGCATGGTAGCTAATATGGCTTGCGATAAGGAGATTACAGCCAAAACCGGCGATTCCCATGATTTAGCTTTCCAGATCAGGATATTACTTAATACGGCTTGCCAAAAAGTCCATAGCCAGAAGCTTCCCTCCTGCCCATCCCAAAAACTGGAGATGATGTAATGTGTAGGCAAAGCTCTTGATGAATGCTCAAAGGCGTAGCCATATTCAAAAAGGTGGTTTAAGATGATGTAATACAGGCAAACGCCAATGCCTATAACAGAAATAGTATTAATATAAGCCCCTATACGGCCCAAGCGTTTCCAGGAAGCATCTGATGGGTTGGTAGCAGCAAAATAATAGCTTATTGCCGCAAACAAGGCCGAGCCAAATGCCAGAATAGTAAAGAACTGGCCCAAATGGCCCGGTAAAAGGTGTTCGCCTTTAAAAGGATTATCCATTAAAATTTATGTTATATGCTGGCCTGTTTAGCTTTGACCTCTGTAATTTCTACTTTATCCTGGGTATATTTAGACGGACATTTCATTAATATTTTTGATGCATGAAACTCATTACCCCGCATTTGCCCGGTCAATACAATTTGCTCTGAACGTTCAAAATCCTGTGGTTTAGCGCCGGTAAATACTACCTTACACTCCTCGCCTTTGTTATCTTTCATGTAAAAAGAAAAATAATTGGCATCCTTGGTAGCATCATAAAATAATTGCTTTTCTTTATTCAGGTGGCCAACCACGTGCAATTCGTTGTTGGTTTTTTGGGCGTCGTTAAATGAGCCGTAAGTGCTTGAGTTTGAGTAAACACTTATAATAACAGCTATCGCTATAGCTATTACAACAAGGCCAAATATGGAAGTTTTTTTCATTTACGGTTTAATTCTTATAATTCAAGGTTACAAAAATACAAAACGTACAGGTAATAATGTTTATTACTAAGGATATATGTTATTTAGAATTATTCTAAACCAATTATCGAATTATAGCCACATACCCACTCTTTTTGATGGGGGTATTATAATAAGTATCTGAGCCATTAAAGATCCAATAATAAGTGCCGGTCGGTAAGTCATGCCCGTTGTAATAGCCGTTCCACACAGCATTTTGTTTTTCTGTGTAGATGAGTTGCCCATATCGGTTATAAACTTCCAGTTTATCAAAACTAACATAACCCTCAATATGCAGGCTGAAAGTATCGTTAACGCCATCATTGTTAGGTGTAAAAGCGTTGGGGGCGGTTAAAATATAAGGTGGCGGTGGCAGCACCGTTACTTTAACCGACTTGATTATCGAGCATCCCATACTGTTGGTAGCTTTAATATAATATTCACCGGTACGGGGTATAGCTTTATAGTTCTCTAACGGAACAGTCGCGGCGGTGTCTGCATAATATGCATAGGTTGTACTGTCCACTTTAACAAAAGTAGTGGTCAGATCAACCGTTGCAGGGAACCTTACAGAAGCGGGCTGGTTAATATTTAAGGTGGGGGCGATCAATTTTACCTGTACCGGCAATGTTGCCATACAGCCGGCATTACTAACCCCTTTTATATAATAAGTACCGGCTGTTAATATTTTGGATGGATCGGTAATATGCGTAGTTTCTGTGCTATCAGTAAAATAACTATAGGTTATGCTATCTGTACTTCCGGCGGTTACATAAGCGGCTGTCAGATCAGCACCTGTTTCTGCGCAACCTGTTACGGTATTTTGCACTGCCAGTTTAAAACCATCATTTATTTTATTGACCACTGTATACAAAGTATCCACGCACCCTAAGCCATCGTAGGGTAAGATCTTCAATGCATATTTTGTCAGGTCGGGCGGCGGCGGCGATATTTTAAGCGATTGTTCTGAACCTAATAATTTTGAAAAATCTGCATTATACCATAAGTAACCGGCAAAACCATCAGGGCCCTTTAAAGTAACTGACGTGGCCGTGGTGCAATAAGCACTACCGGAAATTGGTTTTGTGGAGTTCCCTTCATCAATATCCAGGTAAGCATAGCCAAAGTGCCCATTTTTAGTGCAATCGTTAGTTACAAATTCAATCCGCATTGATTTGCCCAAATATTGGTGCAAATCAAGCGTAGCGGTCGACCAATCTTTATAATATATATATGTAATCGAACCGTTACGTCCTCCTGCCGCTTGAGTCGAAGATAATTTAAATCCCGGTAAAGCAGTTCCGGCTACAAAATTAAAAGACGGGCAATCCACATATTTATTATCAGTAATGTCATAAACCCTGGCTGTAAATTTGGGCTGCTGGTACTCTGCATGATCAGTTGGGTTTTGCAGAACTACGGCATAATTAAAAGTGATACTATAAGCCTGGTTAGCGGTATTAGGGACAGTAAACGTATAAGAAATGCCTTCTGCTTGTGCATTTTTATCCTCGTTTCCTAACCTAATGGAATAATTGCTGCCGTTTGGGCAAACAACAGGAAAGTTTCCATAAGGGTCAAGTACACCCGCGCTGGTTGTTTTATTAAATAAAGTATGACGACCCGCTACAGGACCTGAAGATTCTGAGAGGGTTATAACACCATCTGCATTTATTGATCCGGCACTGCATACCCAATTGGCAAAGGTACCCTCTTCAAAACCTATATTAGGGGGCAAAGTTTGGGCAAATGATTGTACGCCAATCAATAAAAATGCTATTATCAAAAATTTAAACACAGGGGTATTATTAAAATGTGAATTTAAGAATGATTAGCTTAACAAACAACAATCTTTTAGCCTATAAAACTATCATACAGGTTTTTAACACCTGCTTATTAATTTTTATTATAGCCTTAATGAATTGTTAATTAACACGAAAAGTTTTCGCCTGTTATCTTATAATAGCCACATAACCGCTTTTTTTGATCCTGGTATTATAGTAAGTATCCAAACCGTCAAACACCCAGTAATAAGTACCCGCGGGCAAATCATGGCCTTTATAATATCCGTTCCATAATGCATTTTGCTTTTCAGTATAAATAAGCTGGCCATAACGGTTAAAAACATCCAGGTTATCAAACCGTACATAACCTTCTATATGCAGGCTAAAATCATCATTAACCCCATCATTATTAGGTGTAAAAGCGTTGGGGGCCGAAACTATATAAGGTAACGGGGGTAGAATGGTTACATCAACATTGGTTACCAGTTCACAGCCCATAGTATTTTTCACCTTAATAAAATAAGTCCCGCTCTTGCTAATAGTTGCATAATCATTAAATGGGATAGTAGCAGCCGCGTCTTTATAATAATTATAACTATAACCATCCTGTTTAATAAACAATTGCGAAATATCGACAGTTGCCGGATACCTCACAGTAACGGGTTTAATAGGGCTTATAACAGGCGCGGTCAATTTTACATGTACAGGTAAGGCATCATAACAGCCACTTGGGGCTATGCCCATAATATAATAAGTACCCGGCAACACTACATGGGTCGAGTCGCGCAAATGAGTACTCAACGACGCGTCTTCAAAATAGTTATAGATCATTCCGGGCGTACTGCCTGCCGTGACAAAAGGGGCTGTCAAATCAACACCTGTTTCGGGACAGCCCCGTACCGTATCTACCAGCTGTAATTTAAATCCATCTTCTATCTTTTTCACCACGGTATATAAAACATCTTCGCAACCCAGATCGGGGTATGGAACTATCTTTAAAGCGTACTGTGTCAGATCAGGCGGTGGCGGGGTTATTTGCAAATTTTGACTGGTACCCAATAGTGTTGACATATCTGCATTATACCATAAATAAGCAGCAAACCCCTCAGGCCCCTTTAAAGTAACCGAGGGTTTACCCGGACAGTAGTTATTACCGGTAATTGCCTGAGCAGATTTATCTTCGTCAATATCAATATAGGCGTATCCAAAATGCCTGGAAAACACACAATCATTGGTTGTAAATTCAATGCGTATTAATTTCCCGAGGTATTGGCGAAGATCAATAGTGGCTTTAGACCAACTTTTATAATATACCGGCGACACCAAACCATCACTATCTTTTAATATTTGAGGTGCCAGGGTAAAGCCCGGCAACGCAGATCCTGCTACAAAATCAAACGACGGGCAATCAACATACTTGTCATCTGTAACATCATAAACACGCGCGGTAAATCTTGGCTGTTCAAAGTATTTATGAGGTGGATTTTGTAAAACTACCGCGTAATTAAAGGTTATGGCATAAGCTAAAGGCGACTCTGTTGGCACAGAAAAAGTATAACTAACACTTTCTGCTTCGTGATTTACATTATCATTTCCTAACCTGATAGAATAACCGCTGCCATTGGGGCAAACAACCGGGAATTTACCATATGGGTCTAACAATGCTGCATCTGTTTGTCTGTTAAATAAGGTGTGACGGCCCGGGATAGGTGGCGAACCGTTTACAGTGATAACACCCAGGGTATTTATTGTACCGGCAGCACAATTCCAATGATTAAACGATCCCTCTTCAAAACCTATATTAGGTGGCAAAGTTTGAGCAAACGCTTTCACGCCGATCAGTAAAAACAATATGATCAGGGACTTAAACACTCAGGGATATTTAAAAGTAAATTTAAGAATGATTACGTTAGCAAACAACAAGAGGTTGCCCGAAACTAAAAAGGCAGACTTTTGAAAGCCTGCCTCCTATTATCATTAAATAATATTGATGGGAGATTATGGCCAGATACCCAAATTTTGATAAGACACGGCTATTTTATTGATAACACCTACCAACGCGGCGGTACGCATGCCATCAATTTTCTCGTTTGTTTTGTAAACTTCTCTTATTTCATGGTAAGAACGGATCATGGTATCTTCCAATCCCGAATTTACCAGTTCCAGTTCTGACGCTCCTTTAACAATGGTAGCGCGTTGTAATGGTGTTAAAGCAATACCGGTAATGCCCTCAACCATGTTTACCAGGTTAAGGTTAGAGGTTTCTTCAAAACGTCTGTTAATGCGGCCAAAAGCCACATGCGACAGGTTCTTTAGCCACTCAAAGTAAGATACAGTAACACCACCGGCATTGGCATACATATCGGGCACTACAATACCACCCATCTGGTAAAATATGGTTTCTGCTTCCGGGCTGGTTGGGCCGTTAGCGCCTTCAACAATAATTTTGGCTTTTATATTACGGATATTGGCTACGGTCAGTTGATTCTCTAACGCGGCCGGGATCAGGATATCGCAAGGCTGCTCCAGGCCTTCCATAGTGTTCTTAAATTCTTTTTTGGCACCAGCATAACCCAGGATAGATCCGGTAGCTTTACGGTGCTGAAAAACGGCTTCTACATCTAAACCATCTTCGTTATAAATTGCACCTTCAAATTCGCATAAACCAACTATCAACGCGCCAAATTCAGACATAAATTTGGCTGAATAATAGCCCACATTACCTAAACCTTGTACTATTACCTTTTTCCCTGATACGCCCGGTGTTAAGCCCAGTTTCTGCATATCTTCTGCAACGCTTACACATTCGCGGGCGGCAATAGCTACACCGCGACCGGTAGCCTCACGACGGCCTGCTATACCATGTAAAGCAATAGGTTTACCGGTTACTGCTCCCATTGCATCTAACTGGCCCGGGTTCATGGTGGCATAGGTATCGGCTATCCAGCTCATTTCGCGCTCGCCCGATCCATAATCAGGTGCAGGTACGTCAATGCTGGGGCCAATAAAGTTTTTCTTAATCAGTTCGACAGTATATCTACGGGTAATATTCTCTAACTCCTGTACAGTATAATTTTTAGGGTTGATTTTGATACCGCCTTTAGCACCACCGAATGGAACATTCACGATAGCACATTTATAGGTCATTAGCGCTGCTAATGCCATCACCTCGTCTTCATTAACCATTTCACTGTAACGGATACCACCTTTGGTAGGCGATTGGTGATGCGAGTGTTCAACACGCCAGGCATCGATCACCTCAAAACTATTACCGCGACGGATAGGGAAACGGAAACGATAAACGCTGTTACATGATTTTATCTGGTCTAACAGACCGGCATCGTGTTTGGTAAATTGCGCGGCGTAATCGAAGTTGCCGCATACATCAGCAAAAAAGTGGGTACCCTGATTGTCGGTAGAATTATTTTTAGCCATAATTTGTTATTATAAATATGATTTTCTCAATAAAGAACGCAAAATTGATACTTTTTTTATCAATATCGTAATTTAAATGTCAGCATACCGAATACTTATAGTAATAATGGTATAAAAACCATGTTTAAACAGTTATAGCCAATTATTCGGTGCTATTTTTCTTTTTCGATTTTTTTCAACCGCCTGTCAATTGAGAACAGATAGATAGCTAATCCTATAAAAATAATAACAATTGTAGCAATAACAACATATATTTTACCCGAGCTGCGAAAAGCGTCAGCCATTTCGACAGTGTGGGTCTGCTGGGCAAATGCCGTAACAAATGATAGCAGGAATAAGAACAGGAGAACAGACTTTTTCATTAATTTATGTTGTTTCTTTTATTTTCAATTAAACGAATGCGGTAACGGATGGTTGCTATCCAGATAGAAATTAAACTCCATCCTATAAAAGCCGGATAAAGTACAATACGCATATGACTGTCTAAATCGTATTTATTAAAACCGGGATTTCCGCCGGCACCTCCCGGGTGTAATGAATCGGTCATCCTTGGCAAAACAAATATTAGGACAAGCATTATAGGAAAAGCAAAAATGTTATAAATGGCAGATATTTTGGCTCTTTTTTGCTCTTCATCAATCGAGTTACGCAGTACTAAGTAAGCGCAGTATAATAAAAAGGCAATGGCTGCGCTATTTTGCTTGGGGTCGCCGCTCCAATATTCGCCCCAGGTATATTTAGCCCATATCATGCCGGTTATTAATCCAAATGCATAAAAAACAAGGCCGGTATTTACACATTCAACCGCAGCCAGATCATCTTCCTCTTTACCACTATTTAAATACTTGATGCTAAAGAACACTGATATTGTAAATACAGTTAACATGGCCATCCACATGGGTACATGAAAATATAGATTCCGGATAGTTTCGTGAAGGATATCTAAGCGGGGCACTCTAAATAGCAGACCTGCAATAAGTGTATAAAACACAAGTACTACAGCCAACACTTTCCACCAGGTTATATATATAAATTTCATTTTTAAAATTGTGGTAGCAAATGTAATAATTATTTATGTTGACAGATCAAATATGTTGAATAGCTATTGAAATCGCTTTTTGTAATTTCCGGCTACTTTTTCGATAGCCATGGGTTTTAAACCTTGCGTGTTCGAAATATTTACTTTTCTTTATTTTTAAGAGCCAGCGGCTCGAACAGTATTGTAGCACCGGGTTTTAACCCGGTGTAAAAAGAAAAAATATTAATAAAGTGTCGTAGACACGGCACATATAATATGCATCGTACCTATGGCACTCTTTATATGTTTGGGTGATGTTGCCCACGGGTTAAAACCCGTGGCTACAATATAAGTCAAGGCTACGCCTTTATCGGTCAACCTTAAAGCAAAGGGCAGTCTACTTAAACTCAATGTTTCGAACACGCAAGGTTTAAAACCCATTGCTATGATAGCAATTACCATGACTGTCTTACCCTTATTTACTTAATATATTGAATAGCTCATTGCTTAGCAATGGGTACATAATCAACCGGTAATAATTCTGACAGACGCGCTTTGCTCCAGGTACCTTCATACAATGGTGCTCCTTCTATTACAATGCCATTTTTGTCAAACAAGGCATATGGCGGGTTACCAAACATGGTAACCACACTTATTTCATAGTTGGGCATATCCAACGGTCTGAAAATATCTTTAAAATTAGTTTCGTCGCGTTTTTTATTATAGATAACGTACAAATAATTGGGGCATGATATCCCATAGATACCCGGCTGTTTTGTATTACGCAACACCTCGAACGGATACCATGGTGTTTGCGCAAGCATATCATGGGTGTATTTTGACAGATTGGCTATATCTATCCAATAGTTTGCAGAATCGGGCCGCCCGATGGTTTTAAACCTCGATATTTTTTGATGTATGATCTCGTCCGACGGACGTTGCGGGTTTAAAAAGCGAGTCAGTCTTCTCATTTCAAAACCCTCCTCTTTTAACCTGTCTGTATAAAGCGACCTGTAAAAATGCATTGCCGAACCATAATAGGCCATATCACGGGCCGCGGCCCATTTGCGTTTTTGTATTGCCGATCCTGGCAGATCTTCAAACAAACGTTCGCCGCCGTAAGTAATTACGCCTGCTATATTATCGCTTTTAAAATTTTTAAGCAGAAATTTTACCCGGTAACCTAAACCCCTGTTTTCAATAACTAAAAATCGCTCTGTTTCGGCTTCAAGCGTTAAAAGCTTTTTGCGATAGGTAAAATATAGTGCATCGGGGTTAAGGATCTCGCACAACTTAGAATTTTCGTCCGTGCCTATAAAATCGCGTTTAAACTGCTCGAAGTTTCGCTTCCAATCGGCTTTGGCGGTTGTTGATATCACCACCTCTCTCAGCTCTGTTACTTTGGGTTCTAACTCAATATTTACTTTGATTGGCTCCTCGCCTACCTGTAGTTTCTGTGTAAAATCAGAATACCCAACCGAGCTTACTACCAAGGTGTATTGCCCCGGTCTTAAGTTACTTAAGCTAAAAGTGCCGTCATTAGCGGTAATTGTACCGAATGATGAATTACTTAAAAATACGCTGGCTCTTGGTATGGCCGATTTTGTTTCTTTTGATGAAACTTTACCGGAAATGTCCACCTTTTGCGCCATTGTAAAAATGGGCCAAATAAAACACCATATTATTAACCGGATAAACCGCATATACACTTAAACATTTGCTTCTTTTTTTAAAACGCTAATTAAAACAATTACAACCTAATTATTGATTACAGTTTACTTAAAAAATGTTAAATGCCTGTTTTCTAATCCGCCTTTAATGTTAGTATAACAATTTAGTTACGGTTGCTTTTCATGGGGAGTATAATCAACGGGTAATAAAGTCGACAGACGTGATTTAGACCATGTACCTTCATATAGCGGGCTATCGCCTATAATGGTTCCGTTAGCATCAAAAAATGCTATGTGGTTATCGCCGGTATAACTTATAATTGTAGTGGTATAGTTCAGATCATGTGGTATACGGTACACATCTTTAAAATAAGCTGTTTCCCATTTTTTAGTATATACTACATATAAATGATCAGGAAATGTTAAAGCAAACAGGCCCGGCCTGTCTGTTTTCTGTAATATACCATTTGCTGTAAGCGACCCAACAAATTTTTGTTTAGCATAGTGCGATGCATTTTGTATACCTATCCAGTATAAAACAGAATCGCTGTTCATTTTTTTATCCCGGTCAATATTTTGCTGGATGATATCATCAGAAGGCCGACGCGAATTAAACTCGCGGTGTAGCCGATATATCTTAAACCCGGCACCAGCTAAACTATCTTTCTGTAACGATCTGTAAAAGTGCATAGCCGAACCATAATAAGCATCATCACGCTTTTTGTACCATTGTTTCTTTTCGCCCCGGCTGCCATCCAATTCCTCAAAAACCTGGCTGCCGGCAAAACTTACATCAGACGTAAGCAGATCACTCTTAAAACTTTTTAACAGGTATTTAATGCGATATCCCAACGCGTTATTTTCAATAATCAGAAAGTCGCTGGCAGAAGCTTCCAATATGGTCTTATTCTTATATAAATCAAAACTCAATACCCCGGGGTTAATTATCTCACAATCGGTAGCATTAGCGTCTGTACCTATAAATTCTTCCTTAAACCGGGCAAGCGCCGCTTTTTTATCAGATTTGGATATACCCGATATTTTCACCTCTTTAAGCTGGGTGGTTTTAGGCAGTAAACTGATATCTAAATTGATAACATCTGTATTAATCGTAATGGTCTGGGTATTGCTTTCATACCCTATAGCGTTAACTACTAATGTATATTGTCCGGCTTTAAGCCCGTTTAAGGTAAATGCCCCGTCTTTTTTAGTGGATGTACCAAAGGATGAGTTACTCAAGAAAACGCTGGCTCCGCCTATCGGCGCTTTGGCATCTGCTGATGATACTTTACCGCTTATAGTTACATTTTGCCCAAAAACAGTTACCGGTAACAGGATAAATAATAACAGACGGAGTAACTTCATAAGGTAAAATAATACAATTAGTGTTAAAGTTTATATAAACGTGTTTTAATTGCAGGTATTACTAATCGCGCCATAAATATGGGAAGAGTAATAAAGCCGTTGCTATTACAATGGCATTTATGGCACAAAGTACCCCAATATCGCCATAACTTAAGCCGCGTTCTAACCCATCCATAGCGTTTTTACTTAGTCGTATTAATACCAGTATAACGGGTATGATAACTGGAAAACTCAATATAGCCATCAATGTACCGTTATTACCCGCTTTTGAAGCGATAGCCGATATCATGGTAAATACGGTTGAAAAGCTTAAACTACCTAATATCACCACCAGGAAATAAAATAATGGGTCGCCAATGGTATTGGTAAAGAATACAGAATATACTATTAATGCCAATATGCTAAGTAATGACATCAGCAGGATATTATAAATAGTTTTTGACAGGATAATAGCGTGCGGACTGGCGATGGAATAATAATACAGCAGCCGGCTTTTGCTTTCCTGCATAAAGCTTTTGGCTATAGCATTAACCGATGCAAAGAGGATTATGATCCAGAACAAAACGTTCCAAACCACTTTATATCCCTCGCTTTTGTTAAAACCAGGCGTAAGGTTAAAAGAAATATAACAAATAAATACAGTTGAAACCACATATAGCAACACGCCATTAAACGCGTATTTTGAGCGCCACTCCAGTACTACTTCTTTTTTAAAAAGCTCCCACGTTTGGTCAATTAGTTTCATTGGTGTAAAAATAGCAATTAGGCTTTAGTTAATTACCGATTAGTAAAAAAGAGATGTAAATTTACACTATGCCAGTAACTTATTATCAAACGCCGGTTGGCATTGCGCAGATCACCGAAGAAGATGGTTACATCAGCCGTATTCATATTTTAGATGAAGAGCATGAAACTACACCTGCAGAAACACCATTGCTTAAAGAAGCAACCCGCCAGTTTGATGAGTATTTTGCAGGCACCCGTAAAACGTTCGACTTACCGATAAATCAACCAGGCACTGATTTCCAACAACAAGTTTGGCAAGAATTATTAAAGATTGATTACGGTAAAACCATCACTTACAATCAACAATCTATACAAATGAACAGCCCGTTGGCCATACGTGCAATAGCTGCAGCCAATGGCAAGAACAATTTATGGGTTGTTGTACCCTGCCATAGAGTTATTGGATCAAACGGTAGTTTAACAGGTTATGCAGGTGGTTTGTGGCGCAAACAATGGCTATTAGAACACGAAGCCAAGGTAATGGGTATCGGCCAAATCAAATTAGAGTTTTAAATATTTGTGCTATGTGCTTTTATAGCTACCTGGAATATTTTGAGGTTTTAACCATTGAACCGGCTAACGCTGTAACCGGCCCGGCAAACAAAAGGTACCATCCCCATTTAAATTTGATTTGACTGGTTAAAAATCCGGCAAAGGACTTGAAAGGAATAAAACTGAAACTGGTATGCACTTTCATGTAAGCAGCTATAAACAATAACAGCACCAATACAAACGACAGCCACCCGGTAAGGCGTACCAGTTTAATTTGGTTTAATATTACACCTAATATACCCACTACCGATATTAATAATATCACCATACCGTAAGGCCGGTTAAGATCATACGTATCCCAATTAAATAAATGGAACGGACGCAACAAAGGGCACCACGTACCGGCCATTAACAACACAAAGCCAATGAATGATATCAAAGAAGGTAAACGCATGGCAATTACTATTTAGAGATCTCCATCTTATCGGCAAAATGAGCGCAGTAATCACGCAGGTCTTCTATGATATTGGTTTCGCCGGTTGCACGTAAAAAACTATCGCCCATGGTCATCAGTGTTTGATAAAAGAATACCTTCATTTCATCAACAGGCATGTCTTTTGTCCAAAGGTCAATACGCAGGGCATTCTTATAGTTCTGATCCCACAATGCCAGCATAATAGATTTTACAGGCACTGCTTCTTTATTGGCCGAATCGGTCGATTCCCATAAGATATTTTCAGGTACATTATTTTCGTCAAGCTCTACAGTAACTTTTATTTCAGCGGTTTTCATTCTAATTATTTAACAAGTAAAAATATAATAGTGGCCAAAGTTATAAAGCTTAACTCAATCAGCCATACTTTTTTAAGATCTGGAAAGAAATTACGGAACATTATATCCATAAATGACACTACAAAAGCAAACAGTAAAAATACCAGGCTTATGGCACCACCCAAATGGGTGAATTTCATACCCGTTATAGCTGCCCCATTTATCCAGACATAAACAGACAGTATTAAGAAAAATGCGGTAGCAAAGTTTAGGGGGGTTATCCTGATCTTCATTTATTTAATGTTTCTTTCTAAAACTCTTCGGTTTCCCTTTTTTAGGCGGACCGTTTTCGCCTGTACGTTTAGCCCGCTCGGCCTGGAATTTTTTCTTTTGATTTAAGGTTTTCTTTTCGTGGAAGGCACCTTTAAAATCCGGGTCTTCTTTACGCTTTTGTAAGTCTATCTCCCGGTTCTGATCCTGGCGTTCTTCGTAAGGTGTTTCTTCAATAAATACATCTGCAGGCATCAGTTCAACCGGGATAGTTTGTTTGATCAGTTTTTGGATCTTACCTACATAATATTCTTCTGTTGGGTTACAGAACGTTATTGCGACACCTGATTGCAGCGCTCTTCCCGTACGGCCTATCCGGTGTACATAATCTTCAATAACTACGGGCACATCAAAGTTGATCACATGGCTTACATCACTCACATCTATACCGCGCGATGCTACGTCTGTAGCTACCAATATTTTCACCTCATCATTCTTAAAGGCATTCATGGAGTTAATGCGGGTGTTTTGCCCTTTGTTGGCATGCAGTACCCGTACCTGGCCCTCACCATACTTACGAAGCAAAAATTTATATACATCCTCTGCAACGGTACGGGTTTTACAAAAAACCATCAGTTTGGTTATATCGCCTTCATCTTTCAGCAACTCGCGCAGCAAATTGATCTTAGTTTTCATGTTAGGTACATGATACAACCTTTGCGTCACCGTTTCGGCTGGTGTGGCTTGCGGGCTAACCTCAATAACCGTTGGAAACTCCAAAAAATTACCAGAAAGCTCATGAATCTTATCAGACATGGTTGCCGAAAAAAGCAGGTTTTGCCTTTTTACCGGTACTACTTCCAATATGCGGTTTATCTGGGGCATAAAGCCCATATCCATCATTTTATCGGCTTCGTCCAATACCAATACCTGTAAAGTCTTAGTAACGATATGTCCCGCCAGGTAAATATCCATGAAACGGCCAGGGGTGGCTACAATAATATCAACCCCTTTATTAATCAATTCTATCTGCGTTTTAGGGCCTAAACCACCGTATACAGACACAATACGCAGATCAGTGTATTTGGCGTATGCTTTAGCGTTCTCTTCTATCTGCATCGCCAACTCGCGTGTCGGCGCTATGATCAATGCACGGGCATGATCGCCTTGTGCATATTTAAGTCGCATTACTATGGGTAATACGTAAGCGGCAGTTTTACCGGTACCTGTTTGTGCTATACCCATTACATCCTGCCCGTTCAATATTGGCGGCATGGCTTTTTGCTGTACGGGTGTCGGTTCGGTATAACCTGAATCGGCAATGGCATTTAGAATTTGCCTGTTAAATTTAAAGTCCTCAAATGTTACTGCCATGCCGCAAAGATAGAATTTTAAGTTTGGAGTTAAGGGTATTGAGTTTTAAGTGTTAGGTGCTTTAGTCTTTGGCCCGATAAAACTATATTTGCAATATGGCATCCATCCTCATCAAATCTGCAACCATAGTTAATGAAAACAAGCAATACATTGCTGACATCTTTATAAAAGACGAGCTTATTGAAAAAATAGCCCCGACTATTGACTCGGCTGCCGACCAGGTAATTAATGCCGATGGCCTGCATCTTTTACCCGGAGCCATTGATGACCAGGTACATTTCCGTGAACCGGGATTAACACATAAGGCTAATATCTATACCGAATCGCGTGCTGCAGTAGCCGGTGGTATCACTTCCTTTATGGAGATGCCCAATACCGTACCTAACGCCCTAACACAGGAATTACTGGCAGACAAATACCAGATAGCGGCCAATAACTCATTGGCCAACTATTCGTTCTTTATGGGTGCATCTAATGATAATATGGACGAGGTATTGAGCACCGATATTAAAAACGTTTGCGGCATTAAGGTCTTCATGGGATCATCAACCGGAAATATGTTGGTGGATAACCCTACGACGTTAGAGCATCTTTTCGCGCAATCGCCTATGCTAATAGCGACTCATTGCGAAGACGAAGCCACCATACAAAGCAACCTGGCACATTACAAGCAATTATTAGGCGACAACATCCATGTTAGGTTGCACCCAAAGATACGCAGCGAGGAAGCCTGCTACCTGTCCTCATCAATGGCGGTGGCGTTAGCTAAAAAACATAATACCCGCTTACATATTCTTCATATCTCTACCGAAAAAGAAACACATCTTTTTGATAATACCACTCCGCTAAAAGATAAACGTATTACAGCCGAAGCCTGTGTGCATCATTTATGGTTCAGCAGTGAAGATTATGAAACGAAGGGTAACCTGATCAAATGGAACCCTGCCGTAAAAACAGCTAACGACCGTGATGGTATTTTAAAAGCAGTTTTGGATGGCCGTATAGATGTGATAGCAACGGACCATGCACCGCATACGATAGAAGAAAAAGCATTACCCTACTTACAGGCGCCATCGGGCGGACCATTAGTACAACACGCTTTACCTGCCCTGCTGGAGCTTTATCATCACGGTAAAATAACTTTAGAACAAATCGCTGAAAAAACAGCACATAACGTTGCCATTTGCTTTGAGATAAAAAAACGCGGCTATATCCGCGAAGGTTACTTTGCCGACCTGGTATTGGTAGATCTGAATAAACCTTGGCAGGTTAACAAAGACAATATCCTGTACAAATGTAAATGGAGCCCATTTGAAGGTACTACCTTTAAATCAACCATTAAACATACCATAGTATCAGGTAACTTAGCCTGGAGTGATGGCAAATTCACAACGGATGTAAGTGGTAAGCGACTGACATTTAATCGTTAATTATTTGTCTTTGCGAACGTAGCGTGGCAATCGCGAACTTTGCAACGTGCGATTGCTTCATCGTTCCTCCTCGCAATTGTAAAGGTCAAGTAATTCGGTAACAGAATTAGCTTTGAAATATT
>JAZKCG010000081.1:0-7212 GCA_040388175.1 Bacteroidota bacterium | reverse complement strand
CCCGCAAATATCGGAATCTTTTAACTCATCTGAAAGTTTTTTTGCATATTCTTCGTACTTTTCTGATATCGGAAGAATAATATACTGCTCTGGTGATAACCAAAGCGGGAAATTACCGGCGCAATGTTCGATCAATACTGCCACAAAGCGCTCTAATGAACCAAATGGTGCACGGTGTATCATTACCGGGCGATGTTTCATATTGTCGCTGCCAGTATACTCCAATTCAAAACGTTCAGGCAGATTATAATCAACCTGGATAGTACCCAACTGCCATTTACGGCCCAGGGCATCCTTCACCATAAAATCAAGCTTAGGGCCATAAAACGCGGCCTCGCCTAATTCAACTACGGTTTTCAAACCTTTCTCGTCAGCTGCTTCAATAATAGCTGATTCTGCCAGCGCCCAGTTTTCGTCTGTGCCAATGTACTTTGCCTTATTTTCAGGATCGCGAAGCGATACCTGTGCGGTATAATCTTCAAAACCTAATGCTTTAAATACATACAATACCAGGTCTATCACCTTCATGAACTCTTCCTTCACCTGGTCCGGGCGGCAGAATAAGTGTGCGTCATCCTGTGTAAAGCCACGTACACGTGTTAAGCCATGCAGCTCGCCACTTTGCTCGTAACGGTAAACAGTACCAAATTCGGCCAATCTAACCGGAAGGTCCTTGTAAGAGCGTGGTTTAGTTTTATAGATCTCGCAATGGTGCGGGCAGTTCATTGGCTTTAAGAAGAACTCCTCTCCTTCCTGTGGTGTCTTTATCGGCTGGAAAGAATCGGCACCATATTTTTCATAATGGCCAGATGTTACATATAAGTTTTTATGACCGATATGTGGCGTAATTACCTGCTCATATCCGGCCTTAACCTGTGCTTTTTGTAAGAAATTAACCAATTTTTCGCGCAAGGCTGTGCCTTTAGGTAACCATAAAGGCAAACCCATACCTACTTTTTCAGAGAATGCGAACAACTCCAATTCTTTACCCAGTTTACGGTGATCGCGTTTCTTGGCTTCTTCCAGTAAGTGCAGGTAGTCTGTCAACTCGCTGGCTTTAGGAAAGGTTACACCGTATATACGGGTTAATTGTTTACGGCTTTCATCACCACGCCAGTAAGCACCAGCAAGGCTCATTAGCTTAACCGCTTTTACAAAGCCTGTATTAGGTATATGCGGGCCGCGACAAAGATCTGTAAAGTTACCCTGGGTATAAAAAGTGATGGCACCATCAGGAAGGTCCTTGATCAGGTCCAGCTTGTACTCATCATCCTTTTCTGTAAAATAAGCTATGGCATCAGCTTTAGACACAGGTTTGCGAACAAACTCGGCCTTGGTTTTTGCCAGCTCAATGATCTTATCTTCAATTTGTTTAAACTCGTCAGACGATAGCACCTTGTCGCCAAAGTCTACATCATAGTAAAATCCGGTCTCGATAGCAGGGCCAATACCAAATTTTGTTCCGGGATAAAGCGCCTCAAGGGCCTCGGCCATTAAGTGAGCAGACGAATGCCAGAAGGTTGATTTACCTTTGGTATCATTCCAGGTTAACAATTTTACGCTTGAATCTTTTTCAATTGCGCGGCTTGCATCCCAAACTTCGCCGTTTACTTCGGCGGCTAATACGTTACGGGCTAAACCTTCGGAGATCGACAACGCTATCTGCATGGCAGTGATCCCTGCGTCATACTGACGTACGGACCCATCGGGTAGTGTAATATTAATCATCTACAACTATGATTTAAAGTTTATAAAATTACGTTTCGCGGTCACCTACGTGTGTGACCTGTTATTTTTGTGGTGCGAATTTACGGATTTTATTGCTAAAAATATACACTATTACAATTTGTATTGATAGCTATCCCTTACATGCTGATTAATATAAGTGGTAAGCCTTACCCCTTTTTCAGCTAATATCTTCATTTCGGCAATGGCAGCCGGCCCCGCGCTTTTATCGGTATAAACGTATACAGAACCATCCCTGAATTTTATACTAATGCTATCCTTAGCGGTTTCATAAGCTATAACACCCGTATCCTTATCGGCTGTTCTATATCTTTTTATTCTTTGGTTAAAGCAAATTTGTTGCCAACACAACTCAGGGCAATCGCTTTTAAAATGTATCAACAAATTTTGACGTTTAAGCGTTTTAAAAACAATTAAATGGTGCCAAAGTTATGTCACCAAAAAACTGTCTTTTTTTAGCGATATTTAAGCCAAGCCTCCAATGTAATTTCAAGCCGATGTTGTTCTTTAAGATTTTTTAAAATTGAGCCATTTTTAAACTTAAATAACATAAGTAATTAAAAATCAATTTTTTATGTAAAAATCATCACACGGGTATAAGGCACAATACCCGGAAAATGCCCAAAATTACTACCGGCATAGGGCCCAATGCCCCAAAAATGGCTTTTTTTACTACCGGCATAAGCCATAATACCCGAAAAGTGGCAACAACTACTACCTGCAAAAACGTTTACATCGGTAGTAGAAAAATCGTTTTTAAAAAGAAACCTCCTATTCTAAACGCTATTTCCCTGCAACACAACCTTACGGAATATTCATTCTTAAAAACTTTAATTACTTTTAGCAGCTTAAACCAACCAATTGATCTATCTATACCTTTAACTTATGAACAGCAAAAAACTACTTATCCTTTTGATATGTACGGCATTAGCTCAGGCAACGTTTGCACAAAGCTGGGAATTGAAAAAAGCCCCGTTAATGAGCAAGTTTGCCAAAGATGTAAACCCTGCCAATGTATTACCAGAATATCCGCGTCCGCAACTGGTACGTAAAGAATGGTTGAATTTGAATGGCTTGTGGCAATACCAACCCGGCGCTGTAAATGACGCTTTACCTGAGGGTAAACTAGCTAAAACCATTTTGGTTCCTTTTCCTGTCGAGTCTGCCTTATCAGGCGTAAAAGAACATCATGACCGTTTGTGGTACCGTCGTGCATTCACTGTACCGGCAGCATGGCAAGGTAAGCAGGTGCTGTTACATTTCGGCGCGGTCGATTTTGAATCAGAAGTTTTTGTAAATGGCAAAAGCATGGGCGTACACAAAGGCGGCTATGATCCATTTACCTATAACGTAACCAAAGTGTTAACAGCATCAGGCAAACAGGAGTTGACCGTAAGGGTATATGACCCTACTGATGACGGCGGCTTCCCGCGTGGTAAGCAAACTTTAAATCCGCAGGGCATTATGTATACATCTGTTACCGGGATCTGGCAAACCGTTTGGTTAGAGCCGGTTGCTGCGACAAGTATCCGAGATATCAAGATCGTGCCTGATGTCGACAATTCAGCTGTAAAGCTAACGGTGAGTACCTGGGGAAATATTAGGGACGCTACTGTAGCTGTCAAAGTAAAAGACGGCAGCAACGCGGTGACTACCGAAACTATTAAACCAAATACAGAAACAAGTATAAAAGTTAATAATCCTAAATTATGGTCGCCGGATAGCCCTTTCCTGTATAACCTGGATATTGCCTTAAATAAAGGCGGCAAAAGCACAGACGAGATAGCCAGCTATTTTGGCATGCGTAAGATCTCTGTCGAAGAAGATGGCGGCTTTAAAAAATTATATCTGAATAACAAATTCTTATTCCAATTAGGCCCGTTAGATCAGGGGTTTTGGCCCGATGGCGGTTATACTGCTCCTACTGATGAAGCATTACGCTACGACCTGGAAATGATCAAGAAATTTGGTTATAACATGGTACGTAAGCACATTAAATATGAACCTTATCGCTGGTATTACTGGGCCGATAAATTAGGTATCATGGTTTGGCAGGATATGCCATCGCCAAACTCTTATACAGAACATGTGCCGCCTGTTGATACGGTAGAGTTCAGGTCTGAGCTAAGCCGCCTGATCAGAACGCATTGGAACTCGCCAAGTATTGTTACCTGGGTAGTGTTTAACGAGGCGCAGGCACAGCATAACACAGCAGGTTTGGTTAAAATGGTTCAAAAATTAGATCCTTCGCGTTTAGTAAACCAGGCCAGTGGTGGTAATCATTTTGGTGTTGGCGATTATTTGGATATTCACAGCTATCCGCCTCCTGCTGTACCTTTCAGTAAAACACAGGTTTTGGCCTGCGGCGAGTATGGCGGCATAGGTTATATCATCCCGGGCCATACCTGGAAAGTTGGCGATACCTATATCATGATCAACAACAAAAAAGAGTATACCGACCTGTATGATAAATTTGCCAATGATCTCACCCTTTATAAAACCAATATGGGTTTAAGCGCCGCAGTTTATACAGAGATCACGGATGTGGAAGTTGAATTAAATGGCCTGTTAACTTATGATCGCGAAGTTATTAAAGGCAATATTGATAAAATTTACGCGTCAAACTATAAGGTTATCCATGATAACCTGTATATTAAAGAGGTATTACCATCGTCACAAAAAGAAGCAAGGACGTGGAAATATACTACAGACGAGCCGCAAACCGACTGGTTCCAAACTTCGTTTAATGACGCTTCATGGAAATCAGGCTTAGCCGGGTTTGGAACACGGGGTACGCCGGGTGGCAACATCAAAACCATTTGGAACACTAACAACATATGGATGCGCCAGGAATTTACTTTAGGCGATCTGTCGGCTACAGATAAAGATAAACTGGTATTGTACCTGCACCACGACGAAGATTGCGAGGTGTACATCAACGGTGTTAAAGCCGCAGCTATCAGCGGATATTCATCTGCTTATACCGTTGTGCCCATCAATGCTGAAGGTAAAGCGGCTATCAAAGCTAATAGTAAGAACATCATCGCTATTCATTGCAAGCAAACACAAGGCGGGCAGTATATTGATGCGGGGTTGTCTTTGTTGAGTAATACTAAATTGTAGATTAGTCCTATTCTACTAAGGTGTCATTTCGAGCGATAGCGAGAAATCTATACATTAGCTATACGCGTAGCTGCAGATGTATAGATTTCTCGCTATCGCTCGAAATGACATTTTTTATTAAATGTACCTACACATTTCCCCAGCCATGTGCCAATACATCGGCCAGGTGCATGGTTTTTATAGGTAAGTTATTTTTGTCGATATAACTTTGCAGGTGCAGTAAGCAGGAAGCATCTGTCGAAATAATATATTCGGCTTCTACCGATAGCGCATATTCCACTTTTTGTTGGGCCATAGCACTTGATATCGCGTCAAATTTAACCGCGAACGTACCACCAAACCCACAGCAGGTATCCCCCTGTGGTAAGTCGACCAATTCTAATCCTAATACTTTGGATAGCAGTTGGCGCGGCTCCTGTTTAATATGACATTCGCGTAAAGCAGCGCAACTATCGTGGTAAACAGCTCGGCCTTCTAATTCAGCACCGAAGTAATCGAATTGCAGGATGTTCACCAGGAAGTCTGAAAGCTCATAAATATTACCTTGTATAGTCCTGCACTTGTTATGGTCTACGGTATTAGTGAACAGGTCGTTATAATAGTTCTTTACCATGCCGGTGCATGATGCTGACGGGGTTACGATGACGCTATCATCAGAAAAACCGTTTAAAAACTTACGCCCTACAACCTTAGCTTCATCCCAAAAACCAGCGTTAAAAGCAGGCTGACCGCAACAGGTTTGCTCGGGGTTATAATCAACCACACAACCAGCCTTTTCTAATAGTTTAACTGTATTGAAAGCTGTATCCGGAAACAGTTGGTCTATAAAACAGGGAATAAATAACTCAGTCTTCATTGGCCGCTAATTTCAGAAAAAGTAATGAGTTTTGGGTGATGTGTTTTGAGTTTATACTTAATTACCCTTTAACTTTTGTTCTTGCTTATGTAAGGAGATCAGCAATATCAACCCAACAAAAAAGAAAACACACAGCGCCAATGCCGAATTACGCATATTACCGGTTAACTGTTCAATAAACGCGAAGCTAAACATACCGCCTACTATGGCCAGCTTTTCGGTCACATCATAAAAACTAAAGAAAGAAGCCGTGTCCGGGATATCCTGTGGTAAATATTTGGAATAAGTAGACCTGGAGAGTGACTGGATCCCTCCCATTATTAAACCCACTATCACTGCCAAAATATAAAATTGAAATGCCGTGGTGGTAAAATAAGCACCAACACAGGCAAAGATCCATACTACCACAACACCTGTTAACACTAACACGTTTCCATATTTATCAGATAGTTGCGACATTAAATTAGCACCCACAATAGCTACCAGCTGTATCACCAATACAACCGAGATCAAATTAGCAGTAGGCAAATTCAATACCTTGGCACCAAAACTTGCAGCAACCAGCATAATGGTTTGCACCCCCATCGAGTAAAAAAAGAAAGCCGGCAGGTAACGTTTTAGCAAAGGCATTTTTTTAACTTTTTGCCATACGTTGCCTAATTCAATAAACCCGCCCTTAATAACGCTATGATGGTGACCTTGCGCATTAGGAATGCCTTTGGGTAATATAGTGAATGGTATATAGGCAAACCCTATCCACCAGATCCCTACCATTAAAAACGAAAGCTGCGCGGCGCTGCCTGCTGTTAACCCAAATACTTTTGGAAACAGCACAAATACAAAACAAATGATCTGTAACAGTACACTACCTATATAACCGTAGGTAAAACCTTTGGCGCTAACCTCATCCTGCTTATCCAATGTGGCTATTTGAGGGAGATAAGAATTGTAAAAAACAAACCCACCGGTGTAACCTATCGCCGCTAAAGCAAAGCAGATGATCCCTGTTTCTAAACGATCTACGTTGAAAAAGAACAGGCAGCAGCAAGATAATGCCCCTAACCAGGTAAAACATTTCATGAAGATCTTCTTGTTACCCTGGTAATCGGCTATGGATGTCAATATAGGTAGCAATAAAGCCACTACCAAATATGCTACGGCAAGCGCGTAATTGGATAATACCGTGTTTACAAACGTCTTCCCAAAGAAAGTTACTTTATCGCCATGTTCTTTGGTTGTGGTAATAGCCACATAATAAGCCGGGAATATGGTTGAGGTGATTACCAGGTTATAAGCCGAGTTTGCCCAATCGAACATGGCCCAGGCACGGATGGTTTTTTTGTCGTTTTTCTTTAATTGCACGTTGCTATGCTTTTTTGAATCCAATTACAGGAAAATCTTTATCAACTATTTTTAAATCCGCTCTAGTAGATTTAATTAACTCAAGTTGTTAGTTATGGTATTATTTTGTTTAGAGTAAAAGCGAA
>JAZKCG010000080.1:0-15531 GCA_040388175.1 Bacteroidota bacterium | reverse complement strand
CTATGATTGTATTTTCAATAAACCAATAGTTATTTTAAAATCAGGTATTTATACGTGGTTTGCAGCTAGAAAGGTGATCCACTTTTACTGATCCATCCATCAAAAAATAGAAGAAAATGGCTTGTTTTCAATTGGTTGATTAGATGGAAATTACTTAAAATTTACACTTAAAAACACTAACGCAAAAGTCTGATCCAAAGTGATCCGCTTTATTTGTTAACAATAAGATAAACAGCTGTTTAGTTAAATTTGCTGATCCGTATGATCCACTTTAAAAATGGATCACCCCGAAAAGCTAAACTTACCCATCAACACAGACGGATTAGTACCAATAACTAATGGCTCGCCGGCCAATGCCTCGTTGCCCAATAGCGCAAACAGGATAGCCTCCTTAGCATCCGGGTTAATGCCTAAAGCCGCGGTGTCTGCTATGGTGGTTCTGTAGAGCCTGGTTTGCAGGTATTGCATCACGAATGGGTTTTTGGCCCCGCCACCGCTTACAAACATTTTGGCGCCTTTGGGCAGGTAGGCCCGGGTAAAGTCGGCAATGGCTTTGGCAGTAAAGGCGCTTAGTGTTGTTATCACATCTTTGGGGTCGATATGGCTGGTGCCTGAACGTTCCTGCGCTTTGCGTACATATTCTTCATTAAACAATTCAGGCCCGGTGGTTTTTGGTGGTTTTTCGGTAAAGAACGGGTGCTTTAATAAAGAGTTCAATAATCCCTCATTTACTGTCCCCGAAAATGCAATGGCCGAATCTTCGTCAAAAGCCTTGTTAAAATAATTACGGCAAAACATATCTATCAGGGTATTACCCGGCCCGATATCAGAGCATAGCACCTTGTCCATTGCACCGTCAGCAGGTAAAAAGGTAAGGTTCGATATTCCGCCAATGTTTACCAGTATCCTGTCTTCGCCGGCTTTGCTTCCCAGTAATACATCGCCATATAAAGCTAAGGGGGCACCCTCGCCGCCTACGGCCAGTTGTTTTTGACGGAAATCGCTTATGGTTAATATACCTGTCTTAACGGCGATATGGTCGCCATCGCCTATTTGTAATGACGCGTTAGGGTAGTCTTCCTGCCCATGCAAACGTTTGGGCGCATGATAAATAGTTTGCCCATGACTGGCAATAAAGTCTACTTGATCGGGTTTAACCTGCCAGTTCTGTAAAGCCTGTAAGATCAGTTCGGCGTGATAGGTACCTATCAGCTCATTAAGCAGGCAAACTTTTTCAAGGTCCACCTGCCTGCGTGAAAACACAGAGCGCACCTCGCTTTTGAAATTATCGTTATAAGGTATGGTTATGAACTCCTGTAATTCGCACTGCGTTTGCAGGCCTGTGCCGGTAAATTTACAAAGGGCAATATCCAATCCATCTAATGATGTGCCAGACATTAAGCCAATCCCTATACGCGCCGGTTTTTGAACGACATTAAATAGATGCTGTAAGTTTTTGTTTAATGGTGCCATATCTGATCTGTTAAAAGTATCCCCTGCGTTTACTCACCCACGATTCCGATAGCTATCGGGGCTGCGCTTGTCGACCCTCTTCGCCTTCGACAGAAAGAGGGTAAGAGACCTATAAGTTAAATAATCCTCTTTATTGCTTGCAAAAGAGAGAGTGGTACAGCCAAGCGCAAACGTTTGAGCAGACTTTACCACGGCTTTAAGGTAGGAAATTACAAGTTATGGGCAAAACTTAAATTAATAATTCCCGATATTTGCGGCTGACCATTTTCAACCTAATTTATATTATGGCCCGATTAAACTTATTAGAAGCTACACGGTACGAGAAATTACATGTAACCGTATATCCTAACCCTGCTGTAGGCGCTATTGCTGTTGCGCAAAGAATAGCAGCTCTGATCCGTACCAAACAAGCTAATGGCAAAAAAGCGGTATTAGGCCTTGCCACAGGTGTAACCCCAATAGCGGTTTATACCGAATTGATCAGGTTGCATAAAGAAGAAGGTCTGAGCTTTAAAAATGTGATCACTTTTAACCTGGATGAGTATTATCCAATGCAGCCATCGTCTTTACAAAGCTATGTGCTGTTCATGAATCAAAATTTATTTGATCATATTGATATTGATAAAGCAAACATTCATATCCCTGACGGTACACTACCAGAGGATAAGATAGCCGCCTTTTGCCTCAACTATGAGAAACAAATAGAAGACCTGGGTGGGCTTGACCTGCAAATTTTAGGTATCGGCCGTACCGGCCACATCGGGTTTAATGAGCCCGGATCTGCGCCAAACTCGGGCACACGTTTGGTTACCCTGGACGACCTGACCCGTACAGATGCCGCGCGCGATTTTGGTGGCAAAGAAAAAGTGCCAACCAAAGCCATAACAATGGGTGTGGGCACTATTTTTAAAGCTCGCGAAATTATACTGATGGCCTGGAGCAAGAAAAAAGCTTCGATCATTAAAAAGGCGGTAGAAGGCGAAATATCAGGCGAAGTACCGGCAACTTACCTGCAATTGTCAGACAATGTGGAGTTTGTATTAGACGAACCAGCCGCATCTGAACTTACCCGGTTTGATACCCCATGGTTAGTTAAAGATTGCATTTGGGATAATGACATGAAAAGGAAAGCGGTAATATGGCTCTCTGATAAAGTTAACAAGCCCATTCTTAAATTAATTGACGAGGACTATAACGGTAATGGTATGGCGCAACTGGCCACAGAACAAGGACCCGTGTATGAGATCAACATAGATATATTTAACCAGATACAACACACTATAACCGGCTGGCCCGGTGGCAAACCAAATGCGGACGATAGCCAACGCCCTGAACGCGCGTTACCGGCTAAAAAACGCTCTGTCATATTTTCGCCGCATCCTGATGATGATGTCATATCAATGGGTGGTACATTTATCAGGTTGGTTGACCAGGGACATGATGTACATGTAGCTTACCAAACATCAGGCAATACCGCGGTATGGGATGACGATGTATTGCGTTACATGGAATTTGCTATCGACTTTAATAAAAGCATTGGCGACGATAGTACAAAATTGAAAAACATCCATAATGATATGAGAACGTTTTTCGCCACTAAAAACCCTAACCAGATAGATACACCAGAGGTGCGTACAGTAAAGGGCTTTATCCGTAAAAGTGAAGCTATTGCAGGTGCCCGTTATGCAGGTCTGCATGACGATCATATCCATTTTATGGCATTACCTTTTTATGAAACAGGCAAAGTAACCAAGAACTCGGTAGGCAAGGCTGATGTGCAGCTTACCAAAGAATTGCTGCAGCAAATAAAACCGCAACAAATATTTGCCGCCGGCGATTTTGCCGATCCGCATGGTACGCATATTGTGTGTTTCAATGTCATACTGGCGGCTTTAGCAGAATTGAAGGAGACCGAAGATTGGGTAAAAGATTGCTGGCTGTGGATGTACCGCGGTGCCTGGTTTGAATTTGCTACCCATGAAATAGAGATGGCGGTGCCGTTGTCGCCTGACGAAGTTATGCGCAAACGGATGGCTATATTTAAACACCAGTCGCAAAAGGACCCGGCCGTGTTCCCGGGCGAGGATGCGCGCGAGTTTTGGGTCAGGGCAGAAGACCGAAACCGTGAAACCGCCGAAAGCTACGACAGGTTAGGCTTTGCAGAATACGCGGCAATGGAGGCTTTTAAGCGGTATCACTTTTAAGTTATACGTTTGACGTAGCCCGCAATGAGCAAATCGCAAAGCCCAAGGCTTCTCTCCCTCGATGTTTTCCGGGGCATTACCGTAGCCGCAATGATCCTGGTAAATGACCCCGGCGATTGGGGCCATATTTACACCCCTCTTGAACATTCTAAATGGAACGGTTGTACACTGGCCGATCTGATATTTCCGGCGTTTTTGTTTATTGTGGGGGTATCTATAGTTTATTCGATGGAGCGTAAGGCGGTCAGCCCGGCTAACCACAGTAAAATGTTGTGGGGTGCTTTGCGGCGTGGGTTAATTTTGATTGCGATAAGTTTAGCCATACAATTAATATTGCATCCGGGTTTTGAGCATTTGCGTTTCCCGGGCGTGTTGCAGCGCATTGGGGTTGTGTTTTTTATCTGTGCATTGTTGTATATCAAAACATCACAAAGGGTACGCGACTGGCTGTTTGTTATCCTGTTAATTGGTTATTACCTGTTGATGAATTTTGTACCGATGCCTGATACCGGTGTTGCCAGCCTTAATCCCGAAACTAATATGGGTGCCTGGTTGGATAGAATTGTTTTTTCAACAAACCATTTATGGGTCGAGTCGCATACCTGGGACCCGGAGGGTTTATTGGGCACCTTGCCCGCTATTGCTACAGGATTATTTGGCATACGTGTAGGCTCCTGGTTAAAACGTAAAGACCGCGACGACAGCGTTAAAGTAAGCTGGATGTTTACCTACGGTGTGCTGGCGGTTGTTTTAGGGTTGGCCTGGAGTCTGTTCTTCCCCATTAATAAAGCACTATGGACAAGCTCGTTCGTGTTATATGCAGGCGGATGGGCGACCATCGCGTTAGCATTTTCTTATTGGTTGATAGATGTGCAGGGGTATAAAAGATATGTTGGCTTTTTCCTGCCATTTGGGGCTAATGCCATAACTGCTTATGTGCTATCAGACTTCGTGCCGCATTATATCAATAAGATCACCATTGGGGGCACATCGCTTTACCAGATCTTGTATCAACCCTATTTCTCGGTATATAATGCCTCGCTTGTCTCAGCGATAATCATGACCCTGTTAATCTGGGCATTGATGTATCTGTTGTATCTTCGAAAGATCTTTATAAAAGTTTAATAATCACCATCTATCTGTTAAATTTCTTTGGAAAATAATTTTTAACTATCCTTTTCGTTTTTGCATCTTAGCGCAAAGTATTTTCTAACCCCAACATGAATTTTAAAAAGATCGTTTTTTTAGGGATTGCCGCCTTATTTATTACAACAAGCAGTGCATTATTTGCCCAGGTTAAAAAAAAATCCACTGCTACACCGGCGCATAAAGCTTCAGTGGCTGCCGGAAAGCAACAAACAAAGCCTGGGGTAGCCACAACATTACCTGTTGACCCAAATGTTAAAATAGGTACTTTACCTAATGGTTTAACTTATTATATCCGCGCTAATGCCGAAACCAAAGGCAAAGCACAGTTGCTATTGGTAAACAAAGTAGGCTCTGTAGCAGAAACCGATGCTCAGCGTGGCATGGCTAATTTTATTCAGCACTTAGCATTTAAAAGCACACGAGATTTTTCAAAAGATCAGATTACAACTTATCTAACCAAATTGGGCAATAAATTTGGCCCGAATGTAAACGCTTATGCTTCTTATGATGAAACGGTTTATCAATTAGTAGTACCTACAGATACAGCGAAAGTGTTTTCAAACGCATTTGGTTTATTATCCAATTGGGCGGCACGCATTAATTTTGATGCCGATGCTATAAACAACGGAAAAGATGTATTGGCAGCTATGGCTGCCCAGGGTGGTAAAACATCAGAGGATAGGTTATTACAACAAACCACCCCGGTATTGTTAAACAACTCACGCTATGCGCAAAGATTGCCGGTAGGTACAGAGGCTTCTATTAAAGCATTTACGCCGGCTACTTTAAAAAACTTTTATACAGATTGGTACCGTCCGGATCTGCAGGCCATTATAGCTGTTGGCGATTTTGACCCTAAAGCAGTAGAGGAACTTATCAAATTTAATTTCGCTGCCTTAAGAAACCCTCCGCAGGAGAAGCCGCAACCACAATATACCGTTGCCCCCGCACCTGGTACCGTAGTTAAGTTTGCTGCCGATAAAGATTTTCCGTATACGCTTTTCCAGCTGGTGGTTAAGCATCCGCAGGCTATTGTTAAAACCCCGGCTGATTATTTCCAGGCGATGCGTATTAATGTGTTTAATCAGTTGATAAATACACGATTAACAGATCTTACTAAAATACCTAATGCTCCTATACTATTCGGCCAGGCGGCTTATTCGCCTTTTGTTGGTAAGCAAGATGCCTTTTCAGCTATTGGTATAGCAAATGGTTCGGCTGGTTTAGAAACAGCGGTTAAGGCCATTGTTGCCGAAACAGAACGCGTCCGTAAATTTGGGTTTACGTTAACGGAATTAGAGCGTGTTAAACAAGACGCGCTAACACAGATCACTAACAGTTATTCTGCAAAAGACAATACGCCATCTACCAATTATGCCAGCGACTATGAGCGCAACTTTTTAAATAAGCAAGCCATACCGGGTATAGATTATGAGTATACCACCTATATTGACAAGGTTGGGAAGATAAGCCTGGACGATATGAACGCCCTGGCCGCTAAATTGATAACCGACCAAAACAGGGTGTTGTTAGTCGAGTCGTCTGAGGCTGAAAAGGACAAATTACCTAATGAGCAAACCTTATTAAAATGGGTGTCGGAAGCAGGAAGCGGGTTAACCCCTTATGTTGATGATAATGCGGTGCCCTTAATGAACCAGGCGCCAACCCCGGGTAAAATAACCGATATAAAGCCGGATAGCACACTGTTAGTAGTTAACATTACCCTGGCAAACGGCGCAAAAGTTATTTTAAAACCAACGTCATTTACACCTAATCAAATACTAATAAGCGGTTATAGCTTTGGCGGTACATCGTTAGCGTCAGATCAGGATTTTACATCGGTTAATGCCGCGGCAACGGTAATAAGTAACAGTGGTGTAGCCGGATTTAACCAAACGCAGCTAACTAAAATGATGCGAAATAAAAATCTGAGCATTTCACCTTACATTGGAGACATAACACAAGGCATATCCGGCTTTGCAAGCCCTGAGAGCTTTGAGTCGGCCATGCAGCTTTTAAACTTATATTTTACCGCTCCGCGTAAAGACGCCGATGTATGGAAAACCTATATCAGCCAAACACAATCATCTTTGCTAAAAAATGTTAACGACCCCGGTACCGCGTACCAGGATACAATTCTATCTGTATTAAACAGCTACAGCCCAAGATTTATGCCGCTTACTGCCGATAAATTAAACGCGGCCAGTTTAGATAAAGCATATGATTTTTATAAAGCACGTTTTGCCGATGCAAGCAACTTTACGTTCACCCTTACTGGCGACTTCGCGGTAAAGGATATTATTCCTTTTATATCTGTTTATTTGGGTAGTCTGCCATCAACACATAGTAAAGAAACCTTTAAAAATCTGGGTATCCATCCGCCTGTAGGGCAGGTTGCAAAAACCATTTATAAAGGAGCAAGCAGCAAATCAACTGTGCAACTGGTGTTTAATGGTACTTATAATTATAACGATGTTAATAACATCCAGATGGATGCTTTAGAAGAAATCCTAAACATCAGGCTGGTAGACTCGCTTAAAGCCGGTAATGGCATATACTCGCCGGGTGTACGAGTAAGTTATGCCAAGAACCCGGAGGGCCGCTATAAAGTGACTTTGTCATTCCTGGCAGATGTGAATAATACGGATAAAACCATAGCCTACATGCTTGAAGAAATAAATAAATTAAAACAGACTGGTCCGGCTGCCAATGATGTTAAATTATTTGTAGCGCGGCAGGCCCGTAATATACAGAGCCAGTATAAACAGAACACTTTTTGGCAGGCTGCTTTAAGCGCCGCGGCACAAAACCAGGACAATCCGGATCTTATATTAAACCGCATGCAGAATTTAGAACAGGTTAATGCGCAATCAGTAAAAGATGCTGCTAACAAATATTTAAACAGCAATAACATGATAAAATTGATCTTGCTGCCCGAAAAGAAATAATAAGTTAATATTTACAGATAATCTAAGTCCTGCAGGTTAACCTGCAGGACTTTTTTATTGCTCACAAAAGATTCACTATTTTGTTGGCTTAACAATGGCAACACCCGGGCAATTAATTATACAGCAATGGTACCAGCAAAAAAACTGGCACCAGTTTCCGTTTCAAAAAGAAATGGAGACTGTTTATTTAAAAGGCTATTCGGGTTTGCTAAACGCACCTACTGGTAGCGGTAAAACGTTCGCGTTGTTTCTTCCTTTCCTGGCCGATTTTATTAACCGTTACCCCGACTATAAGACCCGCCAAAATAATGGACTGCAAATGTTATGGATCACTCCATTGCGTGCCCTGACCAATGATATTAAAAAGGCCATGCAGGAGGTGTGTGATGAATTAGAGATTCCCTGGAAAATAGCTACCCGCACCGGCGATACACCAGCCGCAGAAAAGACCGCGCTAAAGAAAAAATTGCCAGAAGTACTACTAACCACGCCCGAGAGCTTGCACCTGATGCTTGCACAAAAAGAGTATCCTAAAATATTTCAAAGCCTGCAGGTTCTGGTGGTGGATGAATGGCATGAGTTGTTAGGGACTAAAAGAGGGGTGCAGGTAGAGTTGGGGTTGAGTAAATTAAAAGTGGTGAGTGGTGAGTGGCGAGTAGCGAGTGATTTCGAAAACGGCAAAAAGTTAAAAAAAATAAATACAGAAGTTATAACCGATTTATCAAATGGTACTTCCAACTCATCACTCGCCACTCATCACTCACCACTCAAAATCTGGGGTATAAGCGCCACCATAGGCAACCTGGAACAAGCTGCCGATGTTTTGCTGGGGAATGATTTTCCGAAGGATAAGATAAAAATGGTTAGGGCCAATGTGGACAAGAAACTGGTTATTCAATCCATCATCCCTGAAAATATAGAGAGTTATTCCTGGAGCGGGCATATTGGTTTAAAGCTACTGCCGCAGGTGATGGATATAGTCGCGAAAAGCAAGACCACATTGATATTTACTAACACACGGTCGCAGTCAGAGATCTGGTATCATGCCATTTTGGATAATTATCCCGAGTATGCCGGTATAATGGCGATGCACCATGGCTCGTTGGATAATGAGCTGCGTAACTGGGTGGAACAGGCACTTCATGCCGAGGCTTTGAAAGTGGTGGTTTGTACTTCGAGTTTGGATTTGGGGGTCGATTTCAGGCCGGTTGACACCGTGATACAGGTAGGTAGCCCTAAAGGTGTCGCCCGTTTTATGCAGCGTGCCGGGCGGAGCGGACATCATCCGGGGGCTGTATCCAAGGCTTACTTTGTGCCTACGCATTCCTTAGAATTGTTGGAAGGCGCGGCATTAAAGCAGGCTATTAAGAACGGCGTATTTGAAAGCCGAGACCCATTGCTGCTTACGCTGGATGTATTGATACAATATATGGTGACGCTGGCTGTGTCGGACGGTTTCCGTGCCGATGAATTATATAAAGAGGTAATAGGTACCTATGCCTTTGCCGATCTGACCCGCGGTGAGTTTAACCAACTGCTTGACTTTATAACCAACGGCGGTAAAACACTGGCTCAGTACGATGAGTTTTTAAAGGTGGAGATAGAAAACGGGGTTTATAAAGTGTTTAGCCGACGGGTAGCTATGCGACATCGGTTAAGTATAGGTACAATAACCAGCGATAAGAGTATCCGGGTAAAATGGTTAAGCGGCGGTAGTTTGGGTACGGTGGAAGAATCATTTATCTCCAAATTAAAACCTGGTAATACGTTTTGGTTCGCGGGGCGTAGTTTAGAGTTTGTGCGGATAAAGGAAATGAGCGCCTATGTAAAAAAGTCGAACGCCAAAAAGGGAATGATCCCCAGTTGGAGCGGCGGGCGGATGCCATTATCATCACAGCTATCAGCCGTTTTCAGGGATAAATTAGATGAAGTGGCACATGGTATTGAAAAGGATGAAGAAGTAATTGCCCTAAAACCGTTGTTTAATTTACAGTCCGAATTATCGCACCTGCCGCAAAGCCACGAGTTTTTAATTGAGTCTTTCAAATCCAGGGAAGGGCATCATTTATTATTTTACCCATTTGAAGGGCGATTAGTGCATGAAGGTATGGCCTCATTGCTGGCTTATCGTATATCTCGAATCAAACCAGTCAGTTTTTCTATTGCTATGAACGATTATGGGTTTGAGCTGTTGACAGATGAAGATGTACCCATTGAACAGGTGCTTGAAGATGCCGATTTTTTCTCGATAGATAATTTATTGGAAGATATCCAGCATAGTTTAAACGCGAATGAAATGGCCCGCCGCCGTTTTAGGGATATCGCGCATATTGGCGGGTTGGTATTTACCGGCTATCCCGGGCAGCCCATAAAGAATAAACATTTGCAGGCGTCATCATCCTTGCTATTTGAGGTGTTTAGCGAGTATGAGCCCGATAACCTGCTGATACGGCAAGCCTATAATGAAGCATTAGCCTTCCAGTTAGAAGAGTTCAGGCTGCGGGCGGCACTACAGCGTATCATCAGCCAAAACATCATCCTGAAAAACATAGAGCGGCCCACGCCATTCGCTTTCCCCATCATGGTAGATAGTTTGGGCCGCGAACGCCTGACCACTGAAAGCCTGGAAGACCGAATAGCCAAAATGGCGCGTCAATATGGTGCCGATGAAAGCGTAGAGCCCCGAAAGCCGCGTAAAGTTGGTGTTACACGCAAAAAGGGTTTTTAATAGCTTGTTGATTTTTCATAGCGATGGGTTTGAAACCTTGCGTGTTCGAACGTTGATTTTTTTTAAGTAGCCTGCTCTTTGCTTTAAGGCTGGCGATAAAGGCGTAGCCTTGACTTATATTGTAGCCACGGGTTTTAACCCGTGGGCAACATCACCCAAACGCGTAATGAGTGCCGTAGGTACGATGCATATTATATGGGCCGAACCTACGGCTCTTTTTAATATTTATCGTTTTTACACCGGGTTAAAACCCGTTGCTACAATATTGGTCGAGCCGATGGCTCTTAAAAATGAAGAAAAGTAAACGTTTCGAACACGCAAGGTTTCAACCCCATCGCTATAGTAGCTGTCTTTTATCGTATATTCGTCAAAAATTTAAATAGCATGAACGCATATAGTTTCGTACAGCATCTGCACTCTGGTTTCAGGTATATTGTAATGGTATTGTTTATCTATACCATCTTAATGGCATTATTGGGCTGGTTTGGTAACAGGCCTTATGATAATCGTAACCGCTTAAGTAACCTGTTCGCCATGATATCGGCGCACACCCAATTATTGATCGGTATTGTATTATATTTTTTAAGCCCGTTGGTTGCATTTAACAGCACCACCATGAAAGACCCGGTTACGCGCTACTTTACAGTGGAGCATTGGGTGATGATGATTATTGCTATTGCATTAATTACAATTGGCCACAGCAAGTCTAAAAAGCTTACCGATCCAACTGCCAAACACAAAATAATTGCCCTGTTTTATGGCGCTGCACTGCTTATAATTATTGGTGCATTGGTTGCCGGCAATATATCTATCTTAAAATAAGTTGAAAAAGATTTTGGTAATTCAATTTTCTTTATAAATTTGTGCCCACAATGATTAAAAAACTAAATAATAAAAGCTGGTGGCACCAATTAAATTTGGCAGCCGGATAATTTTTTGATCAAAGGAAACTAAACCAATTGTAAACCTAATACAAAAACCCGGCGACCCTCATCTGCCGGGTTTTTTGTTTTACAACTCTTTTTGAAAATAACACAATGAAAAAACATAAAATAAATACTACTTATAAGAAACTGCTTGCAGACACTACCACGCCGGTAAGCATTTATCTGCGTTTAAGGGATGTGTTTCCAAATTCGTTATTGCTGGAAAGTTCTGACTACCATAGCCGCGAAAACAGTACCAGCTATGTTTGCTGCGACCCGATTGGTGGCCTTACCTTAAATGACGGCGAATTGCAAAAACGTTACCCTAATGGTACCGAAGAAACTTTTGCAGCGGGCGAGTTTGAGTTGATCAGCCATATCAGTGATTTTCTGAATGGCTTTGAAGCCACCGATATCCCCTTAAAGATAACCGCTAATGGTTTATTCGGTTATTTTACCCATGAAGCGGTGGAGCATTTTGAGACCATCCGCCTTAAAAAGAGCGACGATACCACCCGTAAAGTGCCGGAGATGCAATACAACATCTACCGTTATATTATCGCCATTGATCACTTTAAAAACGAGTTGTATATTTTTCATAACCAGCCCGATGGCGAGGATGATGCCACCGGCATTGATAAGATTCACGACCTGATAAAGAACAAAAACTTTCCTGAGTATTCGTTTCAGAGTAAAGCAGACGAACAATCGAATTTAACTAACGAGGACTTTATTGCCATTGTCGAGAAGATGAAGCAGCATATTTATCGCGGCGATGTTTTCCAGATCGTGCCGTCGCGGGCGTTCTCTAAACAGTTTACCGGCGATGAGTTTAATGTATACAGGGCATTGCGCTCTATTAACCCGTCGCCTTATTTGTTTTATTTTGATTATGGCAATTTCAGGATCTTTGGTTCATCGCCGGAAGCGCAGATCACCATAAAAAATCGTAAAGCTACCATCTATCCCATAGCCGGAACATTTAAACGTACCGGTGATGATGAAAAGGATGCAGAATTAGCCTACAGCTTAAAGAACGACCCAAAAGAATCTGCAGAACACGTAATGCTGGTTGATTTGGCCCGTAATGACCTGAGCCGCCATTGCGAGCACGTGGAGGTAAAGGCCTTTAAAGAGGTGCAATACTACTCGCACCTCATCCACCTGGTATCCATGGTAAGTGGTAACCTGCTGCCAGACGTACCTACGTTTAAGGTTGTTGCAGATACTTTCCCGGCAGGTACTTTAAGCGGTGCGCCAAAATATCGCGCTATGGAGATCATTGATCAGAATGAGAATATTAAGCGCAGTTTCTACAGCGGTGCTATTGGCTATTTAGGCTTTAACGGCGATTTTAATCACGCCATTATGATCCGTTCGTTCCTGAGTAAAAACAATACGCTGCATTACCAGGCAGGCGCGGGTATAGTAGCCGGTTCTGTCGCGGAAAGTGAATTAAATGAGGTAAATAATAAAATTGCAGCATTAAGAAAAGCTATTGAAATGGCAGAGGAGTTATAAGAATGCAATTGTAACAAACTTGTAACAAATAAATCTAATTAACGTAATAAGGTTCACCCTAATAAGTGAAGGAGAAGTGAAAAATGGATACTAAAGTTTTAATTATTGATAACTACGATTCGTTTACGTACAACCTGGTACACCTGGTAAACGAGATAGGCCTGCAATGTGATGTTTGGAGGAATGACCAGTTTAACCTGGACGATGTGAACGCGTACGATAAGATCATCTTATCTCCGGGTCCGGGTATTCCGTCAGAGGCGGGTTTACTGTTAAAAGTTATTGAAAGATACGCGCCTACAAAGAGCATATTTGGTGTATGCCTTGGCCAGCAAGCCATAGCCGAAGTTTTTGGGGGTACATTATATAATTTAAAACAGCCTATGCACGGCATTGCTACCCCAATTACGGTAACAGACGATCACGAGAAGCTTTTTGCCGGTTTACCACACCAGTTTAAAGTAGGACGTTACCACTCATGGGTGGTTGATGAAAAATCTATCCCCGATGTGTTAACCGTAACCGCTATTGATGAGGTTGATAATTCTGCCATGGCTATCAGGCATAAAAATTATGATGTAAGAGGGGTACAGTTTCACCCGGAATCTATATTGACAGAGTTTGGTAAAGAAATGATGCAAAACTGGTTGGGTACAGATCCATCAAAAAACGGTAATTTAGCCGGGGTTAATAAAATTGTATACAACTAAGTAAAACACCCTTGCCATTGGCAGGCCCGGTTATGAATATTCTTGATAAAATAGTCCTTAATAAACAGGCCGAGGTAAAAACGGCTAAAGAAAATAACAGTATAAAAGAATTAGAAGCATCGGCATTGTTTGGCCGTGAAACTTATTCATTTAAAGAGTTTTTGCTTGACCCTGCCCGTATGGGCATTATAGCCGAGTTTAAACGCCGTTCGCCATCAAAAGGTATCATTAATGATAAAGTTAGCGTCGAGTCTGTTACAGCGGCTTATGCGGCTGCTGGGGCATCGGCTTTGTCTGTGTTAACGGATACCGATTTCTTTATGGGCACCAAAGCCGACCTGATAAAGGCACGCGAGGTAAATACTATCCCTGTGTTACGTAAGGATTTTATGATAGATGAGTTCCAGGTGATAGAAGCCAAATCATTAGGTGCTGATATTATCTTGTTGATTGCCGCTATCCTTACTCCGCAGGAAATTAATACTTTGGCCAAACTGGCGAAAAGCCTGGGCCTTAACGTGCTGTTAGAGGTGCATAACCTGGAAGAGCTGCAACGCAGTATTAACCCTAACCTGGATGCTATTGGTGTAAACAACCGTAACCTCGCCGATTTTACAGTATCGGTAGAAACATCGTTCGACCTGGCTAAACATATCCCTGCTGAGTTTTTAAAAATATCTGAAAGCGCCATCAGCAATACCAACGTAATTAAAGAACTAAAACAAGCAGGCTTTAGCGGGTTTTTAATTGGCGAAACCTTTATGAAACAACCCGACCCGGGGTTGGCTATTCGTGAATTTGTTGAAGGATTGAAGTAATGAGTTCGCAGATCCATGACGATAAAACCTTTACTGACATAACCTACGCCCAAAAGGTAACCCGTAATACAGAGTTCAATAACTGCATCTTTAAAGGGTGTGATCTTAGCGACAGCGAGTTTGCCCTTTGCAAGTTTATTGATTGTGTGTTTGAAAACTGCAACCTGTCCATGATCAAGTGGAATAGGTCGACTTTAAATAACGTGGTGTTTAAGGGATCAAAGCTGTTGGGCATTAATTTTAGCCTGAGTGAGGATTTTCTTTTTAGCGTTAGGTTTGAGTCTTGTATGTTAGATTACAGTTCTTTTATGAGCAAGAAGCTTCCTAAAACAACCTTTATCAAATCGTCATTAAAAGAAGTGACGTTTACAGAGGCTATCCTTACGGGTTCTGTATTTGATGACTGCAATATGAATGGCGCTGTCTTTAACAGAACGGACCTTACCGCTGTAAACTTTAGTACTGCTCAAAACGTTATCATCGACCCTGAATTAAACACCATGACCAAAGCCATCTTTTCTATGGGCGAGTTAGAGGGCCTTTTATTAAAATATAATATAAAGGTGGTATAGATACCTGTTTCGCTCATGGGGGCTTTTAAACAGGAGCCTCTTAATATATCCCTTGATTTTAAAAGCTTACCTGGTGCGCAAAATTGTGTCACCAAAAATTTATCTTTTTTTAGCGATATTTAAGCCAAGCCTGCAATGTAATTTCAAGCCGATGTTGTTCTTTGAGTCAATTAAAAAATTGAGCCGTTTTTTGAAACTTAAATAAGTTAAATAATTAAAAATCAATTGCTTATATAAAAAACGTCACACGGGTATAAGGCACAATACCCGGAAAACACCCCAAATTACTACCGACATACGGCCTTATGCCCGAAAAATGGCTTTTTTTACTACCGGCATAAGCCATGATACCCGAAAAATGGCAACAATTACTACCGGCAAAACTGTTTACATCGGTAGTAGAGAAAACGATTACCCTGTTGTTTTGCCAGGGCAGACGCATTAAAATTTAAGCAGGTCGATCATATAATCTTGATCCCATC
>JAZKCG010000079.1:0-4297 GCA_040388175.1 Bacteroidota bacterium | reverse complement strand
AGAATATTTGCCTGTGTTAATCAGAATAGACCCTACGAAAAAAATTATTCTAAATTACTTGCCTAAATCATAGAAATCGAACGACAGTGAGAGATCTATACACCTATTGAGCATTGCGCATGTATAGATCTCTCCTCGTTCCTCGTCGAGATGACAGCTTTTAATTTTAGTTAGCTATGCAGTCTTTTATCTGCCACATCTTACCATCGGTTTTACACCAGATATAAAACGCGTTATCCTCTCCTAAACCAAAGCGCAGATCGGCTTTTTTATTTTTGACCATATCTACAAAAGTCGACTTCATATCGCCGAATTGCAGGTCAAACTCTTTAATTACGGATTGATGCCCCAATCTCAGATCGTTATAGTCGACATAAAAAACACGTCCTCGCACTATATCACCAAAAATGTATTTGTCTTTTAGCAAAGCGATATTACCGGTATACACAAATCCTCCTGAAATAGAGTTCCCTTCATCATGGTCATACTCTGCTACCGGGTAAGTGTACTTTGGATCGTCATGCGCGGGCAGGTTGTAAATAGCGCTTTTTTTACCGTTCAGGATTGACACGAACGTCCCTTCGCGCATAGGCCAACCATAGTTAAGCCCGGGTTTTAAAATATTAAGTTCCTCTACATTGGTATAACCAATTTCAGAAACTATTACCTTGCCATCAGGTGCCCAGGTAATTTTATTGGGATTACGGAAGCCGCGGGCGTATACCTCACCTAAAACAGATGGATCGCCGGTTTTTGCCCACGGATTGCCGGCAGGGATCCCGTATTTACCGTTACGGCTGTTGCGGCCCATCGGGTCGATACGTAAAATAGAACCCCTTGGCTCTGTCGAACCATTACAAAGCCATGGATAACCTAATTCTCCAGAGCCGCCATCGCCCAGGTCAATATATAACAAGCCATAATCAGGCATGCCCGTTTTAGCCTGCGGATTAAATATGAGTTGTTGTACCCCGTGCATAACAGACGGGTTATCCAGGCGGAATAATTCGCGCGGAGTAGCTTCAAAAACAGCGGCGGTGGGGTCCTTTACTTTCCATTCGGTAATTATCCATTGCAAAGCAACGGGGATAGAATCAGGGTAAGCAAAATCTGCCGGGGCCGAGTTTTTCTTTTCGGTATGTGTGGTGTAAAGTAACCCGTTCTTATAAAAATCAGGATGAAAAGCATAACTGCCCCAACCGGTAGCCAAGCCAGGATTATCAATGAATTTAGGCTTTTCTTTAGCCATATCCATCACCACATTAAACTGTTTGTTTTTTACTTCGTACAGCTTGCCGCGCAGATCCAACATAAACAAACGGTTACCATTAGGCCCTTTTAATACGAATGTTTGATTGATACGCGTAAGCGGGTTTTTAGTAGAAGTTGCCGGAGCAGTAGCCCATTCTTCCAGTTTTAGTGTCAATCCACCTTTGGCGATCTTGGTCGACATAGGGTCTTTTACAGGAGCGCCCAGGTCAGCAGTATTTATATATACTTCGGCCATTTTTTTATGGGCGTTGATGAAAGATAGCAACGCTTTAATATCATCCGGTTTAAACTGTGGATGCGCGGGCATGGGCACTTTATACTCGGCAAACAAGGCTGTAGCCCGTTTATTACCACTCTTAATGACCGCCTGAGAGTTAACAATGAACTTGCTTAAATAAGCATACGAAGCATCGGCAGTTATCCCCGCCAGGTCAGGCCCTATACCGCGCTGCCTGAAGTTATGACACTCTGCACAATTCTTCTGGAACAACGCGTCGCCTTTATCTATTATTTGTTTATTGGTAGAATAGGTTGGCGTATTTTTTTGAGCGAAGCCGGCAAATGCACAGCAACAAAATATCAGTAGTAAACTACTCTTTTTAAAATTCATACAAAAGGGCTCCTAATTGGTATTGGTTATTTATAATATCTAATATAGATAACAATGGACTGTTTTTATAACGCGTATCAAATTAGATACAATAGTTGCTATCAGATAGATAAGGAAGGTTGTTTGTTCCATTATCCGCATATTTGAAATAACCATTATTGTAAACCCATTCAATACGCCAATTAATGAATACCTGTATCAACCGCTATCTGCAAAGGATAGTTTCGTCTGTTTTCCTTGCCTCTTTATTTTTGGCTATAAGTGTTAAAGCTCAGCAAGTAAAGCCGGGAATTATTGACCGTAAAGTGTTGGTTAATCGCCACGACATCATCATCAAGGGTACAAAAATGTCAGGCCCTACCCAAGTAGGGAATGGCAGCATTGCGTACAACTTTGATGCTACGGGTATGCAGAGCTTTAGCGATAAATATCCCACCCTATCACATTGGGGATGGAACAGCACCAAACCTCCTGAAGGTTTTACGGCAGGCTCCTTTAAAAAGACATTATTAGATACACACGGCCGCATGGTGCCTTATGAAATGGCCGATCCCAACCAAGCCGCAATGGGGGCCTGGCTCTCCAGCAATCCGCACCGCTTTAATCTGGGCAGGATAGGCATGCAAATAAAAAAGGCCGACGGCACCATAGCGCAGGTAAAAGATTTTGAAAATACTACCCAACACCTAAACCTGTGGACCGGCATTGCAGAAAGTAATTTCACAGTAGAAGGCGAAGTGGTGACAGTGATAACTGTTTGCGATGGTAATAAAGATATTATCGGTTTCAAAATAGAATCGAACCTGGTAAAACAAGGCAGATTAACTTTGTTTATTGATTTCCCGTACGGGAATTTAAATAATTTTAGCAATGCATCTGATTATAATAAGCCATCCGCTCATAAAACAACCCTAACAACTACCGGCAAAAATAGCGTGGTGCTCAACAGGCAGTTGGATAGCATATCCTACCAGGTTGCCTGCCAGTGGACCGGTAACAGCACTGTTGAAAAGCAAAAAGAACACCATTATACTATCTCTCCGGATAATGCCAGCACGACGGTTGAATATGTGTTTGACTTTTCGCCTGTTAAAATTAATTACCCATTACCATCAGTTACTCAACTCATAAATAGCAGTACAGCGCATTGGTTAAAGTTCTGGAAAAGCGGCGCCGCTATTGACCTGTCGGGGAGTAAGGACCAACGCTGGTTTGAGTTAGAAAGGCGCATCGTATTATCACAATATGATATGGCTATAAATGCCTCAGGTAAATATCCGCCGCAAGAAACCGGTTTGGTTAGCAATAGCTGGTTTGGCAGGGCGCATTATGAAATGTATTGGTGGCACGCCGCCCACTATGCCCTATGGAACCGCTGGCCAGAGTTAAATAATAGCTTGCATGTTTATGATGATAATTTAAAACATGCCATGAAACGGGCAGCCGGACAGGGATATTTAGGTGCACGCTGGCCCAAATGCCCCAACCTGTTTAATGGAGTAGAATGGCCCGATGATAAGAACCATGCTTTCCTGGTGTGGCAACAACCCCACCCTATCTTCTTTGCCGAACTGGATTACAAAGCCCATCCTACTATGGCAACCTTAAAAAAATGGGATAACGTGGTTGAACAAACCGCTAATTTCTTAGCCACATACGCTTTCTTCGACAAAACCCGCAACCAGTATGTTTTAGGTCCCCCTATACGAGTGGTATCAGAGAACAATGATATTTTCACTACTGAGAACCCCACGTTCGATCTTTCTTACTGGCGGTTTGGTTTGCAGATAGCCCAGCAATGGCGCAAACGTTTAAACCTGAAACCCAAACCCGAATGGGATAAAGTGTTGAAAGGATTATCTCCTTTACCGGTAAAAGATGGGCTGTACGAGCAATGGGAGAATATGGATGATATGTGGACCAAGTTCAACTACGAACACCCGGCATTGACAGGAGTATACGGTGTATTACCAGGCAATGGTGTCGATCTGGCTACTATGGAAAAGACCTATCAAAAAGTACAATCAACCTGGATCTGGGATAAATGCTGGGGTTGGGATTTCCCGATGGTAGCTATGAGCGCCGCCCGATTAGGTCACCCGGAAGACGCGGTGAATATGCTTTTGCATCCGTCGCCAAAATTCGGGTTTGACGAACATGGTTTTGTTGGCGGTGGGAACCCGTACCCGTATTTTCCATCGAACGGTGGTTTATTGTATGCTGTAGCCATGATGACCGCAGGTTGGGATGGCGATAAAAATGTGCAGTTACCCGGATGGCCTAAAGATGGGACTTGGGTAGTTAAATGGGAAGGATTGGGAAAGGCTTTATAATTACTCACCCGGTCTGCGCTTCGCTCTACCACCCTCTCTTTCGCAAGGTGACCGTTGCGCAACTAAAGATTAAAAACACAGT
>JAZKCG010000078.1:0-20403 GCA_040388175.1 Bacteroidota bacterium | reverse complement strand
TCACCACTCACCACTCACCACTCACCACTCACCACTCACCACTCACCACTCACCACTCACCACTCACCACTCACCACTCACTAATTAGACCTTATCGCCTCAACAGGATCTAATTTTGACGCAAACCAGGCAGGCACAATGCCGGATATGATACCAATACCCACAGATGTACCTATACCAATGATAACGTTTTTCATATAGAGTACTACGGCAATATCTGCAGTCCATTTTACAATAAATGTACCACCGTATACCAATAGTAAACCAATTATACCGCCCATTAGGCAAAGGATAATAGATTCTATTAAAAACTGTAAGAGTATAAAATAATTCTTTGCACCCAACGACTTTTGTATACCTATAATATTTGTGCGTTCTTTTACAGAAACAAACATAATATTGGCAATACCAAACCCTCCTACCAATATGGAGAATAAGCCTATTATTAAACCTGCAACATTAATGATCTTAAATACAATATCTAACTGATCAGACAGCATAGTACTTTCATTTAAGGCGAAGTTATCCTCCTGATTAGGGCGCAGGCTGCGTATAGATCGCATTAATCCTTTTATTTCGCCCTTTACTTCCTCCATCGGTATGCCGTCCTTTCCTCTCACCACAATTGAAGGACGATATCTTTCATTTTGAATATCAATTATATTGTGGGCGAAATTTAAAGTTAGTAGTACTTGTTTGTCGGCTGATATTCCCAGCATATCTGTACCTTCTTTTGCAAACACACCAATGATCGTAACATATCGCCCCATCACTTTTATCCGCTTGCCGATTGAAGTACCACCCGGAAACAAATTCTCGGCTATATCATTACCTATAATGGCAACCGGCGCTCCTGTTTGCGATTCCATCTCGGTAAAATACCGGCCATCCTGAAAATCAAAGTTCCACGTTTTGTTATGTTCCTGGGTAACCGCGTTTATCTGAGCGCCATCAACTGTATTACTGCCATATTTAATGGTTCGGCTATCAATTCCAATTTCATAAGATATAGCTAAGGCTGTTTGGCTACGATGTTGTAATTCTGTCCAATCTCTTAATTTTGATACCGGGCGTTGCATGTATTTCCACCAGGGGTATTCGCCGTCTGATGTCCAGGGCCATTTTTCAACATATACACTGTTGCTTCCCAGTTTATTAACGCTTTTTTGCAAGTTATCACGTAATGTATCAACTGCCGAAAAAACGGCGATGATAGTAAATATCCCGATAGTAACCCCTAATAATGATAACAGTGTACGCAGACGGTTTTGTCTTAATGCATCAAACGCAAATAAAAAGCTTTCCCTGAAAAGTTTTAAAAATATCATATATGTGATTACACTAATTTTTAAATGATTTCACAGATTGCAAACTCATTTAAAAATCCAGTGTTATATCTTAGATGTTTACACCAGCGTTAAGTTACACCAATTAGTTAATAAGCTTAAATTAAATACACTTTAAATCTATCGGATAAAATAAAATTTAAATCAATCGGTGTAATCAAAATTAAAAATCTGTGAAACCATCTGCTATACCAATGTAATCTATATAATATAATCGGCGTAATCACCAAATATATTTGTACATTTGCGCCCTGAAAATTCATAATAATAAGCATGAAATTATCTCAATTTAAATTCAATTTACCAGAGTCATTAATTGCGCACACACCTGCCGAAACCCGCGACGAATCTCGTTTAATGGTACTGCACAAAGATTCCGGAAAGATTGAACATAAGGTTTTTAAAGACGTTCTGGACTATTTTGACGATCAGGATGTAATGATCCTGAACAACACCAAAGTATTTCCGGCACGCATGTACGGTAATAAAGAAAAAACAGGTGCTACTATTGAAGTATTCTTGTTAAGAGAACTTAACAAAGAGCTTCGTTTATGGGACGTACTGGTTGACCCTGCACGTAAAATACGCGTAGGCAATAAATTATATTTTGGTGATGACGATCTGTTAATCGCCGAAGTTGTTGACAACACCACTTCGCGTGGCCGTACCATCCGCTTTTTGTTTGATGGTACAGAAGAAGAGTTCCGCCGTAACGTAGAAATATTAGGCGAAACACCGCTGCCAAAATATATTAAACGTAAAGCTACTGCCGAGGATAAAGAGCGCTACCAAACCATCTTCGCTAAACATGAAGGTGCTGTTGCTGCCCCTACCGCTGGTTTACACTTTAGCCGCGAGTTAATGAAACGCCTAGAACTAAAGGGCGTTGAGTTTGCCGAAGTTACCCTGCACGTTGGCTTAGGTACATTCCGCCAGGTTGAGGTGGAAGATCTTACCAAACATAAAATGGACTCGGAGCAAATTATTATCGAGCAAAAACAAGCTGAGATTGTAAACAGGGCTATTGAGCGTAAAAATCGTGTTTGCGCGGTTGGCACAACCAGTATGCGCGCTATCGAATCGGCTGTATCTGCTGCCCATACATTAAAACCGGTTAATGACTGGACCAGCAAATTCATATTCCCGCCATACGAGTTTAGCATTGCTAATTCAATGATCACCAACTTCCACACTCCCGAATCAACTTTGTTGATGATGGTGTCAGCATTTGGCGGTTATGATCATGTAATGAACGCGTATGAAGTAGCAATAAAAGAAAAATACCGCTTCTACAGCTATGGCGATGCCATGCTGATCATCTAATAATTAGACATGAGATTTTAGATATGAGATGTGAGACTATGTAGTCTCACATTTTTTTTGTTACTATTATTCTGATATTTATTGAACTTTATTATGTCTCAAATCTCACTTCTCACGTCTCAAATCTCAAAATACGCTATCGTCGTAGCCGGGGGCTCGGGCAGTCGTATGGGTTCCGCTATCCCCAAGCAATTCTTGCAATTGAATGGCTTACCTGTTTTAATGCATACCCTACTGGCTTTTTACAATAGCCATTCAAAACCCAACTTAATATTAGTATTACCTGCCGCTTACCATAAGTATTGGGCAGAATTATGCGCCACACACAACTTCACTATTCCGCATCAATTAGTAAGTGGTGGCGAAACACGTTTTCATTCGGTTAAAAATGGATTAGATCTGATAACTGACAATAACGCAGTAATTGCCGTCCAGGATGCTGTACGCCCGCTCACCAGCCGCGAGATAGTTGACAATGCCTACCAACAGGCAGCCACGATAGGCAATGCCGTAGTGGCCGTTAAAAGCCGTGATTCGATCAGGCAGCTAAAAGGCGATATCTCAACCGCTTTAACCCGCGACGAGATCTACCTGGTGCAAACCCCGCAAACTTTCCAAGCTGCACAGCTAAAGCAAGCCTATCAGCAATCTTTCGATCCTAAATTTACAGACGATGCAAGTGTGGTTGAAGAAACAGGAATAAAGATCAATTTAATTGATGGCAGCTATCAGAACATCAAAATAACTTTCCCTGAGGATATTGCTATCGCGGAGTTGTTGTTGAAAAGTCTCACGCATTAAACATACGAAGTTTTACCGTCAGTCATTAGGCGTATCGTAATAAACCACCCTCCCATTCTTTGCGGCTACATCGCCCCAGGCGGCAACATCAAACTCTATTAAAGCAACCGCACCCGGCGGCACATCATAGTCGCTCCCCGTTAGGTAATACAATACCTGCTGTATGCCGGGATTATGCCCTACCAGGCCAATAAAGTTGTGCGCGTCATTAAATTCGTTAATAATATCGACCAATTTTTCCTGGCTGGCCTCATATATAACAGCATTTTCTTCAATATCAGTTATTGAAAGATGTTGCAGGAATACATTGGCGGTACTTATGGTACGCAATGCCGGGCTGGATACTAATAATTGCGGCACTATTGAATGCGCTTTTAAACGGCCGGCCATAATTGCCGCGTCCTGCAGTCCTGACATTTTCAAAGGACGTTCAAAATCTACCAATCCCGATTCATGAGTAGCTTTAGCATGTCTTATTAATAGCAACTTCTTCATAACGGTATTATTTAAACAGATAACCCAATCCAACCAGGAACTGCCTGTTCTTTACAACAGACGTACCTGAATCTTGTTGCGTTGTTGATGCTATATTATTTAACCCTAATGAATATCCCAGGTTAAACGTTACGTGATTTCTAAATTCAAAACCTGTTGTGAAACTTAATCCGGCATCAAACTTGGTCACGTCATCGTTCTTGCCAAACTTTATTTTATCAGATGTATTGCTGCCCGGTGTTTCGTAATCAAGGCTACCTCCTATACCCATACCAACATACCCGCCCGCACCTATATAAAACACACCCAGATCTGTAAATGTAAATTTACGCAACAGGTTAAGCGGCACTTCCACATAAGTTAAATGAGTAGTGGTAGTTAAAGCATCATTGTACACTACAGAGCCTTTACCAACAATACCCAGCCCACCTTCTATCCAAAAATTGGTACTAACAGGCATTTGAGCAATACCCCTGAAATTAATCGTTTTAACAGAACCGGCGGAAAGGATATCTGTATTCGTGATTTTTTGATAGCCAAAACCGGCAGACAGCTTTGCACCCCAGGTTATTTTTTGCGCCTTAGCACAAAAACCAACTATAATTACCAATACTACAATAAGCGTTATTCTTTTTATCATAGCTAATTGTTTACAAATTCTGTGATCTCTTTTTCAGAGATATCATACATACACTTAAAGTGCCCTTTAGGACAAGCAGGTAGTCCGAATTTTGAACATGGCCTGCAAGGCAACCCCTCAACCCCCACCTCTAATACTTCTTTAACTTTATAAGGTTGTACACCTAATAATTCGGGTACGGTACCGCCCCATACCGATACAATGGGCACATTAAATGCTTCTGCAATATGCGTTAATCCGGTGTCAAAGCCAATTACCTTATCAGCTTTTGATACCAGGAAAACAGATTCATCCAATGAGGTTGTGCCGCAAGCATTATAGATCTTATCGCCCAAAGCAGCCGCAATTATATCAGCGTTAGCTTTTACATCGGCCCCGCCTAATAATACAATAGGTTTATTAATGCTTTTACACAGGCTGATGATCTTTTCATTAGGCATCCGTTTGGTGAAATGAGTAGCGCCAATAATAAATGCCACAAAACCACTGCGATGCGATGTCGGTAATAATTTATTAAGCTGATGGTGCGACTTGATATAATAGTCGATAGGTGCATTGTCATTCTTTACCCCTAAAAACGCTATGGTCTTTAAATAACGATCAACCAAATGCACTGGTTGTATCAGCTTTAAATTAAATTTAAGGCTGAGCCACTTACGTATGGTCTGTTTTTTGTAAGTTGATGACGGAATACCTGTACGCAGCTTAATTAGCGTAGTACGCAGATTATTATGCAGGTCGATGATATGATCGTACTGTTCTGCCTTGATGTCTTTGATGGTGTCGGATAGATTGGGCTTTAATAACAGTAGCTTATCCACGTAGGGGTTATTATCGTAGATGTACTTAAAAGAGGGTTTAGTAATAAAATGAACCTCGGCACCGGTTAACTGTTTTTTAAGACATCGCACCACGGGTGTAGTATAAATGATGTCGCCCATAGAGCTAAAACGGATAACGAGTATCTTCATAATACTTACCTATGTACCTTGTTTCCTTATTTTTTGGATGATGGATGTAGAAGAGTAACCTTCAATCAGGTCAATGGTCTTCACTTCGCCCCCGTTTGCTAATACCTCTTTAGCCCCAACAATATTATCGATGGTATAGTCGGCGCCTTTTACCAATATATCGGGCAATAACGTACTGATCAGGTCTATCGGGGTATCTTCTTCAAATATTACTATGCCATCCACAAAAAACAAAGCAGCCAATAAAGCAGCCCTGTTAACCTGGTCATTCACGGGGCGATCATCGCCTTTTAAACGCTTAACAGAGCTATCTGCATTTAAGCCCACTATTAATCTATCCCCCAAATCAGCAGCCTTTGCCATATAGGTGATATGCCCAATATGCAGTAAATCAAAAACACCATTCGTAAAAACTACTTTTTCACCTTCCAATTGCCAAAACTCCACCTTGCTTTTTAACGTTGGCAGATCGCAAATCTTATCTAATAAAGCCCTTTCTAAGTCTACTCCCATACTCAATGTTTAAAACAGGTCATCAACAGCCTGGCAAAGTATATGACCTACCAGGATATGCATTTCCTGGATACGTGCGGTTATATTTGATGGTACGATGATATTCAGATCACATAAGCCGTTCATTTTGCCTCCATCACGACCGGACAAACCTAAAGTATTACAGCCCATTTCCCTGGCAGTATCAAACGCCTTTAAAACCACTTCGCTGTTTCCGCTGGTTGATATACCTATAAACAGATCACCGGGTCGTGCCAAAGCCTCTACCTGACGCGCGAAAACATATTCGTAGCCATAATCGTTGGCAATAGCTGTAAGTGCCGATGTATCGGTTGTTAGCGCTATTCCCGGCAAGGCTTTACGGTGCTTAACAAAACGCCCGCTCAGTTCGGCAGCTATGTGTTGCGCGTCGGCCGCGCTGCCACCATTACCGGCAATTAAAACCTTGTTGCCTTTTTGTATAGTATCGGTCATTACCCGGCACGCCTTTTCAATATCGGGCACCAGTGTGTCAATAACCTTTTGGATTATATTTTGATGGTCTTTAAGTTCTTCAATAATCATTTCTTACTTTTTCTTGTCTTTAAAAACCTGAGTTATTTCCTGCAATGATAACGCATTCAAACATCTTTCCTTATATAATCCGCCTTTTCTGGCAACTAAAACGCCATACTGCATATCTAAAAAGCCTTCTTTACGGTGGGCATCCGGATTGATAGATAGCCATACACCTTTCTCTAAAGCATATTGGTGCCAGCGCCAGTCCAGATCAAGGCGCAACGGATTGGCATTGATCTCGATCACCACATTATTCGCGGCACAGGCATCGATCACTTTTTTATAGTCAATATCATATCCATTACGGCTCAATAATAACCTACCGGTTGGGTGACCCAATATAGTGGTGTATGGATTCTCTATAGCTTTAATTAAACGTTCGGTGGCCTTGTCTTTACTCATTTTTAAGTTAGAGTGTACAGAGGCAACCACAAAATCAAACTTCTTTAAGATCTCGTCGGGGTAATCCAGCGAACCATCATTTAAAATATCAGACTCTATCCCTTTAAATATGTGAAAACCATCCAGCTTCTTGTTCAGATGATCTATCTCTTCCTGCTGCTGCAATATCCTCTCAATACTTAACCCTTTGGCATAAAATGCGCTTTTGCTATGGTCGCACATACCCAGGTATTCCAGCTTTAACTCATCACGACAGTATAGGGCCATTTCTTCTACCGTATTTACACCGTCGCTCCAGGTACTGTGATTGTGTAGCGTACCTTTAAGGTCATGGTAAGATATCAATTGCGGCAGATCATCCTTGTCGGCCCTTTCTATAAAGGTTGTACCCTCACGCAGCTCGGGCTTGATAAAGGCTAAAGCTGCCTTTTGATAGATCAGTTCTTCGTTTTCAGGCTGGTCCGCGGTATCTCCTCCACGTTCTAATACAGCAATTACATGCTCATCATTCCCGGTTTTGAGGAACAGGGTTTTAAAATAATACCGCTTTTCGACAACCCATATAATCACCTTGAGGCCGTTTTCAGTTTCGCCGGTAATATGATCGTCATGAGCGATAAGGTTATTTAATATTTCGGACTGTAAGATGGTCTCAAATGCGATCTCAAAATCGCGACTACCTACTACTATTTCAAGCACGTTAATGATCTCGCACGTGCGGCGATATTCGCCTGCAAACTCCATTAAAGCATTGGTAAACGAAGCCTTTAGCTTATCCATTAAACCATTTGCTTCAGACACAACCTGGGCGTATAAGAATTTACCGCTGCTGGCCATTTTAAACTCAATAGCCTTGCGGATATCGTCCTGGGTTTTTAAACCAAAACCTTTGGCTTCTATCAGCCGGTTCTCATTACATGCATAAAAAAGCTCGCCTACGGTCTCAATTCCCATCTCATGCCAGATGGTGGCTACCTTTTTGCCACCTATGCCTTTTATGCCCATGATCTCGACAACTCCAGGCGGGGTCGCTGCCAGCAATTCGTCAAGCTCCTGCATGGTACCGGTTTGTACGATCTCTATAATTTTTGCAGCAACGCTTTTACCGATACCGCTTATCTTTTCCAGTTCTTCAAAAGTTTTACCGGCAGCCGGATAAGGCAACTTATCTACATTAAATGCCGCATTTGCTATTGATTTTATTTTAAAAGGATTAATCTCATGCAGTTCCATGAGTTGCGATAGCAAACGAAGTTTACGGGCTATGGGTTTATTTTCCATAATTAGATTATGTTAAACAACGTTTTAGGCTGAATGTTTATAGTCGTAGGGTTGCAAGTTCAATGCCTTTGTTTTTTCTGCTGCCAAATGCAAATTGAATTTAGTTTGCATATTGGCCCAAATATCAGCAGTACCACCAAAAACTTTTGCGATCCGAAAAGACATTTCAGGAGTAATGTCTGATTGTTCATGAATTATTTTATTTAGGCTTTGACGAGAAATACCTAACATTCTAGCCGCAGCTGTAACAGTCAATTCATTAGCAGCTATTACTTCCTCACGCAAAATTTCTCCGGGATGAATGTGTCTCATTTGTCTTTTCATGGCTTTAATTAATGATAATCAATATAATCTAAATCAAAAGCATGCTGTCCGTCAAACCGAAATATTATTCGATAGTTTTTATTTACCTTAATACTCCAAAAGTCTTTCAGATCTCCGGAAAGTTTGTGAATATTCCAGTTTTGATAAGCTCCAAAATCATCGGGTACCTGTTGTGCACTATCAATAATGTCCAGCATTCTTTCTATTCTGCTTATTTGGTCAGCAGGTAACTTACTATTATTACCTTGTTCCCATAAAAGTCGAAGCCCTTTATGTTTAAAACCTTGGATCATGCTTAATTGTAAACTGTAAATTTACACTTGTCATTTCGAAAAAACAAACACTTTATAGTTTTTCTATATATTACTTCACCACCACATCATACTCCATCCGCATCAACGGTGTACGCATCATGGACTTGATATTTTTTATCTGCTGATATATATTGTAGTTCTCGCCCAGTTCTGACTTCAACATACGGGTCTTCATTTCAACACTTAAGCTTTCGCTCAATTTATTGAATACACTTTTTTGCTCGGGATAAGCTACTAAGCGGTAATCTTTCAGGTTGGCTTTTTTAGCGGCAGCTTTTACGGCATCGTCAATATTACCTAAGCGGTCTACCAGGCCAATTTTAATGGCTTGCTCGCCTGTCCAAACCCGGCCCTGGCCAATGCTGTTAATGTAAGCTTGAGTTTTATGCCTGCCGGCAGCAACCGCTTTGGTAAAATCATCATAACCGTGATCTATCTCATTTTGCAGTATCGCTCTTTCCTCGGGTGTTAACGGGCGGCCTGTGTTGCCTAAATCGGCAAACTTACCGGTCTTAACACCATCGAACGTAATGCCCAACTTGTCATTAAACAGTTTTTGCATGTTTGGCAGAATGGCAAATATTCCGATAGAGCCGGTAATAGTATTAGGTTCGGCAAAAATAGAATCGGCAGCACATGATATGTAATACCCACCGGATGCCGCTACATCGCCCATAGATACAATAATAGGTTTTACCTTTTTGGTAAGCATTACCTCGCGCCAGATTACATCGCTGGCTAACGAGCTACCACCCGGCGAATTTACGCGTAACACTACCGCTTTAACTTTATCGTCCATCCTGACTTTACGTAATGCTTTAGACAAGGCCTCAGAACCAATGCTATTATCGTCACCATCGCCACCTGCAATATCGCCCGATGCATAAACCATAGCTATACGGTTAGAGGATGCAGTCTTTGTATCATCGTCCGATTTGGTATAGTCCGCCAACTCAACGCTATTGATATTATCCTTGACCTTTACATTTAAACGCTGTTTAAGCTCACCTAACAACTCATCTTTATATTTCAAGCCATCTACCAGTTTATGTTTCAACGCATCCTCCGGCCGCTTAATACGCATCTGGTCAGCATAAACAAATAGCGAGTCTTTATTGATACCGCGGCTTTTGGAAATACCTGTTAAGAAATGGTCATATAACGACCCTAAATATGAAGTTACCTGTAAACGGTTAGCATCGCTCATTTTGGTTAACACCATAGGCTCAACCGCGCTTTTGTAGGTACCCACCTTTATTACCTGTGCCTCGATCCCTAATTTATCCAGCGCGCCTTTAAAGAAAGTGACTTGTGAGTTAAATCCGTCAAATTCTATAAATCCTTTAGGGTTGATATATACTTTATCTGCAACCGACGCGAGGTAATAAAATCCTTTGGTATAAACCTCAGAATAGGCTACAATAAATTTTCCGGATTTTTTAAAGTCGATCAGCGCATTACGGATCTCCTCTGTGGTGCCCTGGCCCGATAACATATAGCTTTCGTCCAGGAAAATACCTTTGATATTATCGTCTGTCTTGGCTTTTTTAATATTGGCCAGTATGTCTTTTAAACCTATTGACTTATCGCCATTAAGCCCTAAAAAACTCAAATTGGCTAAAGGATTATTAGGAGTTCGTTCTGCTATGGGATTTTTTATACTGATGTGCAAAATGGAGTTGGCATCCACATCGACCGTTTTGTCATTGCCGGCGGCAGCTACAATTCCTATAATAACCAGGACCAATACTACCGTCGATAAAATTATGCCGACAATGGTTGCCAACACAAATTTGAAAAATTGCTTCATTTACTATTATAAATATTATATCTATGCAAACTTAATAAAACCATAGAGTTAATATTAAGAGAACCGTCTATAATATTTGTTACAACAATGAATCATGTTTTTTTATTATTAGGGAGTAACCTTGGCGACAGGAAGTTATATCTGCAACAGGCCATTATGCATATAGCTTATGATATAGCCCCGACCGTAAAAATATCGTCGGTTTATGAAACACAATCATGGGGAAAAACAGATGAACCCGATTACCTGAATATGGTTATTGAGTTAGAGAGTGAATTATCTGCTGACGTGATTCTGGAAAAAGTACTGGCGATTGAGTTGGTGATGGGAAGAAAGCGGGAAGAAAAGTGGGGATCGCGTATTATTGATATTGATATTTTATATTATAATTCGGAAGTTATTGATAAGCCTGGATTAGTCATCCCTCACCCTGAATTGCACAAACGTCGTTTTACATTAGAACCCCTGGCAGAAATAGCGCCCGATTTTTTTCACCCTGTCCTAAACAAGACCAGCCTACAGCTAAAAAATGAACTTAAAGACAGCTTAATTGTAAAAAAATTATAAATTTGAGATATAATAACCTTATATGCCAGTTGATTTGACCAATCTTGACCTCGATCTTACATTTTTACAGGAAATAGCTGATGGCAGCGATGAGTTTATGGTGGAAACTATAGGAATGTTCCTACAACAAACCCCGGTATCTTTACAAGACATTAGCACCGCTATTGACGCAGCAGATTGGACAGCAGCAGGCACTGCGGCACATAAAATGAAATCTACTTTAGGGTTTTTCGGCATGCTAAATAGTCAGGCATTGATACAGCAGATCGAAACAAGCTGTAAAACAGGCGCTCCGGATGTAGTAGAAGTATCAGCCCTGTTTAAACAGGTAGAAACCACACTTGCAGATAACCTGGTTGCCCTGGCCCAAATAAAAGAAGAGAAAGAAGCTAAGCTTTAAACCTGCTCTATTTTAAAAGTATAGCTTTCCATAATTAAGTTAGCCAGCAGGTTTTTACAAGCCTGATCAACTTTTGCCGTGGCTATCTCAACGCTGTCAGCCTCTACCTGTAAAGTGATGTGTTTGCCTATGCGGATATTCGAAATTTCGGCAAGGCCTAAATTTTTCATACTTCCGGTTACAGCTTTTCCTTGTGGGTCAAGAATTTCTTTTTTAGGCATTACATCTATTTCGGCGTGAAACGTTTTCATGGAATTGGTTTGGAGTTTTATAAGCTATGCAAGCAGTTAAATATTTTCTTTTTGGCTGCCCGATATATTATCATTAGCTATTTTGAATTGAACAATTGATAAGGTGATATAGATAAATATAACCACCGGAACTGCCACAAATTTAAAAAATAGTATCAATATTGCCGAGAACAACAGCAGTAAATAGCGATAAATATTTTTATTAAAATCTTTGTTCTTGAATTTAAGCGACATTAACGGCAGCTCGGCTACTAATAACGCGCACATTATCAACACAAATACAGTTAAGCCATACGGGTTCAGTATAAAACGGGCCAGGTTACTGTATTGATCAATAATTAAGGGGAACGAAGCTATTAAGATAGCGTTTGCCGGTGTAGGCAAGCCTATAAACATTTCGGCCTGGCGGGTATCGGTATTAAATTTAGCCAATCTTAAAGCAGAGAATACGGCTATTAAAAAAGCGCATAAGCCTAAATAGGGGGTTACATGAGCTATTTTGGTGGCCTGTAAAAATAACTGGTATAATATTACCGACGGCAATACACCAAAACTGACCACATCGGCCAGCGAATCCAAATCTTTACCTATCCCGGAGAATGATTTAAGCACGCGTGCTGCAAATCCGTCAAAAAAATCAAAAATGGCAGCTAAAAAAACGGCGTACGAAGCAGTGATCAGATCGCCCTGGAAAGCAAATACAATACCTACACAACCACTAAACAGGTTGGCACAGGTTATGGCATTAGGAAGATGTTTTTTTACCCGCTTCTTCATTTTAGGCCCGAAGGTATTAGTATTAACTTAATATATCAATAATAACATATTAAGTTAATGGTTGACTGAGTTGATTAAGTGAATAGTTAAAATCATACAAAGGTATGAGTTTAACTAATAACTCAATCAACCCAATCAACAACTCACTAAAACTAAGAGTTCATGGATATTAAGAATTCTTCGTTAGTTTTCGTACCTCTTATCTGGCTCTGCAAGAATTCCATTGCTTCTATCGAGTTCATATCGGCCAGGTGATTACGCAATATCCAGATGCGTTGCAGGGTTTCTCTGTCTAATAACAGATCGTCTCTACGTGTGCTTGAAGCGGTAATATCAATAGCAGGGAATACACGTTTGTTTGACAGTTTTCTATCCAACTGTAACTCCATATTACCTGTACCTTTAAACTCTTCAAAGATAACCTCATCCATTTTTGAACCAGTCTCTGTTAATGCTGTCGCGATGATAGTTAATGAACCACCATCTTCAATATTACGGGCCGCACCAAAGAAACGTTTAGGTTTGTGCAACGCGTTAGCATCAACACCACCTGATAATATTTTACCTGATGCAGGAGCCACAGTATTATAGGCACGTGCTAAACGCGTAATAGAATCTAACAGGATAACCACATCGTGACCGCACTCTACCATACGTTTTGCTTTCTCTAAAACAATGTTGGCAATTTTTACGTGACGTTCTGCAGGCTCATCAAATGTTGATGAAACAACTTCGGCACGTACGCTGCGGGCCATATCGGTAACCTCCTCAGGGCGCTCATCAATTAACAGTATGATCAGGTATACTTCGGGATGGTTTTTAGCTATCGCGTTAGCTACATCCTTTAATAACATGGTTTTACCTGTTTTAGGCTGTGCCACAATTAAACCACGCTGCCCTTTACCTATTGGCGAAAACAGGTCCATAATACGGGTCGAATAATTACCCGCATCTGTAAACAAGCTTAATTTTTCTGACGGGAAAAGTGGTGTTAAGTGATCAAACGGAACACGGTCACGCACTTCGGCAGGGATACGGCCGTTAATAGCCTCAACACGTACCAATGGGAAATATTTTTCGCCTTCTTTTGGCGGGCGTATACTGCCTCTCACTGTATCGCCGGTTTTAAGGCCAAACAGTTTTATTTGTGATTGCGATACGTAGATATCATCAGGCGATGTTAAATAGTTATAATCTGATGAGCGTAAGAAACCATAACCATCAGGCATGATCTCTAATACACCTTCATTTACAATAACGTTATCAAAATCTAAATTAATAGCAGGTTCCTGGCTTTTTTGGTTAGGCACACGGCGCTCAAATTTTTGCGGACGGCCTTCGGCTGCAGGATCTGCTGATGTACTCGCAGTTATTTCTCCTTCTTGTTCTGGCGATTGTGCCACCGCTTCTACCGGAGCAGTTTCTTCCTGCCCGTCTTCTGTTTGCGGCTCATCGTCCTGCAGATCAAATAAGTTGGTATCATCCAACGGAACCTCCACGCGGGGTATATTCGTATTTTTTACCGTACGGATACGGTTACGTGTTTTCTTTTCACCTGTATCTGCTACAGGAGCTGCACCTACGGGGGCATAGTTGTTTTCTACTATTTGTTGTTGTGTACGTGCAGCTTCAATTAGCTGCTGCATTTGTGTAATATTTGATATTAACTCTGGCTTTCTTAGCGAATCAGCGTCGGCAATACCTAAACTTTTGGCAATTTCGCGCAACTCAGAAACGAGTTTGTCGTTCAATTCGGTTGTATCAGACATGATATGAATTATATGTTCAAGGGGGTTTGTGTTACGATAATTATTCGTGAGTCTTAATCTTATATGCTCGGATGATCGTTTGTAAGAAATTAATTGCAGCTTATTTGAAATGTTTAAAATCGGGGTAACCTTAAAGCTAAGTAACGTGGGATTTTAAAATTGTTTCTTTAGTGCAAGAAAAAATTCAAAGGATAACGATGCAATTCTACTCAATTATTTTAGAAAAACAAATTTTTTAAAAAAATATCTACATTAAGATAACACTTCGGCTAATTTTTAGTTTTTTTGGGCACTCAAAAATTATCCTCCGCTATACATGATCACACGCCAGCAGCTTATAGACCAGATCAAACAGAAAAAATCTTTTTTATGTGTTGGGTTAGATCCGGATATCGATAAGATCCCGGAATTTTTGAAACAATACCCCGATCCTATTCTGGAGTTTAACAAACGGATAATTGATGCCACTAAAGATCTTTGTGTGGCCTACAAACCCAACTCTGCTTTTTATGAAAGTTATGGTATAAAAGGGCTACAAAGCTTAATTGATACCTGGAAGTATCTGCCAAAGGATACGCTAAATATCATAGATGCTAAACGCGGCGACATTGGCAATACCTCTGATAAATATGCCCGCGCTTTTTTTGACGAGGCTACCTCAGGCATGAGCTTTGACGCGATAACCGTTACCCCGTATATGGGTAACGACAGTATCACACCTTATTTAAAGTATGATGGTAAATGGGTGATCATTTTAGCGCTAACCTCGTCTGTAGGTAGCAAAGATTTTCAGTACCTGCCAACTGCCGATGGCCATTTATATGAGACTGTCATCAAAAAAGCCAATACCTGGGCCGGACCTGATAGGGTGATGTATGTAGTAGGCGCTACCAAAAGCACCGAATTTACAGAGATCCGCCAATATGCGCCTGATAACTTTTTACTGGTACCCGGCGTAGGCGCTCAAGGCGGTAGTTTACAGGATGTTTGCAAATATGGTATGAATAAAGGCTGTGGTTTGCTGGTAAATTCATCCCGGGGTATTATTTACGCAAGCAATGGCGAAGACTTTGCAGAGGCAGCACGCGTCGAGGCGCTTAAATTACAACAGGAAATGCAGGCAGAGTTGGAGAAAGCAGGAATTATATAATAAATACGAATTATCTCTAATTAAATAGATTAGCATCTATATTATTATCTTCCCCTCAACCGAATCATCCAAAATTTTACCAATGGCTGCCCCTGTTAACTGTTTAATAAAGGCAACAGCGTTGTATGTTTAATGTCCCAATAACAGGCCTCTGTTGGTTCCAATTTCACTACCGCAATACGAGGATCGTTCTCACCTTCTGTAAACCATACCTTTAGTACAGGGTTCCAAAATTCTTTTATTTTTTCTTTATCGGCAGTTAGGGTCGTCAGTCCATATATATTCAGGTAATCTGAATATTTTGATCCCTGGAAAAATAACTCCACCAACGGCTCACCTTGTAACTCGTGGTAAGTTTCGCTGTCGTTAGCTATTATGAACCATAAGTTACCTTCATCGTCGACTTGCTGCACAGTCATAGGGCAGGCTGATGCTGATATGCCTGTTTTAATGTTACTGCAAAACAAACAGGTTTTGGCATCTTCGGCCAGCTCCTTTAATTTCTCAATTGCTTCTGGACCATTAAGGTCTTTAAAATTATCTTCTGGTTGTTCTTGATTAATGCTGTTCATAATGTAGTCTTTAATAGTTTGATGTATTAAGAACTTACCAATTATGATGCCGAAGGTGTAGGAAAGACTTACGAAGTTTTAAAAACTTCGTAAGTCTGATTGCGAACTATATTTTTAATCTTTTATTTATTTCAATTTCATTTACAACGGATAAGTGGTGATCTATAAAACTATTTAAGCCACCAAACCATTCCAACACTTCCTTTTTGTTAACCAACGTGTTTTTATCTGATAAATATGCATTGTAAGATGAGTATTTATAATCTTCCATTTTTGTTACTAACCTGGCAGCTACCGGATTTTGATGGATATAGGTAATTATTGTGGTGTAATAACTATCTGATGTAATTTCAGACACTTTGTATCGGCCCTGAAATAAACTGCCAACTCTGTTATACCTTTTATTTATTGCTTTTGAATAAGATATGAAGAAATTTTTGATACTCTTTTCAAATAGATCACTATCATTTACTCCAATAAAAAAATGAAAATGATTAGGCATTAAACAATAGGTATATACTTCACAAAAAGGAGATACATATTTTTTAAACTGGTTAAGAAAATAAACATAGTTATCTTCCTCAAAGAATATTAAATCTTTATTGTTTCCTCTGTTATAGATATGATAGCAGGTTTCGGAATAAACTTTCATTTATCGAACATAAACAAACTTACGAAGTTTTAAAAACTTCGTAAGTTTTTCCGTCTTTACGCAAACTCCACCTTCCGCTGCGGAAACTTCTCAGCATAGTTGGCCACCAGGTTTTTGATATAGTCATTACCCGGGTACGGAGTAATATAATTCTTCAACTGCTGCAGGCTCTCTACATTAAAATAGTGGGATATATAGCCCATGCCGTAAAACTTACCTTTCTCCACTAATATACAACTATGCTCATCGTCTGTACGGCCTTCATCGCGGATGGCAAATGTTGGGAGTGCTTTATTTAATTCGTCAAGAGCCAGTTGTACTTTTTGATTGTAGCTACTGGCAGTTTCCAAACCGGTACAGGCACATTCATGTTGTGCTACGCCTGTGCAGGGCTCCGTATTATTCTGGATGAAACAAAGCTTAGGGCAAAGCGCAAAAGTGTCTATCAGTTGGTTTAATATGGCTCTGCCTTCCAGTATGGTATTACAGGTATAAATAGCCCCGGTATATTTGCGGTGCTTATCAACAGCCAAACGCATATATCCGCGTTGGTCTTCGAACATATACAGCCCGTAGGCATGTTCAAAACGTTTTAACGAGCGATTGTATTTGGGCCAAAGGCGTTTAATCTCTATCGCTTCCAGTACAAAAGCAATCAGCTCGGTACCGCAAACCTGGTGGGTTACCTGGTGAATGTTGCGCAGAAACTCCTGACGCTGTAAACCGGGATTATTTCCCACAAAATGACTGCTTACCCGTTTTTTAATATTCTTGGCTTTACCTACGTAAATTACCTTTCCTTTATGATCATGGAAATAATATACGCCGGGCGAACTGGGTAGTTCCTGTACGGCCTTTTTAGGCAGATGTGGTGGCAGCACCTGCTCTTTCGAGTTTTGTTTGAGCGCCTGTTTAATGTGGTCGTCCTTATCGTTGCGCAGCAACAGACTAAATAGTTCGGCTGTGGCCTCAGCATCGCCCATAGCGCGGTGACGGCTCTCATTATCAATACCCAGGTGACGGCAAAGTTTACCTAAGCTGTAAGATGGCAAGCCAGGCAATATCTTACGGCCCAATCTTACGGTACATAGTTTATTGCTCTGCAGGTCATACCCTGCCGCTGCCAAATGGTATCGTACAAATGAATAATCGAAATTTACATTATGGGCAATAAAGATCTTACCATGCAGCAAGTGGTAAATATCAGCGGCAACATCTTCAAAAGGCGGTGCTTCGGCTACCATTTCGTTGGTGATACCGGTAAGTGCGCGTATGTAAATAGGTATGTCCCTCCGGGGATTTACAAGGGTACTAAAGCGTTTGGTTACTTTTTTGCCATCATGTAAGCAAATGGCTATCTCGGTTATACCGTTAGCGCTGGCATGCCCCCCCGTGGTCTCAATATCTACAATTGCATACATATCCAAATGTAGCAAATTACTAATATTTTTAGTTGATTATTTTAAAATAAAAAACGGTGTCAAATGACAGCGCGGTATAAAACAAAAAAGGCCCGCGATACTCGCGAGCCTAATCTCTAATCTTCAATCACTAATCTTTATTTCCCCTTCTTCGCCTGCACCTGTTGCTGCTGGCGCATCATTTCTTCCATTTTAGCACCGAAACCTGATTTTTTCTTCTTGTCCTCCGGTTTCTTTTTGTTTTCCTGGATCTGTGCATGGATCTTTTTATCATCAACCATTAACTTAATAATGTATTGCTGTAAAAAGGTAAACATGTTGGCCAGGAAATAATAATAGTTCAAACCTGCGGGATAACCGTTCAAGGCACCTAAGAAAATTATCGGGGTGATGTATCCAATGTATTTCATTTGCCCGCTTACACCCGAGATCTGGTTGTTAAAATAAGTATAAATCAAGGTTGATATGGTCATCAACACACACATTAAACTTAGGTGATCGCCTAAAAATGGAATATGAACACCGAAATTAACGAACGAATCATAGGTCGATAAATCATGCATCCATAAGAAGCTTTGTCCACGCAGTTCAAACAATCCAGGGAAAAAGCGGAAGAACGCGATAACGATGGGCATTTGCAACAGCAATGGTAAACATCCGCCTAAAGGGTTTACACCTGCTTTTTTATAGAGTTTAAGGTATTCCTGTTGAAGCAAGGTTGGGTTGTCTTCGCCTACTTTAGCTTTGATCTCATCCATTTCAGGCTTTAGCACCCGCATCTTAGCCATTGATAAGTATGACTTGTAGGTAAGTGGCGACAAGACCAGTTTTAAAATAACTGTAAGTGCCAGGATGATCAGGCCATAGTTCCAGTTAAATTGGGTCAAAAAGTTAAATACCGGTAATACCGCGTAACGGTTAATGTATTTTAACGGACCCCAGCCCATAGAAATTTGTTTTTCTAAGCTATTGCCCTGTTTCTGTAAGGTTTCAAAGTGGTTTGGGCTAAAATAAAACGCTAACGGGAATGAACCATCAGCGCTGCGGTTAAGCACCAGGTTAGCTTTTACCTGCTTAATATCGGCATGATCTGTAGTATCGGTAACAACCGACATACTTGATTTTGCAAACCCTTCCTTGCTTAATAATACGCTCGAGAAGAAATGTTGTTTAAATGATACCCATTGCAGTTTTTTATCAGTAACATCTTTGGTCTCGTCTTTAGTATCACCAAAATAGTCATAATCACGCTCTGTGGTAAGGTAACCTATGTAAGAGTAAGTATGATCTAACTCCTTACTTTTTTCTAACCTCAGTAGGTTAGACTCCCAGTTCAGGTTAATGCTGCTTACATTATCTAAACCAACGGCCTTAATGGTTAGGCCCACTTTGTAGCCTTCGCCTTTTAAAGAGTATATATAATCAATATATTGGGTTGGGCTGTAGCTTAAACGCAGGGTTATGGCCGATGAATCTTTACCGGTAACCTGTAAACCTTCGGCGCTTGGCGTAAAGTAACGTTCGTTGGTGTTTACATTAGCTGTACCGGCACCAAAACTAAAGCCGAATTTGTTTTTATCACCATCAAATAATATCAATGGCTTTTGGTCAAAAGTTTTGTAATCTTTTAACTCTACCGAGTAAATACGGCCGCCACGGCTGGTTAATTTTATCTTTAAGTCCTTGTTCTCTAAAGTGATCAGTTTCTCGGTACCGTTTAAGGTAGCGCCAAAAGGTGCTTTTAAAGCAGCAGTATCAACTTTTGCTGCCGCGATCTTTGTTGCTGTATCAAGCGTAGCCGTGGTTGGGCTTTTACCTAATTTTTTAAGTGAGTCTTGTTTTTTAAGATTTGCTTGAAGTAAAGCTTCTTTTTTTAACTCTGCACTGGTTGGCCTGGTAAACCACAGGTAACCGGTGATAATTATCATGATCAGGAATAATCCTGTAAACGTATTTCTATCCATTTCTATCTGAGCGTACTATTAACTATTTCTTCCGGGCATAAGCCATTGAAGCGGCGACAAAGTTAATAAAAAGTGGGTGCGGATTTGCAACTGTTGATTTTA
>JAZKCG010000077.1:0-25354 GCA_040388175.1 Bacteroidota bacterium | reverse complement strand
ACGGCCATGGCAGCATGAGCGATATGGACCTGTTGGTTGACGTAGCTAAAAAGATAGAAGGTAATACCATTTGCCCGTTGGGCGATGCTGCAGCATGGCCGGTGGCCAGTGCGATCCGTCATTTCAGGGATGAGTTTGAATGGCACGTAACGCATGCAAGTGAAGCAGTGACCAGGAATTATGGTATTGCGCATTATGCAGATCCGTTGCCAGCTCCTGAACCAAAGGCAACGGCATAAAAATAAATAACACGCGCGTCATTGCGAGGAACGAAGCAATCCCCGAGAAGCAAATCGGATCTGCAAGTGTAGAGATTGCTTCGTTCCTCGCAATGACGAGAAGGAAATAAAATTTGACTAATAAAGAGTGTCAATGAAAGTTACAATAGACGGAATATCAGTAGAAGTACCGGACGGAACATCCATCCTAAATGCCGCGAGGATAATAGGTGGTGATATTGTGCCGCCTGCTATGTGCTACTATTCTAAACTGGCCGGTAGCGGTGGTAAATGCCGTACTTGTTTGGTAAAGGTAAGTAAGGGTTCTGAGAAGGATCCGCGCCCTATGCCTAAGCTGGTAGCATCATGCCGTACCAATGTAATGGACGGTATGGAAGTGCAAAACATTACCTCGCCCGAAGTTATTGAGGCACGTAAGGGTGTGGTAGAGATGTTATTGATCAATCACCCGCTGGATTGTCCGGTATGTGACCAGGCCGGCGAATGCCATTTACAGGATCTTGCTTTTGAGCATGGCGCTGTTAAAACCCGTTACGAGTTTGATCGCCGTACATTCCATAAAATAGATATCGGCGATAAAATACAACTGCACATGACACGTTGCATCCTTTGCTACCGTTGTGTTTATGTTGCAGATCAGATTACCGATCATCGTATCCATGGTATCCTGAACAGGGGCGATCATTCTGAAATATCAACCTACATACAAGCGGCTGTTGATAATGATTTCTCCGGAAACGTTATTGATGTTTGCCCGGTAGGCGCGTTAACTGATAAGACTTTCCGCTTTAAAAATCGTGTTTGGTTTACCAAGCCGGTTGAAGCACACCGCGATTGCGATCACGAAAAATGTAAAGGTAAAGTAACCCTTTGGTACAAAGGCGACGATGTGATCCGTGTTACTGCCCGTAAAGATGTTTATGGCGAGGTAGAAGATTTTATTTGCAACACCTGCCGCTTTGATAAAAAGAAAACAGCTGATTGGGTTATTGAAGGTCCGCGTAAGGTATCTAATCAATCAGTTATCAGCTCTAATCATTACGATACTTTAAAGCCATTGCCGGTTGTTAAAACCAACCCGGTATTGATTGAGGCTAATAAAGAACAATTTGAACGCGAAACACGCTTATAATGGAATTAGCAGACATCATAGTTAAATTTATATTGGTGGTTATCATTTTTGCCATTAGTTTGGTGATAGCCATGTACTCTACCTATGCCGAACGTAAATTGGCAGCGTTTTTTCAGGACCGCATAGGCCCTAACCGTGCCGGCCCGTGGGGGATCTTACAGCCTTTGGCCGATGGTGGTAAAATGTTTTTAAAAGAAGAGATTATCCCGACCAATGCCAGTGGTTTCCTGTTTATTGTAGGCCCATCTTTGGCTATTTTAACAGCCTGTATCGGCTCGGCAGTTATTCCGTGGGGACAAAAACTGGTGATAGGTGCGCATGTGATTGATTTGCAAGTTGCCGATATTAATGTAGGGATCTTATACATCTTCGGTGTGGTATCATTAGGCGTTTACGGTGTAATGATAGGTGGTTGGGCATCAAACAATAAATACTCTTTATTGGGTGCTATCCGTGCGGCATCGCAAAATATCAGCTATGAAATTTCGATGGGTTTATCCATCATAGCCTTATTATTGGTTACAGGTACTTTAAGCTTACGCGAAATTGCCGAGCAGCAACATAGCTGGCACTGGAATATAATATATCAGCCGGTTGGCTTTATACTGTTCCTGATTTGCGCCTTTGCCGAAACCAACCGTTCGCCGTTTGACTTGCCTGAGTGCGAAACCGAGTTAGTTGGTGGTTATCATACCGAATATTCGTCGATGAAATTAGGGTTCTACCTTTTTGCCGAATACATCAACATGTTCATATCATCAGCGGTAATGGTTACGCTTTATTGGGGCGCTTATAACTATCCGTTTATGGATTGGATGGCTGCTAATGCCGGTCCGAACATAGCTGTGATATTGGGCGTGATTTTAATGTTTTTAAAAATATTTTTATTCATATTCTTCTTCATGTGGGTACGTTGGACAATCCCCCGTTTCCGTTATGATCAGCTGATGGATCTCGGTTGGAAAACTTTAATCCCGTGGGCTATAGCTAACATTGTTGTAACCGGTATTGTTATTACTTTAATAAACAGATAAGATGGAGCCGTTAAGTAATAAAAGAAAACAAGTTGATAACAAGCCGCTAAATTTTTTAGAGCGCGCTTACCTGCCTGCAATAATAAAAGGCCTGGGAATTACAATGAGCCACTTTTTTAAAAAGCCGGTAACCATTGCTTACCCGGAAGAAAAACGTGAGTTTTCTGAAAACTTCCGTGGTATGCACTCGCTTAAGCGTGACGAGAATGGTAAAGAGCGTTGCACCGCTTGCGGCCTATGCGCATTATCATGCCCTGCGGAAGCCATAACCATGATAGCTGCAGAACGCCAGCCTGGTGAAGAGAATTTATACCGCGAGGAAAAATATGCTGCTGTTTACGAGATTAACATGCTGCGTTGCATTTTTTGCGGCCTTTGTGAAGAAGCCTGCCCTAAAGAAGCTATCTATTTAGATGGCGACATAGTGCCGTCTGATTATTTAAGAAAAGATTTTATTTACGGCAAAGACAAATTAGTTGAGGCCCCGTTAAATCAATAAAGAAGTTTTATACCTTTGCCCATCCCAATTTTGGGGGTCAGAGTATTTTGTAATAAATAACAATGAATACATTTTACTTCATCGCGTTTTTATCCGTATTCTTCTCCATTTTGGTAATTAGTGCCAAAAATCCGGTGCATAGTATACTTTACCTGATACTAACGTTCTTTACGTTCACTATTCACTATATTTTACTGAATGCCCAGTTTTTGGCCATCGTTAATTTTATTGTGTATATGGGCGCTATACTGGTACTCTTCCTGTACACGCTCATGTTAATGAACCTGAACAAAGAATCTGAGCAGCCCAAATCAAACATCATAAAGATAGCGGCCGTAATTGGCGGTGGTTGTTTCTTAATAACCATTGTAGCATCTATAAGAGCATTGGGTGTATCGGCACCGGTAATTTTGAAGGACCCTAACCTGGGTTTAGTTAAGAATTTAGGAAAAACATTGTTTAACGAGTACTTATTGCCTTTTGAAGTATCATCTGTATTGCTGCTATCGGCAATGGTGGGTGCGGTTTTATTGGCTACAAAAGACCCTAAAGCAACAGCATAATGGAACATATCGTAAATAACATACAAACTATCCCGCTTAACGCTTATATACTGTTAAGCTCGGTTATATTTTCAATAGGTGTAATTGGGGTATTGGTTCGTCGCAACGCTATTGTGATCTTCATGTCGGTTGAGTTAATGCTGAATGCTGTAAACCTGCTGTTAACCGCTTTCTCTGTTTATTTAGGCGATGCAAGCGGACAGGTATTTGTATTCTTTATCATGGCCCTGGCCGCTGCCGAAGTAGCAATAGGCCTGGCAATAATTGTAATGATCTACCGCAACACCAACTCGATAGACATTAATGTACTGAATAGATTGAAATGGTAGAGCCCCCCGGCCCCCTAAAGGGGGAGTTTTGAGGAGCATATAAAATAAATAGTAAACAATAAACAAACTCTTGTTCCCCCTTCAGGGGGTTAGGGGGCATAAAATATGGAGAAATACATCTGGCTTATTCCTTTATTACCGTTAGCCGGTTTCGTTATTAACGGCCTGGGCCGCAATGCACTTTCAAAAGGTGTAATAGGCGCTATTGGCAGTTTGTTGGTCTTGATATCCTTTGGGCTAAGTGTGGCTGCTTTTTTCCAGATCAAATCAACAGGACAACCTGTTAATGTTGATCTGTTTACCTGGTTCGCGGTAGGTAAATTGCAGGTTAGCTTTGCCTTTTTGGTCGATCAGTTAAGTTCAATTATGTTACTGATCATTACCGGTGTAGGTTTCCTTATCCACTTATACTCTATAGGCTATATGCATGACGATGAAGGTTTCGGCAAGTTCTTCGCTTACCTGAACTTGTTTGTTTTCTTCATGCTGCTATTGGTATTAGGATCTAACTACCTGATCATGTTTATAGGATGGGAAGGCGTAGGTCTTTGTTCTTATTTACTGATCGGTTTCTGGTATTCAAACCCAAGCTATGCAGATGCGGCCAAGAAAGCGTTTATCATGAACCGCATTGGCGATCTGGGTTTCCTGATCGGTATATTTTTGATCTTCCACACATTTGATAGTATTGCTTATGCCGATGTATTTAAAAGAGCAGCTTACGTACATGACGGGCATTTTGTATTAATAACCTTATTGTTGTTTATTGGCGCGGTAGGTAAATCGGCCCAGTTACCTTTGTTTACCTGGTTGCCTGACGCTATGGCCGGCCCGACACCGGTATCTGCATTAATACACGCTGCAACCATGGTTACCGCAGGTATCTATATGATAGCCCGCTCAAACATCCTGTTTACTATGGCTCCTGAAACTATGGAGGTTGTTGCTATAGTTGGCCTATTAACCGCAGCATTCGCCGCTTTGATAGCCTTAACGCAAACAGATATTAAAAAGGTATTGGCTTATTCAACTGTATCGCAGTTAGGCTATATGTTTTTGGGTTTAGGTGTAGGTTGTTATACCGGCGCTTTCTTCCACGTATTAACACACGCTTTCTTTAAAGCCCTATTATTCCTGGGTGCAGGTTCTGTGATTCACGCTATGGGTGGCGAGCAGGATATGCGTAAAATGGGCGGATTAAGCGGTAAGATAAAGATCACCTTTATTACCATGTTGGTAGGTACTATTGCCATCGCAGGTATCCCGCCATTCTCCGGTTTCTTCTCAAAAGACGAAATATTGGCTGCGGCCTTTGCGCATAACACCACATTTTATGTAATAGGCGTTATCACCGCTATGTTAACCTCGTTCTATATGTTCAGAATGATGTATCTGACCTTCTGGGGTAAATTCCGCGGGACGCATGAGCAGGAACACCATTTACATGAGTCGCCGGCAAACATGACCATACCTTTGATCGTGCTGGCTATACTATCAGCCATTGCAGGTATGATAGGTGTGCCACATGTAATGGGTGGCCATGACGAACTGGGTACTTTCCTGGCTCCGGTTTTTGAAGCATCAAACAAATTATTGGGCGAGCATGAGTTAAGCGGCAGTACAGAATGGACCTTGATGGGACTATCTGTAGGCGGGGCTTTAATAGCGATGGTGTATGCCTATATCAAATATGTTAAGAAAGCTAATATACCTGTTGAGGATACAGAAGAGCGCCCTATATTGACCAGTCTTTCTTATCACAAGTTTTACATCGATGAGATCTATGATACATTAATACGTAAACCATTAGATACCCTATCGGGCTTCTTCTATAATGTAGTAGATAAATTAGGTATTGACGGATTGGTTAACGGTGCGGGTAAAACCGCTATCGAATCAAGCAAAGGCTTGCGCTTATTACAAACGGGTAATGTAGGGTTTTACATATTTATGATGGTGGTTGGTGTTATTGCCATATTACTGTATAGTTTAAAATTGTTTACAATATAAAATGACGGTTAGTATATTAATATTTTTGCCGGTACTTGCGGCGCTCGCTGTTTTGCTTTTCAAGAACGAAACAGCCAAACACGCTGCATTGGTTTTCTCTATTATTGAGCTGGCAGTTGCAGGTGTATTCTTAGCAAACTTTACACCCGATGCCAGTACACAGTTCATGGTTGAAGCACCGTGGATACCCAATATGGGGGTTTACTTTACCGCAGGTATTGACGGTATCAGCATGATCATGGTGTTGTTAACTACGGTTCTTGTCCCGCTTATTATCTTAACTACGTATAAGCATCAGTATAAAAATGCTAATGCTTTTTACGCACTGATTCTGTTTATGCAGGCAGGTATGCTGGTTGTATTTACCGCATTGGATGGTTTCCTGTTCTACGTAGGTTGGGAAGCCGCTTTAATACCTATCTATTTTATCTGCTCACTTTGGGGCGGCCAAAACAGGATCCGTATTACTATTAAATTTTTTATCTACACGTTTGCAGGCTCACTGTTTATGCTGCTGGCTATCATTTTTATGTATGTCCAGTCGCCTTCTCATACGTATGACCTGCGCGAATTTTATATCGCCAGTAAACACAACTATGTAAGTGGTTACCAGGGGCTTATTTTCTGGGCTTTCTTCCTGGCATTTGCTATTAAAATGCCGTTGTTCCCATTCCATACCTGGCAGCCGGATACTTATACCGAGGCACCAACCGCGGGTACTATGATGTTATCAGGTATAATGCTTAAAATGGGTATTTATGGTGTTATCAGGTGGTTAATCCCGCTTACGCCGTTAGCTATGATAACCTGGCAGCACGTAGCTGTGATATTAGCGGTAATTGGTATTATATATGCGTCTGTTATCGCGTTTACACAAAAAGATGGTAAGCGTTTGGTTGCCTATTCATCTATTGCTCACGTTGGCCTTATCGCCGCAGGCATATTTGTATGGAACGCCCAGGGTTTACAGGGCGCAATGATACAAATGCTTAGTCACGGTATTAACGTGGTAGGTATGTTCTTTATCTGGGATATCATCAGCACACGTTTAGGTACACGAGATATTAGTCAATTAGGTGGTATAGCTAAAACAGCTCCCCAGTTTGCTGTTGCTTTTTTAATTATTGTACTGGGTACTGTTGCCTTACCATTGACCAATGGTTTTATAGGAGAGTTTTTATTATTAAACGGTGTTTATCAATATAATATATGGATAGCTGCTATTTCAGGATTGACTATCATTTTTGGCGCGGTATATATGCTGCGTATGTATAAAAATGTTATGCAGGGCCCAACCAATGAATTAACTGCAGTATTTACAGACATTCACGGATCAGAGAAAATAGCGTTAGGCATCATTTGTATATTAATAATTGGTTTAGGCATATATCCACAACCTATACTGCATATATCAGCAGCCGCGGTTGATAATTTGTTACACGCTGTAAAAATACCAGGTAAGTTATAATCATGAATACTTTAATAATCATATCTGTTTTACCTATAGTGCTTTTGTATTTAGGTTTATATAAAATGCAAAAAGCGTTGTTACCGGTAACTATTATTGGGTTACTGGTTGCATTGGGGTTTGCAGTAATAAAATGGAACGATGGTGTTTTGCCTGAATATCATGGCATGATATTGTTTAACAACTTCTCCATTGCGTTTTCATCAGTAGCTATTGTATCAACAATACTCATACTATTACTTTCAAAAGGCTATTTCGAGAAAATAAGTAACCATATAGCAGAGTATTACGCTATTATACTGTTCTCTTTGGCAGGTATAATTGTAATGGTTTCTTATTATAACCTAACTATGTTGTTTATCGGCATAGAAATTATGTCGGTAAGCTTATACATATTGGCCGGTATTAAAAAGAATGATTTTGCATCAAACGAAGCAGCATTAAAATATTTTTTAATGGGCGCTTTCTCTACCGGGTTTTTATTATTTGGGTTTACGCTGATATATGGCTCGACAGGTTCATTTGGTTTAGACAATATCCAGGCATGGGTATTAAATCATAAAGAAATTACCCCGATGCTATGCGCAGGTGTAATGCTGATAATTGTGGGCCTTTGCTTTAAAGTAGGTGTGGCGCCATTCCACTTCTGGACACCTGATGTATATGAAGGTTCGCCATCGTTAATAACGGCATTTATGTCAACTGTAGCTAAAACTGCCAGCTTTGCGGCTTTTTTACGCTTATTTTCAACTTGCTTCCCTTTAATTACGCATATCTGGGCCCCTGCATTGTTAGTCATTGCAATCATCACCTTGTTTATAGGTAACATAACCGCGTTATATCAGCAGAGCTTTAAGCGTATGTTGGCTTATTCAAGTATATCGCACGCGGGCTATTTATTATTCGCGATATTAGCGTTAGGAGCAAGCTCTGCAAATACCATATTTGTATATGCCACAGCTTATTCTATTGCCTCTATAGTTGCTTTTGGTGCATTAATATTAGTACAACAAACTACCAACAGCGATAGCTTTGACAGTTTTAACGGCTTGGGCAGAAAAAATCCTTTTTTAGCCTTTGTGTTAACTGTAGCTATGCTGTCATTAGCGGGTATACCGCTTACTGCGGGTTTTATAGGTAAGTTCTTTGCCTTTAACATGGTGTTGGGTAAATTCAATATTGCGTTGGCCATTATAGCTGTTATTAATGCCATAATCAGTATCTTCTATTACTTTAGGGTTATTGTGGCTATGTACTTCCGCAGTGCAGAGCGCGAGCAGATTGTGGTTCCGCCTTATTATGTTTTTGTATTAGGGTTTTCGGCGTTGGCAACCTTAGTTATAGGGGTATATCCGCACCTGATAGATTCACTCCTGTAATGATTAGTCATAATCTCAGGAATTTGATTTAATATTTGTAGTTTTACAAATATAATGAATGGAAAATTTTTGGGATCAATTACAAAATTTAACGGATGCTCAATCCATTTTAAGCAAGGGAGGGTTTTATTTCCTGCTTGTTGTAGTTTTTGCTGAGACAGGTCTTTTCTTCGGTTTCTTTTTGCCGGGCGACTATTTACTATTCATGGCCGGGTTACTATGTTCGTCAGGAATGATCGACGTACCATTAGGTACATTAGTATTATCGGTTATTATGGCCGGCATCCTGGGTAACTATACGGGGTACTGGTTTGGCTACAGAACCGGGCCCATGCTATTCAATAAAAACGATTCATTGTTCTTTAAAAAACGTTATGTGATTATAGCCGAAGAGTTTTACGCGAAACATGGAGGGATGGCTTTAGTTTTAGGCAGATTTTTCCCCATAATAAGAACTTTTGCACCTATCTTTGCAGGCGTAGTTAAAGTAGATTTTAAAAAATTTACAATATATAACCTGGCTGGAAGCATAGCCTGGGTGAATACATTTATTTTATCCGGGTATTTTTTAGGCAGACGATATCCTCAGTTAAAAGATTATTTGGAATATGTTGTACTTGGATTAATAATTATTACAACAATTCCGCTTGTTTTTGCTTTCTTTAAGAAGCGATTGGTGAAAACTGATAAATAGAAAAAATATAAAATACATCAATGAGTACACAACATCCATGGCACCAGGTTTCACCGGGTGATAACATTCCTGAAATTGTAAATGCTATAATTGAGATCCCTAAAGGTTCAAAAGCTAAATATGAAATTGATAAAGATTCAGGTTTATTAAAACTTGACCGCGTATTATTTTCGTCTGTAATGTATCCGGCTAATTATGGATTTATCCCACAAACTTATTGTGATGATAAAGATCCGTTGGATATCTTGGTGCTTTGTTCAATTGATGTGTTCCCAATGTCTGTAATTGAAGCTAAAGTTATTGGTGTGATGCACATGGTTGATAATGGCGAGCAGGATGACAAGATCATCGCGGTAGCTAAAAATGATATGTCTGTAAACTATATCAATGACCTTAACGAATTACCGCCGCATGCTATGAAAGAAATAGTACGTTTCTTTAAAGACTACAAAGCACTTGAAGATAAAAAGGTGACTATAGAACACATGCTTGGTAAAAAGTATGCCTACAAAGTAATTAATGAAAGTTTAGAGCTGTATAAGTCTACTTTCCCCGTGTACCAATAAATAATTAATGGGCCCTGCTGACTATCACATAAACGGTTTCTACATTTTTCTAACCTTATTTCTGGTTCTTTTAAATGGCTTTTTTGTAGCCGCAGAATTTGCCATGGTAAGGGTTCGTGGATCGCAGATAGAGATCAGGGCCAAAGCCGGAAGTGCTACCGCAAAAATAGCCAGGGGCATTATGCACAACCTGGACGGATACCTGGCGGCAACACAATTAGGTATTACCATAGCCTCACTTGGTTTGGGTGTAGTTGGCGAAGGGGTTGTAACTACCCTGATGTTGAATTTGTTTTTAACATTAGGTATTGTTATTAATCCGGGTATTATTACTGCCAGCCACGTTATTGCGTTTACTTCCATCACCATTTTTCACATTGTATTTGGTGAGTTAGCTCCAAAATCAATTGCCATACAACGTTCTATACGTACGGTAATGGCCATTTCATTACCGTTACGTGCTTTTTATATTGTATTCAGGCCGTTTATTTGGGCGTTAAATGGTTTTGCCAATTTTATTTTAAAGCTGTTAGGTATTGCTAATGTTGCCGGTCATGAGGCTCACCACAGTTCTGAAGAATTGCAATACTTGTTAGAACAGGGTAAAGAAACAGGAGCTATTGATTCAAACGAACATGAGTTAATACAAAATGTATTTGAGTTTAATGAGCGGGTGGTTAAAAATATTATGGTACCCCGTACCAAAATATCAGGTATTGAAGTAAGCACCGGTAAAGATGAGTTGCTGGATATATTGATAACAGAAGGATACTCTCGTTTGCCTGTTTATGACGAGGTTATTGATAAGATTGTAGGCATTGTACACGCCAAAGATATTTTGCCGTTGCTGGCACGTAATGAAGAGATCGTCTTAAAAAATATTATCCGCAAGCCATACTTTATCCCTGAAACAAAAAAGATAAACGATCTGATGGCCGAGTTGCAACAAAAACGGATCCAGATAGCTATCGTATCTGACGAGTTTGGCGGTACGGCCGGTATGGTTACACTGGAAGACATTGTTGAAGAATTGGTAGGCGAGATACAGGATGAGTACGATGAGGAAAAGCCTATTGTTGAAGTACTGAATGAACGCGAGTTTATTGTAAACGCGCTGGCGCCTATATATGATGTAAACGAACACCTGCCGCATGATTTGCCGGAAGATGGCGACTTTGATACCGTATCAGGCTGGCTGGGTGATATCTTCGGTAAGATACCTGATGTTGGCGAACAGAAAGAATCAAACGGTTACAACATTACGGTCCTGAAAAAATCCGACCAGAATATTGAATCGGTTAAGTTAGAGTTACTACTAAATGAGGAAGATACGGTAGATTTACATTAATTAGAAGCAAGAAACAAGAGCCAGGAATCAAGACTGCATAATCAGCAATAAATTTCCCCGTCTTGATTCTTGATTCTTGATTCTAAAAAATGCACCTTTTTTATACACCTGATATTGCCCCATCGCACCCCCAATACTTTCTTAATGAAGAAGAAAGCAAGCACGCTGTACGTGTGTTGCGGTTAGAGGTAGGTTCTGAAGTTCAATTAATTGACGGTAAGGGTGGTCTTTATACCGCAAAGATCAAAGATGCGCACCCCAAACGTACCATACTGCAAATTACCAATGTTGTAACAGCATATAATAAACGTAACCATTACCTGCATATCGCTATCGCCCCAACAAAAAATCTGGACAGGTTAGAGTGGTTTCTGGAAAAAGCTACCGAAATAGGGATTGATGAGATCTCACTGATCATCTGCCAGCGGTCTGAACGTAAAGAAGCCAAGACCGAACGCTTAAATAAGATCATTACCTCGGCCATAAAACAATCGCTAAAAGCCTATCATCCGGTTTTAAATGAGCCTGTCGCTTTAAATAAGTTCTTAACCCAACCATTTAACGGGCAAAAATTTATCGCCCATTGTGAGGATAGCGAGAAAAGCAGCTTAAGCGCCGGGATAGAAAAGCAAGGTAAATATTTGATATTGATAGGCCCCGAAGGTGATTTTTCGCCTGTTGAAATAGATGCCGCTTTGCATAATGGATATAAAGCCATAACTTTAGGTGAAAGTAGGCTGCGCACAGAAACTGCCGCGTTAGAGGCTTGCTTTGAGGTGAATTTTTTGAACAGATAGTTTTGAGCATGACGGAGAGGACTCACCCGGTCTTTGCTCCGCTCGACCACCCTCTCTTCACCTTCGGTGGAAAGAGGGTTTAAAAAAAGAATAAAACAACCCTCTTTCCCGCTTGCGGAAGAGAGGGTCGACAAGCGAAGCGTAGTCGGGGTGAGTAAATTATGCGCAAATAAAGAATGAGAAAAGTTGTCCATATACTATCAGCCTGTATTCTTCTGATCATAATCAGCAGCTTTAACGCGCCAACCTATAAAATGGCCAAGCTTAAATACAGCGGTGGCGGCGATTGGTACGGCGACCGTACAGCTTTACCTAACCTGATCAAATTTTGCAACGAAAACTTAAAGACTAATTTCCAGGCCGAAGATGATATTGTTGAACCGGGCAGCGCCCAGTTGTTTAACTACCCTTTTGTTTTTATGACGGGGCATGGAAACGTTATTTTCTCTGACCAGGAAGCCGGTAACCTGCGCAAGTATTTAACAGGTGGTGGTTTTTTGCATATTGATGATAACTATGGTTTAGATAAGTTCGTTCGCCCGCAAATGAAGAAGGTTTTCCCTGAACTTGATTTTGTAGAGCTGCCAACCAATTATCCTATCTATCATCAGAAATACCCGTTCCCAAATGGTTTACCCAAGATCCATGAGCATGACGGCAAACGCCCGCAAGGATTTGGATTAATATATAAAGGCAGGCTGGTGTGCTTTTACACTTTTGAGTGCGATCTGGGTAACGGATGGGAAGATTATGGAACCTACACTGGTGATAGCCAGGAAAATCGCTTAAAGGCGCTTAAAATGGGCGCTAACCTTATTCAATACGTACTAACACAATAGCTATTATGTATGAGCTAAAAGTAAATGATCAGTTTGATTATAAAGTAGATAAAGCAGGTGAGGAGTTATTGATCAACAACAATAAAATTCAGGCTGATATTAAACAGTTAAGCCCATCAACCTGGCATATTATTGAACAACTAAGATCTTATAACGTTGAAGTGATCAACTTTGATAAAATCGCAAAAACAGCCCAGATCAGGGTTAATAATAATATTTATTCTATTACTGTAAAAGACAGATTTGATGTACTATTAGATCAGATGGGTTTAAGCGGCTTAACTTCTGCCAGAATAAGCGAACTTAAGGCACCTATGCCAGGCCTGGTATTAAAAGTATTTGTAAAGAGTGGAGATACCGTGCAAAAAGGGGATAGCTTATTTATACTGGAAGCTATGAAAATGGAAAATATTATTAAATCGCCGGTTGATACTGTTGTCGGAGTAATTAAAACAAAGCCCGGAGATAAGGTAGAAAAAGGGCAAATATTATTGCAGTTCGCATAAAAAAAGCGGTCCCGAACAATAATCGGGACCGCTTTTTTTATGATCTATTATAAAGCTTATTTAGCCTTTTTAACACTAAAGTGTGGTTTGCCTTGGGGATGAATTTCTGGAGCGCCTACCAAGTCCATTGCGCAACGGAAACCAACTTCGGCACTGGCATCATCCTCGTTCATAAAACGACGGGTTGCAGGGTTTAACCAATAAGCCAGATCATTCCATGAACCGCCTTTGTAAACTTTAGAGTGATTGCTTACCAACGTAGTAGTACCATATAAGCTGGTATTAACCGTATCTAAGAAGCCCCTTGCATCAGCATTGTAAGGTTTGCCTGCCAATGGATCTTTTGGGCCTGGTGCGCCAGGTTGTGCATTTTGCGAAGCTATTAACTCGGCATAAGTCATTTTTTTAGCAGCTTTTGCCGGGTCTTTTATAGGACGGCCATATTTATCTTTCGCATATTTACCTTTTGCCGGATCAGCTAAACGTTTATCAGCAAACTCATTACCACGGAAAGGGTTAAAATCATCCACATCCTCAAAAGACATTTGACGGTAAGTATCCTGTACCCACTCGTTAACGTTACCAGCCATATTATACAAGCCAAAATCATTTGGCACGTATGTTCTAACAGGTGCTGTAATAAATGCTTTATCATTCAGGTAACCCCCAACACCACCGTTATCTCCTTCGCCACGTTTAAAGTTGGCTAAAATTAAACCACGGGTAGCTTTTTTTGCAGAACGCACGCCTAAACCATTCCATGGATATATTTTACCATCGGTAATGTTTTCAAACTGGGTATTGCCTGCAAGAGCTACTGCGGCATATTCCCACTCGGCCTCTGTAGGTAAACGGTAAGCCGGTTTTAAGATTCCATCTTCAACAATGGTAGGTCTTACTGCTTTTTTCTGACCTGCGGCAGCTGTTCCATTAAGGTCGGCTACCATTTTTTTACCATCTATACCTGCACCCCTAAACTGGTTGTTCAGGTACATATCTGTATTGAAAGGTGTTTTTTGCGCGGCCGCGGCAGCAGTATTCTTTTTATCTCTCGGATTAAGAATGATACCTTTCCCTTGTAAAATGTATTCATTCATGCGGTCTGTACGCCAAACACAATACTCTTGTGCCTGATCCCAGGTTACACCAACAACGGGGTAATCCTGGAATGCAGGGTGACGAAGGTAATTATTAACGTAAGGCTCATTGTATGATAAAGGCCTGCGCCATACTAAGGTATCAGGCAGTGCATTATAATACAATTCATGATCTGTTGGGAATGTAGCGCTTATCCAATGTAGGTAATCAAGCCAATCCTGGTTAGAAACTTCTGTTTCATCCATGTAAAAAGCAGGGATAGTTACTCTTTTGCGTACATTGTTGTACTCAAAATTGATGTCCTGATCTGCGCTGCCGCCTAATACAAATGTACCGCCTTCAATAGCAATTAAACCCGGACCCGGAGCGGGGTGGGTTTGTCTGAATTTAGAATAACCATACGCCTTGTTATTATACGGGATCCCCGTTTTTTGCGATTTTTCGCTTTTTTTAAAAAAACAGCCACTCAACAACGTTGCAATCACCAGCACTGTAGCAGTGTTAGTAAAAAGTATTTTCATATTTTTACAGTTATATATAGGTGTAAATTTATACATTTTTAAATAAAATACTAATCATATTTAGGCGTTAATTCAACATTATTGCCTGTTTTACCCTTTTAACGTAAAAATAAATGATAGTGTTGCGTGCCTAAATAACTTTTAATAGAAAAAACCTGTTGGTGGTATAAGCAAAACATATAATTAGCCTATCTTTATCCGATTAAATAAAACCGACTGAATAATGAAGTTTTTTTACCCTAAGGCCTGCTACATACTTATTATATTATTATTGCCTTTAGTTTCTGCAGCTCAAACCAGCACTAACGGCAGTAATAATTCAAGATCTATACCCACGGCGGTGCCTTTTTTAAATATTTCACCCGATTCACGGTCCGGTGCAATGGGCGAGGCCGGTGTTGCTTTATCGCCTGATGTTAATGCAAATTATTGGAACCCGTCAAAACTGGCTTTTTTAGATAGCGCCAGTAATAGTGTATCGGCATCTTATAGCCCATGGTTGCGCCATTTGGTGCCTGATGTTAGTTTGTCTTACCTGAGTTTTGCTCATAAACTGGATGACAGAAACACTATCGGCGCTTCATTAAGGTACTTTAATTTAGGGTCTATCCAGTTAGTTGATGCCAACCAGGTTGATCAGGGTACTTATCGACCGAGCGAGTTTTCCATAGATGGATCATTCGCCCGTAAGTTTGGTAATAACTTTTCTTTGGGATTAACCTTACGTTATATTCACTCTAATTTATCAAACCAATCGTTCGCGTCAGGGGCAAGTCAGGACACTAAGGCCGGTAACGCGGTTGCAGCAGATGTGTCTATGTACCATACCAGTTCTATACAGCAGTTTGGCAAAGATGCTACATTTAGCTATGGCGTGAATATCTCTAATATAGGCACTAAGGTTAGTTATTCTGATGTAGGGCCATCATACTTTTTGCCAACCAACTTAAAGATAGGCGCTGCCAACACTTTAAATATCGACGATTTTAACCAGTTCACTCTGACATTTGATATCAATAAACTATTAGTGCCTACACCACCCATAAGGGATGCAAATGGCAATGTCATACAGGGGCATGATGATAACGTATCTGTACCCGCAGGTATTTTTGGCTCGTTTGCCGATGCGCCCGGTGGTTTTAGCGAAGAGATAAAGGAGATCAGCTTCTCGCCGGGTATTGAGTATGTATATGACCAGCAGTTTGCTTTAAGGGGCGGGTATTTTTATGAGAACTCCGCTAAAGGCGGACGCCAATACCTTACGCTGGGCGTAGGTTTGAAATACGATGTTTATAAGTTCGATTTTTCTTACCTGGCAGCAAGCCAGCAAAGCAGTCCGTTGGCCAATACTTTAAGGTTCACATTATCAGTAAACTTCGGAGCCAGGAAATAAGTATGGGTAAGATAAGAGTAGGTTTTGGGTTTGATGTACATCAATTAAGAGAGCACCATCCTTTTGTTTTAGGGGGAGTAAATTTAGAGCACCATGCGGGTGCCTACGGCCACTCTGATGCCGACGTAATGCTGCATGCCATTTGCGATGCTCTTTTAGGTGCCGCCAACCTGCGCGATATCGGCTTTCATTTCTCTAATACAGACGACCGCTGGAAAGGCATAAGCAGCTTAAAGCTATTGCAACACGTAATGGTGCTGCTGCGTGAAAAAGGGTGGGAGATAGGTAATATAGATGCTATGGTGTGTTTGGAAGCCCCAAAGATCAATCCGCATATTCCTGCTATGAAGATCCATATTGCTGCTGCGGCAGGTATTAGCGAGGAAGATATCTCCATAAAAGCTACTACTAACGAGCAACTGGGCTTTATAGGGCGTGAAGAAGGCGTTGTAGCCTATGCGGTTTGTTTGATAGAACGGATTTAGTGATTAGAGGCTGGTGGTTAGAGATTAGGCCTGTCATTGAGAAAAAACCTTACGATCATAACATAAAGATGATCCACTTTAAAATGTGAATCACATGGATCACCTTTTTTGATTAACTTATTGTAAATAAAACGATTGACAAAATGAGCGGATCATTTTGGATCACACCGATTCGTCATGATTTTTAAGCGTGATATTTAATTAATATACTGATGGTGAGACGATTGAAAATTGGCTATTTTTTGCCATTTTTTATAAGTGGATCAGTTAATGCGGATCACCTGTTTTGATTGCCCCGGATCTTTTATCCCAGATAATTGACATATTTTTCATCAAACGTCCCATCTGCATACAGGTCTATCAACCCGTAGCCCGGTGCTGTTTCACGCTTGTTACCTTCCCACCATGCGCCGCTTACCGCACCATCGCAAATATAAGTTACGTTGTTATAAACAACCTTATCGCGCAGGTGGATGTGGCCGCTCAGGCAAAGTTTAACATTGGGGTGCTTATAAAACAGGTTGATGATCTTAGCGGTGTCGGTATGCATATCGCCACCCAGCATTTGCCATTTGTTAATGATATTATCTTCTATCATCAGCGTAGCGGTAAGGATAGGGATGTGCGACATTACCAATACCGGCATCTTTGGGTCGGTCGATTGTAATTCATTCTCCAGCCAGTTAAATTGTTCGTCGCCTAATTTGCCTATATACCAGGTATTATCTATATCAAGGTGTACACTATCCAGAATGATAAACTTCCAGCCATTTTGGGTGAAGCTGTAATATGGTTTGGGCAATTGTAACTGATCAAGCGAGTATTGCTTACCATAAACCGACTGCCCCTTATTATTCTCAAACCACCAGATATCATGGTTACCCAAACAGTAACGCATAGGTATGCTACACTCGTTTTTCAGGATGCTCTTTACCAATTGCCATTGCTTGTTGATGGTGTCGATATTTTCTTTGTTCATGTCAAACACAATATCGCCGCCATTTAAGATCAGATCTGGTTTGTGCTGCTGGTTTTGGATATGGTGCAAGCATTTTTCAAATTTATCAGGGGCGCCAAATTTATCTTTCAGGTGCACGTCTGTTATATGGGCTATCCGTAATACCGGCTTAGCTGCCCTGGTTGAGGCTATGCCCAGACTGGGTACTAATAACAGCCCACCAATGTTCTTTAATGCTGATCTTCTTTCCATAACGGTTATAATTCGGTTTACAAGGTTACCACAAATATATAAGCGTTACGTTATTGTTATGCTAAATTTGGATTATGGTTATTATATCGGATTAATTTTATTAAGTAGAATTGGTAACTCAAATATAGCGCAAGTCTTAGCGCGGTGGAACAAAAGCAATGGCCTGACTTGTGCTTTCATGCACAATCCTTTAAATTAGCCAGACCTAATAATGAGCAACAAATACAAATTCGACGATCATGAATCACTCTTGGCGCCTAAGACTTGCGCTATATCGGTTTCCCTTATATTTAAATTCCCCACCCACGCTGGCGGAAGTATGCAGCGCGGGCACGGTTATAATAATTTAACGCTGGTTTACATATACCAGTGCTTCGTCGATGCCTCGCCGATGATTTTTTTCGGAATAATTGATCGGAACATCAGGTATTAAAGGGCCGTCATGACCCGCCCAGTTTTCCCAGTAGCGGGTAGAATAGTCGACCATCATGTGGCTATGCGGCAGGCGAAATCCGCGCACTTCGCCATAATGGTTCACGCTGCCACTTGTTGGCTCACCAATCAGGATGGCGTTAGTTTTACGCTTCAAATCAACCGCATTCATTAAGGCTGATGAAAATGTCCGCCTCCCTATCAGCACAAATAGTTTACCTTTTGTATTCAGATAGCTGTTTTTGAGCGAATCTATAAATGGATTTAATATACCAGAATTTCCACCATCGTTGTCACGGAGATCAATAACCAGGCGTTTGGGATGCTTAGTTGCGATATAAGCATACATCGTTTTGTTAAATGTCAAAAAAGGTAATGTTGGTTCATTTCTGCAATCGCGGTATTTGAAATTCAATGTGCCGGTAGATTGGTCGTAGCTGAAAGTGTAAGGCGGTAATTGTGATTCTCTTTTTATGATTGGTATCGCCCGGATAACACGATTCAAAACTTTGCCATCCGGTCCACGTAATTGAAAAATACTTTCCGAGGTGTTGTCTGTGATTGCCAGTCCTTTCAGAATAACTGGATTATTCAACATCTCCAGTAACCTGGTACTGAAAAAAGAAGCATTGTCTTCCTTGATAATCGCTTTGAAGCGCTGTAATACATCATTTATAGTATGACCATTGATCCCGACCAATGCTGTATCAGTACCTGTGATAAAGAAACCCTCGCTGAATTGTTGCAATTTAACAGGAAACTCAGTTGTGAATACAGGTTCAACATGCGTATGCTCATCTCCTACAGTTTTCATAAGCCGATAAAGCCCGACAATAAAACGTGCCTCTTCCGGCTGATCCATTTGTCTTTCAAGTTTATCTACTGCCTGTTCAAAATCGGCTTTACTGAGTTTTGTAAAAAGGTTGATATGTCTTTTAGGTAAGGTGTCTTTCAAATATTCCAGATCTGCTATGTAATCTGCTTTTGACAAATGTTGGCTGTAAGCGGGAAAACAAAGTAACAGTAATATGCAGCAATTAATGATTTTCATGTAGATAAGGCAAATAATTTTATGAGATGTTGCAAGAATGTTTAACAGATTATTTTGATTACGTACTATTAGATAGAATAGTTAACCCAACTGCCAACTGCTAACTAATCCCGATAGCTATCGGGACTGCCAACTACAACCTACTTCTTCACCATCTCCTTAACATTCCCCGTTCTCTTTAACACCCCCCAGGTGCTCAACTCACCTTTCAGTGCTTTACGCAGGGCCTTGAATAAGATATAGTACATCAACTGGCGCCATATAAAGCGCTGCGGAATAATGTAGATCAGTTTCTTATAATCTTCTTTCTCCATCCAGAAGGCTATGATGCCCACAATAAAATCAATCAGGACGAATATAACGTAGTAGATAATTATCCGTAGCGGTTTATCGCCAAAGAGGCCCAGGATCATGAATAGATCGGCTAACGGCGAGAACAGCGGCAGGATGATCTGGAAGATGAGGATATTAGGCATACCCACCATACCAAAGAACTTATATTTTTTGTTGAACAGCGCGCTACGGTTTTTCCAGAAGCTTTGTATCACCCCAAAACTCCAGCGGAAGCGTTGTTTTAATAACGCGTTCAGTGTTTCAGGTGCTTCGGTATAAGCAATGGCCTCGGCGCAATTTTTAATGATATAGCCTTTTTTAAGGATCCGCATGGTCAGATCGCAATCTTCGGCCAGGGTATCGGTAGTAAAACCACCGGCCTGGAACACCGCCGACTTACGAAACGCGCCGATAGCACCCGGCACTACGGTTATACTGTTGATCAGATCGAACGCGCGGCGGTCCATGTTTTGAGAAGTAATATACTCGATAGACTGCCAGAGGGTAATCATATTGGTTTCGTTACCCACCTTAACTGTACCTGCTACCGCGCCTATTTCGTCGTCGGTAAAGTAGGTCATCAGGTGATAGATGGCATCGTCTTTTAACTGGGTATCGGCATCTATACACACCACATAATCAAACCGGGCATGAGTAATACCAAAGTTTAATGCCGATGCTTTACCACCATTAGGCTTAGTCAACACCATTACCCGTGGATCATGGCCGTAAGCGGCATAAACCATGTCGTAAGTTTTATCTTTCGATCCGTCGTCAACAAATATGATTTCGAAGTTTTTGTATGCTGTCTTCAATAAACTTTCTATAGTTTTTATTACGGTAACCTCTTCGTTGTATGCAGGTACAATAATGCTTACCGGCTGCAGCTTCATTTTAGTCAAGCGGTCGCGGTATTTTGCAAAACTTTTACCTTCGGCATATTGCCTGCCGGCTAACACGCCTATTAAAACAATACGGCCAATAGCAAGGAATATAGCCGATAAGAACAGGTATAATAAAAACCAGTTGCCATAAAAGAAACCAACTACAAATACATCATATAAAGAGCCAAATATGCCGCCTTCGTGTTTTACAGGTGGCATTAGTTCGTCTTTGTTTTTGTCTAAAATATCGGCAATGGTGGTAAATGTGTAACCATGGCTTTTAAAGAAATGAATGATCTCTGGTAGTGCCTTTACGGTTTCTTCGCGGGTATCGCCGCCGGCATCATGCAATAAAAGCATAGAGCCGTTATCTTTCTGCCTGATGGTACGGGCAACAATGCTGTCCTTGGTTACGCCGGGTTGCCAGTCCCATGGGTCGATAGATTCACCAATGTTGATATAGCTTTGTTTACGGCTTTCGGCCACCGGGATAACCTCTGCTAAAGTTTGCGGCTCGGCATCGGCATTAAATGGCGGGCGGAATAGTATAGTACTACGACCGGTAACAGATTCTATCAATTTACGGGTGGCGTTCAGTTCCAGGTTAACGCGCTCAACACTTACGGTTGAAATATCCGGGTGGAAGAACGTGTGATTACCAATTTCAAAACCTTCTTCATACTCGCGGCGAAGCAACTGCACGTTCTTTTCGGCCATTGAGCCTACAATAAAAAATGCCGCCGGTACTTTTTCGCGTTTTAGTATATCCAGTATTCTTGGGGTATAGTCGGGGTCTGGTCCGTCATCAAATGTTAATACAATTTTGCCCGGCTTGTACCCGTATTTACGGATAACATATTTGGTAGGCAGTTTTATATAATTTTGATTGGTAATGACATAATTTACCGTATCCAGCTTTACATCTATCAGGCCCTTCTCTGGTTGTGTTATCAGGTCAAGCACCTCTCCGTCGCCTTCGTAATTGATCTTGTTATTTAAACCGACATAGGTTAAGCGCCTTACATCGACCCCGGTCTTTCTTAACGAATCTATCGCCAGGTTTTTCTGGAAGAAACTCCACATCCGCGGGTCCTCACCACCTAAGCGCCATAGCGCCACGCCGCCTGTATCCCAATCATCAGCCATGCGGATAATGTTAAAGTTGGTAGCCGCGTCTGTGAAATAAACAGTATGCTCCAGCCCATCTATACCATTGTACTTAAAATGCAGATTGGCCGATACCGGGTCATAAACGATTTTGCTTTTATTTTCGACCGCGGTACTGATAGCAGTCTGGTAACCAACCGGTTTACCAATACTATTTTTAGGCCAGTCTACACCACCTCCAAATACGGTTAGTATAACTTTCTCGCTGGGGATCCTCGAACATACATTATCCAATATCTGCTCAACCCAATGCTGGTTTGAAATATCGCCCGCATTACTCTCTTCTGTATGCTGGTTAATGGCCATCACAAACAGATAGTCGTTATAATGCTGCAGGTGTTCTAAATTATACTCGTCGTCGTCAGGTATCACATTTTGAGTTACCAAAAAGCCTATCGGGTGCAATGTGTTGTATAGCTCCTGTTCAAATTTTACATAGTTAGGCTCGTTCCTGTTGCGTACATTATCAAAATCAAGATTTACCCCCTGGAACTTATGTTTATTAAGCTGGTTAACAATACTGTTTATAAAGGTAGTACGTAGTTTTTTGCTTTTTACAATGCGCTCAACATCCTTAGTGTCAAAATAGCCCGAATCGTTTTTTACATTAACATAGTTGCTAATGGTTATAAGTATGGGTTTTTTGTATTTCTTGTTTAAATTAACCAGGCCGGTATCAATCCTGGCTTCAATAGTATCGGCATTTGGCTTTAGCAGGAAGCCTTCGCTTACTACCATATCCAACCGGTCGATATGGTCTACCAGCGAGTTATACGCCTGTAGTTCCCAGGCGCGATAAAAACCGGCATTGATACGGTCCTTGTTATTAGGGTGTTTAAGCCGGTATAAACTGCGGGTACGCTCTAATTTCTGGATTTTAGCTTTATCTATCTTAAAATCTTTGAATTGTTTGGACGCTTTTAATTGCTCCAGTTCTTCTTTAGTAAGCTTTTTTGGTGCCGGGTTTAAGTTGGGCAGGTTGGGGTACTGTTGTGAAGTAATGGTAATTGCCGCGCCCACAACACTGCCCGCTAAAACAATTAACAATATACGGCTAAGCCATTTAAAACGGTTCCATCTACCGGGGGTATCAGCTTGAAAAACCTGCTTATCAGCCATTAATTAATAAGATTTAGTATGGTAACAGCCCTATTTAAAGGTTTTATCCGGGTTGATGTTCGAGAAATCAACGCCGCACTTACAGTTTTCGCCGCAACCTTTTTTTGCAAACAAATTCCTGTACATCAACCGGCCAACGTAAAACACGGCGGCGGCGAATATGATCAAAATTATAATTGCCTGGATATTCATGATGCAAAATTAATACATTTTATGTAGAAACGTATATATATTAACCATCTTCTCCAAGCCATCGTTTTTTTACTTTTAGGTGAAACTACAATCGTTTTAAAACTCATAAAGCTTTCAAATGCCATATATTAACCTTACCTTTGCGCCAAATTTTAAAGGCATTTCATGCAAAATATAAGAAATATTGCGATCATCGCACACGTTGACCACGGCAAGACTACTTTGGTTGATAAAATTCTGCACAGCTGTGCAATCTTCCGCGAAGGCCAGGAAACTGGTGAATTGATACTGGATAATAATGACCTTGAGCGCGAGCGCGGTATTACCATTGTTTCAAAAAACGTATCGGTAGTTTATAAGGGTACTAAAATTAACATCATTGATACTCCTGGTCACGCCGACTTTGGCGGTGAGGTTGAGCGTGTGTTGAAGATGGCCGATGGCGTTTTATTACTTTGCGATGCTTTTGAAGGCGCTATGCCTCAAACTCGTTTTGTAACCCAAAAAGCTTTGGCTTTAGGCTTAAAACCAATTGTGGTTGTAAATAAAGTTGATAAAGAAAACTGTCGCCCTGAAGAAGTTTATGAGCAAATTTTCGAATTGTTCTTTAACCTTGAGGCTACAGAAGATCAGTTGGATTTCCCGGTAATTTACGGTTCATCAAAACAAGGCTGGATGAGCACAGATTACAAAAAACCAACCGAAGATATATTCCCGTTAATGGATGCTATTATAGCAAACATCCAACCGCCGCCAATTAGCGAAGGTACTTTGCAGATGCAGATCACGTCGTTAGATTATTCTTCGTTTGTGGGCCGTATTGCCATTGGCCGTGTTGCACGTGGTGTAATTAAAGAAAACCAGCCGGTATCATTGGTAAAACGCGATGGTACTATCCAAAAAACAAGAATAAAAGAACTATATACTTTTGAAGGCTTAGGTAAGGTTAAAGCTACCGAAGTTAGCGCCGGCGATATTTGTGCTGTAGTAGGTATTGACGGTTTTGATATTGGTGATACCATTGCTGATTTTGATAAACCGGAGCAATTGGAAGTTATCCATATTGACGAGCCTACCATGAACATGTTGTTCACCATCAATACTTCACCGTTCTTTGGTAAAGAGGGTAAATTTGTAACCTCTCGTCACTTACGTGACCGTTTGTACAAAGAGATGGAGAAAAACCTGGCGCTGAAAGTTGTTGAAACTGAATCGCCGGATTCATACCTGGTTTATGGCCGTGGTATCCTTCACTTATCTGTATTGATCGAGACCATGCGTCGCGAAGGGTATGAGTTACAAGTGGGCCAGCCGCAAGTAATTGTTAAAGAAATTGATGGTGTAAAATGCGAACCGGTGGAAACACTGATCGTTGATGTACCGGGCGAAGTTGCAGGTAAAGTTATTGAGTTGGTAACACAACGTAAAGGCGACCTGTTGATAATGGAGCCAAAAGGCGATTTACAACATTTAGAGTTTGATATCCCTGCACGTGGTATCATCGGTTTACGTAACAACGTATTAACCGCTACCGGTGGTGAGGCTATTATGGCTCACCGATTTAAAGCTTACGAGCCGTGGAAAGGTGTTATTCCGGGCCGTTCAAACGGTGTATTGGTATCAATGGATACCGGTAAAACTACCGCTTTCGCTATTGATAAATTACAAGATCGTGGTCGTTTCCATATCGATCCGGGAGTTGATGTTTACGAAGGGCAAGTTTTAGGCGAGCACATCCGCGATAACGATTTGGTGATCAACCTTACTAAAGGCAAGCAGTTAACTAATATGCGTGCATCTGGTAGCGATACCAACGTGCGTATAGCGCCTGCTATTAAATTTTCATTAGAAGAATCAATGGAGTACATACAAGCCGACGAATACATTGAGGTTACCCCTCAAAGCATCCGTATGCGTAAAATATATTTGAATGAAAATGAGCGTAGAATAAACGCCAAAAAGTTTCAATCATAATATTGTAAACATATTTGTAAAAAGAGCCGCAATAATTGCAGTCATGGTCGGAAGAAATTCCGGCCATTTTTTATGTTTTAAAAAACAGTCCC
>JAZKCG010000076.1:0-4316 GCA_040388175.1 Bacteroidota bacterium | reverse complement strand
CCGAACGCGATAAGATAAATGATACATTGCGTACCGAAAACCCGCTGGTAACGCCTGAGGTTAAAATGTTTCTGCGCGATGCTTATGACCATTGTATCCAGGTAATGGACCTGATAGAAAACTACAAGGAAATAGCCAACAGTGTTATCGACCTGTACCTATCCATGGTAAGTAACCGCATGAACGAGATCATGAAGGTGCTGACCATCATCTCAGTTATATTTATCCCCCTAACGTTTGTGGCGGGTATTTATGGGATGAATTTTTCGCGGGTTGACCCTATTACCAACAAGCAAATGCCGGATAATATGCCCGAGCTATATTCGCCGCATGGTTATTATTACGCGCTTGGCGGCATGATTTTAATAGGACTGGTACAAGTGGTAGTATTTTGGAAAAAGGGTTGGTTTACTAAGTTATAAAGCTATTGCGTGGGGTTAGGATCATATTCAAACGGAAGCTGGTCGCCAATGCGTTTACTACCCCAATAACCTTCAATTGATAATAATTTATTGTCAGAATAACTACCCCTGCTGTCAATTTGCGCATCTGTCCTAAATACAGATCCGGTATCGTCCAGGGCATCCAACTGCCTGGTACGCATGTCGGGTTTATCTTCTCTTGCAGCTTTTTTCTTATCGTACACTATGTAATACTTCGTTTGGCCATTGTTGAAGACCATCATCGTGCTATCCGGCCTGCGTACAATATCTTCTGCAACAATCGGGGCAAGGCCAATCCTTATGGGCATTTCGTCATTCCAAACATCGTATACCAGGAACCCTTCTTTGCGCGATGTACCTGCGTAAAGCGCCCTAAGGTAATGCATTAAAGATCCCTCATAGGCCAATTTCCTGTTTTTATCCCATAGAGCATTTTGTGCAGGCGTGCCCTGCATTGGCTCAAATATGCAATTGCCGCCGTAATAGGTAATGTGCTGTACTTCGTTGAACTGGAAGTTGTTAAGCAGGTACTTTACTTTATAGCCCAGGTTATTATTCTCGATGATCAAAAAATCCTCGGTTGTTGCTTTCAAGAACCCGTTCGAGGTCGAAAATTCTATTATTTCGGGGTTAAGTATTTTACAGGCTTTGGCATTTGCCGATTGGCCCATGAAATACTTTAAAAATGTTTTAAGGTGTTTTGCCTGGGCATCTTTATCGCCAATTATCACCTCATTTATTAGGATCTGCTTTTCTTTAAGGGTAAAATCGAGTATTTCAGATCGGGTTTTTAAAATAACATTTTGCTTAAACGACGTATAGCCAAGCATATTTACCACCACCTGGTAGGTGCCGGGGCTTACATTTTGAAAAATGAACCGGCCCAGGACATTGGTAGGCATCACTTTTTCTGATCCCGCTAAAAATATCGTTGCCGACTCTATCGGCTCGCCTTTTGCATTTTTTACTATGCCACTAATGGTATAAGCATCCTGCCCATAAATATTTAGTTGAAGCAGGACAATTGCAAGTAATGCGAAAATGCTTTTCATTTGAAAGTTCGGCTTTGGATTATAAGTTAATCTGAGTTAAAATTAGTCAGGCATATACTCCAACGGTAGTTGGTCGCCTACTCTTTGCCGGCCCCAATAATTTTGTATTAGCTTTTCCTTATAGTCGGAATAGCTGCCTCTTTTATCTATCCGTGTAGCTGTATCCAGTTTAAATATCGATCCGGTATCGTCCAGGTAATCCATTAATATGGTACTTACGCTGCCTTTGTCTTCTTTAGCTGCCTTTTTCTTATCATAAAGCACATAAAACCTTGTACTCACTTTAAAACTAAAGAAATTACTATCGGGACGCCTTAACATTTGTTCGGCATAGATGGGTATCGACTCAATTGCCAGGGGTAAAAACGGGCTGGTGATTTTATAAACCAGGAAACCCTCTTTGCGCGATGTACCGGCATATAATGAGCGTAAATAATGCATTAACGAACCCTCGTACGCCGCTTTGCGGTTTTTCTTCCATAGCTTTTGTTGTTCTTCCGTTCCCGTTAAAGGTTCAAATACACTGTCTCCATCGTACAGCGTTACCCCTGTAGCGTTATTGTCGATAAACTTCTTAAGCAAGTACTTTACCCGGTAACCTAAATTTGGATTTTCGATGATCAAAAAATCTGATGATGTTGCCCTCAACACACCTTTCGAGGTTGAAAACTCTATCACGTCCGGGTTGAGAATTTTGCAAGCCTTTGCATTGCGTGTTTCGCCCAGAAAGTAGGTAACAAACCTTTTAAAATGTTTTGCCCGCGCATCTTTATCGCCAATTACAACTTCATCTAATACAATTTGCTTATCGCCAAGTACCAGGTCTACACTTTCGGACTTATTTTGAACAATAACATTTTGTTTTACCGATGTATAACCCACCATAGTTATTACCACCTGATAAGTGCCGCTACTAATGCCGTTAAATTTAAACGCGCCCTCTTTGTTGGTGGCCAGGGCCTTTTCTGATCCGGCCAAAAACACGGTAGCCGACTCGATCAGCTCGCCTTTTGCATTTTTAACAGTGCCGCTAATGCTGTAAGTATCTTGCGCATAGATATTTAGTTGAAGCAGGATGAAAGCAAGTAAGGCGAGTATAATTTTCATTTTTAGATTTTAGGTTTTGGTTTATTAGATTTTGTGTGAAGATAAAAATTAATCGGGTTTATATTCAAAAGGTAATTGATCGGCCACCCTTCTCCGAACCATAGCGCCATATATATACAAGCTCTTTATATCATATTCTTCAATACACCCTTCATTGTCAAATTGTCCATAAAGTTTATAAACAGTAGCAGTACGGGGTATCCTGTATAATCTTACATCCTTTTCCCCCGCTACCGGGTCCTCTTGTGCAGCCTTTTGTTTGTCATATAGTACATAAAACCAATTATCGCCAAATTTAAAGCGGGCCAGGTTATTACCCAATCGTTTAATAATTTGGTCAGGATGGATTGGGATTGGCCTCATATCTACAACAGGCTTATCAAAATCGGTAACCTCGTATAATATAAAACCTTCTTTACGTGCCGTGCCTGCATATACAGATCTTAAAAAATGCATCATTGAGCCCTGGTAGGTTAACTTTCGGTTATTTTCCCAAATTGCTTGCTGTTCTGGGGTGCCAACCAAAGGTTCAAAACTGAAGTCGCCATCATACCAAAATGTATTTTCTTTATACCCTCCCCTAAAATATCGAAGCAGATATTTTAGACGATACCCCAGGGCTTGATTTTCGATAATTAAAAAATCTGATGAAGCTGCAAATAACGCAGCCTGGGTTTCATAAAACCTGATTAATTGAGGATTAAGTATTTTGCAGTCCTTACTATTAATACTGTTACCAATAAAAATTTTGGTAAAAAAATCTAATTGTCGCTGTCTTGCTTTATTTATTTTACCGCCTATAACAACTTCGTTCAGTACAGTCTCACTCTCGCTTAATTTTACGTCGAGCACTGCATCCTTATTTTCAATAATTATAGCTTGTTTTACGGAGTTATAACCTACAATGGTTACAACTAACTTGTAAATGCCCGGTTTAACTTTAAAGTTAAAATTGCCACTGGCATCAGTAGCCATAATTTTTTCAGTACCCGCAATAAATACAGTTGCCGATTGGATCTTTTCGCCTTTCGAATTTTTAACCGTACCGCTAATGCTATAGGTATCCTGCGCGTAAATATTTAATTGAAGCAAGATTAATGCAAGTAATGCGAAGATATTTTTCATTAAAAAAGTTCGGGCGTTGATTTGTTTAAGTTTGATGTGAAGATAAAAATATTAACCAAACATTAACAACCCATGTCAAACAAAAAAGCCAGCTTACTTTACCTTGTAAGCTGGCTTTTTAATGACTTTGATATACTTTATTTCTGAAACTCCGGCTTTAAAAAAGCTTTTTCCATAGCGCGCATTTTCATAACCTTTGGTACAGATACCGACTGGATATAACCTGCAGATGGATGCAGCCTGTAATATCCCTGATGATACCGCTCGGCAGCATAAAATACGCTGAACGGCACAACCTGGGTAACGATGTTTCCATCATAATGCTTTGAGGCATTAATGGTTTTGATCAGGCTTTGCAAAGTAGCCTTCTCCTCGGGTGTGCGATAGAACGCTATCGAACGGTAATCGGTACCTTCATCAGGTCCCTGGTAGTTCAGTTCGGTTGGATTGTGTGCGTAAAAGAAAGCCTCGGCCAGTTTTTCATAGCTGATAACTTTAGGGTCATAATAAACCTGTACAACTTCGGCATGGCCAGTGGTGCGGGTGCAAACATCCTCGTAAGTTGGGTTCCTGGTAGTGCCCCCGGCAA
>JAZKCG010000075.1:5551-45158 GCA_040388175.1 Bacteroidota bacterium | reverse complement strand
GGTTTGCCTGTTTATCATTAACGATATTTACCGGAATATTACCCGAGGCATCCGTCGTAGCTGATCTGCCCCATACCACTTTCTTATCGATGATCACCTGGTAATGGACGTCCTTACCGGCAATGGGTTTGCCTTCATCGTTGGTATAATTAAGCATAGCAGAAAGAACAGTCTTCCCATCTACCTGTTTATAGCCATAATCTGCTTTAACGATGATATTATTGCTCACCAGGTCGCCTATGGTAAAGGTATGGTCATAGAAATACTCATCACCGGCATTACGCATCCACTGGGTATAGGAACGGATACGGTAGCTGCCCTGCTTATAATCATCGCCTAAAATAAAGTTACCAATGGCCATACCCGCTATGATGGGCAACTTCAAAGCCCTAACCACCGAATCCTGCTCGTTGATCAGGTCCACATACAACGAGCCGCTTAATGCCGATAACTGGTGCCTGCTGCCAATAGTGACATATCCTTTAAACCAAATGGTATCACCTAATACATAGTAAGGTTTATCGGTTTGCAGGTATACCTTCTCCTGCGGGATCGAATCCGTCCAGCGTTGCAGTACCGACACCAGTTTATCCACCGGGTCATCAGACCGTGGGATAAAAGCGAAAAGCAGCAAAACCAGACCTAATAGTCCGAATTTAAACGACAAGGTGAGCGATGGTTTCATAGGTAGTAGGTTTAGATAAAACAGTAATACGCAAAGCGTCCGTATTAAAACACGGTTAGGAAAACAGCTTAAATCAATATCAGAATTATAGTTGCCGTAAGCGGCCTACAATGTGATAATTATCAGGTCTTTAATTGGTTACTACCAATGTAAATAAAATGTTACAAGATGCGAAGAAGTGTTTTTAGAAAATGACTTATAAGTTATTTTCTACGTCAATTTTCCCGTCATACGGGTAATGACATCTTTATAACTGTCGCTGAATGGGATCTCTACATCGGCAATTTTTATCCTGCCCTTGCGGATAGAATGCACATGGTCCAGGTTAACGATATAGGATTTATGTACCCTAAAAAAATCATCAACAGGTAGCTGGCTCTCTAATGATTTGATGGTAACCCTTGATATAATAGCCTTAGGCGCGTTATGAAGATAGATCTTCACGTAATCTTTCAAGCCCTCTATATAAGTAATATCGTCGTGGTTTACTTTAATGAGGTTATAATCGGCATATAAGAAAATATATTTGCGGCGCTTTTCTGTATCGGGTTCAGTATTGCGTTTAGCCTGCTCAAAGGTTGTGATGGCTTTATTACAGGCTTTTAAAAAGCGTTCTACAGCAACCGGTTTAAGTAAATAATCAATCACATCCAGTTCAAAACCATCTAATGCAAACTCCTGGTAAGCGGTAACAAAAATAATAAGCGGCTTTTGGGTAAGGCTTTTCACAAACTGCAGTCCGTTTATGCCCGGCATTTGTATATCGCAAAATATCAGGTCTACCTGCTGTTCTTGCAATACCTGCATGGCCTGCGCTGCCGAACGGCAATTTGCTACCAGTTCCAGTTTATCCACCATACGGATATTATCCTCCAGCAGTTCAAGTGCAAGGGGTTCGTCGTCTATAATTATACAGTTCATAATGGTTTATACAATAATACTAAGTTATTGTCACATAGCAGCTGTCGTTCGTCGCAACAATGCGGGCAGTTGTCGCATATAAGTTACAATGTGCTATTTTCTGATTTTATTTGTATTATGAAAAAACTGTTTGATAATCGTTGGTTCTTGTTTGCCATGCCCTTTGTGATATGGTTTTTGTTGTTGGTACTCCCCCTTATAGCCAGCACAGACAGGAATAATTTTCTCCAGGAAGACCGTATTAGGTTCATTACCAATATTATGACGGCTAACATTTTACTGCTCTTCGTTTTTTATATTCATACGTATGTGTTGTACCCGCTCATAAATAAACACTTAATATGGTATATCACCGGGCTTGCCGCCCTGTTGGCCCTATACTGGTTTGGCTGGCATTTTTTTAAAACAGAACCGCCGCATCCCGGCCGTTTTGGGCATCGTATATTCGAAAACAATCTTGGAAACCCACAGCCACACCATGAAAGACGTGTGCGCCGCGAGTTTTTCATTTTTGCAAACCCATTTAGTTTTACGCCGATATTATCGCCATTGGTGGCTATTTTATGCAGTGTATGCTACCGGGTGATCCTGGATAACCGGGCGCGCCAGCAACTGTTAAAGGAGCGCGAGACCTCTCATCTGCAATCAGAATTAACCTTTTTGCGCTCGCAGATAAGCCCGCATTTTATGTTTAATGTTTTGAACAACCTGGTAGCGCTGGCCCGTAAAAAATCAGACGATCTGGAACCGGCGCTGATGAACTTATCCCAACTAATGCGCTATATGTTGTATGAAAGTGATGATAACCAGGTGTTTTTAAGCAAAGAGATAGAATATATTAAAAGCTATATCGACCTGCAAAAGCTTCGGTTTGGCAACTATATAACCGTAAATATAAATGTTGATGGCGATATGGACCTCTACGCTATTGAACCCATGTTGCTGATCCCTTTTGTTGAAAATGCGTTTAAACACGGTACGGGCATGATCGAGAACCCGGTTATTAATATCAATATAGCAGTTGATGCAACCACGCATCAACTGCATTTTGAGATTGACAATGTGATTAGCCCGCTGGATGTATCTAAAGATAGTAACTCTGGTATAGGCATAGGCAACGTTAAAAGACGGCTGGCTATTCTGCACCCGGGCAAACACGAATTAAGTATTATAAATGAGGATAATACTTTTACCGTAAAGCTGGATATCTATCTGTCAAATTAAATCCATGATAACGTTGAAAATACCCGGAATGCTGGTCGCTGCAATGCGTAAATTTGTCGCTACAATCATCCGGGTGGTATACTTTATTTCTTACATTACTCTTCAATTATTAACCTTGTGTGTGCCTTATCATAAAACCCGCACATTAAGTACTGTTTAAAGATGAAAAAGCTTATCCCCTTAACAAGTTTATTGCTGTTGGCTATTGCCAATTTACATGCACAAGACACATCGCCAAAAAAACTACCGACCATACAAGAAGGTAATACCCGGGCCCCTGCCAATGTAAAGATTGATGGCAAGCTTACCGAATGGAATGACTCCTTTCAAGCGTATAACAAGGTAACTCATCTTTATTATACCGTGGCCAATGACGATAAAAACCTTTACCTGATTATAAAAACATCAGACGCGACCACCAATGCTAAAATTACCGCGGGTGGCATAACCCTGGCCATTAATACAGAAGGAAAGAAGAAAGATAAGGATGTTTACAGCCTTACATACCCTATTATACCACGTAATACAGGCCGCCCTGCCGGTGGTAATTTTAATACAGTTGGCGGTGGTGGTGGCGTGCGTACCATGTCTGTTATGATTGGCGGGCCGGGTGGCGGGCAACGCGGATCTGCACCCGATTCGGCAATGATAAAAGCAGCGCATGAACGTACTGTAAATGCGGCTAAAGAGATAAAAGTTTCAGGATTCAAAGATATCACCGATTCACTTATCGCCATTTATAACGAATACGACATTAAGGCTACCATTGGTTATGATAAAGAGGGAAGCTTTGTTTATGAACTGGCGGTTCCCCTTAAATTATTATCGATGGCTGCCGATAGCAAGAATGAAATAGCTTATAACATTAAGCTTAACGGGTTGCAACTAAACTTCAGGATGCCCGATAATGCTGAAGGCCCTCCTGCAGGCGGCGGTGCTCCGGGCGGTGGAATGCGCGTTATGACTTTTGGCGGCCCTCCGGGTGGTGGCAAAGGCGGCATAGATTTCCAGGAACTAACAAGTGCGAGCGATTTTTGGGGCAAGTACACCCTGGCTAAAAAATAAACGGATTATTTAAAAGATAAATGAAGAAAACTAACGCCATATTGATCTTGATGCTGGTATCGGCAAACCTGTTTGCACAGGTAAGCATATCAAAAAAGCTACCAACAGTACAGGAAGGAAGTGTCTGGACACCTGCCACTGTAAAGATAGACGGTAAACTTGGCGAATGGGAAGACAATTTTCAGGCCTACAATAAAAGCACCCGGATACTTTACATCATGTCTAATGACGATAAAAAGTTGTACCTGACGGTAATGTCGACCGATTTTACTACGACAGCAAAGATCATATCCGGAGGGGTTAATTTAACCATCAATACGGATGGTAAGAAAAAAGAGAAAGATGCTTATAGCGTTACCTTCCCGATAATTGAACACCCCGAAAGGCTGGCTGGGGGTTTGGGTAACCGCTTTGGCAACCGTAATGCCGGTGCCGATACAGAATTAATGAAAGCAGTACATGAACGCACCATAATTGCTGCCAAACAGATCAGGGTTTTGGGGTTCAAAAGTATTACGGATACCCTTATCTCTATATACAACGAGCACGGCATAAAAGCAGCCATAAATTTTGATACAACAAATGCACTGACCCTTGAGTTGGCTATCCCCCTGCAACTACTTGGACTTACTACAGACAACCCAAAAGAGTTTGCCTATAATATTACCTTAAGTGGTTTTCAGGTTACTGGCGGCAGCCCGGGCAGTGGCGGAGGAGGTCCGCCTGGAGGTGGTGGCGGAGGCGGAAGAAATGCCCTGGACTTTATGGACCTGGTAACCCCCAGTTATTTTTGGGGTAAATACACTTTAGCAAAAAAATAAACTCACTACCTATTACGATCAACAACAACATGAAAAAACTAATTACCATAGCCGCATTGCTCCTTTTGTCGGTGCAATTGTTTGCCCAACGGGGAGACCGGGGAGGGCAAGGTGGACAAGGCGGCCAAATTAACAGGGGCGGCCAACAAACAGCTACTCCTGTAGCGCCGCCATTGGCCTTAAGAGATGTGAGCGGGATTGTTAAAGACGAAACCGGTCAAACAGTGATCGGCGCATTGGTGACCTTAAAATCAAAGTCAGACACGTTAAGGGGCGCTACTAACGCAGATGGGGTCTTTATATTTAAAGGCGTAAAGCAAAACACCTTTAATGTTACCGTGTCCAGCATCGGCTCAAAAACATTTGTACAGAAATACGCTTTTAGCGATACCAAGAAGAATGTTGTTTTAGACCCAATTACGTTAAAAAACTCATCGACACAACTAAACACGGTAACCATTAACGGCACCCCCAGCGTTGTCTATAAAGAAGATACGGTAGAGTACCGCGCAAGCGACTATAAAGTGCGTGCAAATGCTACTTTAGACGAGTTGTTGAAAAAAATGGAAGGTATGGAGGTTGGTACCGATGGATCATTGACCCACCAGGGCCAACAAGTAACCCGGGCTAAACTAAACGGTAAAGAATATGCAGGCGGTAATGTCGCGCAGGCTATTCAGAATTTACCGGCGGATATCATCGAAAAAGTACAAATTGTTGATGATTATGGCGATCAGGCTGCCCGGACAGGTATTAAGGACGGCGACCCGCAAAAAGTATTGAACGTTACCACAAAAGCCGATAGATCTGTAGGCACAACGGGTCGGATAACTACTCAGTATGGTAGTGCTGACAGGTATAATGCGCAACTATTTATACAACGGATTAACGCTAATCAGCAATTAGGCATAATTGGCAATTTGCGCAACACGGTATTGGGCGTAGCATCAAACGGTTTACAAGGCGGCGCTACTAATGATGGCGGCGGCGGTACAGGCGTGGGCGCCAATGCAAGAGGCGGTGGTGGCGGCGGCGGTAATGGTGCCAGTGGCGGTACTACCAGATCGGGCTCTCCCTCATTTAACTATCGCGATCAGTGGAGTAAAAAAGTACAGGTAGTAGGTAGTTATGCCTATTCATTTAACGACAACAACTCTATTAATGACACCTACGGGCAAAGGTATACCAGATATGGGCCAAGTAATTTTATAAGTAACAGCAATTCAGAAAACGACAGTAAATCACACAATCTGCGTTATGAAATGGATATCAATTTAGATAGCACTAATTACCTGCAAATAAATCCAACATTCAGTTACAGCAATAGCACCAGTTCAAATAACAGCTTTAGTGATAATGTAAATAATTATACTACAGGGTTTGAACATGTAACCAATAAAGGTTTAAACTCTACGCTAAACAGCAGCAGTAATTATGGCGTTACCGCGTTTTACCTGCACTTGTTTAAAAAGCCTAAAAGAAATTTTTCGGTACAGGTTGGCGTAACAAGATCGACATCTAAATCAAATGGCGAACAAAATACAACATTTAGCTATTATGGCGATTCGACCTTGAATAACCATTTGAGGGATTCTATAGCACATGTTTTAAACGACAGAAGTAACATAACTACAAATTACCAGGCAACAGTAACGTACGTTGAGCCATTAAGCAAGACATCTTTACTGGAGTTTAGCGGTAATTTAAGCCAAAGAAACAACAGCTCGGTATCTCTTCAAGACACGGTATCTAAAAATGGAACCGTATACCCGGTTGCCAGTTACAGCAGTATTTATGATTACAACATTACAGATGCCCGTGCAACTTTAGACTATCGGTTTGTTAATACAAAAGTTAACCTCTCTATTGGAGCGGCGGCTGTGCCTTTTAGATTAACCGGCGAAAAACTAAACACTACTATAGGTGAGAATGCATCAACCTCACGTTCTGATTTCAGGATAATACCGGCATTCAGGTTTGCCTACTCATGGTCACGTACAGAACGGTTTACGCTTAATTATACAGGCCGCAATCAGGAGCCAACATTCACAGAAATACAACCGTTTACAGATAGGTCAAACCCCAATAGCATTGTTGTCGGTAACCCGAATCTTAAACCATCATTTACTAATACGCTTACCGCACAGTACAATAATTATTTTGCCAACTCTAAATTCAATATATCGGCAGGCGTAACAGCAAGCAGTATTGATAATGCAGTGGTTCAAAATAATATTGTAACGTTAGTGCCTATCCCCGGTACAAACGCAAACAGGTCTGTTAATGAAATAAATTACCTGAACCTGGATGGTACAAAAACGCTGGTGGGCAGATATAGCATCTCCAAACAGTCAAATGAACGTGCCGTCAACCTGGCCTTAAACGGAAATATTACCTATGGCTATTCGCCCGGAATGAGTAATGGCGCGCTTTATCACCAAACAAACTGGCGTTTTGATGAGCGCTTTGGCCCGCGTATCACACCAAATGAAAACATAGAGGTGAATCCTTTTATTGGTTATGATTTGTCGCGTTATTTTACAACATTGGCAGGAGCAATACCAACCCAGTTACAAACAAGCTCATTTGGGCTTACCGGCAGGATGTATTTCTTTAAAACCTGGCAGATAAATTATGATGCTACTAAAAAATATATAACCGGTATCAGCGGCGCCAATACTACCCCATTGGTTATCAATGCCGGTTTTGAAAAAGAGTTTTTTGAGAAAAGAAACCTGGTGCTAACCTTTAATGTTTACGATTTACTGCACCAAAACAATTACATACAACAATCCGTAACATCAAGCGGTGTTACCAACACGTTGTCAAATACACTAAGCAGGTATTTTATGGTGGGTTTACGCCTTAACCTGCAAAAATGGAGCGGCACACCACAACGCGGCGGCCGTAATATGCAGCGCCGTGGCGATGGTAGCTTTATCTATAATTAAAATGAACTTTACAAACAAAAAACGATGGGCTTAAGCTCATCGTTTTTTGTTTAACCGGAAATATATAAGTAATTGTGCCTTAGGTTAGCTCTTTCATTAACTTATCAAAGGCTTCCTTAAGTTCGGCCAATTCCTGTTCAACTTTAGCCAGGCGGGTTTCCAGAACGCTATTATGACGACCTACTGGCTGGTCATCGTCGTCATCATCCGTTATTTCAGGTACCCCGGCCATTAAATGAGCGTAACGAGCTTCTTTTTGTCCGGGGCGCTTAGGCAATTGCACCAAATAGGGTGTATCGCCCCCGGCTAATTTATCCAAAACCTCCTGCACTTCTTCTATCGATTCAAACTCATGTAACCGGCCCGAATTGGTATTCAGCTCGCCGGGTGTTTGTGGCCCGCGCAGCATCAACAGACACATAATAGCTACTTCTGATGGTATAAGCGGGAAAACAATGGCAAAATTATGCTTGTATTTTACAGATCGGATAGACCCACCGGTGGCTGTAGATATGAGTCCCCGCCTTTTCAGCGTATTTAATGCCTGCATAACGGTTTCGTCATCATACTGCACCACCGGCTTGCGCGATGTTTTCTGGTTACAAGCGGCTGTTAGGCCGTTAAGGGTCATGGGGTAATAATCAGGAGTGGCTTTGCATTTTTCCATCAATGAGCCCAAAATACGCAGTTCGGTAGCCTCAAGTACAGGTAATGATTGAGATGTATCCATTAGTAATTTATAGTAGGTTTCTTTGGTATTGCTAAAGAAACAGCATTAACAGCACATTACAAAAACTTTATGCAGATATAACCTATAAAACCGAGGTTATTTTATAATCCTTACCATTTAGGGTAAATTGATCTGTTGCTTTAAGCCCCTTTAGTTTTAAGCCGATGGGCGATGCGGGTGAGATAGCAAAATAAGAGAGAGAGTCGACTAATAAAGTGCCCGCGCTTATAGCCATATAGAAATTGCCATTATTGGTTAATACCACACTACCGTTTTCCACCTGTTTGGTTGTAACGGATGTACTGATCTGGTTCAACGCTACTTTTAATTTATTGGCCTCATTTAACTGGGCCATGTTCCGGTCGGTTTCCTGCTGCATCATGGCGCGTCCGGTTTCGTATTTATCGCCGGCGCTGCTTTTGGTATCATCCTTAGATGCTTGTTGGGCTTCTTTAATTCCCTGTTCGGCGGCATCCATGCGCTTTTGCACATAGTCAAGGCATTGCTGATATAACAGTTCTTTTAGTTGTACGTGACTCACGGTGTAAATGTAAAAATAAAGGCAAAATAAAAGCCCCCGTACACTCGCTGTTTGGGGGCTTTCAACCTAAACCTTATCACATTGTAAGCGATGCTTACAGATAATACTACAAAGAACGTTATTTTTTGCAAAACAGTTGTATATACATGAAACTTTTTTTTAAACAAAGTGTAAATGTGACAATAACTGCCTCGTTTTATACAAAAAACACCCTTATTTGGATTTAATTTAAATAAGGCTTACATTTGACAGGTTAACGTATAAACATGAGGCTGTCACAACTTGAGGTAGGAGAAAAGGGTATCATTAAAGAATTTACAGATCTGGAAATGTCAATTAAATTGATGGAGATGGGATGCTTACCCGGCGAAGAAATAAGAGTTGACAGAATAGCACCACTTGGCGACCCAATAGCTATCAACGTATCAGGATACCAGTTAAGTTTACGTAAACGCGAAGCATCAACCATAATATTGCAGTAGTTTTTAAATAATTGAAAGCCGATATAAGAGTTGCACTTGTTGGGAATCCAAACACCGGTAAATCAACACTCTTTAATGTATTAACCGGGTTAAATCAAAAAATAGGAAATTTTCCGGGGGTTACGGTTGATAAAAAAGTTGGTTATGCTAAACTGCCTGATGGCCGTACTGCCGAAATTGTAGATCTGCCCGGTACTTACAGTCTTTACCCAAAAAGCCAGGACGAATCGATCGTGTTTTCTGTATTGGCAGACAGGCATAATCCACTGACGCCTAATCTGGTTATTGTTATACTTGACGCGTCTAATCTAAAAAGAAATTTACTGCTATACAGCCAGGTTGCCGATTTGAAGATACCGGTAATTATAGCGCTTAACATGATGGACCTTGCCAAAAAATCAGGGATAACCATTGATGTTGACCAGTTTGCAAAGAGCCTGGGTGTGCAAGTAGTACCAATATCTGCACGTAAAGTAGATGGGATAGATCAGCTTAAAACAGCAGTGTCTTATGCCAATAAAGTAGCGTTACAGGAAGATAGTATTGATGTTAGATCGATCGCCCCGCAATTGATCGACAGTATCAGCAAAGAACTAAATATTGACAATCCTTATTTTGCTTTGCAGCTGGCGCATCAGCATGAAACCTTAAAATTTCTGTCGACTGAACAGTCGGACCGTATTGAGGAACTGGAAAAAGAACATAGCTTCCATTCGCAGAAAGCCCAAGGCCGCGAAACCATTGCCCGTTATAGTTTTATAAATGATCTGCTTTATGATTCGGTTAAAGTGCCCGATACTGCGCAGGATGAAACGTTAAGCAATAAGATAGACAAGGTACTTACCCATAAGATATTTGGCTTCATCCTATTTTTCGCCATACTGATGTTTATGTTTCAGGCCATATTTTCATGGGCCGCTTATCCGATGGAACTGATAGCAGACGCGTTTGTATGGGTGCAGAATACCTTACATCATTTTTTACCTGCCGGTCCGCTGGTTAGCTTATTGGTTGACGGTGTAATTGCCGGCCTGAGCGGCGTAATGGTATTTATACCGCAAATAGCTATCCTGTTTGCCTTTATATCTATTTTAGAAGATACGGGCTACATGTCGCGTGTTACTTTTATGATGGATAAGCTAATGCGTAAAGTGGGCCTGAACGGAAAATCAGTTGTGCCGTTAATAGGCGGTTTTGCCTGCGCGGTACCCTCTATCATGAGTACCCGTACAATTGAAAACTGGAAAGACCGGATGATCACCATAATGGTTACCCCCTTGGTAACCTGCTCTGCCCGTTTACCTGTTTATACCTTGTTAATAGCGCTGGTAGTACCTAATAAAAATGTTTGGTGGCTGTTTAATCTGCAGGGTTTGGCATTAACCGGCATGTATGTATTTAGCCTCGTGTCGGCAGTAGTTGTGGCCTGGGTGTTCAAGTTTATTTTAAAAAGCCGTGAGCGCGGTTATTTTATCATGGAACTGCCCGTTTACCGTATGCCGCGATGGAGCAATGTGGTTTATTCGATGTATGAACGCTCAAAATCATTTGTGTTGCAGGCGGGCAAAGTTATTATAGCTGTATCCATTATTTTATGGGTAATGGCATCCTACGGGCCGGGCGATCGTTTTGAAAAAATAGATACCAAGTATAAGCAATCGGAATTTACAAAGACGTTAAGCACAGATCAGCTTAAAAAAGATATTGCGTCCGAAAAGCTGGAAAACTCGTACGCCGGTGTTTTAGGCCACGTTATTGAGCCGGCCATACGTCCTCTTGGGTTTGACTGGAAGATAGGTATCGCCCTGATAACCTCATTTGCCGCCCGGGAAGTATTTGTGGGTACCATGGCTACTATTTATAGTGTAAATGGCGATGCTGATAATATACAATCTGTTCAGGAAAAAATGCACCAGGCAAAAAATACGCAAACCGGGCAGCCGGTATTTACTTTCGCGGTAGCATTCTCGCTCATGATGTTTTATGCCTTTGCCATGCAATGCGCAAGCACCGTAGCCGTTGTATATCGTGAAACTAAAAGCTGGCGCTGGCCGGCTATACAATTTGCTTATATGACGGTGTTGGCTTATGTGGCCAGTTTTGTGGTGTACCAATTATTGAGGTAAAAGGTCTCAAGCAGAAAGCGAAAAGCCCAAAACCAACTCCTATCAATTACAAAAAGCTTTTAGCTTTAGTCATTGTGCTTTAAGCCCCAAAAAACTATCTTTGAGCTGAGGTAAGAATTGGATAAAGTAAAAGTTTTAGAAAAGTATCTTCCACCAGACGCGGCACCGCTTATTGGCCGCTGGATAGACTACTTTAAATGCGAGTTTAAGATTTCACGCAATCGTGGCAGCAAGTTTGGCGATTATCGGGCCCCATTCCAGGGTAAGGGGCATCGTATCTCTGTTAATTTCGACCTTAACCCCTATGCTTTTTTGGTAACTACCGTACATGAGTTTGCGCACCTTCATACCTGGAACGAGCACAAGCATAAAGCCAAACCACACGGTACAGAGTGGAAAAACAATTTCAAAAAGATGATGCAACCTTTTTTTGAAAAAGAGGTATTTCCGACCGACGTGAAACATGCCATTATTAGTTATTTAAATAATCCGGCAGCATCCAGCTGTTCTGATCTAACGCTATACCGCTCGCTCAGAAAATACGATGCACCCAAAGAAGACATCCATACGGTAGAAAAACTACCCATGCACTCGGTATTCAAACTCAAGGATGGCCGTATATTTCGCAAAGAAGAAAAGTTGCGTAAACGCTATAAATGCACCGAACTAAAAACTAAACGGGTGTACCTGTTTAGCCCGGTTGCCGAAGTGGAGCTGGTAGACGACCAACCGCTGAGGTACAGTTAAAAAATATAGATAATCATAAAAATGAATTATATCTTTATTCGAAGAAACTTACGGTAAAAAACGGGCACACTAAATAAAGGGTTTATTGGTGATTATGCTATGTGGCTTGTGCCGCATTGTAGATTTTCAGCAATTGAAACGAATGGATAGTAAGGCATTATTTATTTCATTAAAACTAGCGCATGACCAGGGTATTATTGATCATCACCTTTTTCCTAATCTCATTATTGTCTTTATTTAAAGCCCCTGCATATTATTTATGGTTATTAGCTATTGGGGTTACAGAGTACCCATTAATTTTTGCCGGTATAAGTGCCGTACTGGTACTATCGGGGTTTTGGGTGCAAAAATATCAACTGTTAGGCACGTTGGTTGGTTTGATTTCTATATGTGTATTTCTGTCGCCAATTGTTAAGGCTTATGTTGCTGGCTATGATTTAAACACAGACTTTAACTCCACTTTTAGCCAGTATGGCAAAATTACCCATGTACAGGATAGCCAAACCCCATTTAGTGTTTCGAAGCTATTTGCCCACAATAAGCCGGTTGCCGCTAAAAGTATAACTTATGTTAAGTTTGCCGATACAGCATTAACACTTGATTTTTATCCATCACAAATTACGGGTAAAAAGCCATGTGTAATTGTTGTTCACGGAGGTTCGTGGAGTACAGGCGACAGCAAACAATTGCCCGAATTAAATAGCATATTGGCAGCAGAAGGCTATAATGTGGCGGCAATTAACTATCGCATGGCTCCAAAATATCAAAGCCCAATACCGGTAGAAGATGTACAGGCGGCACTAAAATACCTGCAAGAAAATGCGGACGAATTAAATATCGACCCTAAGAACTTTGTTTTACTGGGCAGGTCGGCCGGGGCACAAATAGCGTTACTGGCTGCCTACACTTTACATGAGCCAGGTATAAAAGGCGTAATAGATTTTTATGGCCCTGCAGATATGGTTTGGGGATACTCAGCCCCGTCAAGCCCATTGGTAATGAACTCCCGTGCTGTAATGGAGGCTTATTTGGGTGGGTCGTATAATAAAGTGCCGCAAAAATACGTGGCAAGTTCGCCGTTAGAGTTTGTTACCAAAACTTCTGTACCAACACTAATTATACACGGCCAAAATGATGTTTTGGTAGCGTACGATCATAGCCGAAGGTTAGACGAAAAATTAGGCGCAGACAGTGTACGGCATTATTGGCTTAAATTGCCTTGGGCCACGCATGGGTTTGATTATAACATAAACGGTCCAAGTGGCCAATTATCAACATATACAGTATGTTTATTTTTAAAAGCAGTGGTCGCCGGTACTCATTAACGGACACGAACTTCTTTAAACCGGCTGAACACAACAACGGCCATCAAGCATAGCACGCAACCGCAAATGCCGTTTAACCGCAAGCCATAGTCATTGCCGGGGTCTTTACCATAAACGGTAAGAAAGGCAAACAACGCTATCCCTAACGACTGCCCCAATTTTACAAAAAGGTATTTTACAGCAAAGAACATTCCTTCCCGGTTCTCGCCTGTTTCCAGGGCCTCGTTTTGTGCGATCTCTGCAAGAATAGCGTTAGGCAATATCCCTAATGATGCTAACGGAAATGAAGCGCATAGGATCAGGGTATAGATTTGCACCGTCGACGAGAACGGAAATTTCCCCAAAAAGAATATGGCGATAAATATCAAACTTAACAGCCCGAACGAAAATAGCACAATAGGCTTCTTCCCTATTTTTTTAGACAGGTAATTGATTAATGGATAAAACAGCAGCGACACTAATACCATTGTTCCCATAAAAACACCACTGTCTGATTGCGGTAATTTAAGCAGCACCGTAACAAAGTAAAGTAACCCGCTTGAAATAATGCTGAGTGCCATATAGTAAGAAAAATCAGACACCAGATAATATTTAAAATTACTGTTGCTAAATGTTTTGCGTATGGCAGGCAGCAAAGGCAAATGCGACGGTTTCCCTCTTGAATACTTTTTTTCGTTGATGAACAATACCGGTATCAACATGAAGACTCCTGCCAAAATGCTCATGCCCCAGATGGTGTACTGCACCGCCGAGTCGCGGTCGATTGCTGTAAAGCTTTTTTGCAAAACATCTGCAAAGTTGTTTACCAATGCAGATAGTACAATACCGATGATGAAACCAACCTGTTGAAATGACGATAGTTTAACCTTTTCGGCAGCAGTGTCGGTAAGCTCGGGCAATAGCGCGTTATAGGGGATAATATAAGTGGTGGCCCCCATAAAAAAGCAGATCATGTTTACGCCTAACCATACAGCGTTGTAGGTGCTTTCGCCTTTTACCAGCGGCGAAAAGGTTAAACAGCAAAAAAACACAGCCGGTATAATGGCCCATTTCATAAACGGAATACGCCGGCCTTTAGGATTGGTGCTTTTATCACTTAAAGAGGCAATAAAGGGATCGTATATAGCATCGACAAACCTGCCCGAAGCGGCAATCACCGATAAAATATTGATTGTTCCAAATAAAAGCAATTGCGGAACCAGCGGTATTAACCCCGAGTTGGATGGCGGCAGATAAAAGTACGGCAGCATTACAATGATGGTGTTGGTCATCATGCTCCAGCCTATCATCCCGCAGGTATAAGCCAGTTGTTTTCTGAAAGGAAACTTTACAACAGGCATCTCTTATTGCAATATGCTAATATTAAAATAAGATAATGAATTTAAGATGAAAGTGTTTGGGGGGGGGCGCTAAAAGATAAAAACCGTTGCTTATTCAGATAATTGACTCAGTAGGTCCTTTAATTCTTTGTCGTTTATGTTTTCTTTTTCTGATTTATCGTAAATAGTTAAAAGGAAAACTGTCTGTTCTTTTATTAAAGCATAAGTAATTACCCGCGCACCTCCAGATTTACCTTTACCTTTGGAAGAAATAGAAAGACGAATTTTATAGCAATTGTTTTTTAGCGGAATGCCTTGCTCCGGGTTGGTTTCAAGACTGGTTATTAAATTGGCATATTCGTTCTTTAGAGAAATGTACTTTTTTGCCAGCTTTTTTATATCCCGCCTGAAACGAGGAGTAGCAATTATGTTATATTTCATTAAGCAACTCTTTTGCAGAAATGCCTTTTAGCTTGCCTTGTTTAATTAGTTTCACCTCCTCTATAGCTTCCTTTATTCCCTCAAGAACGCCGGCTTTATAATCAGTGATAGGCTTGGTTTTAACATCCTTAAGGTTTTTTAAAACCTCCATGATAAATGGAGCCCTATCATCTTTTATATCTAATATTACTTTCATGGACAATGGTTAAAAATCTCTAATTAACAAATTTACTAAAAAGATAACAAAACGTATTTATAACCCCAAATAATAATCATAACCAACCTCTGCCCAATAATCGCGCGGGCGTTGGTTGCTGAAGCTGATAGCGCCTATGCGTTTTAGGTTTTTTACGCCGTACTTAACAGGGATGATGAGCCTTAAAGGGGCGCCATGGTTTACAGGTACGGGCCTATCATTCATTTCATAAGCCAGCAAGGTTTGCGGGTGCATGGCGCTGTCCATATCCAGACCAACATAGTAAAGTTTGTCCGGTGTTTCCATGCCTACGTAATCCATTTTGGTTTCGGCATCTAACTTAAAATATTTGATAAAATCAGTAAAGGCAAGTCCGCCCCAGTGTTGGATCTGGTCCCATCCTTCAACACATTTAAAATCGAAAATGATCTCGGTTTTAGGCAAGGCCTTTAGCTCATCTATGCCGATGGATAATTGCTCGCCATTGCTTTTTGTTACCTGTAGTTTCCACGCGGCAAGGTCTATTTTGCTTTCTAAGCCAACATCGCTGTTTTGGCGCACATTTTTGGCAGCCATTGCTTTTGGGTAGGTTTTAACCAGGTGCTTTTCGCTGTAAAGTAACCGGTGCACCACCAGTTCTGTTTTGTTAAGCGCACGGCGCAACGGTACCCGCGCTCCACCGGTTATCGCTTTTACCTCGTCGGGCGAATTATACAACCATTTGTAGCCAAAAGCCGCGCCTGTTGCCAGTGTGCCAAACACCCCGAACGAAATAAACGTACGCCGGTTGATCTTCTGCTCGATAGTTAGCGGCTTTTTAACTTTTTTCTTCGTCATCGGTTTTTTTGATAATGGGTTTTGGTGTTTTGTCTATCACCTCGAACCCTGTAATTGCCGAACTAAAGTTTTTCCATCCCGCCAGGAAAACCTGTACAATATGGATCACAAAAAAGAAGACATAGCCCAACGTTAATACAAAATGCATGATACGGGCAAAATGATACCCTCCGCACAACCATACCAGGTAATTAAACTGCACCGGTTTGTAAATAGCCACCCCTGTAACTGCCGAACCTACACTCATGATAATAATTGCCGTATATGCAATGCGCTGGGCGGCGTTATACTTGTTTTGTGGCGGTGCCATTTTGCGGATATGTAGGTCATGCAGTAATACCAGCCAGGCCTCTTTAAATGATTTTTTCTGCGGAACCAACTCGCGCCATTCGCCCGAAATTAAAGTATAGGCCACATAAAAGATCCCGTTAAGGATAAAGAACCACATAAACATAAAGTGAAACGCCATTCCCTCGGTAAGCCGATGGGTAATATTAAAAAACTTATAAAACCCCTCCGGGAAAAAAGTAAAATAAGTATGGCCAAACAGGGTGATCTTGTATTCGTCGTCGGCCCAATAAATAAGCATTCCGCTCCATATCATAATGGTAAGCACCGGGAAATTTACCCAATGGCACCATCGCATGGCTAATGAATGTTTTTCTTTGATCTGTTTCACTTAATAAACTTACAATATTTAACCCGCAAGCGGGAATACTTGTTTGGTGGCACCAATGATCTCGCCGCTTTGGGTGTTTTGTACCAATGCTATGATCTCCCATTGTTGCGGGTTAAAGTCTTTGGGCAGCGTAATGCTTTGCGTACCGCTGCGCCCGTTAGTTAAGACCACTTTATCTAATTGACGAATAATCTGTACGTGTGATAGGTTACGACCCTTGTTTTCGCCGGCCCTTACATTGCTTTGTGCTGATTTCTCTACCAATGCCAGCAATAACAAGCTATTGTTTCCATTCCCTTCTGTTTGATAATGTAGTGTCGCTTTATCCTGCCCGGTCTTTATATCGCTTAAAGTAATTTGTGTTGATGTCGATTTTTGCAGGTCCGTTTTTATAACGTTACGCAACGTTCCCTCTTCCGATCCCACAAACTCTTTTTTGCCGTTAACTACGATTTGTGGTGTATAAATCTGCGGCAAATTCAAATACTTAGCATACTCCTGTTGCCGGGCTGAATACCCAGCATTGCTAAATACATCGCGCCAGCCTAACCGATTCCAGTAATCAACATGAAAAGCCAGGATATATACTGGCTGGTCCTTATACTCTTTTTGGATCCGGCTAACCAGTTCATCAGCAGGCGGGCAGCTTGAGCAACCCTCAGAGGTAAACAGTTCTACTACAGCAAAGCCTTTGCCGGTATTAGTATTGTTAGTCTGGGCTGGTTTTGTAGGTGTAAAAGCCATGGTTGTAATTGAAATTACAACAGCAAGGGCGATAATTATTTTAGTGGTTTTCATTTTTATACGTATTGACTAAGATATATACGCAATTGGTCGTAGGGATAACGTGTTCCTTACAATAAATTTAATAATTTTATTTGGCCTTATATTTTTATGTAAGGATTTCCGCACTTCTCCGACTAATAATTATAATGATGATATCACCCCAATGTTAACCACACAATTACTGAACCCGCATAAATGGGTTGATAACCATGCCGATTACCTATATGCTTTTGCTATGAGCAGGCTAAGCGATGAAGAGCAGGCGCGCGACCTAGTGCAGGAAGTTTTCCTGGCCGCGTTAGAGCGTTCCGATAAATTTGAAGGAAAAAGCAGTGAGCGAACGTGGCTTACGGCGATATTAAAAAATAAGATCATAGATATTTATCGTAAAAGATCACCGGGTTTAAATAACCTGCCTGTAAAAGCTGCCGAACAGGAGCAGCAGGACTTTTTTTATGAGGATGGGCACTGGAAAGAAGAACACTGGCCGCAAGAGTTTGGCTTGAATACCGACGACCCGCTACATGAAAAGGAGTTCAACAAAGTTTTGCAGCATTGTATGAAAAAACTACCCGCGCTATGGTTCGCGGTTTTTACGATGAAACATATGGAGGACGAATCGACCGAGACTATTTGTACTGAGTTGAAAGTAACATCGGCAAACTTTTGGGTAATCATTCACCGGGCTAAAATTAACCTGAGGGCATGCCTTCAAAAAACATGGATTTAAAATGGGACCAATAAAAAAGATCATATACAACTGTAAGCGGGCTACTTTCCTGATCGAGAAAAAGCTGATTGAAGGCCTTACGCTGCGTGAAAAGATGGAGTTATACATCCACCTATATGGCTGTTCTGTTTGCCGGGTCTTCGATAAGCAAAGCGCACTGATCAACAAAATGGTGCAGCAGCTTTTTAAAAGCTCAAATGATGATAAAATTCGCCTGGATGACACTTTTAAACAAGGGCTTCAGCACCGTATTGAAGAGGAATTAAATAAAAATTGATTTTGTTGTAAGGTTTGCTTCCGGGGTGCGACTAAACCCAAAAACACACATTAAAACCACAACAAAGATGAAATCAATTATTTCAAAAATCCTGGTAGCAGGTACTATCGTAACCACATTATCTTTAAATGTTTTAGCTGGTCCAATCCGCCCCATGTTAGCCGATACCGGCAAGATGGGTAAAATGTCTAAAATGGATAAGAAAATGGACAAAAAGAAGATGGACAAAATGGACAAGAAGATGTCAAAAGACACCGGCAAAATGAGCAAGATGGCCAAAAAAAAAATGTAATTCACTTAAGCAGGGATTATCTCCCTGCTTAAATTTTCCATCTTATATAATTCATATCAACAAATAATAGAATGAAAAAATATATACTAATAGCACTTCTTTTATTCAGCAGCGCGGCAACATTTGCGCAATCGGGCCTTAAACAGGGCCAGCAAGCCCCTGCTTTTACGGCTAAAGACAATTACGGTAAAGAACTTAACTTAAAGGCGTTGCTAAAGTCGCATAAGGCCGTGGTGCTATTCTTTTACCGCGGGCAATGGTGCCCGTATTGCAATAAGCATATCCAGCAGTTGCAGGATTCGTTGCAATTGCTAACCGGTAAAGGCGCTTATGTAATTGGCGTAACGCCCGAAACTGCGGATAACATTAATAAAACCATTGGCAAAACCCACGCTTCGTTTTCTATAATTGAAGACAAGGGGTATAAAATAATGAAGGCTTATGATGTTAACTATGTAATGGACCAGGCCACGGTAACTAAGTATAAAGGCTACGGCATAGACCTGGAACAAAACAATGGTAATACAGATCATATGTTGCCTGTACCGGCTACCTACGTTATTGATAAAAGCGGCAAACTGGCATTTGTACACTTTGATAAAGATTACCGCAACAGGGCGTCTATCAAAACTATTTTAAATGTGCTGTAATTAATTCATCGGCCGTTGTTAAAGCATTTGCTTTATTCTGGTCGATGATATTATTGAACCTCATTTAACTCGTTCCAGTATTCAACAGCGCGTCTGTAGTGCGGTATCACTATGGATCCACCTACTAAATTAGCTATCATAAATACCTCGTTCATTTCATCGTGCTTTACACCGGCATCGTGGCATTTGCCTAAATGATACTTAATGCAATCGTCGCAACGCAAAACCATCGATGCCACCAATCCCAGCATTTCTTTGGTCTTTACATCTAAAGCCCCTTCGGCATAAGTTGTCGTATCTAAAGCAAAGAAACGTTTGATATTGGTATTAGACGACTCCATGATGCGGTCGTTCATTTTGGTGCGATAAGCTTCAAAAGCTGCTATTAATTTACCCATAGTTATAATTATTGAGCGAACGAGTGATTTATTTTTTGTCGGATAAAGTTATGAAACCCATTATCTTTATCAGGTCATTTACACGTAACAAACCATCAATATATGGAAACGTTAGCACCTAATATTTTCACCCGAGATATGAAAGCAACCGTTGCTTTTTATGAGCAACTTGGTTTTAAGATCACAATGTCTGTACCCGAAGATGGAGATGACCAGGTATGGGCCATGATGGTAAATGGCAGCGTAACGCTGATGTTTCAAACCTATGAAAGCCTTGCCAATGACCTGCCTGAAATATCCAGAACAGATGGCGGTTCCTTATTGCTATATATTACCCTGAAAGACATTAATGGGTTTTTTGAACGGATAAACGGTAAAGTAACCGTTTTAAAAGGGCTGGAAAAGACCTTTTATGGCGCTACCGAGTTTTCTATAAAAGACAATAACGGTTATGTACTAACTTTTGCCGAACACGAATAAAAAAGGCCTGAGGTAATATGGATAATATTTTAATTACTGGCGGAACAGGCGCGCTTGGAAGAGAAATAATTGAACAACTGCTTAACGCAGACAGGCAGATCAGCGTTATCACAACAAAAGATAACGTAAATCTGCCAGTAGCGGTAAACGTAGTTAAAGCAGACATAACTGATCCGGAAAGCATACAGGAAATCGTAGACCACTCTGATATTATTATTCATTGCGCAAGCAACCCGCCTTACGCACAATTCGTTGATCTGGAAGGTTCTCGTAACTTACTGTCTGCCGTAAATAAGAGCAAAATCAAGCATTTTATTTATGTTTCTATTGCCGGTGTTGATAACAGCGAGTTTTCATATTATAAGATCAAATATGAAGTGGAACTATTGATTGGTTCGTTGGGCATTCCGTTTACAATTTTACGGGCTACCCAGTTTCATGATTTTGTACTGAATAGAATGATCAAGCCTTATGATATAGGAACTTGTTTAAAGGTGCCTGCAGGGCTTAAGTTTCAATCGATAGAAATAAGCGAAGTAGCCCAAAAAATAGTTGATCTAACTTTTACCGGACCTAAAAATGGAACAGTAATCATTGGTGGGCCACAGATATTGACTATTGAAAAAATGGGGCAAACATACCTGGATATTTGGAGCAAAAAGTACAAGTTGGAAACTGAAATAATGGAGGGTGAGCGCTTTGACATGCTTCGATCTGGAATAAATCTGTGTAAAGAACATACCTTTGGCATTAAAACCTGGGAGCAATTTTTAACCAAGCTATTAAACAATGATAACCTTTAAACGTACCGACCATATTAATATTTGTGTTGCTCTTAAAGATCTGGAAGCGGCACGTCAATTTTATGCCGATGTGTTTGGATTAAAGCCGATCCCCCGGCCTGATCATATCTTTGTTACGCCCGGCTATTGGTTTGTTTTGGGCGATATTGAATTACACATTGGTGTAGAGACTCCGGTAGGCCGTACCTGGAGACATACCGCTTTTGAGGTTACGGATCTTGTTGCCGCCCGAAAACACTTGCAGGCAAATGGCATCACGATTGATGAAGAACCGATTATAGAGGGCCGGGATCGTTTTACTTTCCTCGACCCATTTGGCAACCGGATGGAGTTGCTGGAATACTTATAATACCCTTACTGTCTTAATTAATCACTATTGGCTGTAATTTTGTCAGTATAACCCGGGCTATACCGCTCTTTTTAGCTATCGGAATGCTTTTTGAAATACTCGTTTCAAAGAATTAATCGTTATTAAAATTAAATAGGATAAAGATATGGGATCAGCCTGGTTATTAATGATAGTTGTTGCCGTTGTAAGCTTTATTGTACAATGGCGCTTTAAGAGTAAATTTAAACAATATGCAGAAATGCCGCTATTGTCGGGTTTAACCGGGCAAGAAGTGGCCGAGCGTATGCTGCGCGATAATGGCATTTTTGATGTACAAGTAATATCAGTTGAAGGGCAACTAACCGACCACTACAACCCCGAAACAAAAACGGTAAACTTAAGCCCGGATGTGTTTTACAGCCGCAGTGTTGCCGCCGCCGCCGTAGCTGCGCATGAGTGTGGGCACGCCGTACAACATGCTGCCAGTTATAGCTGGTTAAGTTTGCGCAGTTCATTGGTGCCGGTTACAAACGTTGCATCGACTATAGTTCAATTTACCCTGTTTATAGGTGTTATGTTGTTGGCCTTCGCACACAATCCTTTAGTATTGGCTATTGGTGTAGCCGGATTGGCTATAGTAACCCTGTTTGCCTTTATTACGCTGCCGGTAGAGTTTGATGCCAGTAACCGCGCTTTGGCCTGGTTAAATAATAACTACACCGTTATGCAAACCCGCGAAGAGCATGAGCAAGCCAAAGACGCCCTATGGTGGGCCGCTATGACCTATGTGGTTGCAGCTTTGGGTTCTTTAGCTACGTTGCTATATTATGCCTCATTGCTGAATAGCAGAAGAAATTAATTTTAGAATCAAGAGTTAAGAACCAAGAATTAAGATTAGCTAAGCGCATAAAATAGAAAGCCCGATCAAAAAAATTGATCGGGCTTTTATATGTCTTAATTCTTGGTTCTTAACTCTTGACTCTTAATTCAATCTATACGGTGCTATCAAATAAAACTCCGGTATCTGCACATCAAATGTCGCATTATCCATCAGGCGCATCATTTGGTATTCGCCTTTCATGCTGCCCATATCGGTCTTTAAGTTGCAGCCCGATACATATTCGTGCGAACTGCCCGGCTCAATTACCGGTTGTACACCTACTACTCCTTCGCCCTCAACCTCGCGCTTAGCGCCGTTCGAGTCAAATATATACCAATGACGGCTCATTAAGCGCACCGCGTAGCTACCCATATTTTCAATATTAACCTTGTAGGCAAACATAAAATGGTCATTAGCCGGGTTTGAATATTCCGGCTGATATATAGTTTCTACAGAAACCTTAACACCTTCAGTTATGAATGTAACCATGTTGATAAGTATCGTTTTAATTCAAATATAAACCACCTGTTCAAAAACTGAGCCATCTTAATGGCATAATTTTCAGCAAGATATCCTTTTTGATGAAAAAAAGAAAAAAACTAACAATTTAAACCGTTACTGTAGATACGGAATTTTCGAACCGGGGGTTGTGTTCTATCTCGTGTAAAATATCTTCCAGCTCTTCTAAAGTGCCCGCAGTAACCAGTTTCATGCGGTATTCTTTAAAGTTATCTATCCCCTTAAAATAGTTAGAATAGTGCCTCCGCATCTCAAAAACGCCTGTTTTTGGCCCTTTCCACTCTATTGATTTTACCAGGTGAGTACGGCAGGCATCAATGCGCTCGGCGAAGGTTGGCTTATCTAAATGTTCGCCGGTTTTAAAGAAATGTTTTATTTCACGAAATATCCACGGGTACCCAATGGCAGCCCTGCCAATCATCATGCCATCTACGCCATATTCCATGCGCCAGGCTGCCGCTTTTTCGGGCGAGTCAATATCGCCATTACCAAAAATAGGGATCTGGATCTGCGGGTTACGCTTAATTTCGCGGATCAAACTCCAGTCGGCACTGCCTTTATACATTTGTGCACGGGTGCGGCCGTGAATGGTTAGTGCCTTAATGCCCACATCCTGCAAACGCATGGCAACTTCCTGTACATTCTTGGTATTATCATCCCAGCCTAAGCGTGTTTTAACAGTAACGGGTAAGTGTGTGGCCTCAACAACGGCTTTGGTCATGGCCACCATTTTGTCTATATCCTGCAGTAAGCTTGCGCCTGCGCCACGGCAAGCCACGTTTTTAACCGGGCAGCCATAGTTTATATCTATCAGGTCGGGGCCCGCTTGTGACGAGATCTCGGACGCTTCGCGCATGTGCTCGATATCGCTACCAAAGATTTGGATACCTATTGGGCGCTCGTACTCAAAAATGTCAAGCTTCTTCCGGCTTTTAGCTGCGTCGCGAATTAATCCTTCGGACGAGATAAACTCGGTGTACATCATATCCGCGCCATGCTGTTTGCATACGTAACGGAAAGGCGGATCACTCACATCTTCCATCGGTGCCAGCAGCAGCGGGAACTCCCCTAAATCAATATTTCCTATTTGTACAGACATGGCTTATCTTTAAGCGCTGCAAAAATACGAAATTTAAAATAAATGATAAATAAGGTACTATCACTACTATATCAAGAAATACTTAAACTTCTTCTTGATAAGAATCGAAAAATCTATCCCTCAGTCCAACTTTTGTTTTTTGTTTTCATATCTATTGGGGTTATCGCGCTTGGTTATTTAATTGGCGCATGGGTAGTTATAGGATTATATGGTATTGAAACCCTAATGGATATCCCACGGCTAAACGTGCATAACCCCAACCTGGCTAATGCTTTATGGATAATCCAGTTGTTAAGCACCACCTTTCCTATTTTGATTGCTTCTGTTGTTTTCTCGTATTGGGTGGTAAAAGATCCGCAGGAGTATTTGAAGCCGTCGTTTAAGTTCCCATGGATATTGCCGGTAATTGCTTTTTGTGTGATGGTGATCTCTACACCACTAATAGAATACCTGAACAACATTAATCAAAACCTGGTACTACCCCATTTTTTAGACGGCTTGCAAAAATGGATGAAGGATACAGAAGAACAGGCCCAAAAACTCACCACCGTATTGCTGAAGATGCCTACCATAGGCAGTATGCTGTTTAAGTTACTGATGGTTGGTTTGCTTACCGCCATTGTCGAGGAGTTTATGTTTAGGGGATGCATACAAACCATATTTGTAAAGTGGACCAAGAATTATCATGCTGCTATCTGGATAACTGCTGCGTTGTTCAGCGCGTTCCATATGGAGTTTTTTGGCTTTTTACCGCGGATGTTTCTGGGGGTATTGTTTGGTTATTTCGTAGCCTGGAGCGGCAGTATATGGCTGGCAGTTTGGGGGCACTTTATCAACAACGGCACCGCGGTGATAGTAAGTTACCTGTTCCAAAATAAAATGATAAAGGTTAACCCCGACGATCAGCATATATTTAATTATGGTAGCTACCTGTTTAGCTTGATAATTGTTTTATTTTTGCTGTATCTGTACCGCAATATTGCAACGGGCAAATTAAAAGCCCCTATGTTATAAATGGAGAAGAACTGGATCAAGATCTTTACTTCGGCCGATTTTTATCAATCGGAAATGGTGAAGCAAGTGCTTTGCGAAAACCATGTTGATGCAGTATTATTAAACAGGCAGGCTTCATCGCACCGCGACTTTGGTGATGTTGAAGTTTATATTCACAAGGACAACTTTAGTCGCGCTATTGAAGTGATGATCCTTACCCAAATCTAAATTATGAGAGTACGTGCCATAACCGGCTTCTTTTTTATTATTGTAATGTTGGCCTCGGTTTTACTGGGCAATTATGTGTTCGACGCGTTTTATTTATTGCTAAGCGGTTTTTGTTTATGGGAGTTTTACGGCCTGATAAAAAAAGCCGGTATTAAACCCGATATAAACACCGGCTTATTAAATGGTGTCTTTATATATGCTGTTTTCGCGCTGTTAGTTTATGGCGCAGATTATCATAAACTACTGTTCCTGTTGCCCGTTACCCTAAGCCTTATATTTATACAGGAGTTATTTAAAAAGAACAAAGCGCCTTTTACCAATATTAGTTATACTTATTTGGGGCTGATATTTACTATCATTCCATTTACGTTCTTTCATGCTTTAGGTTATGTAAATGGCAGCTTTAACTTTCATTTCCCAATAGGTTTCCTATTGATGCTTTGGGCCAATGATACCGGTGCTTATTTAGTGGGCAGCAAACTGGGCCGGACCAAATTATTCGAGCGCCACTCGCCTAAAAAAACCTGGGAAGGATTGATCGGGGGTATCCTCATCACAGCAGGTGTAGCTTACCTGATCAGCAGGTATTACCCTGAATTATCAGCTCAACAATGGATAACCATAGGTGTACTGATAAGTTGTTTCGGTACAACCGGCGACCTGATAGAATCTATGTTTAAACGCAGTATAGATGTAAAGGATTCGGGCGGCATACTGCCGGGCCACGGTGGCCTGCTTGATCGCTTCGACGGCTTATTAATTGCCGCCCCAATTGTGTACACCTATCTATACTTCATTACAAATGCTTAATTTTACCTCATGAAACCATCATGTGCTAACATTTACAAACAAAACAAGCACATGATAGCTTCATTACCATATAGAAACAAATTATACTAATGAAAAAAATGACTTTCCACAAAGAAGGATATACCTCGCTTGCGCTGTGTATCTTATTCATCTTTGTTTTAAACGCGGCTATACAGTTTTACTTTCCGCAGGCAATTGCTGTAAAATGGTTGTTTTACATCCTTTCGTTCGCGCTATTTGTAATTATTGTGCAGTTTTTTCGCAACCCACATTTTGATATCATGCAAGACGAAAAAGTGGTACTATGCCCTGCCGATGGCAAAGTGGTGGTTATTGAAGAAACCGTAGAAGAAGAGTATCTGAAAGATAAACGCATCCAGGTATCGGTTTTTATGTCGCCGGTTAATGTGCACGTTAACCGTAACCCTATAAGCGGCGTTGTGAAGTATTTTAAATACCATCCGGGTAAATATTTAGTGGCCTGGCACCCCAAATCATCGACAGAGAACGAACGCACCACCGTAGTAACCGAAAACAGTGCCGGCACACCGGTATTGTTCAGGCAAATTGCAGGCGCATTAGCGCGACGTATCGTTTGGTATGTAAAAGAAGGGGATAAAGTAGAGCAGGGCGATCAGTTCGGGTTCATTAAATTTGGCTCTCGTGTGGATCTGTTTTTACCCCTGGGATCTAAAATAAACGTAGAGATAGGCGAAGTTGTAAAAGGTGGACGTACTGTTATAGCAGAGTTGCCGGCGTAAGCCTACTTCTAAAAGAATATTACCTTAACATATCCGTGTCATTTCGACCAACGGGAGAAATCTATACATCTGTCATTAGCGAATGTATAGATTTCTCCCGTTGGTCGATGACACGCAGAAAAACATTAATTCCACAAAAAATGCCTTCTCTCAAAAGAAAGAAGGCATTTTTTATACACTTGCCTTTAAATTTCCCTTTCAGAAAATCGAGGTAATTAAACTCTTTTCGATTTGATACGAGCTGCTTTACCGGTAAGGGCACGCAGGTAGTAAAGTTTAGAGCGACGTACTTTACCGTAGCTGTTAACTTCAACTTTATCAATATTTGGTGAGTTTGCAGGGAAGATACGCTCAACACCTATTCCGTTTGAAACTTTACGTACTGTAAATGTTTCAGACACACCAACACTGTTACGTTGGATAACTACACCTTGGTAAACCTGGATACGTTCCTTGGTTCCTTCTTTAATTTTATAATGTACGCTTACAGTATCACCGGCTTTAAAAGTCGGAAACTTGTTAATTGTTACTGTTTGCTCTTCTACAAATTTTACTAAATCCATGATTTTAAGCTCTAAATGCGATTTTTAACCCGTAAAAATCGGATTGCAATTATAGGGATAATTTTTGATAATTAAAAGTTGATTTTAAAAATTTCCACAATTTGTTTTTTGTTAACAAAAAGGGATGATTTTATAGCATTATTCCAACAGATCAGGCCTGCGGGTCTTAGTCCGCTCTACAGCCTGCTCAAAGCGCCATTTTTCAATTTCGGGCGTATTACCGCTTAACAGGATATCGGGCACTTTGTGCCCATTCCAATCAGCAGGGCGGGTATAAACAGGGGCATCCAGCAGGCCATCCTGGAAAGAATCAGACAGGGCCGATGTTTCATCAGACAATACACCGGGTATCAATCTAACCACCGCGTCAACAACGATAGCAGCAGGTAGTTCGCCACCAGATAGCACATAATCGCCGACAGATATCTCTTTGGTAACAAATAGATCCCGGATGCGCTGGTCTATCCCCTTATAATGCCCGCAAAGGATAATGATATTTTTTTTGATAGACAGTTGATTGGCCATGGCCTGGTTAAGAGTCTCGCCATCTGGCGACATAAAGATCACCTCATCATACTCACGGTCGGCTTTAAGCGCCTCGATGCATTTAGCGAATGGCTCAATGGTCATGACCATTCCGCTGCCACCGCCGTAAGGGTAATCGTCTACACTTTTTTGTTTGCCGGGGGCGTAGTCACGCAGGTTATGTACTACAATTTCTGCAATGCCTTTCTTTTGCGCACGTTGCAAAATAGAATGTGCAAAGGGGCTTTCTAATAATCCGGGCAGTACAGTTATGATGTCAAAACGCATGGGGCAAAGTTAGTGATTAGAGGTTAGTTAATTAGAGATTAGTTGTTTTTAGCATAACGAAGGCCAATACTAATTCCATAATATCAATAAATGATTAGGTCTAAAGCGATTGGCCTAATCTCTAATTAACTAACCTCTAATCTCTTTTGTATTACCCACTTATGCCCAAAGGGATCTATCAGTTCGCCCTGCCGATAGCCGTATTCAAAATCGGTTACAGGCATTGTCTGGATAGCGCCCGCTGTAAGGGCTTGGTTGAACACCGTATGCACATCGTTAACAAACAAGCCTATATTAACGGTGCCGTTGCCTGTTGTAGCCGGTATGGTGTGGCTAAATGGGGTTACTTCGTGCACATGAAACGCCGCACCGTCAATAACCAGTTCGGCTACGTGGATACTGCCATCGTCATTTCTTAAGCAAAAGTTCTCTACAGCGTTAAATGCCTTTTTATAAAAATCAATATCGATAGTGCCATTGGCTATGGCCAGTACCGGGGCGAATGCGGTTGCTGTTTTCATAAACTCTAATCCTCTTCCTCTAAAATAAATATTTCTTCAACAGCTTTACCAAAAACACGGGCAATTTTTAATGCTAATACCGTAGATGGTACATACCGGTTACTCTCGATAGTATTAATGGTTTGGCGCGATACACCTATCAGGTCGGCCAGATCTGCCTGCGTTATGTTTTTTATGGCACGCTCTACGCGGATGGTGTTTTTCATATCGCGTCGTCTTTTATAAACCGGTTATTGCTGTATATTTTCCAGTGGAAACGAATAATAAAGAAAAGAAGTGGTGTAATAATATTAAAGATTATCACCGAAAGGAATTTCCAGTCATATATAAAAACGATGCATAGGATAAATAATCCATAGTTAACATAAACCGCCCATTGTAAAGAATCAAGTCGTAATTGAGATAGCTGCTCGTCTTCAATTTTTTCTTTTGAAAATCCAATGAAAAGTAACCCAAGAATAATGCCTACCTGTAGAATATCATTATAGATGATCTGCATCCACACATCGCAAGGAATAGGATTAAGATTACCCAATGAGGTAGAAGAAAAGATACCGCCGGTCTGATATTGATGCACACCACAAAATATTGCGATAACAACTAATAATACTATCCCAATCAGCCGAAATTGATGAGGAAAAAGAAATCGTGTTTTCATAATTTGTAAAGTTTAATTTACCAAATGTAAAATAAACTTTACAAAAGTCAAACATGTTTGACAAAAATTTTAATCCAAATAGATCTCCAACAACCCTTCCGGCAAATCAACAGTCAAGATCTCTTTCACTACGTCAATAGCAACAATAATTTCTTCATTTAAGGGGAACAATACTTCGCAGCCTTTATAAGTAACAGCAGCTATTAATTGCTGCGGATATTCATGTATGGCGGTTATCTTACCCAGCTCGCCTTCGTTTTCGTCAACAGCGGTAAAGTCGATCAGGTCTCTTAGCGTAAACTCGGCTTTTTTCTTTTTGGGTTTGAGTTTATTGGGCAGGTAAATATCTTTTTTTACCAAAGGCGCAGCTTTCTCAATAGTATCAACATCCTCCAGGTACAGGTAGGCCGAGTTTTTTTGATTGTACTTTACCGACTCTACAAAGAATGGGGCCAGTTTGCCGCCTATCTCAATAAACAGGGCGTTAAAATCAATGTTCTCCAGGTTGTCAAAATCAACATAAAGCTGCATTTCGCCTTTAAGGCCCTTGGTCTTTAATACACTACCTATACGGAAACAATCTTCAATTTTCATTTACCATCTATTTTTAAGATTTGACAACTTTTTAAAAGTTGTCAAATCTAATTCTTCCAAAAATAACAATGGCGAAGAACCTGTGGGTTGCTTCGCCATTGCATAAATGTTGTTTGCTAAATTATTCAGCGCTGTCAGCAGGAGTTTCAGCAGCAGGAGCTTCTTCTGTAGTTTCAGCAGCAGGAGTCTCTTCTGCAACTGGTGCTTCTTCTGTTTCAGCAACCGGAGCTTCTTCAACTTCTTCTGCTTCAGGAGTATATTTTGCAGCGATAGCGGCAGCTTTATCATCCTTCTTTTTAGCTTCAGCAAGTAGAGCCGCTTTGCGGGCAGTATCTTTAGCTGAGTGCAGATCTGTTTTTTTACCGGTGATCTTACCATCTTTTTGGTCTAACCAGGCAGCAAATTTTGTTTCTGCTTCTTCTGCAGTAAATGCACCTTTTTTAACACCACCTTGTAAGTGTTTTTTGTACAATACACCCTTGTAAGCAAGGATAGCACGACAAGTGTCTGTAGGTTGTGCACCATCATTAACCCAATTAAGCGTTTTATCGAAGTTAATGTCGATAGTTGCAGGATTGGTGTTTGGGTTGTAAGAACCTATACGCTCAATAAAGCGTCCGTCACGCGGAGCACGAGCGTCAGCTACTACGATGTAGTAAAAAGGTTTGCCCTTTTTACCATGTCTTTGCAATCTGATTTTAGTTGCCATTTTTGTTTTTAAATTATGTGTTCAACATTCCCCCGGAGTTTATTTCAGCGGGGACGCAAAGGTAGCAATTATATCCGGAATAAAAAAACAAACTTTAATATCAGGTAATTAGCTTGTAATTTGGGAGATTTGCGCCATGAATAAACAAAGCATCGCCATAGACATGGACGAGGTAATTGCCGATCCGATTGATAAGTTCATCACCATTTATCAGCAGGAACACGGCTATAATTATACGCTCGACCAAATGCACGGAAAAGAGTTCAGAGAATTATTACCACCCGAATTAGATCATACCCTACGCGAATACATTAACCGCAAAGGTTTTTTCAGGGACCTGAAACTGATACCCGATAGCCAGGCGGTTTTAGAAGAGCTAAATAAAAAATACGAGGTCTTTATCGTTTCGGCAGCTACAGAGTTTCCTAACTCTTTAGAAGATAAACAGGCCTGGTTAGGCGACCACTTCCCTTTTATTAAATGGACGCACATTATGCTATGCGGCTACAAAATAGTTAATACCGATATCATGATTGACGACCGCACCAAAAACTTTGCCCGTATTGAGGGCAGGAAATTGTTATTTACATCACCGCACAACGTATTGCTTACCGGCTATGAGCGGGTTAATAATTGGAAAGAAGTAGCGGAGAAACTATTATAGTAGCGTGTGGTGGGTGATGAGTGACGTGTATTAAGTACTGGTCACTCGCCACCCACTCCTGATTACAGCGACAGCATCTCCACAATTCGTATAAACTCAGCGTTTAGCTCATGGTGGTGCTTTACCGAAAGCTCGAATGGTGTAAATTCAATATCGTTATGGATCAAGCCAACCATTTGCCCGGAATGACCATCTCTTAGTGCTTCAACAGCGGCAACGCCTAAACGGCTTGCCAGCACCCTATCCATACAAGTTGGTTTACCCCCACGTTGTATGTGGCCAAGTACAGATACACGGGTATCATATTGGGGATAACGTTTTTGTATGGCACGGCCAATCTCAAAAGCACTGCCCGGTTCATCGCCTTCGGCAACCATTACAATTTTCGAGGTTTTATCCTTACGGCCTCTTTCTAATCTTTCAAACAAGGCGGTTATGTCAGACTTAGTTTCGGGCACCATAATGGCTTCTGCTCCTACGCCCAAACCGGTACGTAAAGCAATCATACCAGAGTCGCGGCCCATCACTTCAACAATAAACAGCCGGTCATGTGATTCTGCAGTTTCCCGTATTTTATCTACCGCTTCAATTACCGTATTAATGGCAGTATCATATCCAATAGTAAAATCAGAACCACGCAGGTCGTTATCAATAGTACACGGTATACCTATAATGGCTATATCAGGATGCTCATCACCAAATTCCTTTACACCTTTAAGCGTACCATTGCCCCCTAAAGCTATCAGGGAATCAATGCCATTGCTTTTAAGCTGCTGATAAGCCAGTTTACGGCCCTCTGTGGTTTTAAACTGTTCGCTGCGACCGGTCTTTAGCATGGTGCCCCCGCGCTGAATAATGTTTGATACGGATTTGGTATCCATCGTGTAGATATCGCCGTGTATCATTCCTTCAAACCCGCGGCGGATACCTGCAATCTCAATGTTATAATATATAGCTGTACGCACAACCGCTCTGATGGCGGCATTCATTCCCGGAGAGTCACTACCGGACGTAAATAGTCCTATTTTCTTTGTCGAAGTCATTCTAACTTATTGGCGGATGTTGTTATTGCTATTAATAGTAAGCTTGCATTGGATCAACTTACCATTTCCGCCGCAAATTTACATTATTTTTTGCCTTCTTGTGCACTTTTATAGGCAGTAATTCCATTCTCCAAGAATTTCAAATAACTATTTACGTCATAATCAGCAGGAGAAGGCTGGAGCGTTTTGCCGGTTTTGTCGGCCATCATATTGCCATCGCTATCCAGTAAAACATAAAACGGTTGCGCGTTCGCTCCGAATCTTGAAGCTTCCAGGTCGCTCCATTTTCCGCCTAATGTAGTTATCTTTTTACCGCTGTAGGTGGATACAAATCGTTCAGCTTCGGGAAGGTCTGCTTTATCGTCCACTACTAATTGCAATAGGACATAATCATTCTTTATTGTATTAAAGACCTTTGGATCTGTCCATACATCAGCTTCCATTTTACGACAGTTTACGCAAGCAAAACCGGTAAAATCAATAAGAATGGGTTTGTGAAGAAGTTTTGAAACTTGTAACGCCTGTTCGTAATCATACCATGAATCAAGTCCGCGCACTTTTAATCTTGTATAATTGGCTTCATACTTTTTAACAGGCAAGTTGGCCGAATTTGGTTGAATTACGGAGGTTATAGAACCGCCATCGGGCGATTTGGAAAGATCGAAATCTTGTGTTGCAGTTGGTGGTAAAAAGGCACTTATGGACTTTAACGGAGCTCCCCACAACCCGGGTACCATATAGATCACAAAAGAAAAAACGACGATTGAAATAAATAAGCGAGGAACCGATAAGTAAGGCAGATCACTATCATGTGAGAATTTAATTTTACCGATCAGGTATAATCCCATTAACACGCCAATTGCTATCCATAATGATAAAAACACTTCGCGGTCAAGCCAATTCCAATGATAGGCTAAGTCGACGTTTGATAAGTATTTTAATGCGAAGGCCAATTCAAAAAGGCCTAAAACTACTTTTATGCTATTTAGCCATCCACCTGATTTTGGCAAGCTACTCATGGCTGATGGGAATAGCGCAAATATGGCAAACGGTAAGCCCAGCGCCGTTGAAAAACCAAGCATAGTAATAGCCGGAGCCAATCTGTCACCCTTGCTAAAAGCGTTGCCCAATTCTGTAGCGACAACGCCTGCCGTACATGAAAAGGATACGACAACCAGCGTAAGCGCCATAAAGAATATCCCTATAATGCCGCCCTTGTCAGACATTGTATCAACCTTGTTAGCTAAAGAACCGGGTAAAGTAATTTCAAAAGCGCCTAAAAAAGAAATGCCGAAAACGATCAGCAACAAAAAGATAACGATATTAAAAACGCCGTTTGTAGCAATATTATTTAATGTGTCAGGGCCGAACAATATGGTTAATATCATGCCAAGGCCTACGTAAATAACAATAATAGACAACATATAAAACAGGGCCAAGCCCACCGCTTTGGTCTTACTGCCCCCGATCTTTGTAAAAAAGCTAACCGTAAGCGGAAGTAACGGATAAACACATGGCATTAAAAAAGCCACGAATCCGCCTAAAAAACCAGTTAAGAATATGATCCAAAGATTTTGTTGTGCTTTAGTGGTTGGCGAAGCGGCCTGTGCTTTTGCTTTCGTAACAGAGACTACCCGCTGTTCTTTTTTACGGATAGCCGCACTATCTGCAGTTGTGGGTATGCTGGTAAAGCTTACCCCGCTGGTATCGGCGGTTTGCGCTTTAGCCGCACTTATTCCGGTTACAAAAAATGCTGTCACGATAAGAGCAATGGAAAATATCGCCCTAAAAAAGCGTTTGGGTGCTGCTGTCATCATCAAAAATTATTTACCTACCGGGATAGAAAAATTAACATCCTCTGGTGGAAGGCATTTCTGATCATTACAGGTCATGTACTCTAACTGGCCCTTAATGGCAGTAACGTTTGCCGTTTTCAGTTTGATTTTTTGCTGAAAGACTACCTCTTTTTCAAAATAACTTACATTCATACTAAACGATTTTTCATATTTAGTAACTGGCTTTGGCTCGACAGGCTTGCCTGCCAATACATAATCTTTCGACTTGGCAAAGGTGAATGAGGTCTTAATAGGCCCGCCATCTTTTACGTTTTGTGAGTAGATATGCCAGCCGGCATCAATAGTAGCTTTCAAAAAAACAGTTACTTCTGTAGGGCTTGTTTTCTTAGCCGCGTATGCCCATTTTACCGGGGTTACAATTTGCGCGCGTGCACCAATGCTTAATAGTAACGCGGCTGTTACTGCCAATAAGTTTTTCATAATTATTAATGATTTAAAAATTCTATTTCTTTCAGATTGTACGTCTTTTCTCCATCGTTTTGTTGCACTATAAGTAAACCGTTCTCCTTTACACCGATAATGACACCGTTAAATTCGACACCGTTTGCTCTGAAACGTTTATTTTCATTAAACCAATATAGTCGGTCTAAGTACGCAATCCTTACAAAACTAATTTTACCTGCTTTTAAATTCAGGTAGTATGCTTCAATATGGTTGCAAATGTCTGCTAATATATGCCGTAAATCGTAATCCTTCTGTAATATCTGTTTTATAGAGGTGGCGTTGGTCGCTCCATCAGGAAACCGTTCCTGGTTAATATTCAGGCCTATGCCAATTACCGAGTTTTTTATCTGACTGCCTTGCAGCAGGTTTTCAATTAACATACCGCCCAGTTTTTTATCGCCATAATAAATATCATTGGGCCATTTAATTTTAAGGTCACTGCCCAATATCGGACACAGTGTATCATAAACGGCCAAACTTATAGCGCGGGTAAGGTCAAACTGATCTGCAATAGCTAAAAAAGTGGGTTTTAGCAATACGCTGAATGTGAGGTTTTTGCCCGGTTCGCTATGCCATTGATTGTTTTGTTGGCCCCGGCCCGCAAATTGGCTTTCTGCCATAATGACCGTTCCCTCTGGCAATGGCTTGGAATTTGACAATAGAGTTTTAAGGAAATTGTTGGTAGAGTCAACTTCTTTGAGTGTCAGTAAATTTTGTCCAACAAATAATCCTGAAAATATGTTATTTTGCAATGTTATAATAATGCTTAACTGAAAAACGTTCAAAACTAATTCTTTTTGATGGTAAAAAATAAAGCGATAAACGAATCAACCTACATTTCTGAATTAGCCATACATGGCATACAGGAAAAGAAAGGGAACGACATTGTCAGGTTAGACCTTCGTAATATAAATAGTTCTGTCACGGACTACTTTGTGATCTGTCATGCAGACTCAACCACACAAGTTAAAGCAATTGCTAACAGCATTGAGGACGAGATTTTTAAAGCCACACAGCAAGACCCTTGGCGTAAAGAGGGGCTTGAATACGGCGAATGGATATTATTAGACTATATTAACGTGGTGATACACGTTTTCCGCACAGATAAGCGGGAGTACTACGGCGTAGAGGAGCTTTGGGGCGATGCCGAAATAAAAAGTTATAAAAGCGCTTAATTGACAGCCGCTGTAACTTTTAAATTAATTACAAGTGAGATTTATATAAGAAATGGAAGATAAGAAATTGGATAAACCAAAACCGATACGAAAAATACCGAATAAACGAATAACGCCTAAACCCCCTAAATTTAATTTCATGTGGCTATATGCTGTGGCTATAGCTGTAGTATTTGGCGTTGCCTATTTTTCTGGCAGCGGCGGTGGTTCTTTGATTGATTTTAGAACATTCGAAACCGCAATGCTTAAGCCGGGCGATGTTGACTATGTAGAGGCCTATAAAAACGGCGATTATTTAGTTGCCGAAGTTCACATTAAAAAAGACAGTCTGAATAAAAAGGCGCAGTATGCCGATATCAGGAAGCAACAACATGGGTTTGGTGTTACCGGCAGCGAGCCGCAATATACCTTTACCGATGCATCGTACGAGAGCTTAAAGCAATCTATAGCCAATGCACAAAAGGATGTGCCGGATGCGCAAAAAGTAAGTGTTAAATATGTACCACATGACAGCCTTTTATCAAACGGATTGGTACAAAGCGTCATCATGATCGTGTTATTTGCAGCCGTGCTGATGTTTATTATGCGTCGCATGAGTGGTGGTGCAGGCGGTGGCCCGGGTGGCCAGATCTTCAATATCGGCAAATCAAAAGCTACCTTGTTTGATAAAGAAGCGCAGGTGTCTGTAACGTTTAATGACGTTGCCGGTTTGGAAGAAGCCAAGCAAGAGGTAATGGAGATCGTAGATTTCTTGAAGAACCCTAAGAAATATACAAACCTGGGTGGTAAAATACCTAAAGGCGCTTTATTGGTAGGGTCGCCGGGTACAGGTAAAACGCTGTTGGCTAAAGCTGTTGCCGGTGAAGCGCAGGTGCCTTTCTTCTCCCTGTCAGGTTCTGATTTTGTGGAGATGTTTGTCGGGGTGGGTGCATCGCGTGTGCGTGATTTGTTCCGCCAGGCTAAAGATAAAGCGCCATGTATCATCTTTATTGATGAGATAGACGCCATTGGCCGTGCCCGTGGTAAAAACAATATTGTAGGTGGTAATGACGAACGCGAAAATACATTGAACCAGTTATTGGTGGAGATGGATGGTTTCGGTACCGACTCGGGTATCATTATCCTGGCAGCAACTAACCGCCCGGATGTACTGGATTCGGCTTTGTTACGCCCCGGACGTTTTGACAGGCAGGTATCTATTGACAAACCCGATTTGATAGGCCGCGAGCAGATCTTTAAAGTTCACTTAAAACCGGTTAAACTGGCAGAAGGAGTTGACGCTAAAAAACTATCGGCACAAACCCCGGGATTTGCCGGCGCAGAGATAGCCAACGTTTGTAACGAAGCCGCTTTAATAGCTGCCCGCCGTAACAAAGAAGCTGTTGATATGCAGGATTTTCAGGATGCTATTGACCGTGTGATAGGTGGTTTAGAGAAAAAGAACAAGATCATATCACCCGAAGAAAAACGCATCGTTGCATACCACGAAGCAGGTCACGCAATTGCGGGCTGGTTCCTGGAGCATGCCGATCCGCTGGTTAAGGTATCTATCGTTCCGCGTGGCGTTGCCGCGTTGGGTTATGCGCAATATCTACCTAAAGAACAGTTTCTGTACACCATAGAGCAGTTAGAAGATGGTATGTGTATGACCATGGGTGGCCGTGTGGCAGAGGATATTACCTTCGGTAAGATCTCGACCGGTGCGCAAAATGATTTGGAGCGCATCACCAAACTATCATACGCCATGGTTACCATTTATGGTATGAATGAGAAAGTGGGTAACGTGTCTTTCAATGATACCCAGGGCGAGTACCAGTTTAACAAGCCATATTCAGAAAAAACATCAGAGCTGATAGACAATGAGGTGCGTAACCAAATAAACCAGGTTTATGCCCGTACCAAACAACTATTGTTAGATAAACGCGAAGGCCTGATCAAACTGGCCGACAAGCTGTTGGAAAAAGAGATCCTGTTCCAGTCTGATCTGGAAGAGATACTGGGTAAACGCCCGTTCGAGCATCGTACCACTTATGACGAGTTTGTAAACGGCGCTACTGAATCAAACCAGGAGCCGGCCGCACAGGGCGTAGCCCATGAAGGTGTGGTTGACCACTCCGGAACATTTGAAAGAAACCCTGAAGAAAAAGAAGCGAGTGGTGAGTAAGTGAATGGAGAGTAGTGAGTGGTGAATTAGGATTGAAGTATTAATCTTTACTCACCATTCCAACTGCCCACTTCCAACTGCCCACTGCCCACTCACTAAAATGAGAGACATCACCACATCAAAAGAGAAGCTGCTTAAAAAGATCCGCCAGGCTTTGTTAGAGAAAAGGGACAACCCCTATCCTAACCTGGAGAACCTGCCGCTTTATCCGCCTGCCCCAGAGGACCTTGATGTAATGTTTGCCGAAGAACTTACCACTGTACAGGGCCAGTTTGCTTTTTGTGAAGACGAGGTGCAGTTTATTGAGACCCTGCTAGAATTAGCCGAGGCGCGCAGCTGGCATAAAATATACTGCTGGGAACCCACCTTACAGGAAGTACTGGCACGATACGAATACCCTTATTTTGAGACCGACAAAGACTTTGAACAAGCTGAGGTTGGTCTTACCCTTTGCGAAGCTTTAATAGCCCGTAATGGCAGTATATTACTATCGAACGCTAATGCTGCGGGGCGCAGGTTAAGTATTTACCCGGGGGTACACATTGTGCTGGCCTATACATCGCAACTGGTGCCTGATTTGAAAGACGGCTTTGCCCTAATCAAACAAAAATACGGTTCCAATATCCCATCCATGATAACCAACGTTACCGGCCCAAGCCGTACTGCCGATATCGAAAAAACATTGGTTTTAGGAGCCCATGGCCCTAAAGAACTGTTTGTGTTTTTGTTGGAAGGATAAGCATTTGCTAAGCGTCCGTCCGCTTCTTAGACCGAGCGATTTAAATACGAATTGCTCAATCCCATTGATTATTACCATTTTATCATTAATATTGATTGATGAAAAGAGCAGCTGTAACCCCTGTCGGTCGCTTGGTATCGCTTGATGTGATGCGAGGGCTTATTATGATCTTGCTGGCCGGCGAAAGCTGCGAGGTTTGGAGTTCACTAAGCGATATGTCTTTTCCACCCAATGCCGACTGGTTCCTGAACCAATTTTTTCATCACCCCTGGCATGGCCTGCGCCTGTGGGACCTGATCCAACCCGCCTTTATGCTCATGGCTGGCTCGGCTATGTATCTCTCCTATCAGTCCAAGCTAAAGCAAGGCATCACCTGGCGACAAAACTTTAAGCACATTGCCATACGCGCTGTAAAGCTGTTTTTATTGGGCACAGGGCTTCATTGCATTTACGCGGGCAAACTGGTGTTCGAGCTGTGGAACGTGCTTACACAGCTTTCTTTTACTACGCTGGTAGCTTACCTGATCATCAACCGGTCGT
>JAZKCG010000075.1:0-5541 GCA_040388175.1 Bacteroidota bacterium | reverse complement strand
CCAGCTGGGGGTTAGTGTGGTGTTACTGCTCATTACCGAGGCGCTGTACCGCACCATCCTGATGCCGGGGTTTAACCAGCCGTTTACCGAGTACCATAACTTTGGCGCCTATCTTGATACCGTGCTGATGGGTAAGATAAACCACGGCGGTTGGGTGGCCATTAACATCATCCCAACGGCAGCGCATACCATTTGGGGCGTACTGGCAGCGAAGTTATTGATGCAACCAATATACAGCCGACGCAAGATCATCTACCTGCTAATAGCCGGCATAACCTGCCTGGTGTTAGGCTTCGGGTTGGATGTGGCGCATATTACCCCAATCATTAAACGCATAGCCACCAGTTCGTTCGTGCTGGCATCGGGTGGGTGGGTGTTGTTGTGTATGGCTTTTCTGTATTGGCTGGTTGATGTAAGGCAGTACAACAAGTACGCCTGGATCTTTACCGTAGTAGGTATGAACTCCATCTTTATTTACCTGTTTTTCGAGACCGTAGGCGGCCAATGGTTTAATGATGCCGTAGCCATATTTGTAAAGGGCGGCCTGGGGTTTATAGCCTCTCACCACTCCATAACAGCCATGGCATCAGCCCTGGTAACCCTGTTTGCCGAGTGGTACCTGTGCTACTGGTTAAGTAAGCGGAAGGTGTTTATTAAGATATGATGACACGCATACACCATGCTTAGGTGATCCACTTAAAAATATGGATCACCCGGATCACTGTTTTTGGTTAAATGGTTGTAAATAAACGAATTAGCAAAATTAGCGGGTCACTTTGGATCAGCCTTATTCGTCAGGGTTTTTAGGTGTGAATGGTGATTAGTTTATTGATAATCAAATAATTGAAAACAGGCCTTTTTTTGTCATTTTTTGAGTAGTGGATCAGTAAATGTGGATCACCAAATTTTGACCGCTGGTAGAAGCCTGGCCTATAACAAACTATTTCGATCCTTTCGCTGCTTTCTTTTCGTCGCTGTCTAAACGACGCTCCAATTTCTTTACATCTTCTACCGGGGGTAGCGCCTCGGGTTTAACCCCTCTTTTTAGCAACATTTCTCTAACTGCTTTGTTGTTGTCAACATGTTCTTGTGAAATTTGATTTTGCCTGTTTAGGTCTTTTTCAATCACATTATGACTGGTTAGCTCGTTTGCGAAATCTTTGGCCTTTATAATGAGTGTTAGTTCTTTTTTCACAGCGTTAATTAATGAAGCAAGATAATAATTACCCAACACTTGTTTACGGTTGTGGAAAAGTGCGTTCATCCACCCGTCATGCCGTCCCGATAGTTATCGGGATTGTTTCAGGATCCTACAGGACAGGTGTGTTTTACCAACTATCAGCTGTTCCGTTAATACAATAAATCAACTCGGCTAACTTTTTTGATGTATTAGCAAGCTCATTACTATACTCGATGCTTTCAAACTCATGCCAAGTAGGGTCTACTTCTATGCACCAATCATCAAATCGTAAATTGGGGACTTGCCATTCGTCATGGTAAAACCATATATAGTCTACCAGTTTACATTTGATGAGATTTTTCAATTCATCTAAGTCGACATTATTGGGATTTGCAAATATTAATGCCCTGTAATTTTTGTAATTGCAGCTATCGCGATAGAGGTAGGAGAATTTGATGTTAGCCATTTACTAAGATACCTTAGTGTACTATGGCTGTCAATCGGATATAAGTGAACTTAGCCTATTGCTAATTTACCGCTTTCTTTCCAAATGTATGCGGGCATTGGCTCATTCAATTGCCATTCAATATTCATTGGTCTTGCTCCAGTGGAGTTTGCAAACTTTGCTTGTCCTAAAAAAACATATGACATAGTAAACCCAAATTCGTCGTCGTTTTGTTCGCGTACAAAAAGCAAAATTATCTTATTGTTTTCTTCTTGGAGGATATAGGAAACACCTTTAGGAGACTCTGGAGTGGTCGCATTTTGAGATTGCCAATGAAATAAATATTCATTTATTGCATAGTCGTCATAGAGCGTTGTAGGAGAGTATTCTTTTTCGGATTTTTTTAGTGTAATAAATAACGCCTCTGTGTTTAATGCCTTATTTAAAGCTACGCCCTCCCTGTTGGACGATGGTTTTTCAAATTTATGTAACCTAAGAGCAACCAAAATTTGATCTCGATTGTACCTGCTATGAACTTTCAATGGGAAAGAATAATCCAAATCAATGGCTTTTTCAACAAAGTCTATTTTCCCAATTAGATAATTAATCACTTCCGCGAGTTCATTTACAAGAGTTGGATTTTTGCCGATTTGCATCATACTCTCACGAATTGATTTAAAACCTAATTGTTCTCCATCTTTTTGCCAAATATCATAATGAAGCATTAAAAGCATTTGTTGTTGTTCTTCATCTAAGCCATCTACAGCAAATTTCCTGGAAATTAAAAACTTAATGAAATTTAAATAACTAACGGAATTACATTGTAGAAGCCGTTTAATCCCTTTTGTAATTTCTTGTTCATTTGGATCATTAAAATCTTCGATAACACCAGCTTCTGCACAAAGTCGCTTCCAACTTCCTTTTTTGTAAATTAGTTGTAAATCAATATTTTGAAACGTTATAAAATTTTGAAGCGTTAGCGATAAGGTTGATTGATGTTTGAAATTCAAAATTTTGGAGAGTAATTGTTTCCTGTTAAAGCCAATCGCCTCTCGTATATTTTTAAGGATTACTTCCTTTGCTTTCTTTTCTAAGACTATTGAACATCCCAAAGGCAAGTGTGGAAACTCGTCTTCAATTTCTTTGATAATGGAAGTATGTGTTTTGCCAACTAAAGCTCTAAACTTATGTTCAAAATCATATTCTGGTCGTGCGTTACCTACGAAATCAAGAACGGTTAAACAATCTTTATTAGGTGCGAGACGTAGGCCTCGGCCTAACTGTTGAAGGAATATGGTTAAGCTTTCAGTTGGACGAAGAAATAATACTGTATCAATTTCAGGTATATCCACCCCTTCGTTAAATATATCTCTTACAAATAAATAATTAATGTCTTTTTTACTTAGCCGTTCGCGTATTTGTGACCTATCCGTTGAGTTATTACTTGTTAAATAATCTGCTTTTAGGCCAGCTAAGATAAATTTTTCAGCCATGTATTTGGCATGCTCTTGACTAACGCAAAACCCTAATGCAATTACATCATTTACATCAGTAAGATATTTATCGCAATTAGTCAAAATGTCGCTAACGCGTCTATCTCCTTCTGTGTATAGCTTAGTTAGTTCATTAATCTCGTATCTGCCGTTTTTCCAAGAAAGTTTAGATAAATCAACATTGTCTGATATCGCGAAATATTGAAACGGCGACAATAACTTTCTATTTAGCGCTTCTGGTAGTCTAATTTCTGCAGCAATTACATTGCAAAAATCCTTTAAAATATCTTCTCCGTCACCACGCTCAGGTGTTGCGGTTAAACCTAATAAAACCTTAGGTTTAAATTTGTCAAGTATTGGCCGATAGCTTGATGCGGCGATATGATGAACTTCGTCAATAATGATAAAATCGAAAAAGTCTTCTGATAAGGTTAATTGATTTATCCTATTGGCAAGCGTTTGTACTGAAGCAAATACATATTCATAATTGTTGGGAGCCTCGCCGTCGACCCACAATTCCCCAAAGTTTGCATTTCTTAATACATGCTGAAATGTTTGTTTGGCTTGTTCTAAAATTTCTTTTCGATGGGCGACAAATAATAGCCTTGCCCGAGGATTGGCGTCTTTGAAATTTCTGTAATCAAAAGATGAGATTACTGTTTTTCCTGTACCTGTAGCAGCCACAACTAAGTTTCTGAATCTACCGTGTACAATACGTTCCGATTTTAGTTTTTCTAAAATCTCTTCTTGATAGGGAAATGGCTTTAAGTCAAAAAATGTGGTGATACCTTGACTGTCGTATGATCGTTGTTGTTTTAAAGCGGAACTAAGTTTTTGTTGGTCCTTGCCCGACTCGTAATGTTCAAAATCCTTGTCCAGCCAGTAAGTGTCAAAAGTCTTTTTGAATTTGTCTATGATGTGACCTATCTCTTTAGAGGTTACTTTCAAGTTCCATTCTAAACCATTTGTTAAAGCAGACCTTGAAATATTTGACGAACCAATATAGCCCGTATTAAAGCCGGTTTTTCTTAAAAACAGATAGGCCTTAGCATGAAGGCGTTCGTGATCTGAATTGTACGAAACTTTAATTTCAGTATTTCTTAATTTAGATAGAAACTCAACAGCCTTAACGTCTGTTGCGCCCATGTATGAGGTGGTAATTACTTTTAATTTTTTACCACTATTAGTAAACTCTTCTAATTCTTCTTTAAATATTCTAATTCCAGAGTACTTTATAAATGAAACCAACCAACAAATTTCGTCGGCAGATAAAATCTCTTTCTTTATTTCGCTTTCTAAGGAAATGCCAACGTTATTGCCCGTGAAGAGCTCGCTTTGGCTTAATCTTGTATAAGGTGTTATTTCCTTAATTCGCGAATCGAAATTTGGGTAGGGCGAGTCGATTCTTGAAAAAATAGCTTCAAGGATTTTTCCTTGGCTTTCAATTAAGTTATTCGACAAGTCGGCTTTTGGAAGTTCCTCAATGAGCAATTGAATTATCTTGTTTGACAGTTCAATTTGTTTGATAGTTTTTTCTTCGTCTTTGATTTCGTTAAGCGCAAACTTTATAGTTTCAGACAAATACAAACTTAAATACCTTGACGCTTCTTCCGTGTCTACCTGTGCGCTTTTTACATAAAAGGTTTTATCATCAAGTAATTGAAGTTTATTGGAAATTAACTTAGTAATAAGTTGCTCATAGAGCCCCAATTCAAGTGATGGCATTTAGGTGTTTTAAGTAATTGTTCAAAATAGGTATATCTGCTTCTGCCCAATCCAAATCTAACAATTCATTTGTATTAAGCCATTTAAAGTTGGCGTGTTCTTTCAATATAATAGTACCACTAACCTGTTTACAAACGAAAGGTATAAGACGGATAGTTATATTAGGATAAGTATGTTGATTTGATTCAAGATCGGTTACAATCTCTATCTCGATGTTTAATTCTTCTTTAATTTCTCGAATTAGGCAATCTTCTGCAGATTCATTCAGTTCAATTTTACCACCTGGTAATTCCCATTTTAAAGGCAAGCTCATTGCGCTACTTCTTTGGGCTGCAAACAAACGATTTTGATTGTCAACAATAAGGGCACAGGTTACATCTATCACTTAATTTAAGTATTAGGTTTCTACCTCTAAAAATACCAATTTACAATTGATATTTAAACATTCATTAATTAGCAGCTGCAAGTTGGTATGGTAAAGGTCGGCGATAATATCGCTTCTTACACCGCAGATCGGGCAAGTTGTGGGTTGGTCAGTCATTAAATAAAACATCCGCCAAGCTATTTAATAGATGTCGAAATGGCAATCGGGTATAAGTGAACTTTGCCTATTTGATTTGCTTCTGTAGAGATTGCTTCGTTACCTCGCAATTGTAAAGGTCAAGTAATTCGGTAACAGAATTAGCTTTGAAATATTA
>JAZKCG010000074.1:0-10108 GCA_040388175.1 Bacteroidota bacterium | reverse complement strand
TATAACACGAGGTTATACCGCCCTAAACAGGCTGGCATAAAGCCGCCTTAAGTAAGCAAAATTAAAATATATTTGATAATTAACACAGAATCTCTCTTCGCAAGCGATAAAGAGGGTTTTACTTTTTGAAAGGTATATTTGACAACTTTTAAAAAGTTGTCAAATCTTAAACAGCCTTTACCCTCTTCCCGCCAAAGGCGAAGAGAGGGTCGCCCAGCGAAGCGTCGGCGGGGTGAGTTAACGGAGCGCGTTTAACACCGCCAACGCCTCTTTAGCTACTACCTGCCCCGAAATAATAGCCGGTGGCACGCCCGGACCGGGCACAGTGAGCTGCCCGGTATATAGCAAATTACTAACATGCTTGTTGCGCATGGCGGGCTTAAAGAACGCTGTTTGGCCAAGGGTATTGGCCAATCCGTAAGCATTGCCTTTAAAAGAGTGGTAATCAGCTTTAAAATCATTAAGGGCGTAGCTTCTTTTAACGATGATATGATCCCTGATACTTTCGCCGGTAATAGCTTCAAATCGCGATAACATCAATGCAAAATATTGCTCCCTTACCTGGTCATTGTCTTCCAATCCCGGTGCTACGGGCATCAGGAAGAACAGGTTTTCGCAACCTTCTGGAGCTACACTGCTATCCGTTTGCGATGGGCAACACACATAAAACAAAGGCTGCTCCGGCCATTTAGGTGATGTGTAGATCTCTTTGGCGTGTTGCTCAAAGTCCGCATCAAAAAACAAATTATGGTGCTGTATCCCTTTTACCCTTTTATTTAAGCCGATATAAAATATTAAACTCGACGGCGACATAGTCCGGCTATACCAATACTTCGGGGTGTAGTTACGGTATGGTTCATCTAATAAGTGCTGATCCACATGGTGATAGTCGGCACCCGCAATTACTATATCGGCGGTGAAGTCACCCTTATTAGTTTTCACACAGTTGGCTTGCTTGTCAATCACCTCAATTTTAATAACCTCTGTATCTGGTTTGATCTCAACCCCTAAGCTTTCGGCAAGGTTTACCATCGCTTTAACAACTTCATTCATCCCACCCATGGGATACCAAGTACCCAATACCAAATCGGCATAGTTCATGAGGCTATACATGGCAGGCGTATCCTGCGGCGTAGCACCCAAAAACAACACCGGGAACTCCAGCAATTGCCGCAACTTAGGGCTTTTAAAATGCTTGTAGACATGCTTACGCATACTGCTCAGCAGCTGCATATTCAGGCTCTTTTTGATCAGGTTAAGATCGATGAACTCGCCAATAGTATGCGACGGGCGGAACACATATTCGCCCATGCCTACTTTATACTTATATTCGGCTTGCTTTAAAAATTGATCCAGTTGTTTGCTGCTGCCGGGTTCTATATCTTCAAATACTTTGGAGAGTTCGAGCCGATCTTCGGGCACATCCAACAGATCATCTTTATCAAAATAGATCCGGTATGCAGGGTCAAGCCGTTTCAGTCCATAATAATCAGCTGGCTTTTTACCAAACAGGGCAAAGAAACTCTCAAAAACATCGGGCATCCAATACCAACTTGGGCCCATATCAAATGTAAAACCATCCTGCTGCCAAACCCCTGCCCTACCGCCGGGTTGATGGTTCTTTTCGAGGACAGTTACCTTATAACCTTCTTTAGCCAAAACACACGCTGCCGACAGCCCGGCAAAGCCGCTGCCGATAACTACAATATGTTGTTGACTGCTCATAAATCCCGGCACCTAAAGTAACAAGTTAAACGCATTAACCAATTCATTTTATAGCTCCGGCTAATTTTTTTGCCTTATTTTTTGTATTTTTGTAAGGCACCGAAGCAAGCTCTGTTAACGGCTGCATAATTTCCCAACTATAAATCAAATCTTGCACTTTTCCATTTCAATTAGTTTATATACAGGCAATTAAGCAGAAAAACGCACTGTGATTAAGTGTGATTGGATGGGATAGACTGTGATTGAGTGTGATAGGATGTGATTGAGTGTGGTGGGATGTGATTGAGTGTGATAATGTAACAATAGGGTACTGGTTAAGTATTGTTTTCTGACAGCAACAACCTGTTATAGTAAGCAAATTATTTCGCGGTTGGGTTGAAATATGTACTTTTGAAGCCCAGCGCACACGTGAGAGATAATGGATCTGTATGATGAAGCCTGTTTTGAATGCAGTAAATTAATAACCACAAAATACAGCACTTCATTCAGCAAAGGTATTAAGGCATTTAGTAAGCAATTCAGGTATCCTGTTTATGCTATTTATGGCTTTGTACGCTATGCGGATGAAATAGTGGACACTTTCCATGAGCATGATAAGGCCCGGCTTATTCATGATTTTAAGCAGGATACGTTTAAAGCCATCACCGATAAAATAAGCCTGAACCCGGTCTTACATTCGTTTCAGATAGTGGCGAATGAATACGGGATAAATAACCAACTGATTGAAGAGTTTTTACGGTCGATGGAAATGGACCTTGATCATAAGGTGTATACCGATGGCGATTATCAAACCTATATTCATGGTTCGGCAGGTGTTATCGGGCTAATGTGTTTGCAGGTTTTTTGTGAGGGCGATACCGCGTTATATCAACGTTTGGAGCCCATGGCGCTAAGCCTGGGATCCGCCTTCCAGAAGATCAATTTTTTGCGTGATATTAAAGCTGACTACGAAGATCGTGGCCGCACCTATTTCCCCGGAATTGATTTTAATAACTTTACCCAACAACATAAAGCAGCCATAGAGGCCGATATCAAACGCGATTTTGATAAAGGGCTTGAAGGCATCAAGCAATTGCCAAAAGGCATTAAACTGGGCGTATACTTAGCCTACAGCTATTATTTACAGCTCTTTAACAAAATAGTATCCATGCCTGTTGATGAATTACTAAAGCGACGTGTAAGGATAAATAATGCGCATAAGGGCTGGTTGTATGTAAAAGCACTGATCGGTTCAAGGGTCTGATCGCCCCGAACCTTATAATGAATAAACCAGTATATTTGATCTGAAATGGCCGAGTTACCTATATATACCAAATCGCAACTGGCGCTACGCAATGGCCAGGATAAACCCGAGGTTTGGATAGCCTACAAAGGCCTGATCTATGATGTAAGCCGCAGCCGCTTATGGCGCAACGGCAAGCACTACGAACACTGGGCCGGCCAGGACCTAACCCACGAATTGGGCGATGCCCCACATGACGAATGGGTGTTCCAAAATTTTGACGCTATAGGCAAGCTGCAATAAAAAAGCCACCTCAAAAGTCCGTTTTCAAAAACAACCACAAAATTAAATTTAAAGCGGGTCGCTTTTTAATTTAAAAAAGGCAGCTTTCACATCGAAAACGGTCCTTTTTCTTAATAATATCGCTGCTGTTGAGCGATGCGTCAAATTAAGTATTGAGCTTGAGCAATGTATACGCAGTTTGTTAAACAACAACCCAATATTTTGAATCACCACATTTATTAAATAATTATTAAATAATTGTTAACAAACATTCTTTACATTAGCTTTGGCTATCACTTTTTTTATTAAAAACCGAACCAATTTATTACAATGGAGTTATTTACCTATAAGCGTGGTGTATTATTTTTATTCTTTTGCACCTTATTATCTTGCTTTTTCATAAGCCTATACCATTATTATCACTCTTCATACCTGATTGTATATTGGATTCTTTGTGGACTTTTAGTTGGTTTATTTTTCTATTCTGAATCATACGCTATTCGTTCTGCAAGTGCTTGGCAAATTGCAGGATTAACCGGGATTTATATTTTGCTTTTATGTTCATGGGGAATTACATATTATTTGCGATTTGCGATATTTCCGTTTGCAACCTTAGTGTTCTTATATAATGGCATTGCCCTATATAACCAGTCTACAAAAATATGGCGGATAGCTACAATAATTTGTTTTGTAATAAGCGCGTTAAGCATACTTCCAATACTTTTCTACTTATCTGAAAAGTCATTACTTACCCGTCCGTTGTTATACACCATATTTTTATCAAACAAACAAGAGATTAGAGAATACCTTTTAGGGAAAATTTCTGTTTTACATATCCTCGTCATCTTAGTTTTTATTTTTTTAACCGTTGCATTTTTTAGAAAAAGAATACCCGCAGATTACGTAAAAGAAAATAAGCTACGATTTGTTAAGTATTCATATGTACTTGCTTTCTTGTTGTTCATTTTCTCTGGTCCGATAGGCGAATTCTTATCTGAATATTCAGAATATAAAAATGATCAAAACCAGTTAAAGGAAACTATTCTGAATCGACAGAAAAACTTGAAGAATATTGACTTTAAAGTAGCTACCACCAAAAATTCACCCCATAAGGTTATGATTATAATAGGTGAGTCTTTAAACCGGCAATACATGAATATACATGGTTACCCCAAAAATACAACCCCAATGTTAAAGCAAATTGATTCTGGAAGTATTGACGGAAAACTATTTACATTCGATAATATTATTTCGCCCGAAGCGACAACCATACCGGCGCTAAAAAAAGTATTAACAGATATTAATAATGAAAACAATATTCCATTTGAAAAATGTGTAACTATAGTCGATCTTTTTAAGCGAGCAGGGTACAATACATTTTGGCTTTCAAATCAAGTTAATTTACGGGAATTTGATTCTTCTAACGCTGCAGTTTCTTCATCTGCTGATCAAAATTATTTTACCTCATCTAAGCCAAGCATAAAAAATAACGGCAACCACCTTGATAGCGAGTTACTGCCAATATTTGATTCATATAATAAGCAATTAAGAACAAGTGATAAGGAGGTTTTTTTTGTACATCTTCAAGGATCTCATTGGAATTATTCTGACAGATACCCTGCCAATTTTAATGTTTTTAAGTCCGAAAAAACTAATGATATCAATAGTTATTTAAATACTGTATTATTTAATGATTACGTTGTTAGTCAATTAATGAAGAAAGCCATCAGTGACAACTTTGATGTAGTTTGCTATTTTTCAGATCATGGTGAAGATATGGCCTATCAGCACAATCCGGAAAATTATACCAAAAACATGTCTACCATTCCATTTATGGTATTGTTGTCAACAAAATATTTAAAAGATCATACTGAAATAGCTGATGCATTGAGTAAAAACAAACATACTCCTGCAATGACCGATAACTTCTTTCAGGTAATTCAAACACTTACCGAAATTAAGAGTACATTATATGATCCTTCAGCCTCTTTTATTTCAGATTCATACATTAGGAAAAAAAGAAAAGTTCTCGATAATTCAATATCGTTTGATCAATAAAATGGCAACAAGTCAAAGGCGCGTTTAAGTCGTCAAATAATGACTACGGCGGCACACAATACCCAAAACAGAAAAGTTACGGAATTAATAAGTCCTGAAAGATAAACTAACAGGACTTATTTATATGCATATCAGTAAATTTTTCAAGACTAACTACGCTATAATTTTTAACCTTTCGGGGTATTAGCGGCAGCATAATCGGCCCAAAGCTGGTCGAATGTTTTACCTGTCAGATCTTTAATGGTCTTATCAGTATAAGTATGGTCGCGTAATTTGGCATCCAGGCTTATTACCAACCCCGGTTTTATGTTTTTCTCAACCCACAGAAAAAAGCGGGCGGTTATGCGGTAACTGTTGGTATAACTCTGGGTGTCTTTAAATTTAGGCAGATACCACCTGGCTCCTGCATTATCAACTCCAAAAACAGCACGGGCATAATCTGCAATACCTTCGGTAAGCCACCCCGGGCCATTACTATCGCCATAATCTTGTACAATGTGCATTACCTCATGGGTTACTACATCCAGGTCTGTAGGTTTTTTGAGCATCCATTTTGGATTAAACGTTACTACACCATTACCTGTGGCTGCTACGCCGTCATAGGCCGGGTCTATCACAAAGGTCACTTTATTTAAGGTGTTTTTATTAAAGGTCTCTGCCTCGGCAGCATACACCAGGAAAAATGCATCTATCATGCGTTGTTTAACCGCGTTACCTTCTTTGGCAAAGGTGGCATCTTTATTTATAAAAATAAGCGTGTACGCTTTGCGGCTTATCGAATCGTGCGTAAGGGTATATGTATTTCGGGTTATAGTATCAGTAGTAACCTGGGCGCTTGCCTGTAAACCGGCAAACAAGCCGATAAGTAAAAATACGTTTTTCATTAATTGTTATTTAAGATAGCGGTCACTTTAGCATGACAGGCTCAAATATCGGCTATTTGGATAATTAACAGCAGTAACGCATTAATATTTTTACATAGCTACCCAACATTTCTTCTTGTTATAGCGATGATGCAATAAACAAGATTTATACACGATAATAAAGAAACTTAAAAAAAATGAAAACTTAAATTGTAGCGTTGCCCGCATTTTTCTCGTTATATCTATTACTAAAGGTTATGAAAAGCACATCACACTATATCATCATAAAAAATAGGTTTACAGGCGACCGGCTCTGTAAACGTGGTCAATCTCTCGTATATTTAAAAATATTTTTTATTTCGACCCAACGTTTCCTGAACTTTCTTCGAAGGGCCTTTTAAGAGCACTTCGGGAGGGACTATTTTTGAATGAATCTGTCTAAACATCAAACCGGGCAACTGGTAAAAGGCTGTATTAATAATGAACGCACGGCACAAGAGGCTTTGTATAAGCTATTTTATGCCGATATGCTACGGGTATGCCATAGCTACCTGCCTGATAAGGAATTGGCTAAAGAGGCATTTAACTCGGGGTTTTTAAAGGTGTTTCTATCAATCAAAAACTTTGATATTGAAAAGGGGGAGTTAGGGGGATGGATACGCAAGATCATGATATTTACGGCTATCGATCTTTGCCGTAAAGAGTTAAGATTTACGTCACTAACGCTGAGCGAGCAAGACCATGAGGACGATTTCTTTATCCAGGCATCAGTTTTAGAGAAGTTATATTATGAAGATATTCTTGCCCGGATCCGCACACTGCCTTATGCCGCTCAAACAGTTTTTAGCCTATATGAGATGGATGGCTTTAGTCATAAAGAGATAGCAGAGCAATTGAATATTAGCGAAGGCACCTCGCGCTGGCATTTAGCCGAGGCCAAAAAGAAATTAAAAACGTTGTTAAATAATTCCCCTAAAATAATTAACAGTGCACCAGAAAGGAGTAACAAAGCCTCATGAGAAATTGGAACCAATACTTTGAGCTTTGGCAGCAAAAACGCGATGAACTGCATGTCGACATTGATGTGCAGGCTGATTGGTCTGAGATGCATGATCAGTTGGATAAGTATCTGCCGATTGAAAACCCGGGCAGCGGTGGTTCAAATACCAGCGGGCAGGCATCTAACCTGGTTAAGCAACTGTCTCAGCTAATTAAATTCAAACTGTTTTATATTGTAGGGGGGCTTATTTTGGCAGGTGCAGTAACCTACTACGTAATGCAACATCGCGCAGCAATAAAAAACAATAAAGCAGTTAAAACTGAGATTAGAAAAGACAGTGTAGCTACTCATAATGTTTTAGCTACAGATAGCTTATCTGCCTCAAATAGTAATCCGGCAGCGGATAGCCCGGGTAATCATCAAAGTTCATCATCCGATGCAATACCACCCGCGAATGCCCTGGGAAAAGGCGACGTGAACACAGGCCGGGCGGCAATAAATAATAAAGTTGATGCATCTTCTAAAAACACCGGCGCTAACAGTGGTTCAGCTAACAATAATCGTATACTATCATCCTCAAATAACCTTACAAACGGGTTACGGTTAAATAGTAATGGCCGGTCAGGATCTAATACTCACTTGGGCAATAATAACCGCAGGATCAACGTAAACTCAAATAACCCGGCGGGCATGAGACGCGACTTAATAGCCGGCAACAACGGTCAAAATTCGGAAGCTGGCGGTTCAGGTTCAATAGCTACTGACAATCGTCGTGATTACAATACACCGTTGCTTATTACGTCCCCTTCTACCACAATCTTAAGCTGGGATGATATTGTGGCCGGGAACAAATTTGAACCGGGAATTATTGGTAAATATATTCCTGCAAAGTCGTTAAGTAAAAACTATACACCCCCAAGGTTGCTAAGTAAAAACGCTAAACCAGTAAAAGCCGCCAAAAACTCCATGAGTAACAAAAATTCATCGGGCCGTAAAAGATCAACAGGTGGTGGCAATTCAATATTCAACGATTGGGACCTGGGTATTTTAGCGGGTGTTAATAGTAACGGCGGCTTTACGCCAAAAGAGCAAAACCATAATATCTATGGCAGCCTGTCGCCTGATATTTATTTGGGGGTATTTGGCAACTATAATTTAAATGACCATTGGGCTTTAGGATTTCAAGGCAAATTTTTAGTACCGCATGCTATAAGCGGCACGTATAACTATACGCACAAACTTAGCGCAGATACATCGCATACTACGCAAACTTTAATAATAAGCGATTCGCGCAAAGTATATACGGTTGATGTGCCAGTACATGTAATTTATAAAGCTACACCTAATATCAGCTTAAAAGCAGGGGCCGTAGTGAGTTTACCGGTAAAGCAAATTAATGGCACAAATAGTTTCATTATAACCGGCCCGCTCAGGGATAGCGCGGTTTATTATAACAGTGTAACCAACGATATTAATGCCAGCCGCTTTGATAAAAAGATCCGGGTTGGCGCGTCAGTGGGTATTGGTTTTGCTTATAAAGCTTTATGGCTGGATGCTACTTATAATTTCCAGGGGCAAAAAGTAAACTCGGCACTGGGTAGTTACAATGCAAATGCCAATAGCCTGCAGTTAACCATCGGCATTAAATTCAATAAGAGTAAGAAATAGCACCCTACCTATGCAAAACTATAAAGGCGGAAAGGATTTAACCTGTTCCGCCTTCTGTATATGGTGTGTCTTAGGGTTTACTTAATCTCGAAAGATGATAACTGTACAAACTCCTGAATACGTGCAGTCACTTCGGCTTCGGTTAGATTTTTTATCTTCTCTGTGCCAAATTTCTCAACGCAGAACGATGCCAATGCCGAACCAAAAATGATGGCGTTTTTCATGTTATTGAAATTAACCGTTCCAACTTTAGCCATATAGCCAATAAACCCGCCCGCGAAAGTGTCGCCTGCGCCGGTTGGGTCAAACACATCGGCTAAAGGTAAAGCGGGTGCCGAAAAGATCTTATCTTCATGGAACAATAACGCCCCATGCTCACCTTTTTTAATGATCAGGTATTTAGGCCCCATGGTTAATATTTTACGTGCAGCTTTAACCAACGAGTATTCGCCTGATAATTGGCGTGCCTCTTCATCGTTAATAGTTAACACATCTATCAGTTTAATGGTTTCCAGCAGGTCGCCCATAGCAATGTCCATCCAGAAGTTCATGGTATCCATCACAATCAGCTTAGGGCGTTTTTTTAGGCGTTTAATAACCGTTTGTTGTACTTGTGGTGTTAGGTTACCCAGCATCAGGTATTCGCAGTCCTGGTAGCTTTCAGGAATTACCGGGTCAAAATCAGCCAGTACATTTAGTTCGGTCACTAATGTATCGCGGCTGTTCATATCATTGTGATATTTACCGCTCCAAAAAAACGACTTCTCGCCTTTCTTAATTTGTAATCCTTCGGTATCTATACCATGATTATTAAAATCGGCTATTTCGCTTGCAGGAAAGTCATCACCTACAACGGCAACAATTTTAACCTTATCATAAAAGTAGGAGGCAGCAAGGCCTGCATAAGTGGCAGCGCCACCAACAATTTTATCTGTTTTACCAAAAGGTGTTTCAATAGCGTCAAACGCTACGGTACCAATAACAACTATGCTCATTTAATATGTATAAATTTTCCGGATGCAAACATCGTGAAATTACTGCAGCAATCATACAGCAACCCGGTATAAACCTAAAAATATCAACCGATGTCAGAAATTTCCTATTTACCTCACTATTTATGAGCGTTTTTTAGCCTTCGGGCAAATTAAAAAAACTCATATTTAACCACTTACATTTTTTTTGAAAAAAACATTGTGAAATAAGTATAGAAATCATACTTTTGCACACTCCAAACCAGAAAACACTCCTGAGTAGCTCAGCTGGTTAGAGCATCTGACTGTTAATCAGAGG
>JAZKCG010000073.1:0-10109 GCA_040388175.1 Bacteroidota bacterium | reverse complement strand
GCAAAAGTACGGACTTATTTTATGATTTTCAAGAGGTTATGAAAAAATATTTTGGAAGAAATTAAATATATTAAACCAATCCGCCATTGCGAGCGATAGCGTGGCAATCGCAAGGATGCAATTTACGCATGCAAAGTTATTTATTTGGCTGATTAGAATAATATTTTCCAGCGATTTTCGGGGCGTTGCCTGCGGCCCGGGTTATCCGCTCATACGCCTGCAGGCATTAGGCACAGGCCTGTATCCGCTACTACCCCTAACGCGGCCGACGCCTGTAGCCTTCTGTCTGAACCATGATCTGTAGGATTAAAAGATTGGCTTGATATCAAATTGATTAGCTGATATTTAATCATAATTGATAGGTTTATTTGTTAAGTTTGATAAACCATACCTTAACCGATTATAAATAAGTATGATTACTAAAATTGATATTCCGCAATTTGGGCTGTTTAACAACTATGCATGGGATACAGCCATTTCAAATGAATCGTTTAAAAAAATAAATATAATTTACGGGAGAAATTATTCTGGAAAAACGACGCTATCCCGAATGTTCAAGTGTATAGAGGATGTTATTATGCATAAGGACTACCAGACATGTCAATTTAAAATTACACTCACTGATGGGCAAACCATTACAAATTCAAACCTCCATGATTTTGTACAACACCATAAAATCCGCGTCTATAACACTGATTTTGTACGGGAGAACTTAGGGTGGTTGCATCGTGAGGATGGTACAATCAAACCCTTTACAATACTAGGCGCGGCTAATATTGAACTTGAAAAGCAAATCGATGAGATTGTAGAAAGATTAGGCAAGATTGAAGATAATAAGGGCTTGATTTATGAACTAACGCAGGAAGAAACTACATTGGCCAGCTTGAGGAAGGCGAACACAAAAAAAAGTGATGATATAGAGGATAAACTGAAAAAACGGGCCAATGATAAAATCAAAATTACAGATACTCTATTTGTCACCACAATTGCGAAAAAAACTTATACAATAAATGATATTAAGACGGAAATAGGCACTATAGGCAATGACCCAAGTACCCATTTGCTAAGTACAGATGAGTTAGCAATTCAATTGAAGTTGTTGAAGGAAGCGGCAATGGACGATATAAATCCACTGCCGACGAACCGACCTAAATTCGCTGAATATTCACAGGATTGTGAAAAAATACTCAGCCAAAAGATTACACCGAGTAAACCGATAGCGGAACTTATAAATGATAGTTTATTACAGGAATGGGTAAGGCAAGGTATAGATAAACACAAGGATAAGAGAACAACCTGTGGTTTTTGTGGCAACTCTCTTGGCGGTGATCTTTGGGATAAGTTAGATCAGCATTTTAGCAAGGAATCAGAGGAACTGCGTACCAAAATCAAAAACAAGGTTGATGAATTGGAAATTGCAAAAAAAAGCCTGAATGATTTTTTAACATTAAAAAGAGATCAGTTTTACGGAACTATACAGGCTGATTTCGATAGCGCCGATAAGCAATGGAGTACAGCGAGTGCCGTATATATGGAAAATATCGGAAATCTTATTACCGAATTGAAGGCGCGGGAAAAGGATATTTTCAAAGAACGAAGCTTACCAACACTAACTGATGCTTCAGACAGCCTTGTAAATGCCATTAAAACATTTAATGACGCGCTAACCAAACATAACCTCAAAACCAACACCCTTTCCAAGGACCAAGCTAATGCCCGTAAAAAACTCAGATTTGCTGATATTGCGCAGTTTCTTATTGATATTAATTACAAAACAAGCATCGAAGATATTGCTACAGAAGATAATCGGTTGAATCTGATGGGCGGGGCATTGAAAAATAAACGCGATGAAATTATCAGATTACAAGGCGAAAAAAGAAACTTAGAAGCGCAAGCCAAGGATGAAAGTAAGGGTGCAGAACTCGTTAATCAACATTTGATGCACTATTTTGGTCACAATGAATTAAAACTTGTCGCTGAAGGTGAGCAACCTAACATTAAATTTAGTATCCACCGAGACGGTATTCCTGCGAATAATCTTAGCGAGGGGGAATGCAGCTTGATTTCATTTTGTTATTTCATGGCTAAGATAGAGGATGAACTAAAAGATGAAACAGAATCTGGCAAACTGATTATTTATATTGATGATCCGATCTCCAGTCTTGACAGCAATCATATCTTTTTCATGTTCAGTTTAATCGAAAATGTGATTGCTAAACCTAAAAAGTATGGCCAACTTTTCATTTCAACCCATAACATGGAGTTTTTAAAATATGTAAAAAAACTTACTGGCGTGAAAAATAATAATGATAAAAAAAATGTCGGTCATTTCATGATTGAGAGGAGAAATCAAAGCAATAGCTTTTTGATTTTAGCGCCTCCCTACATGAAAAATTACATCACCGAATTTAATTATCTCTTCGATCAAATTTATCAATGCTCATTAGGGGATCGCGAATTTAATAGCAGCAATATTCAATATGGTTTTGGCAATAATATGCGCAAATTCCTTGAAGCCTACACTTTTTATAGATACCCGACCCAAAACATGAGTTTTGAACAACGATTATTAAAATATTTTGAAAATGACGGCATTACATATACTCTAGTAAGTCGAATCATTAATGAATATTCGCATATGGAAGACCAATTTGATAGAGGTATGCAACCCATCGATATGGATGAGATCGTAAAGGTGTCCATGGCTGTAATTGATCGTATCAGAACTACCGACCCAGATCAATTTGAAGCACTATTGGATAGTGTGAATCAGGTGGCTTAAGTTATTTTCTTCCGTAAGTGAGTTTATCTTTGCGAGTATGCCTATCATTAGTAAGATTGAATTATCAACTATGGTTGAAGTGTTACTCCAAGAGCAAGGTATCCTCGTCGTCGGTCAAGCTTAATTGAATGACATCACTTCCAGCTATACCCTCAACTGAACCTTGTATGTGCGCAGCGTTTAGCAGCACTTTTTCCAATTGCTTTTCGCGTGCCTTCCAAAGTTTTTCCATCATATCCCTTTCGCGTTGAATGGATAATCGCATACTCATAAAACCTTCGCGTATTGCTTTCCACTGTTCCGAAAATTCGCTGCTAGTAAGATAATCATATAAAAGGTGCATCTTATCGCCCTTGTTATCTTGTGTTTTAGCAAGGTTAGATAATTTTATTATACCGTCTCTTAATACATAAGAAACAGCTTTTACCTCATCGAAAGAACAAATCCAAACACCATCCCTTTCACCGAAACAATCCATGCCTTTGGGATAGCATTGCGTAACAATAACTGCAACATCAACCCCGATAGCACGCATGTCTTTTTTTAGCTTATCAATCCAATCTGTCCCAAAATCTTTAGTACGTTTGCTTTCATAAATAATGCGTCCACATTCTTGCCCAAACTGATTACGTACAGTTTGCACACAATCTGCGCCACGTACTCCTTTACCAACTTCGCTGATTATGTCAAAAGGAAAATAGTTCCGTAACTGCTCCTCTAAAATAAGTTCCTGGGCTTCGCCTTGTAACTGCATAGAGCCTTGTTCGGCTTTACGCTTCATTTCTTCAGCTAACTTTTTTTGGTCGTCGAGTTGTTTTTCGAGTTCTTTAACCTTTAACTGGTACTCGGTATCTTTTAAATTATGCTTTTCGGTTTCTTGCTTTCTTATTTGTTCGGTCAACTCATTTCGCTGTTCTTGCAATTTGCGTTGCATGGCAAGTTCTAACTCCTCTTCCTTTTCTTTCAACGCGCGTTCTTTCTGCAAAAATTCCAATTCCTTTTGTCTTGACGCTTTAAGTTTTTCGTCGGACTCCTTTACATTATTTTGCAACATCAACAATTGATTTTCGAAATCACTGCCGATAGATTTCCGGAGATTTTGTTCCAACCCTTCTTGTAGTTGCTTTTTTTCGTCAGCGAGGCGTTGTTCAAATTGCTCTTGTTGTAAACGCTGTTTGGCGTTATACTCCTCATCTTTCTTTTTATATTCTTCTTCTTTCTTTTGAGTATAATCCTGCATTTTTTCACGCAATTCCCTTTTGTATTCTTCGGCCATTACCTCCTCAATAGGAAAACCAAAACCACAACTTGGACACTTAACTTCTGTTGCCATAATAAAATAATATAGGATTAAAGATATGACTTAATCTTAAACCCACCGCACATTTGTTGGTGACAACACACAACAAAGGCGGACGCGCAAGAGAGGAAGAATCTCATTAGCAGACCGTCAGAAAAAAAGCTTCGGGTGAGGGAAGATAAAAACTGATGGCTTTGAGCGACGGCAAGGGGCATAGCGTCTTTTTGCCATGTGTGGTGGACAAGAGCGCGAGCGGCAAAATTATGCAGCCCGTGGTTTTTATCTGCCCTGCAGGGCAAAGGCCAAGTGCGGCAAAGAAGCCTCTTTTCTGACTTGAGTTATTCACCTATTGTTTTGTTTTTTATTGGTGTTCATGAGATCGCTACGCTTAGTTTGGTTACTTTGTGTCCAAAACAAAGTAACAGCCATTCCGCGGCAATTGAGCGGAGGCAAGCCCTGTGCGTAAAGGGCCTACCAAAGCGATAAGCAAACCCCACCGCACATTTTGTTGGTGACAACACACAACAAAAGCGGCCGCGCAAGCTCCTTCGAACCAAAACAAAATCGTTGTTCAAACAATTAATATTTTTACAACTAATTCATTTTTAAATAGTTAACCCTAAAACAGTGTTTCATTTTGTTTCACTTATTTTTCGCAAACAAGTAATTATCAGCCAATTAAACCAAATAAGTGTGTCACCTGTTTCATCTGTGTCACACTCGCGTGAAACACGCATACACTTAAAACTCCAGGTAGCGATTGATCTTAATATGCACCTTATCGCCTATAGTATATTTACCGGGTTCGTCATTTAATAAGCGCAGGGTGATGTTATCCTTCTCCACTAACAGGTCCTCATAACTACCTTTAAACAGCACTTGTTTTACCGTCCAGTTCTTACGAGTCCAGCTACTGGTAGGTGTCGCCCATTCGGGGTAGATCACTACGTTATCGGCTTTGGTATTGATGCTGCATAACTTAGCGTCTTCCTTGGTTAACACATTGCAATTGGTAAGTAGTTTAGCGGTATATAAGTTCTGCGGATTTTCATACAGCGCCTTAGGGTGTCCTGTTTCAATGATCTCGCCCTCTTTCAGCACGATCAACTCATCCGCCATAGACAACACCTCGGCAGGGTCATGCGATACCATGATCACCGTAAGGCCCGTATCCTGCACCACCTGCCTGATATCCTGCTGCAACCCTTCACGAAAGGAAGTATCCACCTGGTTAAAGGGTTCGTCAAGCAATAGCACTTCGGGGCGCGTTATCAGGGCGCGGGCAATAGCCACGCGCTGCTTTTCGCCGCCGCTTAAAAAGAAAGCCTGCTTATCGGCCAGGTGTAAGATGTTGAGTTGTTTCAGAACTTGCTGAGTACGCTCTTCTTTAGCACCTATATCGGTATTAGGCATCAATACGGCAACGTTGTCCCACACTTTGGCATAAACGTTAAGGCCGTCGGTATCCTGTGTAACCATTTTCATGGCATCATGGCCGGGTATCAGTTTCTCTTCGGGCCCCCATATGCGTTCGCCTTTAAACTGTACTGTACCTTCATCCGGCGATAGCAGCCCATACAATAAGCGTAACAACGTACTCTTGCCACTGCCGCTCTCGCCTATAATAGCTGTTATCTTCTTCGGAGCGATAGTAAGGTCTGTCTTTTTCACCCCTGCAACACGTTCGCCGGGATAAGTTTTGGTTATTGCTGTTGCCTGTAAAAAGGGGATATCTGCCATGGTTGGCAAAGATACGATGTGCTTATATGGGATTCAGGATAATTTTCTTTATTTTTGAATATGCAAGTGATCACTTTAAACATACCCGACTCCGCCCACCTGGATGCTAAAGAAGCGGCTATCATAATGGCTGCAAGTTTGTATGAAAAGGGGAAGCTTTCATTAGGACAGGCCGCCGAAGTTGCCGGCTTGACTAAAAGAACTTTTACCGAGTTATTGGGAACTTATGGTGTTTCTATCTTTAATTATCCCGCAAGCGATATAGCCAACGACGTGCAAAATGCCTAATGTAGTTATTGCAGATACCAGTTGCTTTATCATTCTATCAAATATTGGAGAATTAGATATTCTTCAAATACTTTATAAACAAATTACTACAACACCTGACATTGCCGCTGAATTTGGTGAACCGTTACCTGATTGGATAATTATCAAAGCGCCGTCTGACCATCAAAAACAACTCATATTGGAACAACAGGTAGATAAAGGTGAGGCAAGCGCAATTGCACTTGCTTTAGAAATACCTGAAAGTTTAATTATTTTGGATGATTTGGAAGGCCGAAATTTAGCCAATCATTTAGGCATAACAATGACGGGAACAATAGGAGTATTGGTTAAAGCAAAGCTAAAGGGTATAATCCCATCCATTAAACCTTTGCTAACTAAAATCAAACTAACAAATTTCAGAATATCTCCATTAATTGAAGCCTCTGCCTTAAAAGAAGCAGGAGAGTTATAAACAGCAAAGGGCTGTTAAACTAACAGCCCTTGCCAACTAAAAACATATAAAGTGATGGTTAAAATCCAAATGTCAAACCCACGGCGAAGTTTCGCAACCCTTGCTGCGCCGGGCTATTCTCAAACATATCATTAAAGTAATATTTGGCGTACAGGCCCGAGAAACCATAACCCATACGGGCAAAGGCGCCGTAACGGACTTTGGCAAAGTGATAGTCATCATCTAATTTCTGCTTGCCTCTTTCGTCGCTTATTTGCTTAACACGGCCGCCTAATAATAGTCCGGCTTCCGGTCCTACTACGAAGCGGAAACGCTTGCCCCGGTTATCCTCTTTAGTCCTAAACTCGAACGATAAGGGTACACGCAGGTAAGTTGACGAAAAGCGGTTTTTGTCGAAATGAATGCTATCGGTAACATAAGTTAATGTAGGTGTATTTCTTTGTATGGTGATATCTTTACGCAAGCGTATCAACGTCCAGTCGAACCCTCCAGACAGGTATACTTTAAAATTGGGGGTGAAGCGGTAACCAAATTGCAGCAGGTCAAAACCTACGTTGCTTGATTTCCATGAACGATAGCTTAAAAAATCATTTTTAGGCGACAGGGTAAAGCTGCCGTTGTCATTAAGGGTAGTCAGTCCCAGGTCGAACCGTGCAAAGGTAAGCCCCCAGTTAAAGCCTGATGATTTCTTTTCACGCATTTTTTCTCTATGCGATTTGAAAACATCCATAGTAACCTTTACGCTACTTTTTTTAGTAGAGGTGGTGGTATCATTACCATCAACAGTAGTGGTAGTTGTGGTAACCGTAGTTGTTTTAGTTTGAGCAAAGCCAAAGCTTGCCACTGTGCACATTAGGGCAGTAAATAGTAAACGTTTCATAATAATTGTATTTTATATTTAGGTAAAAGCTTTATTGTTTCTTTATTTTAACCAAACCAAGGTTTACCCCGGTTATATTTGATTCGGCATCGTCGTCGTCACTATCTGTAAATTCTATGATCTTGTCTGGGCGCTTATCTATTTTAGCCACCAATACATTGATCAGCCCACCGAAGCTATGGATCCCACGTTTCTTTACAGGTGCAGTTTCCTGGTTATCTGCAGATGCCATCACAATAGGCCTTTCAACCGGAGCATTTGTTTGCACAGGTGCTAATTTCACATCATTGTCCGGAACAGTAGCGATTATATGGGTAGATGCGGGGTCGGGCACAGCTGCAATTAATTGCTTATTATCCGGGTTAATGGTTTGTGGTTGTACAGGTGTATTATCTTTTGTATGCACAACAGGTGCAGTTATTGTGTTTATGGATAATGAATTTTTAGGCTGATAATTTTTGTTTGACGCGATCTTGTCACCAGATTTTGTAATAACAGTAACCTTATCATCTTTTTTAACAGGCTCATCAATCCTTACTGGGATCGTTTGTTTAAGGTGGTTCGTCGCTAATTTATCAGACTTAGCAGGCTTATCCACAGTTCTATCTTTTTTCATGAACAAGATACCTGCGGTAAACAATACTATTATGGTAGCCGCAATACTCAACCATGGCATGATAGTGCCTTTAGTTTTTTTGTCTCCTAATTCAGCATCAATGTTATCCCAAACCATTGGTGATGGTTCTACTTCAAAATCTTCAAACTTCGAGTTAAAAACCCCATCAAACTCCTTATCCAGCATATCCATATTTTTTATCCTCCATTTTTAAAACCATATCTTTTAGTATTGTACGAGCCCTTGATAATTGCGATTTAGAGGCCCCTTCTGTTATACCCACTATCTCGCCTATTTCTTTGTGCGAGTAACCTTCAATAGCATATAAGTTAAACACCATGCGGTAACCCGGCGCCAGTTGTTGTATAATCATCATCAGATCCTGCGCGCCCATGTTTGCAAATGCGGCGGGGTTAACAGATGGCTCATTACTCATATCAGCCACATCAATTACCTGCATGGCTTTATGATGTTTGCGATAATACGCTATAGCACTATGCACCATAATCCTCCTTACCCATCCTTCAAATGCACCATCGCCCCGGTAATCAGACAGCTTTTCAAACACTTTTACAAACCCGTTTTGCAGCATATCTTCGGCTTCCATTTTGTCGACCGCATATCGCATACAAACACCTAACATTTTTGAGGCAAACTGCTTATACAATAACTCGTGCGCTTTACGCTCGCCCGCTTTGCAGCGGGTTATTAATTCGTCAGTTGTATAGGTAGGTTTCAGTAGCATCATTTATTAGTAAGATACCTTTTAGTACCAAATGGTTGCATGGGGTTACAAATATTTTTTAATTAATGCACCTATGGTAAAAAAAGCATAATAGTTGGCTCATATTACAGATAAATATATGAGCGGAAAAATTTTATCTTAGCCCCAACCAATTTCCTGATCAAAGTATAATAAACCAGTATAACATGACCATTATAAAAAGGATAAGCTTAGTTGCTTTATTATTAGCACCGGTATTTACAATTAAGGCACAAACCATAGTAGCTGCAGAATCAAAGCAAAACGCGCTGGTATTACAAGTTACACCTAAAAAGCAACTTAACGCCTTATACTTTGGCAATAAACTGGCTAATGAGAGTGAATATAAGGCCATTGCTAAACAATATCACTATGTTTCATCTACCGGAGAAGCCAACCAGGCTTATTCAACAGCAGGCAATATCAATATTTTAGAACCCGCGATAGCGGTTACACATGCCGACGGTAACAGATCATTAGCGTTAAAATATGTTGATCACAAAACAACAAAGATCAGCGACGATATAACCCTGGTAAGCATTAACCTGCGCGACTCGGTTTATAATTTTGAGGTCACCTTAAATTATCAAACTTATTTCAACGAAAATGTGACCGAGCAGTGGACCGTAATTAAGCATCATGAAAAAAAGGATGTGGTATTAAATAAATACGCATCGGCTAACTTATACCTGCAATCGGGTGGCGATTATTGGCTGAATCATTACCATGGCGAATGGGCACAGGAAATGAAGCCCGAAGAAGAAAAACTATCACACGGTATAAAAACACTGGATAGCAAATTAGGCACCCGTGCCGATCTTTTCCAACCGCCGGTATTTATGGTATCACTAAACAAACCTGCCACCGAAGATGAAGGCGATGTATTATATGGTAACCTTGAATGGAGCGGTAACTTTAAAATAGATCTGGAAGTAGATCCTAATAATAACCTGCGCTTAATTGCCGGTATTAATAACTACAATGCCGACTATGTGCTTAAACCAAATACAGATTTCGTTACCCCAAAATTTGTTTACATTTTAAGTAATAAGGGCAAAGGCGAAGCAAGCCGCAACCTGCAAAGCTGGGCTAGGAAATATAAGATTGCTGATGGCAATGGCCCGAGGCTTACCTTATTAAACAACTGGGAATCGACGTATTTTGACTTTAATGAGCCGAAACTTGCTGAACTGATAAAGACAACCAAGACTTTGGGTGTCGATATGTTTTTATTGGATGATGGCTGGTTTGGCAATAAATATCCGCGCGATAAAGACAATGCCGGCCTG
>JAZKCG010000072.1:0-10750 GCA_040388175.1 Bacteroidota bacterium | reverse complement strand
GACCCTACGAAAAAAATTATTCTAAATAACTTGCCTAAATCATAGAAATCGAACGTAGCGAGAAATCTATACATTACTATTGGGACACTTGTATGTGTATAGATTTCTCCCGCTGGAAATGACAAAACCAATTAAAACAGAAAAAGCGCCTTTCGGGCGCTTCTCTGTATATAATATGTTATTTAATTAGGCGGTAGCAGTTTCGGCTTCTAAAGCCATTTGCTCGTCTATCAGGATACGGCCGCAATGCTCACAAACGATAACTTTTTTGCGTTGACGGATATCAGACTGACGTTGCGGTGGAATCTGGTTAAAGCATCCTGAACAAGAATCGCGTTGGATAGTAACCACAGCTAAACCATTTTTAGCATTTTGACGCAAACGGTTGTAAGCAACCAATAAACGCTCGTCAATATTAACGATCGCTTTTTCTGCTTGAATAGTTAATTCGTTTTCGTCTTTTTCAGTTTCAGCAGTGATGGTACCTAACTCATCTTTCTTAGCGTCAAGGTCGCTTTTACGGGCTTCCAAATCAGCCAATGCTTTTTCGTAAACCTGGGTTTTTGAAGCGATCTCAAAACCATACTCACGTATTTTTTTCTCACTTACCTGTATGTCTAACCCTTGTATCTCGATCTCTTTCGAGATTGCGTCATACTCGCGGTTGTTCTTTACTTCGTTAAGTTGGGTTTCGTATTTTTTCGTATTGGCCAGAGCATCTTTGATCAGGTTTTTACGGGTAACAATATCATCCTCCAAATCATCCAGCTCTGCCTTGATCTTTTGTATACGGGTTTCCAAACCTGCAACATCATCTTCAAGGTCGGCAACCTCCATAGGTAATTCACCCCTTATCTGGCGAATTTTATCAATTTTAGTGTGGATGGTTTGTAATTCGTATAACGCTTTAAGCTTTTGTTCTACGGTTTGTTCCATTATTTTGATGGGATTTATACTTATTTCTTTTTATAAACGGATGGCAAAGATACAACTTTTTTGATTTTTTTTATAATTCAATTGTAAATTGCTCTTTTTCAAAGGATATCAATGATGCCGATATCCCTTAAAAAAATATTTATTCCTTTACGGAAACAAATTTTCCAGATACAGGGTTTCCAGATATAATATTTGCAATATTAAAATAATGTATCTATATTGTTGATTATCAGCTCCCCCAAACAGCTTTTTATAAAGAATATCTAATCGAAGCGTAAAAACATCATCGCTTTTTTCTTTAAATACTACTATATCTTTTTCACTTTCTATAAACTTTCATCATGGATCATCGAGAAAGTAAAATCCTTTTTCCGAAGAAAAACAGTTCGCAACTGCTTACCGTCAACTCAGGCATGAAAAATATTTTTGTGATTAGTGACCTTCATCTGGCTTCGGGGTTAAATAATAGCAATAACTATGAAGGGACAGAAAATTTTTTCGCCGACCAATCATTCGTCAGATTTATTGATGAGTTGGAAAAAAGGTCAGTTGATACAAAGGCTTTACTGGTAATTAATGGTGATTTTATTGATTTCCTGCGAATATGCGAATATCCGCAGACAGACCAGGACTTTGCCAACTGGGAGGAGATGTTAAACCGTGTTCAAATCTCTAAATCCCAAACCGAACTACGAGCCTCTATTGTAAAAAAGGAAAAGATCTTTGGCTTAAAAACAAATGATTTCAAGTCTGTTTGGAAGCTTGATGTCTGTATAAAAGGCCACCTGCTGCTGTTTCAACGCCTGGCATTATGGCTGCATCATGGAAACGATCTGATCATTACTAAAGGAAATCATGATTTAGAGTGGTATTGGGAAGCTGTACAAAACTATCTGTTACTTACCCTTTCAGAAATAAGTGCTGTAAGATGGAACCTGCCTTTTGAAGCAGTTTTTTCAACAACGAGCCAACAAATCGTGTTTGCAGACAATTCGGTTTTAATTGACCACAAAATTTATATTGAACATGGCCACCGCTATGAAAATACAACTACGGTGTATGGCGATGCACTTACTCAAAATCAGCAAGAGCTTAACTTACCGTTCGGGTCATTTTTTAACAGATACCTTATCAACAAAATTGAACTGGTGTATCCCTTTATTGACAACGTAAGGCCCCGCCAGGACATTCTGCTAATTTTATTTCGAGAACGTTTTTTGCTGGCCCTTAAAATGGTTTTTTGTTACGTGCCATTTGTACTTTTATTGATACCTAAAAAATTGTGGTGGGCCGTATTTAAATACACTATTACATTTTTACTAATTGTTGTTACCCCAATAGCTATAACCGGTTATGGCATTTACAAAAGCTGGCCACACACCACTAACTTGAATTTAAAAAACGTTTCCTGGCTTGTAAGCCAGGTTATTAGCGCAGGTAAAAATCTTGGCTTTTTATTTCTTTCTTACTTGTTTGGGCGAATAATGGTTTTAGTAAAATTAAGCGGGCCTGTTAGTTTCAAAAAATTTGCAGACGATATTTTTAACCAAAATCAAGAGCTATCCGTAGTGACTTTTGGACATACACACAATCCCGAACAAAAAAACAATAACGGCCATTGGTACCTGAACAGCGGTACCTGGATGCCCATTTTTGAAGCTTCATCAACAGATATTCGTATAGACAAAACTTACACGTTTCTGCACTTTTATTATGATAGCCAACAAAAGCTGGTAATTCAACCCCTGCAAAGATGGAATGATGATGCCTGTAGATACGATAAACTAACCTTAATAGAAACCGCTTGATCATGAAAAAAATAGCTTACTTATTATTGAGTAGCTGCATTGTATTGGCCGGCTGCAACACCTTTAAAAAAATAGGAAGTGATCTGGGAGAAGGGCTGGATTCTAAAACAAGGCCTCTCGGGAAAAACCTGATAATGGGCATAGACGATGGATTAACCCAATCTGCGATAAGGGCCGATCTTTATAAAACCATTGATTCGGCCATTACTATAGCCGGTAGCAGCACTAACAGAAATTTTAAAAAGGTATTGGATTCATTGCTAACTGAGCGCTGGTCGGTTTTTGTAAAACAGCTAATTGAAAACGCCACGGGCAAGCAAACCCACCAAAACTTAGAGCAATTGCGTGAGGCTGTTATTGGTGCAAAAACAAAAAAAGAACTACAGGAATTAGTGGCCTCTGTTTTAAATGATGAAAATACCGGCAGGCTTATCTTATTAAAGAACAAGATCCTGGGCAACGAAACCAATAAACAGTTTAGTACGATTATTGATACCGGGATGCTGCACCTATCTCACCAGTTTCAATCCGGTATTACCGACCCTACTTTAGACAAACTTTCTCATTTTCTTAAAAACGACCTGAGTGATAGTCTTGATAAAAACCTTTCTGTTGTGCAGCGGTATGCTTCCTGGTTCTTAGTTGGTATTGGGCTATTGGCCGCTTCAATTATAACAATAGTTTGGTTTAACCGGCAAAAATATCTCAAACTAAGCACATTACTGGCATCGCATGTTAATGCCATTCCAGACCAGCATATTTATGACCAGCTAACATCAAGTATTAAGTTAGATGCGGTAACTGCGGGCATTGAACCCACACTGCGTGGGTTGCTGTCAGAAAATCACCTTTTAAGTGAAAAAAGCTGGAAGCCACTTGATTCATTAAATTCTAATCAAAAAACCCACATAAAGTTAAAGCACTAAATCATGGCACAAAAATGGACTTACGAAAGCCTTGCCCAATGTGATAAGGCCACCCTTGAAAGCATACTAATAAACGGCACCCCGCCGGATATAGAGCAATTGAACGGCTATATTTATTGCGGATGGAACCATGAGCCGATTGGAAAGATATCGGGCGAAAAATTTAAAAAAGGTTTCTATAAAAGAAATGGCGAGAATTTTGGTTATAACGAAACCGTTATACAAGATCATCAAAAGTTTCTGGGACAATGGGAAGTGGGGGTACACAAGGTACGGCCTAATCAACTGGGGTATTTCCGGGTATCATATGTTAAGGACGAGCCATACCACCAACTATACCAGCCTTATAAACATTTAGCCCATTTTAATTATGATATCCCTTTCCACAAACTATCATTAAGTTTTTTTAAAGTGATACGTGATTTTGTGGTACTACCCAACGAGGGTGATCATAGCCTGATGCTTTGCAAGGCCTACATTACGTTGGGCGAAAATCTAAACATATTTTACTGTTATTTTCTATTGGGCCATCGGCAAGAAATAAGATATCTGCCATGGTAAAGTAGGTATACGCGCCTAAACATTGTTTCACTTTAAAACCAACCGATTATGCGAAACGAACTTGTACAAGCTGAAAAACAATTAAAATCCTTTTTAAAAACAATACTGGGGATAGCTCTTCTTACCTTGTTTTTTCATTTCTTCACGCACATGACACCTGTTTGGCTAACAAACATGGTACTTGTCAGCTATGGCATGTTATCAGGAGGTTCTGCCACACAGGCTTTTTTAATAGTGCTTTTATTGGCCCTTACTATTGGCGATGTACGGCGTTTTAGTCCATTGATCCGTTTATTTAAATGGGTGCTGGGGTTGGTCCTGGTATGGACAATTATACACTGGATCCGTGGTTCTGAACCAGCAGGCGGTACGCCATATCTATACCAAACACTTGTTTTTGGGTGCTTATTTGTAATTCTATGGGTGCTTTTCAGGCGGGCCGGTATGGCGCGGTATGATTTGAAGTACTTATCTATCCAACAATTTCAAACACTTCAGGCTTTAGCAGAAGTAGTGATCTCTGGCGATACCGACAAGTATAAACTACAAATAACAGCCGAAAAGGTTGCCCTTAATGTGGATGCTTATCTTATTAAGTTCAGAGCGTCTAATAAATGGGTTATGAAATTGGTGCTTACCGCTATTGAGCTTTATCCGCTGATTTCGCTAAATCCACTGCTTAGCCTGATGCAGCCCGCGGCCCGGCTTGCTTTTCTTAAAAAAAGGTTCATTACAGATCTTGAATTTCAGAACGTACCCAGGTGGTACGGCCAAATTATTCAGGCAGCTATCAGGATGAGCAAACAAATTTGTTTTATGGGATATTACAGCGACCCCGAGGTTTATGCAAGTATAGGATACGTACCTTTTTCAAAGAGAAAAGATAAAGATGAACGGGAGCGTCAATTCCCTGGCAGCAGTTCTCAATCGGCTTTGTTGAAAGTATTGGAAAGTGCGGATATCCCCTCAAATGAACTCACTGCTGATGTGGTAATTGTTGGTTCGGGCGCTGCCGCGTCAATCTTAGCTCATCAATTAATAGAACAGGGCAGGCAGGTATTACTGGTTGAGTGTGGTGGGTTTGAAGAAACTACAACATTTAATGAAGATGAAGTAGATATGGTAAGCAGGCTTTATGCAGACGGAGCATTGCAGCTTTCACGCGATTTTAGATTCCAGGTATTTCAGGGCCGGTGTGTTGGTGGCTCGACGGTTGTAAACAACGCGGTTTGTTTTGAAACCCCGGATTATATACTTGACAGATGGATAAATGAGATGGGAATAGATATTGATCGCGAACGATACCTCAATTCAATGGCGGCAATTTATAAGCTTATGAAAATTAGCCACACGCCATTAATGACTGATGACCGTTTTTTAAACCCAGGCGGCCGGCTCTTTGCAGACGCTTGTAAAAAAATGGGCTATACGGCACCCGAGTTAGACTCTGTAATGGCAAATATAAACGGTTGCCTGGGATCAGGCTACTGCAATATTGGGTGTCAATACGGTAAAAAGCTGTCTATGTTAGATACTATTTTACCGCAGACACAATTGGCACATCCCGGCAGCCTGCAAATTATTGCTAATTGTGAGGCAGTAAGTTTTAACCGTAGCGGGACTAAAATTGTATCACTTACCGGAAAATTTAAAGACGGGCGCAAAATTATAATTAAAGGAAAAACATTTGTATCATCTGCCGGTGCCATTTCCTCAAGTATCTTATTGATGAAATCAAAACTTGGCATAGCCAATGCAGGTAAAAAGCTGGCCTTTAATTTGGGCACACAAATAACGGCAGCATATCCTCAGATAGTCAATTCATATGATGGTTTGCAAATCTCGCATTTTCTAAAAACAGCAGATCACAGATATGTAATGGAAACCTGGTTTAACCCGCCGATGTTTCAATCTACCGCAATGCCCGGTTGGTTTGATCAACACTTTTACAATATGCAACATTATGGAAACATGGCTTGCACCGGTGTACTGGTGGGTACAGAATCAAACGCGGAAGTTAAAATTGCCGGCCTGTTTGGCAGAGATATTAATTATGTACCTACAGAAGATGATTTTAACAGTTTAATGGATGGCCTGGAAAAAGCTGCTGAAATATACCTAACAGGCGGCGCAGAACGCGTTATGCCAAATACTTTTAATTATTATGAGTATAAAACAATAAAGGACCTTAAACAAAATCTTCGAAAAAACGTGAAGGCATCTCCCGATATATCGACAGGTACAGGGCATCCGCAAGGCGGCAACGTAATGAGTAATAGCGCCGAAACCGGGGTAGTTGACAAAGACTTTAAAGTGTTTGGATTTGATAATTTATTTGTTTGCGATGCCAGTGTATTCCCGACAAGTTTAGGGGTAAACCCGCAGGTTACAGTAATGTCATTAGCGTATTATGCAGCACCAGTCATTGCAGCAAATTAAAAAAATATTTACATGCTTTTAAATAGCAGAAAAATAAAACTGTTACATAAAATACCTTACGGGGTTAGTATTAACACTTGTCAGTCTTATCGGCAGATCGTGAAACCGTTTGCTTATTATTTCATGCAATAGTTGCTGGGTAAATTGTTCGCTTTCAAAATGGCCGATATCGGCTATGATGATCTTGCCATCAGCATCAAAGAACTCGTGGTATTTATAATCGGCGGTAATAAATATATCTGCCCCGGCACCAATAGCATGTTTCAGCAAGAACCCTCCTGAACCACCACAAACCGCGACTTTCTTTATGGGTTTACCTGTAAATGCTGTATGACGGATAACATGTACGTGCATTTTTTCTTTAAGGTGATATAAAAATTCTTCGGCGTGCATGGGCTGTTCCAACTCGCCTATCATACCTGATCCTACCTGCTGGTTTTGGTTGGTAAGGCCGTAAAGGTCGTACGCAACCTCCTCGTAAGGATGCGCCAGTATTAGCGCCATTAATATTTTGCTTTCCAGGTTAGCCGGGTAAACGGTTTCTATTCGGGTCTCTTCCTCGGTATGGCGTACACCGGGTTCGCCAACATACGGGTCGCTGTCTTCATTTCCTTTAAAAGTGCCTGAGCCTTCGGCGTTGAAACTACACTCACTGTAATTGCCAATATTGCCTGCACCTGCATGAAACAGGGCATTGCGTACCTGGTCTACATGATTAGTAGGCACATAAGTAACCAGTTTTTTTAATAGTCCCTGTTTAGGCGCCAATATCCGTGGATTCTCTAAACCCAGCATTTCGCAGATCCTGGCATTTACACCTGTTTGTACGCTGTCTAAGTTGGTATGGATGGCATACAGCGAAATGTTGTTACGGATGGCTTTCTCCACCACGCGCTCTACATATGTTTTGCTGCTAAACTTCTTTAATCCTTTAAAAACTATGGGGTGGTGCGATATAATGACCTGGCAGTTGGTGGCAATAGCTTCATCCACCACAGCTTCCACACAATCTAACGATATCAATACCTGGTGGATCTCCTGATCGGGGTTGCCAACAATAAGGCCGGCATTGTCATAATCTTCCTGGTAAGCCAGCGGGGCAATACTTTCGAGGTAGGTGGTGAGTTGGGATAGTTTCATTTATGAGATTTCACAGATTTGATTTTAATTACACCGATCTAAAAGGTGCTATCTTACAACTAAGCTATAAATAATCGGCATTTAAATGGAAAATAAATTTGTAAATTTGAGTTATGGGAATATTAATAGCACATCCGGAAAGTAAAGAAAAACTGGCCGCCCTAAAGGCTTTTATGAAAGCGTTAAAAATTCGCTTTGAAGAAGAAAAGTCATCTTATAATTCAGAGTTTGTAGAAAAAATAAAACGTAGTGAAGATGATTTTAGCGCCGGAAAAACAAAGGCGATAAAAACAGATGATCTATGGAAATAGTTTACTCTGAAGAAGCACAAAAGGATATTGAGTATTGGAAGCGATCTGGCAATAAGGTAGTTCAAAAGAAAATCTCACAATTACTTAACGCAATTGAAGAAAATCCTTTTGAAGGTATTGGTAAGCCTGAAATGTTAAAACACAATTTAGCAGGTTTATGGTCGAGGCGCATTAACCAGGAACACAGAATAATATATAAACTAACTGAAAGAGAAACTATAAGGATATATTCTTTAAGGGGTCACTACGATTAGCATATCAAAAACCCTAAACAAGTAAAGACGCAATGTCTTTTTGCGTCTTTACTCTCTCCAATATATAATAGATCGGGTTGTAACCCTACGAATAATTAGTTGCCCAGTTTGGCGATATTGAAACTTTCGAACGCCATTTTACGATTGTATTCGTCTGCCAGTTTTTTGTGGTTCACCAGGTCAACAATCGAACCGATAAAGCATAAGCCTATGGTAAACAGGTACAATATACCCATACCTATTTGCCCGTTCATAAAGCGTTGAAAGCCCGGCAACAAGAACATCCCTATCAAACAGAATATTAACATATCCTGCGGGCTTTTGCGTTTACCCGAATAGATCATAAAAAAATATTTTTTCTGCTCGTCATTAAGTCCTGCAGTAGCTGGTTGTAAAAAAGCCAGCTCTTCTGCTGAAACGCCGGGAAGGCTCATATACGGGTTGTGATTGGTATCCATGATAATAGTTTTTTTAGTGATTGTTTTAGTTTGTTTTTTATTTATACCCCAAAACTAATATAGTATTAAATACCGGCCAATGCAAAATGGGCAGAGCGGGTAAAGAAATCGGTAAGTAAAGGAATTTGGGCGGTGAAAATGTTGGGAAAGTTGGGATTGTCGGTGAATACTCACCCCGCCTACGCTTCGCGACCCTCTCTTCGTCGCTGGCGGAAAGAGGGTTAGGTTTTATAATATTATGCGGCCAAAACGCCCTCTTATCGCTTGCGAAAGAGAGGGCAGATCAAGCGTAGCGATGATCAGGTGAGTAAACGCCGCCTAATCAAACCTATATTCCTGCCGTGGCCTAAATAACCGGTACCCTAATATATAAATTCGATACCCTATAATCAGCAATGCCGGCACACCAAGCCAATGCGCCTTCCATGACCGTACTATATTACCATGCAGCAACCAGGATACGGCATGACCTATACCGCAGCCCGGGCACCAGGTTATACCCATCAGTTTTAATGGGCATAGGGTGTACTGCGACTGGATAGACGGATCGGCAACGGCCAGCGCGATGATGGCCGCAATCCAGAAAATAAGTTCGAAATTATTTTTTAAATTTTTAATCAACCTTGTTTGACTTTGTTGCCAATATCAAAGATACAGCTAACGCAGACAATAACCCAATTAACAAGGCACCAAACATACGGCCAGAAAACGCTGCGAAGTTATTACCCGCCTGTATATAATTGATATAAACTATACCCACAAAAACTGCCAGGATACCACCAAATAACAAGATCTTAAAGCTTTGCACCAAAGCTTCCAGGAAACCCATATTGCCTCCGCAATCGACAGCGCGGTAACTCTTTATACCAAAGAACAAGCCAATTGCCGGTATTAAAATGGACAGGTATTCGTAAGGGGCGGTATTATCATTTTGAATATCATAGCCCATAGCGTGTGTAACAAAAAGCCAGGCTGCGCTTAGTATACCTATAACCGCGCCCCATGTTAGTGCATTTTTCATTTTATTAAGTATTAGGTTAAACAATTGTGAGTTGTGTTCTAAATACGCATGGTAAATACAATACGTTGTTTGAGTGTATTATTAAAAGGAACATAGGCTTGATATTGTTTTAGGTATATCATATTTTAACTTAAGAATCGTTTTATAAATACTTTTTGATATACATTTACCTAATACTTTAATATGAAAAAGGCTTTATTATTCCTCCTATTCTTACCATCATTTGCATTTTGTCAAAATGCTGAACAATATGTACAAGAGGGGTATGCAAAATATCTTGATCACGACTATACAGGGGCAATAAAATTGTATGACCAAGCCATTGTCTTTGATTTCAAGTGTCGGGATGCTTATTATCATCGTGGTCTTGCCAGGATAGCGTTAAAAGATTATCAGGGCGCAGTAAATGATTATACATCAGCTATTGTTCTTAAAAGCGACAACCCGGATATGTATAATAACCGGGGTACAGCAAAACGTTACCTAAATGATTTACCAGGAGCAATTGCAGATTATTCTAATGCAATTGGTTTAGATTCAACTTTTTCAGAAGGGTATTATAACCGGGGTTCTTCAAAAGCAGCCATGAATAATTATAAAGATGCTATCATAGATTATAACGAAGCAATAAAATATACTCCGGAATACGTTGAAGCCTATTATAACCGTGCCAACGCTGAACAAAATTTAAAAAACTATCCTGCGGCAATAGCAGATTATACTAAAACAATTATGTTAAAGCCTAAGGCTGACGTATATTTATTAAGAGGATTATTAAGGGTAAAGCTTAACGACAAAGATAGTGCTTTTGTAGATTTTTCAAGATCAATTGAAATGAATCCCAGGGCAGACGCATTAAAATTTAAGCAGGTCGATCATATAATCTTGATCCCATC
>JAZKCG010000071.1:0-51327 GCA_040388175.1 Bacteroidota bacterium | reverse complement strand
CATACTTAAATTAGGGGTAACTTTGTTATTAATTGTTTATCGTAATTTATAAAAAGTCTCCCCTTCCGGGGGAGATTTAGAGGGGGCTAAATGAAGAAAAAGATAGTAATTGCTATTACCGGTGCCAGTGGTTCTATATATGCAAAACTGTTATTAGATAGACTGCAGCACTTGAGTAGTCAAGTTGAAGAGGTGGCAATTGTGATGTCTGATAATGCTAAACAGGTATGGCAGTTTGAGTTAGATAACGATGATTATAGCAAACTACCCTACCAATTTTACGCTAAAACCGATTTTATGGCCCCGTTTGCGTCGGGCTCTGCCAAATTTGATACCATGGTGATCGTACCATGTTCTATGGGTACTTTGGGCAGAATATCCGGAGGAATATCTGACGACCTGATAACCCGTGCTGCCGATGTGATCCTGAAAGAGCGCCGCAAATTGATACTGGTGGCCAGGGATATGCCTTTAAGCCTCATTCATATCCGCAACATGGCTACGGTTACCGAAGCCGGAGGGATAATATGTCCGGCAGTGCCTTCATACTACAATAAGCCGAAAACGGTAGAGGATGTAGCCATGACCGTTGTAAACCGCGTTATAGATTTGATTGGATTCGATAATGAGAGTTATCGCTGGGGGGAAGTTAGTGAATAGCAATTAGTTAATCAGATATCAGCAAACGCTGCTTCTGTCATCCAAATCAACTAATCTTTAATCTCTAATTAACTAATCTTTCAATTTCTTATCTTTGCATCCGTAAATGAATAAGAAAGTAGCTTTTTATACGCTGGGTTGTAAACTCAATTACTCGGAAACATCAACATTGGGCCGCCTGTTTAGTAACGCCGGTTTTGATACAGTTGATTTTACCGATACCCCGGATGTATACGTTATCAATACCTGTTCTGTAACTGATAATGCTGATAAGAAATGCAAAAAGGTAGTAAAGGAAGCTTTAAAAGTATCGCCTAATGCGTACGTGACCATTGTGGGTTGCTATGCACAATTAAAACCGAAAGAGATAGCCGAGATACCGGGTGTTGATATGGTTTTAGGCGCTGCAGAAAAATTTCAGATCATTGATCATATTACTGATCTTACAAAGAACCCTAAAGCGCTGGTATATAACCAACCGGTATCGCAGGCTAATGAATTTGTTCCCGCTTTTTCTTTTGGCGACCGTACCCGGACATTTTTGAAAGTCCAGGACGGTTGCGATTATTCCTGCTCATTTTGTACCATCCCTTTAGCGCGTGGTGCCAGCAGGAGCGATACTATTGCCAGTGTTATTGACCAGGCTAAACAGATCGCGGCTTCAGGCGTAAAAGAAATTGTATTGACCGGCGTAAATCTGGGCGATTTTGGGATCATCAACGGCAAACGCGAAACCAAATTTTTCGACCTGGTAAAAGCGCTGGATGAAGTTGAAGGCATCGACCGGATTCGTATATCATCTATCGAACCCAATTTATTGACCGACGAGATCATTGAATTTGTAGCTTCTTCCAAACGATTTGTGCCGCATTTTCACATCCCGCTGCAATCGGGTTCTAATAAGATATTAAGCCTGATGCGCCGCCGTTATAAACGCGAGTTATATGTTGATAGGGTAGCCAGAATCAAAGAACTAATGCCCGATTGCTGTATCGGTGTTGACGTAATAGTGGGTTTCCCCGGCGAAACGAGAGAGGACTTTATAGATACCTATAACTTCCTGAACGAACTAAATATATCATACCTGCACGTATTTACTTATTCGGAGAGAGAAAATACACTAGCTGCCGAAATGAATGGTGTAGTACCGGGATCCACCCGTGCTGACCGCAGTAAAATGCTGCATATCCTATCAGACAAAAAACGCCGTGCTTTTTACGAAACACAACTGGGCCGTACCGACGAGGTTTTATTTGAGGGCGATATTAAAGAAGGTTTTATGCATGGCTTTACCCGCAACTATGTAAAGGTTAGAACAAAGTTCGACCCGGTGTTGGTTAACGAATTAAAAACGGTTACCCTTGCCAATATTTCACCCGATGGCGACGTTGAAATAACCGAGAGCCAGGAAATATTGGTTCATTAACGCTATATTCGCAGCAAATTATTTTCCTATGTTTCCAAGCATTAGTTCACTTTTACAGTACCTTTTTGGCATAGACATCCCGTTGCCGGTACAGACCTTTGGTTTTTTTGTGGCTCTTGCTTTTATGGCAGCTTACTGGGCTTTTGTGCAAGAATTTAAGCGTAAAGAAAAACTGGGATATATCCACACGTTTGATAAAACGGTGACTGTTGGGCAACCTATAAGTTCATTAGAGTTAGTAGCTAATACCTTGTTTGGCTTTGTGCTGGGGTATAAGCTGTTAGACATGGTATTTAACTATCATGCCATGATCGATGATCCGCAGGGATTTTTACTATCAACCCGCGGTAACTTTATTGGCGGCATTGTATTAGGCGCTGTATTTGCGTATTGGGCCTATGCCGAAAATAAAAAGCAAATATTACCTAAACAGGTTACTAAAACCATAAAAGTACACCCTTATGAATTAATGGGCAACATATTGTTATGGGCCGCAGTTTGGGGTTTTGCAGGAGCTAAACTATTTAACGCGTTGGAGAACTGGGGGGAATTTATGGCTGATCCCGTTGGGATGCTGATAGGCTTTAGCGGACTTACTTTTTATGGTGGTTTAATATGCGGTGGTGCGGCTGTGCTCTACATCGCCAATAAACACGGCATTAAGCCTTTAAATATGTTGGACATTGGCGGACCGGGTATGATGCTGGCTTATGGCGTTGGCCGTATAGGCTGCCAAATGTCGGGCGATGGTGATTGGGGGATACCTAACATCGCGCCAAAACCTGGATGGTTAACTTGGGCGCCCGATTGGATGTGGTCGTTTAATTTCCCGCATAATGTGAGTATGGAAGACCAGGGCAATAAAATTGCCGATTGTGTAGGGAAATACTGCTACGCATTAAAATTACCGGTATATCCAACTTCTTTTTATGAGTCGGTAGTTTGTATCCTGTTATTCTTCTTTTTATGGAGTATCCGTGATCGTATTAAAATACCCGGCATTATGTTTGGAATATACCTGGTGCTTAATGGTATAGAGCGCTTCTTGATAGAACTTATCCGTGTAAATACTAAGTACCATGTAGCAGGTATCCCATTTACACAAGCAGAAATGATATCGCTTTGCTTAGTTATAGGTGGCCTGGTATTGATCTTTACAGGGCTTAACCGCGAGAAAAAAGTAACCGTTAAGCATGGCTAAAGTATCGATCAGAGAAAAGTTTTTTAAGAACCAGCTAGCCCGGTTTATTTTTTCGGCAGGCATAGGCTTCTTGGTTGATATTATCGCTTTTTACCTGTTAGATCATAAATTTTTAGAACGACCAACTTATAAAGTATTTACTTACACGTTTGATAATTATACCTTATCGCTGGCTATATCTTTCTTTTTGGGCGTAGTGGTGAATTTTTTTATCACTAAGTATATGGTGTTTAGTGAGTCTCAATCATCACCGGCAAAGCAGTTTGCGCGGTTCGTATCAGTAGCTATCATTGGATTTTTTGCCAATCTTACGCTGCTTGATATTTTTATCAGGTCATTAAATATGTACCCGCCTGTGGCACGTATAGCAGCGGCTTTAAGCCTGTTTTTTGCCAGTTTTTTTGTACATAAATTTTTCTCATTCAGCTTATCATTAAGACATCAACATGCAACTGGAGCAGATAGCAATGCAAGTAATTGAAATTGCAAAGCAAGCCGGCGATTTCATTCGCCAGGAAAGAAAAACATTTAATATAGATAAGATAGAATATAAGGGTTTAAACGATCTCGTATCGTACGTTGATAAAACTGCCGAAGGTATTATTGTTGCAGGTTTAGAAAAAGTATTGCCCGAAGCCGGTTTTATAACTGAAGAGCAAACCAAGACCATTGTTGCCGAACGTTTTAACTGGATCATAGACCCATTGGATGGTACCACCAATTTTATACATGGTGTACCTTCTTACTCTGTTAGTATAGCGCTAAAAGAATATGATGAGTTGGTGTTGGGCGTAGTGTATGAAATTAACCTTGACGAGTGCTTTTATGCCTGGAAAGGTGCACCGGCCTACTTAAACGGAAAAGAAATTAAAGTTAGCAAAGCCCCAAAATTAGCCCACAGCTTAATAGCAACAGGTTTCCCATATTACGATTTTACCAAGCAGCCACAGTATATAGAATTGTTTACTTATTTAATGAAGAACTCGCACGGTTTGCGCCGCTTGGGTTCGGCAGCTGTTGACCTGGTTTATACCGCAGCGGGCCGTTTTGACGCGTTCTACGAGTATAATCTGAATGCATGGGATGTTGCAGCCGGGATTGTTATTGTAAGGCAGGCAGGAGGGCAGGTAGTTAATTTTACAGGCGGTGATGAGGTTTTAGACACACGCGAGTTAATAGCTACTAATGGCCACATCACTGATGAATTGGTAGGAGTGGTGCAACAATACTTTGTCTGAACCGCTGATTTAAATTGATTTTTGGATTACACTGATATTAAAAAAGGCTTGTACATTTGTACAAGCCTTTTTTATGGTAGGTCAACTAATCTCTAATTAGCCTCCCGATAGCTATCGGGACCTAATCTCTAACTTATAACGCTTCTGACACTACTTCCTGAACTTCAGGAACCATACGTTTAAGCAAGTTCTCTATACCTGCTTTTAGTGTGATGGTTGATGACGGGCAGCCGCTGCATGAACCACGAAGCTCTACAGTTACCACACCTTCTTCAAACGAACGGTACGCGATTGCGCCACCATCCTGCTCGACAGCCGGGCGTACATAGTCGTTCAAGATCTGCTGGATCTTTATTTCAATGTCTGTACCTTCAAATGAAACATCCTCTGCTTGCTCTTCGATCTGTACTTTCAGTTCAGACTCTACAGCACCTTTTACAAACTCTTTCAGTATGGGTTCAATATCTGCCCAATCAGTACCTTCGGCTTTAGTAACCGTAACAAAGTTACTGGCAAAGAAAACGCCGTTAACAAAAGAAAATTTATAAAGCTCTTTAGCAAAAGGTGATTTTTCTGCACTTTCTCTGGTAGCGAAATCGGCACTGCCGTTTATCAGCAACTTATTCACAATGAACTTCATTGTTGCCGGGTTAGGCGTTGATTCTGTATATACGTTGATATTCATGTTGATGTCTTTTATTTACTTAACAAAGTTAAATAGCTTTTTTGATTAAATCCTAACCTAAAATAACTATGACCTGTTTGTGACTGTTGTTACCCTGTTCTTTAAAACAAAAAGCTATGATGAAAATTTATTTTTCGTAAGGGAAATTTCTGGCTACTTTTTTCATCATTCTTTCCATCATTTCATCACCGGTTGTAAACACGCCTTCATTCATTTGTTTATAAAAGCGCCATAGTAAGTTACCATCAACACCATTGTTAATCTGCATTGTTAAAGAACCTGATGCAGTACTCCCGCTAAAGCCAAACACGAGCGTTTTAGCTATTGCAGCTGCTTCACTACTTGTCTTTTCATACGCATAGCTTGCTTGAATTACCGCGTCTACTTTTAGTATTTTACATAAAGAATCAGCAGTAATAGCGTCTAGCTTATCATACACTCCAGCTTGCTTTAATAATATGTTTGTTCTTTGAATATCTTGAAAATTCACAAAAAAATCGCTTGATTTTCTAAGTAAATAAGTATACATACCTTGTTGTAAATTTAGTCCTTCGGATTTTTCCTGTGCAGTATTTCCTGCAGCATCATAATTTTTAGGTAATTTTTTAAATGATATGGTTACTCTTAATGGTAAAATAGCCACATCCTTATGTGTTTTTAAAATGCTCTTTAAGTTAGGTGCTTCAAAAACTTGTTTAGCTTGACTAAATGCATTTAAGCAAAGAAATAAAATTGGAAAAGTTACTAGTAGAATAATTTTTTTCATTGTGATTTGGTTTTTTGTGATGGGCGAAAATAACAAAAAAAGTCTTGCTAAATATTTAGCAAGACTTTTTGTTTAAAAGACATTTAATTTATACCCCGGTGTAATTACTCGGCGTTATCCTCTTAATCTCTTCTTTAACACTATCATTAACTTGCAAAGTGTCCACAAATTCTGCAATAGTTTGCGCGTTAACTTGCGTATTGGTACGTGTAAGCTCTTTTAATGCTTCGTATGGGTTTGGATATCCCTCGCGCCTTAAAATGGTTTGTATAGCCTCTGCTACCACGGCCCAATTAGCGTCCAAATGCGAAGTTATTACCGCTTCATTCAATAATAGTTTACCCAGGCCTTTTACGGTTGATTTGATGGCGATCAACGTATGCGCCATAGGTACGCCTATGTTGCGTAACACAGTCGAGTCGGTAAGGTCGCGCTGTAATCTTGATATAGGTAATTTGGCGGCCAAATGCTCAAATAAAGCATTTGCTATACCTAAGTTACCTTCTGAGTTTTCAAAATCAATAGGATTAACCTTATGCGGCATAGCAGACGAACCTACTTCGCCGGCTTTAATTTGCTGCTTAAAGTAGTTCATTGAGATATAAGCCCATACATCGCGATCCAGGTCTATCAGGATATTGTTAATCCTTTTTAATGCATCGCATTGCGCGGCAAAATTATCGTAATGCTCAATTTGGGTAGTGTACTGAGAGCGGCTTAAGCCAAGCGTTTCGTTAACAAAGCTATTGCCGAATGCTTTCCAGTCAATTTGGGGGTAAGCAATATGGTGCGCGTTAAAGTTGCCAGTAGCACCGCCAAATTTGGCCGATGCAGGCACTTGTTTTAATAAATGTAACTGGTTCTCCAAACGTTCAACAAAAACCTGTATCTCTTTTCCCAAACGGGTAGGTGACGCTGGCTGTCCGTGAGTATGAGCCAGCATAGGTATATGATCCCAGTCACCAGCATATTTCTTTAACAGAGTTACCAGTTCATCAATAGCTGGGTAGTAAACCTCGCCTAAAGCTAATTTAAAGGTATAAGGTATAGTGGTGTTATTGATATCCTGCGATGTAAGACCAAAATGGATAAACTCTTTAAATTCCTGTAGATCAAGCGCATCAAATTTTTGTTTGATAAAATATTCTACCGCTTTTACATCATGATTAGTTATTTTTTCAATGTCTTTAATGCTTTGCGCATCGGCTTCGGTAAAATCTCTATAAATATCCCGTAACTTTTCTAATGAATTTTTATCCAAATCTTGAAGTTGCGGTAACGGGTGCTGGTATAAGGCTATAAAGTATTCTATCTCGACAAACACACGGTATTTGATCAAAGCATATTCCGAAAAATAAGCGCCCAATTGCTCGGTTGTTTTTCGGTAGCGGCCATCAATAGGTGATATTGCAGAAAGAGGTGTAAGTGTCATAGTGCGTGATTTTTTTGCAAAGGTAACAAAATCGGTAATAAGCCCCCTCTAATCTCCCCCGGTAGGGGGAGACTTTTAATAAGTCCTCTACTGGTCCGAAGGATTATAGAGGAAGGGCAGGGCTTAAACAATTGTGGAAAACATTTTTTAAATGGAAACTTTGAAATCTAAAAATGTTTCCATAGTTTTGACCAATCAAGTCAATGGGTCAAATAGATAGAATAATACAAGGTGGTGAGGAGCTGTTTTTAACAGCAGGGATAAAAAGTGTAACCATGGATGACATAGCCAGGCATTTAGGCATGTCAAAAAAAACCATCTACCAATTCTTTAAAGATAAGAATGAACTGGTGATAGCTTTGGTAAAGAAAAAATTGCAGCAGGACGAAGATCAGATGTGTGCGATTATTGATAGATCAGGTAATGTGATAGAGGAAATGATCAATATGATGAAATGTTCTGAGGATATTTTTTCGCGGATCAACCCCATAGTGATACATGATCTACAAAAATATCACCCCGATGCCTGGGCTATTTTTCAAAGCTTTAAGGCTGATGTTATTGTGCGTACGCTGGAAGAGTTGTTGAACAAAGGGATTCAGCAAGGGTATATCAGGCCCGATATTGATGTTAAGATAATGGCGCGGATGCGGGTAAACCAGGTAGAGATGGGCTTTAATGCCAACATCTTCCCGATAGCCGAATTTAGCACCTGGAAAGTACAGTACCAGCTTTTAGAGCATTTTAACTTCGGTATTTGTACCCTTAAAGGGTTTAAACTATTAGATGAATATAAAAATATAAATAATGAAAAAAGCCTGCTGACATAGGGTTGTCAAAAGCAGGATGTTACTTTGAAAAACAACAATTAATAAACTAAACAACACATAACAGATACAATGAAATATATTTTTTTAACAGCGTCCTTAATTTGCACCGTAGCTTTAAGTAGCTATGCGCAACAGGCACCGCCACCAAATACGCCGGTAAGCTTTAGCCTGGCCGATTGTATAAAATATGCTTATGAACATCAGGATTCGATAAAGAATGCCAACCTGGATGTACAAAGTGCCGAGTATAAAGTAAAAGAAACCATTGGCTCTGGTTTACCACAGATAAATGGGTCTATCAGCTTTCAGGATTATATTAAATCTCCTACGCAAGTTGCCCCGGTATTTGGTGCTAATTTTCAAATTGCCGATCCTAAAGCGCCATTAGTGCCATTGCCTTTTGGACCAGTTAAGTATACCAATAACTTTGGTTTGCAATTAAACCAACTAATTTATAGTGGTACGTTTCTGGTAGGTTTACAGGCCGTTAAAACTTTTAGAGAATTATCACAACGCAGCCTGGTTCGTTCTAAAATTGAAACTAATGTTAATGTTACCAAGGCCTACTACCAGGCATTGGTGAGCAATGAGCAAATAAGTTTATTAGATGCTAATATTGCGCAGCTAAAACAAACGCTTGATCAAACTACCCAGCAAAACAAACAAGGTTTTGTTGAAAAGATAGACGTTGACCGTTTGTCAGTACAATACAATAACCTGGTTACCAATCGCGATAACGTACAACGCTCTTTGACATTAAATTACCAGATGCTAAAGTTCCAGATGGGTATGCCAGTTGAACAGGACCTTACACTAACAGATAAATTAGGAGATGTAAACATGGCGGAACAAACTGCTCAGAATGCAGTTGATACCTCTTTTTACCATAACAGGATTGAGTATAAGTTGTTAGAAACTAATGTTTTATTAAATCAATTAGATGTAAAAAGTAAGAAAGCTAATTTTCAGCCTACGGTAGCTTTTGTTGCAGGCCTTGGTAATGTATTCCAGGAAAATCATTTCAGCTATTTGTATGATCGTAACTACTACAACAGTTTCATTGGCCTGAATATTAACATTCCAATATTTACCGGCGGTCAGCATTTAAACCAGATGCGTCAATCGCAGATAAGCGTTTTAAAAGCGCAGAATGATCTGCACAATGCAAGTAATGGTTTCAAGCTACAAGCTAATGCGGCCCAGATCACTTTTACCAATAGCATCCAATCGCTTAACAACCAAAAGCGTAGCCGCGAGTTGGCGCAGGAAGTATTAAGGGTATCAAAAATAAAATATCAACAGGGCGTAGGTTCAAGCATTGAAGTTACACAAGCGCAAACCGAACTGGAAAGCTCAGACAATCAATATATACAGGCACTATACAATGCCTTAATAAGCAAAGTAGATCTTGACAAAGCATACGCACGCATTAACTAAAACTAAATCACTATAACACAATGAAAAAATTAATATACATACCGGCTTTACTACTGTTAGCAGCATGCTCTGAGAAGCCTAAAGATAAAACAACAGAATTAGCTGACTTGAAAAAACAACAGGCAGATATCAACTCAAAGATCACCGCTTTGCAAAGCTCAATGCCTGCGCAAGATTCATCAAAGAGTACAGATATCAGTATTTTAAAAATTGCAGAAACCAAGTTTACCCATTATGTAGATATACAAGGTAAAATTGACGCTAAAGATAACGTGACCGCTTATCCGCAAACGCCGGGTGTGATCACTAACATCTATGTAAAACCAGGCCAACACGTAAGTAAAGGCCAGGTCTTAGTACAGTTGGATAATAAAGTGATGAAAGAAAATATCCTGCAGGCACAATCTCAGGCATCTTTAGCCAAAACATTGTTTGATCGTCAGAAAAACCTGTGGGATCAAAAAATTGGTACCGAGGTGCAGTTTTTACAAGCGCAAACGCAAATGCAGTCTGCGCAAAAGCAGGTTGATGCCTTACGTCAGCAAGGTGACCTTTACCGTATAACATCGCCAATTAGCGGTACTATCGACCAAATGGACCTAAAACTGGGCCAGGTAGCACAGCCGGGCGCAACAGGTATCCGTATTGTTAATGCTGATGTATTGAAAGTTAAAGCTGATGTTCCTGAGTCATACGCAGGTCGTGTAAACCAGGGCGACAATGTAAAGATCATCATACCTGATGGTAATGATTCATTAATGGCTAAATTAACTTTTGCCGCTAAAGCGATCGACCCTACATCGCGCAGCTTTGCTATTGAGATAGCTTTACCTGCACGTAAAACATTACGTCCTAACATGACCGCTGTTATTAAGATAGCAGATTATAACAATAGCAAAGCTATTGTTATACCATTAAACTCTGTTCAGAAATCTGAGCAGGGCGATTATGTTTATGTTAACGAAAATGGCACAGCCAAACGTAAAAGCGTCAAAGTTGGTTCAAGCTATGGTAGCCTGGCCGAGATCTTATCAGGTTTAACCGCCGGCGATCAGCTAATAACTGCCGGAGCCAGCGATTTAAATGATGGCGATAAGGTAAATGTTTTACAGTCTGGTAATTAATCACATAATACTTAATTGATCTATAATGAAAGATCTTAACAAAGAATTTGGCCCATCAAGTTGGGCCATAGACAATAAGGTTGCCATATACGTACTTATATTTTTAATTACGGTACTGGGCCTTGTCAGCTATAATAACTTGCCTAAGGAAAATTTTCCGGATATCGCGCAATCAAAAGTTTTTGTGAGTACGCCATACATCGGGCAATCACCACAAAACATTGAGGTGTTGGTAACCAGGCAATTAGAGAAGCAATTAAAATCACTAAAAGGTTTAAAAAAGGTAACATCAAACTCTAAGCAAAACATGTCAATTATCACAGCCGAGTTTAACGCGGATGTGAATATCAGAAATGCTAAAATTGATGTAAAAGAAGCGGTTGATAAAGCCAAGCAAGATCTGCCGCAGAATGATGACAACCTAAAAGAATCTATTATCTCTGATATTAACGTTGCTGATATCCCTATTCTTTATGTAAATATATCAGGCGATTATGACCTGAAAAAATTGAAAGAATATGCAGATAACTTAAAAGACGAGATAGAGAGTTACAAAGAGATATCACGCGTTCAGGAAGTAGGTGCGTTAACACCCGAGATCCAGATCAACGTCGACATGAATAAAATGGCGGCGGTACAATTAAGCTTTAATGATATTGTACAAGCAATTGGTAATGAAAATATCATTGCATCTGCAGGTAACGTAACTACTGATGGTATCCGTCGTAGTATCGACATCAAAAAAGATTATAAGAGTGCCGATGAGGTTGCTGAAATGATTGTCAGAAACCCAAAAGGCCAGTCAATTTACCTGCGGGATATAGCTGAAATAAAGGATTCGTTTTTAGAGCAGGAAAGCTACGCGCGTTTAAAAACAAACGAAGGTAAAGACTTTAAGAATGTAATTACGCTTAACGTAAGTAAGCGTACCGGCGAGAATTTGATTGAAGCATCTGACAAGATAAACAACCTGATCGCGCAAAAATTAAAAACTACTTTTCCTAAAGGTCTTAAGATAACCGTAACAGGAGATCAGTCGGACAAAACACGTACAACGTTAAATGACCTGATCAATACCATTGTAATTGGTTTTATACTGGTTACCATTATCCTGATGTTTTTTATGGGTAGCACTAACGCCATATTTGTGGCACTGTCGGTACCACTGTCGTGTTTTATCGCCTTCCTGGTCATGCCGGCTATTGGCTTTACGCTAAACATGATTGTGCTGTTCTCCTTCTTGCTTGCCCTGGGTATTGTGGTGGATGATGCCATTGTGGTAATAGAGAATACGCACCGGATCTTTAACAACGGAGCCATACCTATTAAGCAAGCCGCTAAAATGGCTGCGGGCGAGGTATTCTTACCCGTGTTTTCAGGTACCATGACAACATTGGCACCGTTTGTTCCATTAGCATTCTGGAACAGTTTGATAGGGCACTTTATGTTCTTCCTGCCAATTACACTGATTATAACCTTGTTGGCATCATTAGTTGTGGCTTATTTATTTAACCCGGTATTCGCGGTCGATTTTATGAAACCGCATGTGGAGGGTGAACATGATAACCCTAAATTTGATAAAAAGACAGCACGTACAACAGCCATATTAGGCGGCTTAACCTTATTAAGTTACCTGATGTTTTTTGCAGGTAAGTGGACAATGGGCATGGGTAATTTGTTCGCATTGGCTATCATCCTGTATTTGTTAAATCATTTTGTTTTACTAAGAACGATTGACAGCTTCCAGAACAACTTATGGCCACGTTTTAAAGACTGGTATGCCAGATGGTTAGAACGTGCTGTTAAAGGCCCGTGGGTAGTATTAGGTGGAACTGTTGTGTTATTTATATTCACCATATTTTTCCTGGTTGCCAGATCACCAAAAGTAGAGTTCTTCCCTGCAGGCGATCCTAACTTTGCATTCGTATATGTTACTATGCCTATCGGAACAGACCAGGCTTATACTAATGAGGTTACTAAGAAATTAGAGAAACGTGTTGCGGAAGCGGTTGAGCCTGATAAGGATATTGTTTCATCTATCATATCGAACGTAACAGCCAGTGTGGCCGACCCAAGTGATGAAGACCAGGGCGATTATGAAAATAAGAGTAAAATTACCGTTGCCTTTGTTGAGTTTGGCAAGCGTAATGGAAAAGACACTAAAAAGGTATTGGCTAACGTACGTAAAGCGGTAGAAGGTATCATACCGGGTGCAAAAGTTGCCGTAGCACAAGAAAACGGCGGCCCGCCGGTACAAAAGGATATCAGTATTGAAATTGCGGGTGATAATATCGATACACTGGTAAAAACAGCTAATAATTTGAAAAGCTATTTAGCCAAACAAAATATAGCTGGTATTGAAGGCCTGATTGCCGACGTGCAGACCGATAAACCTGAAATTGTATTTGATGTTGACCGTGAACGCGCTAACCGCGAAGGTATAAGCACGGGCCAGATAACACAGGCTTTGGGTACTGCTGTATTTGGTGCAAAGGCAGGCGATTTCAGGAATACCCGCGAGGACGATTACCAGATAAAAGTACGCGCTTTAGAAAGTCAACGCAGTAATTTAGATGCTTTAAAGAACTTAAAGATCACTTATCGCGATATGGCTACAGGTGGTGCTATACGCCAGGTACCTATATCTGCTTTTACAGATGTTAGGTATACCACAACTTATAGTAACATCAAGCACAAGCAGCAAAGGCGTGTGTTAACTTTAGGATCAAACGTTATTAAACCAAATAACATAAACGAGGTTAATGCTAACATCTTAAAAGCGATAAATACCTTTAAGAAACCCTTGAGTGTAACTATAAAAATGGGTGGTGGCCAGGAAGACCAGGCAGAAGCTGCTAACTTCTTGTTAGGTGCATTGGCAACTTCATTCGGATTGATATTAATCATCCTGATGATCCAGTTTAACTCGACCGGTAAAACACTGATCATATTAAGCGAGATCCTATTCAGCATAATAGGGGTGTTATTAGGTGTAAGTATCTTTAAAATGACCATATCTATCGTAATGACCGGGGTAGGTATTATTGCGCTTGCGGGTGTTGTAGTACGAAACGGGATCTTACTTGTTGAGTTTACCGATATGCTGATAGAACAGGGTGCCAATATCCACGATGCCGTTGTTGAAGCGGGCCATACCCGTATGACACCGGTACTATTAACAGCTACCGCCGCTATATTAGGTTTGATACCATTAGCAGTAGGCTTTAATATTGACTTTGTGGGATTGTTTACACACTTTAAACCACATATTCACTTTGGCGGTGATAACGTAGCATTCTGGGGGCCGTTAGCATGGACAATGATATTCGGGTTAGGTTTCGCGACCATAATCACACTGATATTAGTACCATGTATGTACCTGATCCGTTACCGTTTAAAAGAAAGATTTTTCGGTAAAAAGAAAGCTGAACCAAAGCATGAATTATCTGAGGTAGCAACAGTATAATCGATATTAAGTATAGAAAAGGCCGGATCATTTTTAATGGTTCGGCCTTTTTTGTTTTGGGAATGATTATTGCAATACAGGTATTATAATCAGATCCCTATGAAACTTAAAATAGAAAAACCATTTTGGCAAGTATTGGGCGTTGGCTTATTGGCGGGTATGCGTTCTGTATCGGCACCAGCTATTACCAGCCATATACTGAGCCATCACCGCTCTAAAAAATTAGCCGGATCGCCATTAAGTTTCATGCAGTCTGACGCTGTTGCCAATGGCTTAAAAGTTATGGCCGTAGCCGAATTTATTGGTGATAAGTTGCCCACAGCTCCAAATCGTATCAAACCGGTCGTGTTGTTTGCCCGGTGCATATCCGGAGCTTTGGCAGGGGCGGGTATCTTGAAGGCAAGTGGGGGTAACGCGGTGGTTGGTGCATTGTTGGGTGGAACAACCGCGTTTGCGTCAACATTTGGAAGCTTCTTTTTGCGAAAAAGCGTAGTAAAAAACGCTGGTGTTATAGACCCGATTATTGGCGCTATTGAAGATGCTTTGGTTATTGGCGCTGGTATAGAATTAGCCCGATTAGCCTGAACTGCGATACTTCAAAAAATAATTTTAATGTAATTTATGTATCAATCTTGTGCGTTTAAACACTAAAGGCGTAGTAAGTAGGTTATAACTGTAGAATTTTTGATAATTTTGTTTAAATAGTCAGTTTTTGCAATAATTAGTCTACAAATGAATTTAGCAAGCGATCAGCAGGATATTAAGAGGGAAAAGATTTTAGAGGCTGCTTACCAAAGATTTTTGCATTATGGTTACTCAAAAACCACAATGAATGAAATAGCCGGCGACCTGTCGCTGTCAAAAGCATTATTATATTATTATTTTCCAGATAAGAGCCAGTTATATATAGCAGTAATGCGCAAATTGGCAACAGAGTATATTGGTAATTTGCGAGATAAGCTAAGCACATTCGAAAATTTGAAGGAAGCTTTTGTTTTTCAGGTTGATATTCAGCATGACTTTATTGTAAAGAATTATAATTTCTTTGACTTTTTCAGGGTTAATGAACAAAATTTACCCGATACCATTTGGGAGATTATTACCGAAATACACCATACCGAAATGCAGCTTTTAAGCGCTGCTATCAGAATTGAGGCTGACAAGGGCCATATAAAACCTGTTGATAACCCCGAACAAATTGTTGATCTGCTGTTGGACGCATTACATGGGGTTAGGGTAAGTGCGGTATCACACAAAAAAGTGATGTTCCCTAAAAAGGAGCATCTGGATGAGATCCATACTAAACGCTTATTACTCCTTGATATCTTTATTAAAGGCTTAACAGCCTAATAATTAGTATACTGTCACCTTGCCGTAAAAAAGGGTGTTTGCAAGTTGTAACACATAATTTATTGATACCTTTGTATTGAAATTTAACTGATCCATAAATTATTATAGATCAAAAAGATACTTCTAAAGTTAAGAGGTGATTGTTTTAGAGTGATTAAGCAGGCAGAACATAAAAATTCAGCCTGCTTTTTTTATGACTTTATTATAAACTTATCAACCAAAAAATAGGTAGGATACCAATATTGCAGTAACTATTCCGAAGAAATCTGCAATAAGCATTGCGGGTATAGCATAACGCGTCTTTTTAACACCTACCGCGCCAAAATAAAGCGCTACTATATAAAATGTAGTGTCGGCAGTGCCATATAAAACGCTTGAGAGGTGGCCGGTAAAACTATCAACGCCAAATGTCTTTAAATTATCCAACATCATAGCTCTTGCACCGGATCCGCTTAATGGTCGTACAAAAGCTATCGGGATAACATCTGTAAAGCGGGTGTCCATGTTATGAAAGTGAGCAAATACCCATTTGAAGCCATCGCCAATATAGGTAAGTGCCCCACAGGTCCTGAAAAGACTCACACCAACTAAAAGGCCAACCAGGTAGGGGATGATCTTAACAGATACTTCAAAACCTTCTTTAGCACCATCTACAAATGCTTCAAACACATTTATCTTTTTACGTATACCACCTAAAATGAAGAGTACCGGTATTGTTAAATAAACAATATTGCTGAATACCTTCGAAAATTCGCCTATTTGTTGTTTGTTAAGATAATGCACAAAATACCAGATCATCAGGCCAATTAAGGCGGTTATCCCACCCAGCCAGCTTATCACTACCTTATCAAACAGGTTTATTTTCTGTTTGATGCTAACAACAATTAAACCTGCCAGCGTAGCAACATAGGTTGCTATGATGCAGGGGATAAAAACATCAGTAGGGTCGGCAGAATGGTAGATGGCGCGCTGGGCTATAATAGCGATAGGCAAAATGGTTAATCCTGAAGCGTGGAGCGTCAGAAACATAATCTGCGCGTTTGACGCGGTATCTTCATTTTTGTTAAGCTGCTGCAAACCGGCCATCGCTTTTAGGCCGAACGGGGTAGCGGCGTTATCTAATCCTAATAAATTGGCCGAAAAATTCATCATCATTTGCCCCACAGATGGATGGTCTTTGGGCACCTCGGGAAATAAACGGTTAAAAAAGGGGCCTACAATACGTGATAAGAAATTAACAGCACCGGCTTTTTCGCCTATCTTCATGATACCCAACCACAAAGACATAATGCCAACTAATGGCAATGCAATATCCATTACAGCCGCTTTCGATGTATCGAACGTACCCTCGGCCATTATCTTAAATATTTCTGTATCACCAAAAAATATTAACTTAATTAGGCCGATAGCAAATGCTACAATAAAAAAAGCTATCCAAATAAAGTTTAATGCCATATGTTGATGTGCAAATATGCAGATGTGAAAATATGCAAATGATTTTGATTGATGATTATTTATCGACCGCTTTTTAATTATCTTCAAATAAAAATACAACAAACTACTCCATTGAAAAATACGATACAACAATTAGCTACCGCGATAGATGACTTGCTAACCCGTGATCTGCAAACTATAGATTGGGATGATAAGCCGGATCCAGAGCGCTGGTCACGTAAAGAAATTATAGGACATTTAATTGATAGCGCCCAGATAAACCTGCAGCGTTTTATACGGTGCACCTACGAAGAAAACTTTAAACTTACGTACGAACAAGCAGCGTGGGTACAGGTGCAATATTACCAGGATACCGATATTAATGAGCTATTAGAGCTGTGGCGGTTGCTTAACTTTCAAATAATAACGGTATGGAAATATTACCCCGTTAATAGGTTAAGCGCCAAATGCGATAACAGCAAAACCGAAGTTAGCTTGCATACCGTTGAATGGCTGGCACAGGATTATGTAGATCATTTAAAACATCACCTCAAACAAATTTACTAATGGAGTTTACTAAGCTGTCGGGATATTCGGGCACGCCATTAGTGAAAAAGCTGGGATTTAAACCTGGTTTTATTATCGGGTTGGTTAATGAGCCGGTGTACTATTTTGACCTGCTTATTGATATACCAGCCGCAGTACAATTTGTAAAAGATGAAAATATTAAAAAAGATCTCATCCATTTTTTCACCAGGCAAGAGGGTGAACTTTTAGAGGTATTGCCGTTATTAAAACAACAGATCAAATCCAACGGTATGATCTGGGTATCATGGCCCAAAAAAGCATCGAAAGTTACTACTGATGTTACCGAAGATACCATCCGTAATTATGCAATAAGCATTGACCTGGTAGATGTTAAGGTTTGTGCGGTAGACGAAATATGGTCTGGCTTGAAGCTGGTTATACCTGTTAAAGATAGGTGAGATAGATTAATTATAGCCAATTACACAACTAATCTCTGATCTTCAATCACTAATCTTTAATAGCTGAAATTTACACTAATGTGGATTTAGCCGCAAAATTACTCCTGTAAAAGTCATAACTTAGCACACTTGTTACATAGATTATGCCTACAATAAATTTAGAACGTGTGCATGGCAATTTTGGCTTTGCCGCAAGCGATGAGAACGGACACACCGTTAGAATGGACAGCAGCCCCGAAAGCGGCGGCGAAAACTTTGGCGTACGCCCAATGCAAATGTTATTAATGGGCGTGGCCGGTTGCTCTGCCATTGATGTTATTACCATTTTAAAGAAACAACGCCAGGATGTACAGGATTACAAAATGGTGGTAAATGGAGATCGCGAGGCTGGTAAAGAACCATCTTTATGGAAAAATATTACCATCGAGTTTCACTTGTATGGCGACATTGATCCGGATAAAGCAAGCCGTGCAGTTGATCTGTCAGTTAATAAATATTGTTCGGTAGCTGCTACTTTAGAGTTGGCCGGCGCCGAAATTAAAACGCAGGTTTTTGTACATCCTGCAGTTCAATCATAATACCTAATACAATGTCATCTACATTAGATCCTATAACCCAGGCAATACGCATTCAGACAGAAAGAACGCACCATCAAGAGCATTCTACCCCCTTATATTTAACAAGCAGTTTTGTTTTTGACGAAGCCGAAGCCATGCGCGCCGCTTTCGCTGATGAAACCGACGATAATATTTACAGCCGTTTCAGCAACCCTAATGTTGATGAATTTATAGCTAAAATGTGTGCGCTGGAAGGTGCAGAAGATGGTTTTGCTACCGCGACAGGTATGGCTGCCATATTTGGATCTTTCTTTGCCCTGCTTCAACAAGGCGACCATATTATAAGCTGCAGTTCTGTTTTTGGTAGTACGTTTACATTGGTTACTAAATATCTGCCGCGTTATGGTATTACCTGTACGTTAGTACCTGCCGGTGATGAAGCCGCATGGGAAGCTGCTGTACAACCCAATACAAAAATGATCTACCTGGAAACTCCAACTAATCCTCAGTTAGAGATACTGGATTTGGAGTGGGCGGGTAAGTTCGCTAAAAAACATAAGCTTATTTTAAATGTAGATAATTGCTTCGCGACACCGTTACTGCAAAAACCAATTGAATATGGTGCCGACCTGGTTGTACACTCTGCTACCAAGTGGATTGACGGACAGGGCAGGGTATTAGGCGGTGTAATTGTTGGCCGTGCCGACCTGATTAAAGAAATCTACCTGTTTTGCCGTAATACGGGCCCCGCATTGGCTCCGTTTAACGCATGGGTACTAAGCAAGAGCTTAGAAACTTTAGACGTACGGATGCAGCGCCATTGCGAAAACGCGCTTAAGGTTGCAGAAACATTGCAAAGCAATCCGCATGTGCTTTCGGTAAAATACCCATTCCTGCCTACCCATCCGCAATATGCTATCGCCAAAAAACAAATGACTATGGGCGGTGGTGTTTTTTGCATGGAGATAAAAGGCGGACTGGAAGCAGGACGTAAATTCCTGGATGCATTGCAAATGCTTAGTGTTACAGCTAACCTGGGCGATAGCCGTAGTATAGCGTCACACCCGGCAAGTACCACTCATTCGCGCTTAACAGAAGAACAGCAACTAAGCGTAGGTATAACTCCGGGATTGATCCGGATCTCTACCGGTTTAGAAAAAGCAGAAGATATTATAGTCGATATAACCCAGGCTTTAGAGAAAAGCGCCAACTAATACGTTTTTCTTGCCTATAATCTACAAAACTGTATACTTTTAAGCTCACTATCAATAAAAAAGATAGTGAGCTTTTTATTGATAGGAGTTGATTCATAGCTGTTTGAGTAAAATAACTGTTTGTATGGCATTACTATTGCAATTGCAGGGTAACATTTGCCTTATAAAAAAGCAAATCAATCTAAAACAACAATTATGAAAACAAATTTAAAAAAGGCCGCGCTTATAGCAACAGGTGTACTATTGAGCGGTGGTGTATTTGCCCAAACAACAGATAGTGGCAATAGCGACTATGTTAAACCGTTTTCGCCGGTTACTTCTTATCGCACCTGGTCTATCGGTGTTGGTGCCGGTATTTTAACCCCGTATACTATTTTTAGAAGTTCAAAAAATGAAGATTATTTGCATGCGGGGTCTAATTTAGGTTACAGCGCCTATATTAAAGACCAGCTTTTGCCATCATTTGGCTTACAGCTGAGTTATTTAGGTGGAAAAGTATCAGGTACTCAATCTCAAAACCCTGCATTTACCAGTTACACAACAAAACTAAACTACGCGATTGATTTCAGTGGAAATTTTACCTTAGCTAATATTAGCTGGTTAAATCACCGCAATTATGTTCAGCCTTATCTTACTGCCGGTTTTGGTTTGTCAGGTTATACGCCAACATTTGTGGCTAACGGTCAATCTGTAACGGTAGACCATACTATCAAAAATGCTTATATTCCGGTGGGAGTAGGTCTTAAGTTCAATTTATCACCTTCCGTAAATTTGGATTTGGGTTACCAGGTTAACTTCGTGGATGGCGATAATTTAGATGGCTACAATGTTGGCCCACATAATGATAAATTCTCATACGGTCATGCCGGTTTAGAATTTGCTTTGGGTAGCAGCTCAAAACCTCAATTAGCTACGCATAATCCTGTAGCATCTATGGAGTACGAGCACTTGACAGAAGAGAAAAGGCTACAAGGTCAGGTTGACGCACAAAAATCAGCTAATGATCAACTTAGAACAGACTTGAATGCAACCAAAACCGATTTAGCTGCTACTAATGCTAATCTGGCTAAATTTACTGCCGATAGTGATGGTGATGGAGTTCCTGATTTCTATGACAAATGTCCTGGAACGCCTGCAGGTGCTAAGGTAGATGGTTCTGGTTGCCCGCTTCCTGTAGCTAAAGACGTTAAGGTTTTTGTTACAGAAGAAGATAGAAAAGTGGTTAGAGACGCGATAAAAAATCTTGAATTTGATTTTGGTAAATCTACAATCCGCGCACATTCTTATCCAAGTTTAGATAGAGTTGCAGCACTATTAGTTAATAAAAACTTTAGCTTAAAATTAGCTGGTCACACAGATAATGTAGGATCAAACGATGCTAACTTAAGATTATCTAAAGATCGTTCAGAATCTATCAAATCATACCTGGTAAGCAAAGGTGCTAATGCATCACGTATTGAAGCTACAGGTTATGGCGAGACTCAGCCTATTGCTACTAATAAAACGGCAAAAGGTCGTCAACTAAACCGTCGTGTTGAATTTACGTTGTATTAATCGATATATATCTATTAACAAAAAAGCCTCCCGATAATTCGGGAGGCTTTTTTTGCTTTAATCAGTTAATTATAAATAAACTCGCCAAATTCAGATTGTATCGTAACCTGTTTCTTTTCGGCAGCTTCTACATATCCGATAATTTGTGCATCCACACCAAAGCTTTGTGATATTTTTATCAGGTCATTAGCAATTTCCTGTGGTACATAGAGTTCCATACGGTGCCCCATATTAAATACCTTGTACATTTCTTGCCAGCTGGTTTTTGATTCTTCCTGTATCAGCTTAAATAAAGGAGGAATAGGGAACAGGTTGTCTTTTATAATATGTAACTGCTCAACAAAATGCAATACCTTGGTTTGCGCACCGCCGCTACAATGCACCATGCCGTGTACCTGGCTTCTGTATTGATCCAATATTTGTTTAATGATTGGCGCATAAGTACGGGTGGCAGATAATACCAGTTTACCGGCATCGACAGACAGACCGTTACCTATATTGATAGGATCAGTCAAATTTTTTGTGCCCGAAAATATCAGTTCGTACGGGATGGCCGCATCATAGCTTTCAGGATATTTATCAGCAATGGTTTTGTTGAATACATCATGACGTGCAGAGGTTAATCCGTTTGATCCCATACCGCCGTTATATTCTTTTTCATAAGTGGCTTGGCCGTATGATGCTAATCCTACGATAACATCACCTGGTTTTATACGGTCGTTTGATATGACGTCGCTGCGTTTCATCCGACAGGTTACTGTCGAATCTACTATAATGGTACGTACCAGGTCGCCGACATCGGCAGTTTCGCCACCTGTAGAGTAAATACCGATACCGGCATTTCTTAATTCGGCCAATATCTCTTCGGTACCATTAATGATAGCGGCGATCACATCACCGGGGATCAGGTTTTTATTCCTTCCGATAGTTGATGATAAAAGTATATTGTCAGTTGCGCCAACACAAAGCAGGTCGTCCAAATTCATTATTATAGCATCCTGTGCTATACCGCGCCAAACAGAAGTATCACCTGTCTCTTTCCAATAAGTATAAGCTAAGGATGATTTAGTACCGGCACCGTCAGCATGCATGATATTGCAATACTCAGGGTCGTTGGTTAAAATATCGGGTACTATTTTACAAAAGGCTTTTGGGAAAATACCTTTATCAATGTTTTTTATAGCGTTGTGTACGTCGTCTTTAGAAGCTGATACACCTCTTTGATCATATCTTTGCGAAGAAATCATGCGGCAAATATACGCTTAATAATAAAAAAGCCTCCGGGTTTGGGAGGCTTCTTTTTGTTATTTAATAAATAGTAATTCTCTAAATTTAGGTAATGGCCATAAGGAATCATCAACCAATTGCTCCAGCTTGTCAACATGGTAACGGATAGGCTGAAAGTATGATTTTACCTTTTCATCATAAGTTATCGCTTTTTCGCGCAGGTCTTCAATATCATTAGCTTTTTTACGTTCGGCCACCATTTGGTCAACGTTTAGCTTAATGAAGTTGATGTGCTCAGAAAGCTTATTGATGATATCTAATTGTACCTGGTAGGTCGAGCTATTTAGTCCCAGGTCTTTTAAGCCTTTAGCATTTTCAATTAATTTACTTTGATAATCTATTGCAGACGGAATAATAACGTTCATTACCAGTTCGCCAATAACACGTGCTTCTATCTGTAATTTCTTGAAAAAGCTTTCTAACAAGATTTCATGACGGGCGTGTGCTTCGCGTTTGGTAAAAACAGAAGTTTCAGCATATAATATCTCAGATTTTTCAGATATAAAAGCATCAAGGGCCTTAGGTGTGGTCTTGAAATTTGATAAACCTCTTTGCGCGGCCTCTTTTTCCCACTCCTCGCTGTAGCCATTACCTTCAAAACGGATGCTTTTTGATTCTTTGATGTATTTTTTGATGATCATTAATAAAGCGACATCTTTTTTCTCGCCTTTCTTTAATAGTTTATCTACATCATATTTGAATTTTTTAAGCTGATCGGCAACAATCAGGTTCAGAATAGTCATCGGACTTGCAGAGTTTGCAGAAGAACCGACAGCACGCAGCTCGAACTTATTACCGGTAAAGGCAAAAGGCGAAGTACGGTTACGGTCGGTATTATCCTTTAATATCTGTGGTATTTTAGGGATGCCCTGCCATAGTAAAGCCTCGTCTTTTATTTTCTTGCTGATACGGGATGTTTCTATCTCGTCTAATAGTTCACTTAGTTGGCTGCCTAAGAATATAGATATAATAGCAGGCGGAGCCTCGTTGGCACCTAAACGGTGGTCATTGTTTACTGATGCTATCGATGCTCTTAACAGATCAGCATGCTCATACACTGCTTTAATAGTATTAACAAAGAAAGTCAGGAACATTAAGTTGTTCTTCGGCGTTTTACCCGGCGATAACAGGTTTTTACCTGTATTAGTGATCATTGACCAGTTATTGTGCTTGCCAGAGCCATTTATGCCTGCATAAGGTTTTTCGTGCAGTAGCACTTTAAAGTTATGGCGTTTGGCTACACGGTCCATTAAATCCATTAACAATTGGTTATGGTCAATAGCCAAATTTATTTCCTCATAAATAGGAGCGCACTCAAACTGTGATGGTGCAACTTCATTATGGCGTGTCTTTAATGGTATACCTAATAATAAGGCTTCGGTTTCCATATCCTGCATAAAAGCGTATACACGCTCAGGGATAGAACCAAAATAATGATCTTCTAATTGCTGGTTTTTGGCAGACATATGGCCAAATAGGGTGCGGCCCGTTAAATGAAGGTCTGGACGTGCATTAAATAAGGCAATATCAACTAAAAAGTATTCTTGCTCTATACCTAACGATGCGTTTACCTTTTCAATGCCTTTATCAAAGTAATGGCAAACATCAACAGCGGCCTTATCTAAAGCGCTCACGGCTTTTAATAAAGGTACTTTATAATCAAGTGCTTCGCCGGTGTACGAAACAAACACAGTTGGGATACATAAGGTACGCGCCATTAAGAATGCCGGGGATGATGGATCCCATGCAGTATAGCCGCGTGCCTCAAAAGTGTTTCTGATACCGCCGCTTGGGAAACTTGACGCGTCAGGCTCTTGTTGGGCCAATGCATCGCCCGAAAATACCTCAATAGCGCCACCATTTGCAGTTGGTTCAAAAAAGGAATCATGTTTTTCGGCAGTTGTACCTGTAAGCGGCTGGAACCAGTGGGTATAATGAGTGGCTCCTTTACTTAATGCCCATGATTTCATGGCGGTAGCTACCTGTTCTGCCATGTCGCGGGGGATGGGTTCGCCCTTTTCAATAGAGTTTACTATACTATTATAGGCCTCTTTTGAAAGATACTCTTTCATTTTATGAATATCGAAGACATTGGCGCCATAAAAATCAGAAATTTTTGAAGATGGCGCTTTTGTTTCAGGAATTGTCCTGGTTAATACAGCCTGAAGAGCTTGGAAACGAATATTAGGCATGGTTTGCGTTTTATTTTGATGGTTTAGTTCAAAAATAGAATTATACTTTATAATAACAGCTAAAAATTAAAGGAAATATAAAAGATAACTGTTTTTTAATGAATTTTTAAGTTGTACAATAATTGTTGTTTGTTTTTTGATGATATTTTGATTTTATTTTTAAATTTTTGGATATAAATGATGTTATTATTGAAAATAATAGATTGTTTGTAGATTTAAAATGATATAAAATTGATTTTTTACAGTAAAATTTAATAAAAATTGAATTTTAAATTATATAAATTATATTACTTACGGTTTTTCAATTGAAAAATATTTAAAAACATCATTAAATAATTGTTAATTTTTAAATTATTCATAATAATTTATGATTTAATGCAATTATTTTAATCAAACTATTGTTTTTAATAAAATTCATCCATATTTTTATGAAAATATTAACAAAGTGATATTGAAATAACGATATCGTTAATGTTTAACTGGAAAAATTGCAACAACACTTACTTATTTATATTAAAAACAAAAATCACATTTAACTAATTCACTAAATCAACAAACAAAATGAAAGTAAAACAACCAAAATTTACCCTGCTAAGCGCGTTTCGCGGATTGACGAGGGAAAAATGGGCGCTGGGGGCAACCATTTTAACTGGAAAAATGATTGGCTTGGGCTTGGTAGTGGCAGCAATGCTTACTATTCCAGGATTATTGCCTACTGCGGCCCATGCAGCAGCAGCTCCTGCAAAACCAACTGACATTGAAACTTCTATCATGAATTCAATTAATACAGTTTGGACATTAGTTGCAGCATTCCTGGTATTTGGTATGCAGGCAGGTTTTGTTATGCTTGAGGCTGGTTTCGCTCGCAAAAGAGAAACAGTTAACGTATTAATGGAGTGTATTTATGATACCTGTCTTTGCGGTATCTTATTCTACGCCGTTGGTTACGCATTTATGTTTGGACATGGTAATGGATTTATAGGATGGGGTGGTGCTGATGGTAAAAATTGGTTCTTCTTACAAAATACCCCTGCAACTTACGAAGCATACGGCGTTCCGATCCTGGCACACTGGATTTTCCAATACGCTTTCGCTGATACTTGCTCAACTATTGTATCCGGCGCGATGATCGGTCGTACAAGCTTCCGTGGCGATATCCTTTACAGTATAGGTATTACAGGTTTTATCTACCCAATAATTGGTCACTGGGCTTGGGGACCTGATGGTTTCTTAGCATTAATGGGTTCTGCAGGTCACTTCTTGCCAACTTTGGGACAAGGTTTCCGCGATTTTGCAGGTTCGACAGTGGTACACACTATTGGTGGTGTAGCGTCATTAGCAGGTGCAATTGTATTAGGCCCACGTTTAGGAAGAATATTTGCACGTGATGATAAAGCAAAAGGAGGAATGCCACCGGGACACAATATGGCTCTTGCTGCAATAGGTACATTCATCCTTTGGTTTGGATGGTACGGCTTTAACCCAGGAAGTACCTTATCTGGTATGGACGTACAAGGTATTGGCCGTGTTGCCGCCAACACCACACTTGCTGCCTGCTCTGGTGGTATGATGGCTATGTTAGCCGGTTTATGGTGGGGCCCAACAAAAGGTAAATTTGATTTGGGTTATACCCTGAATGGTCTTTTAGGAGGTTTGGTTGCCATTACCTGCCCTTGTTATTGGGTTAGCCCGCTTGGCGCACTTGCGTTAGGCGCCATTGCTGGTTTCTTAGTATATGCAGCTATGAACTTTATTGAGTGGTTACGTATTGACGATCCGGTTGGTGCAGTTTCTGTACACGGTGCTTGCGGTATCTGGGGTACATTATCATTAGGATTATTTGCTTCAGGCCAATATGGTGTAACAGGTGTTGCCGGCCCGGATAATAGCGCTCCGGTAACAGGTTTATTTTATGGTGGTGGTGCCAGCGTATTGCAAGCACAAGCTATCGGTACGTTTACCATCGCGATAGCTGTATTTGTAGTAAGTATCACCATGATGTATATCATCAATAAATTACCTAACCCATGGAGATTACGTGTTGAAGAACATGGTGAACTTGGTGTGGGTGGTATTGATATGTTTGATCATGGTGTAGAGGTTTACCCGGTAACAGAGGATGATATCAGCTTAAGCGGACTGTTTGATAAAGGCACTAAGGTAACAGCTTAAATATATGAAGTGTAACCCTTGTATAGTCTAAATACAAGCTATACAAGGGTTATCAAAAAGGTTTGTTTACCCTATCAAAATGGGGTAGGATTGATATTTATTGTTTTGTAAAATTGAAAATGATAGGATTTAAATCCTTGAAAATCAATAATATATAAAAGAAATATAATTAATGGCAGTCGCTTTGTTTACGATACAGCAAATTAATTAATAATGGAAATAACAATTAACAAATTAAATCAAACACAACAATTATCAATTAAACACTTATCAATCAAATCATGAAAAAATTATTACTTTTATTACTTTCAGTCTCGGCACTTAGCTTGACATCTAAGGCGCAGGATACGATCAAAACTACAAGCGATGCTCCCCTGGTTATTTATGGATCAGTAGATGCTTATTACAAATACGACTTTTCTGGTCATGCTAACATCCCAACCAGTTTTGCTTCAGATCAAAATTCCTTCTCAATAGGTATGATAGACCTGGGCTTGAAGAAAAAAGTAGGTAAAGCAGCGTTTGTTGGCGAGTTATCATTCGGCCCGAGAGGACAGGAACAATCAATTCCTACAGGGCCGTCTGGTCAGTATTACCACATCCAAAATTTATATGTGTCATATGATGTAACAGATAGCTTCAATTTAACCGGTGGTTATATGGCCACGTTTGTAGGTTATGAAGTGATTTCTCCGGTAGGAAACTTTAACTACTCTACTTCATACCTGTTTACTGCAGGCCCTTTCCAAAATGCAGGTTTTAAAGCAACTTATACTTTCTCGCCGGCAGCAAGCTTAATGGCAGGTGTATTCAATGATCAGTGGAACGTATACACCGCTCAAAGCAGAATCAATACTTTTGGTGCTCAATTGGCGTTGGTTCCTGTTAAAGGTTGGAACGCTTACTTAAACGTTTTAACAGGTCCTGCATCAGGTACTATATTAGATTTGACCACTGCTTATCAAATTACCGATGCCTTTAAATTGGGCTTGAACGGTGCCAGCAAAACCGGAAGCGGTGCTGCAAACTATAAAGGTGTTGCGCTATACCCTCAGTTAGCTGTGGCTAAAACAGTTACTTTAGGTTTAAGAGGCGAGTATTTTAAACCAGATGGTGGCACAGATATTATGGCTTATACTTTAACTGCTAATATTAAATCAGGTCCGTTAACTTTCATACCTGAGGTAAGATTAGACAATGGTAAAAACCAGATCTTCACTGATAAAAATGGTGCACCAACCAAAACAGCTTCTCAATTCTCATTAGCTGCTGTGTATGCTTTCTAAGTATTAACCCTTGTTTTTTTTATAAAATTGGAGCTGTCCCGACGAAATCGGGGCAGTTTTTTTGTTTTATGCAGAATTGCAGGAATTGTCAATTGCAATAATGTTGCATAATTATTAATTATTTGTTTGGTTAAAAGATGTATAGCGATAAAGTTTAAACTAAAAATGCAATATTGTTGCAAAAATGCTAAAAAGCAATATTGTTGCAACAACTAATATTTGGTAAGCGTTATAGTATTAAACTTTAAATTTTATTCACTATGACAATTACAAACTTTAATTTGTGCAAGACCGAGTGGCTCGATCTTGTATTTGCTAAACGCAACAAAGAGTATGGCGCTTATTACATCAGGCAACACTATGCCGATAACCTTGTAAAGGCTATGCTGATCACCTTTTTTGGTGTTACATCAATAGCTGTTATTACAGGGATAGCTATAAGAACCAAGCCAGTTACGGAAAGAATTGTTCCGGTAAATCTTAATCAGCTTTTTATAGCTCCACCAGTTACCCCAAAAGTTAAACCGCCCAAACCTCAGCCTGTAGAAGCTAAGGCTACAGCACCAAAAGCTACTGCACCCGTTAACACAGTTAAAAATCCTCCAATGGTTGTGGCACCGGATCCGCTGGCAATAGATCCACCCAAAATTGATGAAAGTAAAGCAACGGGGCCGGTTGAAATAAAAAATGCGGGAAACGGTGTTAATGGTGAAGCGGGTGTAAAGGGCGGAACGGGCATCGGCACGGATAATGGTACTGGTACAGGCCCCGATGCAGATAATACCGAATATAAATTTGCAGAAGTAATGCCACAACCGATAGGTGGTGAAACGGCCTGGTCTAAATTCCTGCAAAATAATTTGCGTTACCCACGCGAGGCAATGGATAAAGAAATGAGCGGAAAAGTATTTGTGAGCTTTATAGTAGAAAAGGACGGGCACCTGTCAAGCATTAAAGTTGAGCGCGGCCCCGGCTATGGCATGGACGAAGAAGCGGCACGCGTATTAAAAATAGCCAAAGCCTGGAAACCCGGCATGCAAAACGGGCACCCTGTACGTGTTAAACTAACCCTGCCTGTTAATTTCTCGTTGGGGTATTAATGTGAGTGGTGAGTGGTGAGTGGTGAGTGGTGAGTGGTGAGTGGTGAGTGGTGAGTGGGACATTATGTTAAATAGCGTTTATTCCTCACTCACCACTATCTATTGCCCATTCACTATTTAACCTTTCGCCTTTTTTTCCTATTTTTGCGCATCTTTTCAGAAACACAAATAACATTGGAAAATCAGGAACTTACCACCGTTGCAACAGCTAAAGATTTAGGCTTACTTCCTACAGAATATGATCGTATTATAGAAATATTAGGGCGCGTACCCAACTTTACAGAGCTTTCTATATTCTCTGTAATGTGGAGCGAGCACTGCTCATACAAAAATTCAATTACCTGGCTGAAAACTTTGCCAAAAGACGGCCCGCGTATGTTGGCCAAAGCCGGCGAAGAGAACGCGGGTTTAGTTGATTTGGGCGATGGTATAGGTTGCGCGTTTAAAATCGAATCGCATAACCACCCATCAGCGTTAGAGCCTTATCAGGGTGCAGCTACCGGTGTGGGTGGTATTAACCGAGATATCTTTACTATGGGTGCAAGGCCTATCGCGCAGCTAAATTCCTTGCGTTTTGGCGATATTACCTTAGATAAAACCAAATGGTTAATTAAAGGTGTGGTTAAAGGTATCAGCCACTATGGTAATGCTTTTGGTATACCAACAGTTGGCGGAGAGTTGTTTTTTGATGATTGCTATAATGTTAACCCGCTGGTTAACGCTTTTTCTGCCGGTATTGTAAAGGCTGGAGAGACCGTGTCAGCCACATCATACGGTGTTGGTAACCCGGTTTATATAGTCGGATCGGCAACCGGTAAAGACGGTATCCACGGCGCGGCGTTCGCCTCAAAAAATATTACCGAAGATTCTGTAAATGACCTGCCTGCTGTACAAGTAGGCGATCCATTCCAGGAGAAATTATTATTAGAAGCTACTTTAGAAGTTATAAAGACCGGTGCTGTTGTTGGTATGCAGGATATGGGCGCGGCAGGTATTATCTGCTCAAACTCTGAAATGTCTGCCAAAGGCGAGCACGGTATGAAAATAAACCTGGATGCGGTACCAACCCGCCAGGAAAACATGAAACCTTTCGAGATCCTGTTATCAGAATCTCAGGAACGGATGCTGATCGTAGTACACAAAGGCCGCGAGAAAGAGGTTGAAGCTGTTTTTGATAAATGGGACCTGAACTGCGCTATTATAGGCGAGGTTACCGATACCAAACGCTTAGAGTATTATGCAGGCGGTAAATTAGTTGCCGATGTGCCTGCTGATGACCTGGTATTAGGTGGCGGTGCGCCGGTTTACGAACGCGAATACAGAGAGCCTGCTTATTTTGCAGAAAATCAGAAGTTTAAAATTGAGGATGTTAAAGAACCGGCCAACTTGTTAGACGTTGCCGAGCATTTAATATCTCATCCAAACATCGCGTCGAAACGTTGGGTTAGTGATCAGTATGACTCGATGGTGGGTGTGTCTACCATGACCACCAATCGCCCATGCGACGCGGCTGTAGTGAATGTTATTGGCACCAATAAAGCCATTGTTATAACGGTTGATTGTAACTCGCGCTATGTATATGCCGATCCGCAAAAAGGCACGGCCATAGCTGTTGCCGAAGCTGCACGTAATATTACCTGCGCTGGCGGCGAGCCGGTTGCCATAACCAACTGCTTAAACTTTGGCAACCCTTATGTTCCGGAAGTTTTCTGGCAGTTTGTTGGTGCTATAAAAGGCATGGGCGAGGCTTGTACTAAGTTTGAAACGCCTGTTACCGGTGGTAACGTAAGTTTCTACAATCAATCTACAGATGATGGACCGGTATTCCCTACACCAACCATTGGGATGTTAGGTGTGATGGATGATGTATCTAATATCATGACGTCAGACTTTAAACAGCCTGATGACCTGGTGTATTTGATCGGCGAATCTGTTAATGATATCGCATCGTCACAATACTTAGCTTCATGGCATAAAATACTGGCTGCACCTGCGCCTTATTTTGATATCGACAAAGAATACGATATGCACCAGGTTGTTAAACAATTGATCATCCATAAAATGATCCAGTCTGCACATGATGTGGCAGATGGTGGGTTGTTTGTTACGTTGATCGAGTCGGCTATGCCAAATGGTTTAGGTTTTGATATCGTGTCTGATGGTACCATTCGTAAAGATGCTTTCTTATTTGGCGAAGCGCAAGGCAGGGTAGTGGTAAGTATAGCGCCTGCCGATCAGGAACGCTTTATTGAACTGATGGCTACCAGCGAGGTTGAGTTTAGCCTGTTGGGTACTGTTACCAATGGTGGGTTAGCTATCGACGAGGAGTCGTTTGGCCATATCACCGATATTAAATTAGTTTACGATAACGTATTGCACGCTATATTAGGGGAGTAAGCCCCCTCTGAATCTCCGCCGGTAGGGGAGACTTTAGGTTTGCTTATTTTTAAAATTTAAAGCCCTCCCTTCCCGGGAGGGTTTGGGAGGGGCTACATTTATGTTAAAGATAAACCGGGTACACCATATTGCCATTATATGCTCTGATTACGAAAGATCAAAGCATTTTTATACGCAGATACTCGGGTTTAAAATATTACAGGAAGTGTATCGCGCCGAGCGCAAATCATACAAGCTTGATCTGGAAGTGGGAAACCAATACCAGATCGAGCTTTTTTCTTTTCCTGACCCGGTAAAAAGGCCATCGCGCCCGGAAGCGGCGGGTTTACGCCACTTAGCTTTCGAGGTGAATAATATAGAGGAAGCCGTAGCTGCTATAACTGCTGACGATGTAATTGTCGAGCCTATCCGTATTGATGAGTTTACGGGTAAAAAGTTTACTTTCTTTACAGATCCGGATGGGTTGCCGATTGAGTTTTACGAAAGATAATTAATGTAATTGCAAGAACCCTTCAACAGATAGATCTTCGTCCAATTCTTCCCAATGAATCCATCTACCCCCTCCTTTAATTTCGTATTTATTGATTTGTTCGGTTGTGCCTTTTCTTAAATTAGGATACAAGCTAATAGCAGTTTGAACAACTTTTCCGTCACTCATTTTAACGCAAATGTTATTACCGCTAAACCAAACTGAATTTATAGTCACCATAATTTATTTCTTAAAATACTCATTCCACCTTTTTTCTATCATCTCTTCGTTCTCTTCAATGATGCTTTCTGCAAGTTTGATATCTTTGTTCTTTATCCCATTGTTAGATATAAGCTTAACAGGTTTTATTTCAAACTTAGCATCACCATCACCATTTTCAATGTGGACATGGATGGGTAAATGTTCATTGCTGAAAAAGAAAAATCTAATTCCAAAAAGTCTAAATAGTTCAGGCATACTCAAATTTACATAATTTATAGATATTCGCCTAATGTTCCGCTTTAAACAATTCAATGTATATCAAAGTTGCGCTTTTGCATTTGCTTTATTAATGGTGTTTTTTGCCTCTTGTTCAGATAGATATTTCCTGATCAAGAATAAGACAAACCATATAACCAGAGAAGATTTGGATACCGGTGCGCTAAAAACTTTTGTACGAAATAACTTTCATAATGCGCCAGATCCTAATATTTTCTATGAAACACATATTATAGTAGGCCGTAAGAGATACGGTTTTGTAGGACAAACATTACAAGGATCCTATACTTTAACAATAAAAGATACTCGTTCGGAATTTAGGTTTGAAGTCAATCAACATAATGATAAGTTCGAAAACATTGTCCTTCAGAAAAAATGCGGTAAATGGCGTGGATATTATCAATTTTCATCAAGTGGATTACTTCAATCTTTATACAATGGCAAAGAGCTAAATGGGGCTCATAATTTCATAGTTAGCAAAGGTGTCTCTAACATTCCAACCATTACTAAAAAAATAGTTTTTTTTGATCAGATGGGAGCAGTTAAACGATTATGGGATTACGACAAATTATTTAAGTTCAAATCTAGTCAGCTAGATCGCTTTTATCGCGTAAATTTAAAAGAAAGGATTCAAAGCGCATCACCGCTCTGGTACCCCTCTGAAAATCTCAAAGAGATATATCTTGAAAAAATATATCAGGAAGGGTTTTCGTATTTTCCTTACAGTCGTAACTATCCCTATTATTTTGTATCATCTTTTACTTTGGATAGCAAACAGATAACTAGAGTCGTCGATGGAAATGACGGTAAAATACTAAGGGTGGATACTGTAAAGATGAATGAAATTATGTAAGTCGGGTGTGATATTATCAACAATGATGTACCATCTATGCCAAATTAATGAAAATTACAAATAATACTATCTTCCTAAATGTTCCGCTTTAAACAATTTAATGTCGATCAAACCGGCTGCGCCATGAAAATCAATACAGATGGTGTATTGTTGGGCGCATTGACAGAAGCAGATCAACCTAAAACCATATTAGATATTGGTACCGGTACAGGTGTGATAGCCTTAATGCTGGCGCAACGCTTTGCCGGTGCTCAAATAGACGCGGTCGAGATAGATGCAATTGCCGCGGAAACCGCCAAACGAAACTTTGAAGGATCGCCATTTGCAGACAGGCTCCAATTATATGCAGATGGTTTTGAAGAATATATGAATAAGCATCCCGAAAGGAAATATGACCTGATAGTTTCTAATCCGCCGTTCTATATTAATTCGTTGGAGTCGCCCGGAGCAAAAAAGAATTTAGCTAAACATACTGATCAATACTTTTTTGAAGTGTTAATTGAAACTGTTGCTAAACATTTGGTGGTTTTCGGTAGTTTTTGGGTGATATTGCCGTTAGAAACAGCGCAGTTAGTGAAAGTAATAGCTGTTGAATACGGGTTAAACTTAAAGCAAGCCATCAACGTTTTGTCATATCCGGATTCTGAACCTCACCGCGAAATATTGGTGTTTACTTTGGGAAACGAGAAAGAGCTTGATGAATGGTTTGTAATTTATAAAGAACCTAAAGTATATTCGCAACAATACCGGGAAGCGTTAACCCCGTTCTTCACCATTTTTTAATAAATCCGAAATTGAAAATTCGATATCCGAAATCAAAATGACTCGCATCGGCTTAATATCAGACACTCACAGCTACCTTGACGATGCAGTTTTCAAGCATTTTGAACACTGCGACGAGATCTGGCATGCCGGTGATTTTGGAAACATTGAACTGGTAGATAAACTGGCAGCTTTTAAACCCTTACGCGGCGTTTATGGTAATATTGACGGTAAAGAGATCCGTCAGACTTACCCTGAAAGCTTACGCTTTAAATGCGAAGATGTGGATGTTTGGATGATCCATATTGGTGGTTATCCTGATAGGTATGATCTGCGGATTAGGAAAGAGATCTACGCTAATCCGCCGCAATTATTTATATCAGGCCACTCACATATATTAAAAGTGATCTATGATAAAAAGATCAATTGCCTGCACTTAAACCCCGGAGCGGCTGGTAAACAAGGTTGGCAAAAAGTACGTACCCTTATGCGCTTTAGTATTGATGGAAATAAGATACAGGACCTGCAGGTGATAGAGTTGGGTGCAAAATAATTAAAAATAGGTGATCCGCTTTAGGTGATCCATCCATCATAAAACGGCAAAAAATGACCAATTTTCAATCGCTTGATTATCAATAAAAAAATCACTATTTACACTTAAAAACCCTGACGAATAAGTGTGATCCAAAGTGATCCGCTTTTTATGTTTAATTGCTTATTTACAGCCAGTTGGTTAAAATTGGTGATCCAGACGATTCACTTTTTTATGTGGATCACCTCTATGATTTAAAATATATTGGTCTTAGCTGCTTCCATTTCAAAAACAGAATCTATCAATAGGTCTTTTTGTTTACCGGCGGCTACAGCGAGTTCGTCGCAGCGTTCGTTTTCGGGGTGTCCGTTATGGCCGCGTACCCAGGTGAATTTGATGTTATGGATCTTACTGATATCTAAATAACGCAGCCAAAGATCCTTATTCTTCTTATCCTTAAACCCTTTTTGCAGCCAGCCATAAACCCAGCGTTTCTCAATAGCGTCTATCACGTATTTGGAATCAGAAAAGATCATGACGTTTTGGTTGGGTTTGTTTATAGCTTCCAGTCCTTTAATAACTGCCAATAACTCCATGCGGTTATTGGTAGTTTTACGGAAACCCTCAGACAACTCTTTGTAATGCTGCCCCGAGCGTAAAATAACCCCATATCCACCCGGACCCGGGTTGCCGCTTGATGCACCGTCTGTATAAATTTCTATCATGCCCCCCAGCCCCCTAAAGGGGGAGCTATTATGGTGGGCTAAAATTAATAATAAAACAGGAAATTACGCTTAATAATTCCCCCTTTAGAGGGTTAGGGGGCTATGCGTTTGCTTTTCAGCCTTAAAGAATTACCTATCACCACCACATCAGAGAAAGCCATGGTGAACGCGCCTACCATGGGGTTTAAAAAACCTAATGCCGCAACCGGTATGGCTATCACATTGTAGGCAAAGGCCCAGAATAGGTTCTGCTTGATAGTCAGCAAAGTATGCTTACTGATCTGCAGGAATTTAACAACCGAGTTCAGATCTGTATTCAACAAAATAACACGTGCCGACTGTATGGCTATCTGGCTGGCATCATTCATAGATACCCCGACATCGGCCTTGGTAAGGGCAGGGGCATCGTTAATGCCATCGCCTATCATTACGGTTTTACCTTTTTGCTTGTAGATGTCAATAACGCTTAGCTTCTCGTCAGGCAGTTTCTCTCCATGCACTTCGGTAATGCCTATGGTTTTGGCTACTTTTAAACAACGATTTTTACGGTCGCCGCTTAAAAGAACCGGTACAATGCCCATATTCTTTAATTGGGCTATTAAGGAAGCTGCTTCCGGCTTAATGGTATCATCAATAGCTATCTGGGCCAGCAATCCCTGGTTTTTGTAAAGCGACAGGTTAAAATCGTCTTCGTTAGCCGTTTTGCCGGTACCCAGGAAATAGTTGTTGCCATCAACATCTTCTGCACGCATACCCAGGCCTTTTTCTTCAGTTGCGCTTCGTAGGATCAATTTGGTTTGTGGTAAGCCTTTTAAACCTTCCACCAATGATCTGGCAATAGGATGATTCGATCTTTCCTCGATAGCCACAATAATACCCCTTACATGCTCCAAGTCTACACCATCTTCAACCTTAATATCATTAATGCTGAATTTGCCGGTGGTTAGCGTACCAGTTTTATCAAATACCACAAACTTAGTATTGGCTACCGCCTCGATGGTATCGCCACCTTTTATAAGGATGCCATTTTTAGCCGCTCGGCCCAAACCCACCATAACGGCGGTAGGAGTAGCTAAACCCATGGCACAAGGGCAGGAGATTACCAATACAGCAATAGCGTTCATTAATGATCGTTGTAAACCGGCATCGCTTAAAAAATAGGTAGCTACAAAGGTTATTAGCGCTATCAATATCACAGCAGGCACAAATATGGAAGCTACCTTATCGCCCAGTTTTTGTACCGGGGGCTTGGCAGCTTGCGCTTTTTTCATCAGTTCGATGATCTGCGACAGTATGGTATTTGATCCTACTTTGGTAGCTATCATCCTAAAATTACCGCTCTGCACTATGGTGCCGCCAATTACCTTATCGTATTTCTCTTTATCAACAGGCATGCTTTCGCCGGTAAGCATCGCTTCATCTACCGCGGCGCTGCCTTCTAATATATCACCATCTACAGGAATCTTATCGCCATGATTAACAATCAATGTATCTCCCGGGCGCACATCGCGGGCGTTGATCACCTCTACGGTGCCGTCAATGATACGGTTAGCATTAACCTGCTGAAATTTCACCAGGTCCTTCACGGCTGATGTGGTTTGATTTACCGAACGTTTCTCGAAAACGTTACCTAGCAACACCAACGTAATAATAGTGGCACAGGTCTCATAAAACTGGTATTGTTCGCCCAGGTTCTGTATAGTACCTACCAGGCTATAAATAAAGGCCGATGTTGATCCAATAAATATCAATACATCCATATTAGGGATACCACCTTTAACCGAATGGAACGCGCTCTTGCCGAAATGCAGGCACCCTACCACAAAAACCGGCAGGCACAGTAACAGTTGCACCATAGGCATATGTAAGGGATGCCATGGAAAGATCATGTGTAAAAGCAGGGGAGCGGTAAACAGCGCGCAGAATAAAAACTTATTCTCTACCTTTTCATAAAATTTAGGCTCATGCAGGGCAAGGTCATCAACCACTTTAAAGCCTAATTGCTCTATACCTTTTATAATATCGGGCAGTTGGGTGTTGTTATTATTGCTGAATTTAACCTCTTCGCCGGCAAAATCAACCAGGATGTTGTTTAAGCCTTTCTTCTCCAATAATTTATGAATAGACAGGGCGCAGTTGTTACAGTGCATCCCTGTTACGTTTAGTTCTACTAATTGCTCTGCCATAGTACACAAATCTACCTCATTATTTAGAGCCGTTCTAAATATTAAAGTAAAGAAAATGTAATTTTAAAATTTCGCTTGATAATTGAGTTCAAAGTTATACATTTGCACTCTCCAAAACGGTAGATGTAGCTCAGTTGGTTAGAGCATCGGTTTGTGGTACCGAGGGTCGTGGGTTCGAGCCCCATCATTTACCCATTTATGGGGCAAGGTCTTTGAAATAGATTTTTGCCCCATTTTTTTTGCCCGTAATTCCTTGTTTTCATATAGATTACAGACGCAGCCTAGTTTATTTTCGTGGTTCGACATGCCCCTTCAGAATAGGTCAGTTTTTCGAAAAAAAGCATCCCTACTCACCTAAAAATATTCTTCCTGCCTTTTCCAGTGCGTTTTGTCGATGTTAAACAGCCGAATGAATAAGCAGAAATAGATCAAGTCCGATTAAAACCAGATAGACATACCTAAAAAAGCGCTCATCGTTTAATCGGCTATTGATCGCGCGACCAATAAAGACCGCCGGCACCATGACCGGCAGGCTCCATAAATAATAATGGATTACAACTGGAACCAGTAAGCCCGTTAGCCAGTAACCTAATAAACCAGCAATGCTTGCGATCAGGAAATAACCCTGCAGCGTTGCCCTAAAATGCTGGGCTGACCAGCGCCGCTTGGCACCATAGACGACTAGCGGCGGCCCATTAAGCCCATAAGCGCCGCCTAGTATACCGGATAATAAGCCACAGCCAAACAACCATGCCAGGTTATCTTTCTTCAATTCTTTTAATTGTCGTCCCATTAATAGGTAAACCGAAAATAAACTGATGACCATGCCAAGCACTGCTTTGATGATTTCTTCATTCGTTTTGACCAGTAGCCAGAGTCCAAGCGGAATACCGATCAGGCTGAATCCTGTCAGCCCCGCTGCGCTTCGGAAATGAATTTTATCCCAGTCCTGTGTCACAACGATGGCCGCAATAGTAGCGGAGATCAATACTGAGAGCGGAACAGCTACATTCAGCGGGAGCCATAGGGCCAATAAGGGTACGGCGATTAGCGATTCACCAAAACCAAAGGCAGAACGGAAAACGGTGGCTATAAAAGTAACAGCTAAGATGCAGGCAGTAAGGGTATTAATGAACATGTACGTTTAATGAGGATGTACCTTAAATATACAAAATTTAGGGCATTTCCCAATGAGAAAAGGTTCCGAAATCAATAACCTTTGACGTAATTTGTACCGATAAGCACCCGAAGCAAAAAGCAGGTTCAAAAGACCTGCTTTTTGCGTTTTAAAAGTAAAGTCCGACACAAATTTAAAGCTTCATTTGTTTTCTTTTAAGGCATCTTCTATTCGCAAGCTTTCTTTATGAATAGCATTTAGTATCTCCGTAATAAATTCAGGGGACAGGTTTTCTTTGTTGCCGGCCTGTATTCCTTTATCAATTACCTGTTGAAAACGTGCAGCCTGTAGCGACGGGATATTTTTTTTTGCTTTGTAGATCCCTATTTTCTTTACCATACGTTCACGTGCTCCAAGTATTTCAATTAATTTTTTGTCGAGGGAGTCGATTTTTTGGCGAGCCTTTTCCAGGGTCGGGTCGGCAGCTTTAGGCTGACCTGATTGTGCAAACAGGTGATTTGTCATTAGCATCATTATTAAAAAAATAAGGGCGATTAAGCGATCTATTTTAGTTTTCATACAGATGTTTTTGATATTTGTAACGATGTTTTTTTTGAAAATAGTATAATAATTTAATTCAAATTCACTAATGCAACTTTAATGCATTTTATTGCAAGTTTAACTTATATGCTTTACCTTTAATTAACCTAAATGTAACACCTATGAAAACTTTAATATTAACCTGTTGTTTGTTTATCAGCCTTGCTGCCCAATCGCAGGATAAAAAAATAAAACTTGATGGAGTACATCAATCCGCAACTGCTGTCGCTGAAACGGTTGACAGCACCTATAAAATTACTAACCCTAATGGTTCGTACGCCTTAGTTGAAAAAACAGGTGATAAAACAACCAGCACCACTAAATTTTCGGTAGTTAATAATGGTAAAACATCGGTAATAACCAATCCCGACGGGTCAAAATCAACCGTTGTAAATGATCCGGTAACGGGTAGTGTTTATGCTACGGATGGCAGTCCATCTACAAATGTAAGAGTTATCACAGATGCAGAAGTAAAAGCAATTGAAGCCGGCACACCAAAAATATTTACCACTACAAATGCCGATGGCTCAATTACCAGGGGTATGAATATTGTTACCGCCAAGCCTGTAAGTACGTACAGCACCTTAAGCACTACAACAACCGGTACCCCGGAAATGACATTAGCCGAAAAGGCTATGGCTAATTATTGGGTAAGGCCCGCTGTTAAATATGCAGTGGTTGCTAATGAATCTTTCGATGGTGTCGGAAAGTTTGAGCTGGACCTGTTATCAGATATTAAGGATGTAAAAAAGTCGACTGATTATATATGGCTTTCTATCGGTACTGGTTCTACGAAAGAATTAAGCAGCGGGGTATATAATTACAGCACTAAAAGTATCAATGACAGAGGCACGTTTACATTTTCAGGTGCTGTCATAAATGGAAAAGAACAAATTGAATTTACGGACGGATCATTCACTGTCAATATAGATAAGTCCGTTATTAATGTAGAATATAATCTCTCCCTAAAAAACGGCAAAAGAATATCAGGGCGCTATACCGGTAAGTACGAAACCGGAGACTGGAGCAAGAATAAATAAAGTACTGGAACTTACTTGATCAAATAAGGCCTTACCGCTTTTTCCCAAATGGCATAACCCAATTTAGTCATATGCAGTTTATCACCTACATAAAGCTCAGGCCTGAGTTTACCGTCATTCAGCATCAGCGGATAAACGTCAACAAATACGGTGTTCTTTTCTTTTGCCAAGAAATCTTTCATCATCGCGTTAAAAGCAAGCTCCTGCGGCATGATCTTCTCGCGTGATGGGCTTGGTTTCATACCAATGTAAACAATGGGCACCTCCGGCATTTTAGCGCGGATGGCCTGGTATAACTTCATGGTGCGGTTGTATACAGAATCTGCGGTTGATACTTTATCCATCAGGTCATTTTCGCCTACATAGATCACAATTTGTTTTGGCTGATATTTAAAAACGATATCATTTAAGTAGTAAATAATATCATTGGTTACAGCGCCGCCAATACCACGGTTCAGAGCACTGTATTCGGCAAATGTCCATTGCGCGTCATCCCATTTACGTATGGACGAACTACCGGTAAATAATACGGGGTGTGCAGGTGCCGCAAACATGCCGTCGTATTTTTTTATGGTTTGTACATCATCCCAAAACGGAGGTTTGGGTTGCGGGGTTTGCGCGAATGATGTAGCAATAAATAAGTTAAAAACAGCAAAGGCAATCAGGCACTTTTTCATTATTAGATTATTTTATCGGTTTGTTTTGGTCGTGCAAATTAATGTAAAAAATTAAACATAGCAACTGGCTATTCGCCGGCTTCAAAATGCTGGCGCAGCTTTTCTTCTTCCAGGTCCAATAGTTCCAACTGGTGTTTGATCAGCGTATCGCTGATGTTTTCCTTCTTATTCAATGTTTGTAATAAAGCACGTTGTTCTTTTAACAGGCGGGCCATTATGGTACGGTAATCTTTATAAAACTCATCTGCCCGACTTACGTTGTCTTCTTTTCCCCAGTCTTTTAGTAATTCCATGTCTGCGGTGTAACGTAATTTCAAGGCCTTTATCATGCCGTTATTCTCAGTATGCTCGTGATAGTCTTCGTCTAATATTTTAAGTGATAAGTGAGATAGCTTTTTGCGAACCAATTGGCGTTGCTGTTCTATTGATACGGTGGCATAATCCGGGTCGGGCATATTTACCAGTTTCACCAAAGCGGGTAGGGTAAGGCCTTGTAGTACTAACGTGACCAATATTACACTAAAGGTAATGAACAAGATCAGATCCCTGTTGGGGAATGGGTGCCCCGGACTAAGCATTACCGGAATGCTTAGCGCGGCTGCTAAAGACACCACACCCCGCATCCCTGTCCAACCGAATAAAATAGGTGCTTTCCAACCGGGAGTAGGGTCGGCCACGGTAATGATCTTAGCCATTACCATAGTTACAATAATGGCGCCAAAAGTACAGGCAAACCGGCCTGCAATTAAAACCCCGGTAATAATTGCACTGTACTTAATTGCAGAAGATAACCCGTCAGGCCCCAGGTTCTTGATAATCACCGGGAATTCAAGGCCAATCAGGATAAAAACAATACCGTTCAGCACAAATGCAATGGCTTCCCAAACATTAACACCTTGTAAGCGGCTGCGATAGGATAAAAACAAGTGCTGTCGCGATGAAAGAAACAAGCCGCCACTTACCACGGCTAAAACTCCCGAAAAATGGAACTCTTCTGCTGTCATGTACATGGCATAGGGGGTAATAAATGTTAGCACCACATCTATATTGTTCGAGGTAGGCAACCAGCGATGAACGGCATAAAATACCAGCGCTACGGCCAGGCCGATACCAATGCCCATTACAATTACCAGCACAAAATCTGTAGCAGCTTCATGAAAAATAAAGCTGCCCGTTAATACAGCCGCCAGGGCAAACCTAAAAACCACCAAACTGGAAGCATCGTTCAGTAAACTTTCGCCTTCTATAATAGTAACAAAGCGTTTGGGTACTTTTATGTTTTTAAGTATGGCGCTGGCCGAAACCGCATCAGGCGGCGAAACGATACCGCCTAATAAAAAGCCGGTAGCCAGCGTAAATCCGGGTATCAGCGCGTTTGAAACAAATGCTACTACGCACGAAGTAAGAATAACTACCGGAAAAGCAAAACTGCTGATAACTCGTCGCCATTTCCAGAAATCTTTCCAGGAGGTGTTCCACGCAGCTTCGTAAAGTAAGGGGGGTAAAAATATCACGAATATCAATTCAGGCTGAATCTCAACACCGCGCAAAAAAGGAACAAATCCCAACGGTAAACCTATCAGAACCAAAACAATAGGGTAGGCTACTTTTATTTTTTGAGCCAGCATTACACTAAACAAAATGATGACCAGCAGGCAGGTATATTGAATAACAGTATTGTGCATGTAATAAAAGTACAATAAACTGCCAAAATGTGATAATATAATTGGTTTTGGTATCAATACCTTTAAAAACCGGTTATTACCTATTAAAGTGTAGTTAATACAATTACATCTACTTGTAAATACAAGCTGTTTGGTTTAAGTTCAAGAGGCTTGTTTTTGTTGGTTTATTTTCTGCAAAATATAATATTTTAAGGCTGGTAAAATTGGGATAATTAACTTATTAATTACATATTTGTACAAACCAATAGACGCAGTTTCTTTTAAATTGCTTAACTAAATTAAAATCATGCAACACAAGTACTTGCTAAAATGTATCCCATTAAAGGTATTTTTATGGGCAACCTGCATCCCGTTCTTTGCCGCGGCGCAAAACCGGTTACCTCAGCAGCAAATTTCGCTGAATGATCTTTCGGCATTTAAAAGCCCGACGGCTAACTGGTCTATAGCCGGTTCTGTTATTACCGATCTGAGTAAGAATAATACCATAACTAAAAAAGAAGGTACGGGTATACTGGTAAACATCCCCGGAAAAGAAAAGAACGAAGATATCTTCACTAATATGGAGCATGGTGATATTGACCTGAGTGTTGATTTCATGATGCCAAAAGAGTCAAACTCAGGAATATACCTGCAAGGGCGTTATGAGATCCAGTTGTTAGACAGTTGGGGTAAACAAGCATTAACCAGCGGTGACCTGGGCGCTATCTATGAGCGTTGGGACGATGCCCGCCCGGCAGGGCAACAAGGTTATGATGGTGTGGCACCACGTATCAACGTTAGCCGTGCGCCGGGCCTTTGGCAAAATATCCGTATCCTTTTCCAGGCGCCTAAATTTGACGCGTCAGGAAAAAAAACAGCTAACGCGCGTGTGGTAAGGATCATCCTAAATGGTGTTACTATTATTGAAAATGCAGAGCTGCAAGCACCAACCCGTGGTTCGGCATTTGCTAATGAGGCTGCTACCGGTCCGTTGCGTATACAAGGCGACCATGGCGCTGTAGCATTCAGAAACATACGGTACGGTACAAGAGTAGGTGCTACGCAGGTTGATGGTTCAAGAAATGTTTGGGACAGCAATGAAAAACCGGTTGATATAACTGTTAACGCCGAACCGGTGGTTTTCCGCAGTTTTGTTGATATCCCGGGTAAAAGGATCACTCATTCTGCAAGTGTTGGTTTGTTGCACAACATCAGCTTTGGATATGACCTGAGCAATGGCGCTATTTACCAGGTATGGAAAGGGGCTTTTCTGGATGCTTCACCAATGTGGTTGTCACGCGGTGATGGTAATTCAAGAGCACTTGGCAGCGTGATATCTTTAGATGATAAACCTGCTTTGGCATTGATACATAATGATACGCAAGCATGGCCTGATACTTTAGAAAAAGGACTTTTCCGTGCTAAGGGTTATGAGTTAGATGAAGCTGGTTTGCCAACTTTCAAATACATTTTTGATGGTATCTCTATTAATGATAAAACAACCAGCGATGATGGTAAAATGTTAACCCGTAAGGTATGGGTAGATGGCCCTGCACCGCAGGACCTGTTTACCCGTGTAGCTGACGCCAGCGACATTACAGATCTGGGCAACGGTTTATACAGCATAAATAACTTTACTTACTATGTTCAGCTGGATAAAGGCGCAAAACCGGTTATCCGTTCATCTGCAAAAGGTAAAGAACTATTGCTGCCGATAAAAAATACCGATAAAGGAACAGCTGTTCAATATTCATTGATCTGGTAATTTAAAAACTCATTAAAATGAAAGCTATTTTTAAAAATATATTAATAACTGCTACTGTAACGTTAAGCTGTACCGCGGCGTTTGCTCAAGTTAAAGCAGTTCCCTCAGAAAAAGATTTCTATCGTATCGTTACGCTTCCGGTACCCGAAGGCGTAGAATTAGAGGTTGGCGGTTTGGCGTTAATGCCAAATGGCGATCTGGGTGTATCAACCCGTCGTGGCGATGTTTATATTATCCAAAACCCGTATCAGCTAAACGGCAGCTTACCTTACTATAAAAAGTTTGCTTCCGGTATGCACGAAGTATTAGGCCTTGCTTATACCGGCGGTAATTTTTACTGCGTACAACGTGGCGAATTAACAAAACTGATAGACAAAAACGGCGACGGTAAAGCTGATATTTACGAAACTGTATATGCATGGCAGCTATCGGGTAATTACCACGAATATTCTTACGGCCCTGTTGTAATGCCTAACGGGCACTTAATGGTAAACCTTAACGTTGCTTTTGCTGAAGAGTGGTGGCGCGGTAAAAGTTTCAGACCATGGAGAGGCTGGAGCTTAGATATAACGCCAGACGGCGATATGAGCCCATACGCGACAGGTTTCCGTTCGCCTTGCGGACAAGGTATTGTTGATGGAAAATACTTTTATACAGAAAATCAAGGCGACTGGATAGGCTCAGGATATATTATGCAGTTAGATAAGGGCGATTTTGCCATGCATCCGGCAGGACTGAATTGGGCTGCCGATCCATCATCACCTGTTAAAGTGCGTACAGAAGATATCTATGCACTGGTAGATAAACGTTTCAATGATCCGGAAGGCAAGATAGAGGATCGTGACCCAAAACGTCCGTATAAAACATTGGCAGAAGTTTCGGCTATAGTTGGTAAAGGTTTTAAAGCACCTGCAGTATGGTTGCCACATGGTGTAATGGGGCAATCAACATCAGCAATCATACAGATCCCTAAAGACGACAGCTTCGGGCCCTTTGCCGGACAAGTATTGGTTGGCGATCAGGCGCAAAGTCGTATTAACCGCGTGTTCTTAGAGCAGGTAAAGGGTTTATACCAGGGCGCTGCATTTGCTTTCCGAGAAGGTTTTGAATCTGGTGTATTAAGAATGGCCTGGGGAGCAGACAATTCTCTATTTGTTGGTCAAACCAGCCGGGGTTGGGGATCAACCGGTCAAAAAATATTTGGATTAGAACGTTTAGTTTGGGCAAAGAAAACGCCTTTCGAAATGAAGGCCGTAAGAGCAATGCCTGACGGTTTTGAAATTGAATTTACTAAACCGGTAGACAAAAAAGCAGCGGCCGATCCGGATAATTATAGCATTACAGGGTTTACTTATAAATACCACCCGGTTTATGGTAGCGCTACAGTCCGCGAAAAAAATAATATTGTTAATGCAGCTATTGTATCAGAAGATGGTTTACGTGTGCGTTTAGTAGCTGATAGTCTTCGTGAAAAATATATTCATGAGATCAAGGTTGACAATAAAGTAGTATCTGCCGATAGTAGCTTTAGCTTATTGCACCCGGTAGCTTATTATACCTTAAATAACATTCCGGATGGCGCTAAATTGAATGTACCAAAAAGAAAAACAAAAATGGCACATGATATGTCGGCAATGAACATGGATATGGGCGCTGCAAAACCATCAACAGCTAAAGCGGCAGCTACTACAGTTGGCGCGACTCTTAAAAAGAACCAAACCACTAAACCAGCTTCATGGGCGACTATTGATCAAACTATTAATATCGGTACCAAACCGGGGTTAAAGTATGATAAGGCAGAGTTGATTGTAAAAGCTGGTACCAGGGTTAAATTAACCTTTACCAATAACGACGATATGCCGCACAACTTTGTAGTTGTACCCGATGGGCAGGCTATCGCGGTAGGCGAATTAGGAACCAAATTAGGCTTACAGGCTGTTAAATTGAGCTACATAGCTAATACGCCTAAAATATTATTTAACGCTACTTTGGTAGGCCCGGGGTCATCACAAACCATTTATTTTGTGGCACCAAAGGCGGGTAAATATACTTATGTATGTACAGTACCCGGACACTTTTATGTAATGCAGGGTACATTAACCGTTCAATAATAAAAGATAAGATCAGCTAACGCGGATCTTAAAATGGTAATAATGCAAAGGCTCTGGCCCGGTCATTATTACCATTTTTTGTTTCTATCAATCTTAACTGTATTGTTACAGCTGTATTTAGCAGGAAGTAAATTAATTAGGTACTTTAGTTTGACAATTATATGCTTATAATGCCTTTAAGACTAAAACAAGTTGTTGCATTTTGTTTTCTATTGCCGGCGATCTTCTGCCTGCCTTTAATGCTTAATGCTCAAAATAAAGCATCATTACCTAAAAAGGAATTTACCTGGGGGCATGCAAGTCCTGAAAGTATGGGCATGTCGGCCGTTAAGCTGGAAGCGTTAAAAAAGGACTTGTTATCCAAAGGCACTAAGAAACTACTTATCATAAAGGATGATAAAATAATCTGCGAAGCATTTGCAAAGGGCTGGGCCGATTCTGTTGCCGTTAGCGGCACTGCATCATTAGCCAAAGCGTTAATTAGCGGTATGTCTTTAAATGCAGCCATAGCAGATGGTTATATTAATGCTGATGCGCCTGCCTGTTTGTATATACCAGCCTGGAAAAAATCGGATATTAAATCAAAGATCACCATACGCCAGTTGGATACACATACTTCGGGACTGGAAGACTCGGAAGGAACTGATGAACAGGAGGCGCAACTTATTAAACAAAAGAAAGACCGCCACATGGACCTGCCGGGTTGGAAAGGACAGTTTTGGCGAAAAGATCCTGATCCATTCACCTTATCGCGCGATAGCGCGAAAGTATTGTTTAAGCCGGGCACTGGTTCTGAGTACAGTAACCCAGGTATTGCTATGCTGAATTACGCGGTAACTAAAAGTTTGCAGGGTTCGCCTTATAAAGACATCGCCAACTATCTTGACCAGCGGGTGTTTAGCCTTATTGGTATAAAAAAAGGTTCCTATTTTATGGGTTATAAAACCGTTTATAAGATAGACGGGATGAACCTGGTACCGGGTTGGGGTGGTGCAGGTTTTACCGCAGATGCTGTGGCGAGGATAGGCAGGTTGATACTTAAAAAGGGAAACTGGCAGGGCGAACAGATCTTGGATTCAAATGTCGTAAAACAAGCGTTGACAGTGGATGGTACGCTAAATTCAGTCAACATGGATGCACCATCTATTTCGGATCGCTCTGATAAATCAGGAGAAGATCCGGCACCCACAGCAGCTTTGGGCTGGTTTATAAATAGCAATGGTTCTTTTAAATCGCTTCCGCGGGATGCTTTTTGGGGTGCCGGTGCAGGCGAGCAATTATTGGTGGTTATACCCAGTTTAAAGCTGATTATAGTAAGAATGGGCGAAACCATGAACAAAAACACCACGGGCGAGAGTTATTGGAAGTTTATAGAAAATACGCTGTTTAATCCTGTGGTTGATGCTGTCGAAGCTTCTCCATACCCTAAAAGCGATCTGATCACTTCGGCAACATTTGCTCCTGTAAAAGACGTTATCCGGATGGCAGAAGGTGGCGACCTGTGGCCATCAACCTGGGGTGATGATGGCTTAATGTATACTGCTTATGGCGACGGGAATGGCTTTAAACCTTACACTGATATCAAATTAAGTTCCGGTCTGGCAGTGGTATCAGGTACGCCACCCAATTTAACCGGGATCAATATCCGTACGCCATCAGGTGAACGTGTGGGACAAGGTCCGGCAGGAGAAAAGGCAAGTGGGATGATTATGGTAGGCGGTAAATTATATATGTGGGTAAGGAACGTTAATAACGCTCGTTTGGCTTGCTCATCAGATCATGGAAAAACCTGGATCTGGGCCGATTGGAAGCTTGACACCAGTTTTGGTTGCCCTAATTTTGTTAATTACGGTAAAAACAACGTCGGTGCAAAAGATGATTATGTGTACACTTATTCTGTTGATGATGCCAGTGCTTATAAATATGCAGATCAAATGGTTATGGCACGCGTAAATAAAGATCATATCATGGACTGGAAGGCATACGAGTTTTTTGCAGGGTATGATGCCGTAGGGAAACCTGTGTGGTCTGAAGACGTCCGGAAAAGAAAACCTATCTATGTTAACCCCGGTAAAACTTACCGCTCAGGCATGACCTATGATGCTCCTTTAAAAAGATATCTATGGTGCCAGGTTATCCCGCTTTCTGGCAATAAAGAAGAGCAAGGGCCAAGATTTAGGGGTGGATTGGGCATTTTTGAATCCGCTAATCCATGGGGGCCATGGAAAACAGTCTACTATACCCGTGAATGGGATACGGGGCCTGGTGAGTCTGGCAGCTTACCAACTAATTGGATGAGTAAAGATGGCAAGACTCTTTATTACCTGTTTTCTGGCAATGATTCTTTTTCTGTAAGAAAGTTAACGCTGCGTACAAAGTAACCATAAACTTACTTTAGCAAACATTCCATTGTTTTATCTTTGTAGTAAACTACAAACTTCTATGTTAAAAATAAAGATGGCTGTTGTATTAGTGCTAACAGCCTTTTGTTTCGCGTTTAGCACACCAATCGCGAAACAACAAATTGTGCCTTTTGGTAAGAATGGTCAGTTGATTGTTAATGTTAGTACCGGCCTTTATCGTATAAAGTACAGCGGTAAATTAATAATGGACAATGCTTCAGCAGCGTTTGCTTCCCGAGATCATAAATTTCAAACCAATGACTATTCAAAACGCACTATCAAGATTGAAAGTATCCATGATAAATTAGGTGCCGGTAAACTATTAACTATCAAATCTGTAAAGGCGGACGCACCGGTTATGATACAGCGTTTTTACTGTTATCCTAATAAAGAATTTATTATTACAGAATTAGAGATATATGGGAATGATCTGCGATCAAACTACATGGCACCAGCTATTAGTACCCAGTCAAATATCTATGCCGGTAACAATTTGAAAACATTGTTCGTGCCGTTTGATAATGACACATTTATAAGGTATCAATCAAAAGACCTAAATGCAGCAGTAAATACCAGCGCAGAGGTTGGTGTTATCTATGATAACGAGTCGCGAAAAGGGTTGATTGTAGGCTCATTAACTCACGATACCTGGAAAACAGGAGTTAAAAGTTCAGGAAAAAGTGGGTATATCGATCTGTTAGAAGTCTTCGGCGGCTTGAGTGAAGTGAACATAACCCGCGATTCTATGGCGCATGGTTCTTTAAAAGGTAATAGGATCGTTTCGCCCAAAGTATTCATCGGTTATTTTGCTGATTGGCGAAAAGGGCTGGAAACCTATGCGCATACTAACAGCACGATTGAAGGTCGCTTTTGCAAACCATGGGACAAGGCTACACCTGTAGGCTGGAACAGTTGGGGTGTTATCGGATCGCATATCAATTATGAGAAGGCAACCGGTGTAGCCGATTTTTTTAATAAGCAGATACCAAAGTTCCGTAATGATGACGGTACAGCTTATATAGACCTGGATTCCTTTTGGGATAACATGGTAAAAGGAGGTTTTAAAGGCGATTTTTCTAAGCTAAAAGAATTTGTAAACTACTGCATAGAACGGAACTTACAGCCCGGTGTCTACTGGGCGCCATTTACAGACTGGGGGTTTCATTCTAAAAATACAGAACGTACAGCCGAAGGGGGCAACTATAAATTCTCTGATATGTGGACAAAAACGGATAAAGGCTACCATGACCTGGATGGTGGAAGGGCACTTGATCCGACACATCCTGGTACACAAGCGCGTATTGCTTTCGTTCTGGGTAAACTAAAAGACTGTGGTTTTAAAATGATCAAAATAGACTTTTTGGGACATGGCGCGGCTGAATCAAGTCGGTTTTATGATCCTAACATTACTACCGGTATGCAGGCATATCGTATTGGGATGGAAACCATTAACAAGGTCTTAGACAATTCGATGCTGTTATATGCCGCTATTTCCCCATCATTGGCAACAGCAAGATATGTGCACATGCGCCGCGTTGCCTGCGATGCGTTTCATTCTATAAAAGATGCAGAATATACGCTAAATAGCGTAACTTATGGCTGGTGGCAAACCTATCTGTATGACTATATAGATGCCGACCATCTAATCTTCGAAAAGGAAAATGAAGGCATTAACCGTGCCAGGCTAATATCGGGCCTTGTAACAGGTTCAGTTATATTAGGGGATGATTATAGTATAGAGTCGCCATGGCAAGGACGGGTTAAAGACTGGTTGCAACGGCCTGAATTAAAACAGCTAATTAAAAGTGGCAAGGCATTTATGCCGGTTGATGGTGGCATTGGTGGTGAAGCAGCACAAACCTTTATAAGAAAAGACACCCGGAATACTTACCTGGCTATATTTAACTATAAAAAACTGCCCACTAATATTTTACTAAATATCCAGCGGTTGGGATTAACAAAAGGTAAGAAATATGCGCTTACTGAAATTTTGGGCGGCCCGAATGTTACCGGAACAGACAAGTTTAATATTGTATTTAACGGAGAAGGGGCATACTTATACAGAATAACTTTTAAGTAATTAACTCAAGTTGCTAGTTAAAAGATATTAAATAAGTAAGCATCATAAAGGA
>JAZKCG010000070.1:0-21316 GCA_040388175.1 Bacteroidota bacterium | reverse complement strand
ATCATTTGATAACAAACATAGGAGGGTGGTCCAGCGAAGCAAAGACCGGGTGAGTCACAACTACACCGCCACTTCACTCGGCAGCCACTTATCAATAAACTCGCTGTTGGTTTCCAGCTCGCCCGCCTGTTTGACTAAATTAAAATACTTGTTATCGCGTGGGTCATGGCCCAGTCCTGCAACAAATGCCCAGTTGCCCCAGTTGCTGGCCGGCGAGTAGTCTATCAGTTTCTCTTCAAAATACGCGGCACCTTTTTTCCAGTCGACTTCCAAATCGCGCACCAGGTACCCGGCTACCATTTGCCTGCTAAAATTACTGATATAACCGGTAATGTTAAGTTTATGCATACTGGCATCAATAAAAGGGATACCGGTGTTACCGCTTTTCCATTTTTCAAACAATGCCTGTTTATCGGCCGATGTGGTTTCGGCTTGCTCATCAGTAGTGAAATATTGCTTGCCATGCTTTTTAAACATGAATCTGAAATAATCTCGCCATAATAACTCTAATTCCAGCATACCGGTATTATGTACATTATGGGTTTGCTCATGTTTAACAACCGCCCAATATACCTGCCGCATAGATATGCAGCCTAACGCTATCCATGGCGAAATTTTTGAAGAACGATCTACTGTTGCGCCATTACGCCCCTTTGTTGGCGCTACCTGGCTGTTATTGGTAAAATATTCTTTTAATCTTGCTAAACCTGCCGTTTCGCCACCAGTAAATTTGATACTTGAACGCGGGTCATCAACAGGTTCGTTTAAACCTAACTGTTGCAATGTTGGCAATTCGCCTGCGTCAATTATTTCGGGGGTTGATATAATTTCAGGAGTAGCTAGACATGGGCGCACATCGCTATCGCGTTCCACCTTTTTCTTGAATACGGCAAAGCTATCCGGGATATCTTTTATAGGAAAGGGCAAGTCTTCCTTATGATATAAGGTATGCCCTATGAAATGCTTCAGATTTAACCGCAGGTTCCATAACGTAGTCTCTACCCTTTCAGATATATTGGTTTCTTCGTGGGCTACCTCACGGTGATGATAAACCTCACTCACTCCATATTGAGCGGCCAGTTGAGGTAAAACTTCGGCAGGATCACCTATACGGATAATTAATTCGCTGTCTAATGCTTGCAGGTTTTTACGAAGATCGGCCACCGACTCTAATAAGAACCTTGCCCTTAACGTGCCTGTTTTGGGCGTACCGTCTGCATTATTCTGAAAATAATACGGGTCAAAACAATAAACGGGCAATACTTTATCAGCCTTGCGGGTAGCCTCTAACAAAATTTCGTTATCGTGTATACGCAAGTCATTTCTAAACCAAACCAGTATTATTCTTTCACTCATAAGATTGCAGCACCCCAAAATTGCAATTTATTTGGTTTAAAGTATAGTTTATATCCAATATTTGACATGACAGCAACATTTAAATGAATAAAGCTACCTGATTATTTTAATTTAGAGGCCTATAAAAGCAATATCAATTTGAAAAACATAGCTGCAATTTTTGACATGGATGGTACAATGGTAGATAATACCCCCTATCATTTTAAATCATGGCAAACCCTTTTTAAGAAATATGATAAAGGCGAATTAAATTCTGAAACTTATAAAACCGAAATAAGCGGCGTACCCATTATGGATACGTTAAAACAGTTATTTGCCGATGCCGATGAAACCACATTGCAGGCGCTGTTAAAAGAAAAAGAGGGCTATTACAAAGAACTTTATGGCCCGTATGTTACCCAGATAGATGGCCTGGAAAAATTTTTGATCGAGTTAAAAGATGCGGGTTTCAAACTGGCCATAGCATCATCAGCAACGATAGGCGATATTGACTTTATATTGAGCCACGTGCTGGTAAGGCAGTATTTTGATGTAATAATAGACGGCAACCGCGTTAGCAAAGGAAAACCAAACCCGGGGATATTTTTAAAAGCTGCCGCCGAGCTGAATATACAACCCGAGGATTGCGTAGTCTTTGAAGATTCATTGGCTGGTATTAAGGCAGGTAACGCCGCCAATATGAAAGTTGTGGGTATAACTACCGGCCACACGGCAGATAAGCTGCAACCATCAAACCTTGTCATTAATAGTTTTACAGAATTGACAGTTGAAAAACTGGAAGCATTGTTTTAATATTGTCTATCAACTCTTACATTATTTATTAGCACCTTACTTTAATATAAAATCCATGCAATTAAAAAACACTTTTGTACACCAGGTTTATTTCTGGCTAAATAACAAAGCCGATCTGCCTAAACTGATAGAAGGACTGGAGATCATGCTCCCTATAACCTCGATACGAGATATCCACATAGGCGTGCCTGCCGATAGCGAAGAACGCGATGTGATAGAACGCAGCTATGATGTATCCTTATTGGTAACGTTTGCCAACCTTGCCGATCACGACCATTACCAGGTGGACCCTCTGCATGATATTTTCAGGGAACAATATGCAGGCCCACTTTGTAAAAGGGTTATGGTGCTGGATAGTGTGGATGCGTAATATTAATTGATCATCCTGCCATTCAGGTCAACAGTGCGTGCAAATGGGTTAAGAAACTGATTGGCCAAAACAGCAAACTCGATACGGGTAACAGGATGATTCAAATCAAACTCTGTATTGAACTTATATTTAGTTTTCCATTCTTTTTGCATCGTGATCCTAAACTGCTCACGGTCTGTAAGGGTGATCTCACTGATAAACGATAACAAATTACCGATGGTAAATTGCTGACCGGGCTTTTCATTATTGAACCAAATAAATGCCCGGCTGTAAATTTCTGTTAAAACAGGTTTAACCTCGGCGGTAGTAACTACAGAATCAGGCATAAAATCAAATTGCCCCCTGTCACGCACGCCATTGGCTTTTCCCTTTAATAAACCAGTGACAGCAATCTGTTGTATCGCTCTGAAATAGTGATCAGTAGGCTTGACATCATCAAAAGGTAACAAGTAGCCTTTGAAATCCAGCAATTCGCCTTGTATCAGCCTGACTTTTAAATTTTGAGTAGTGGTTTTAAAGAAAGCACAAAAGGCCGCTATGGTACCCACACCCTGCCCTATATTCATTTGCAGTGATAAATTTTGAATATCGCCGTCAAAACTAAACCCTCGCTCAGTAGTCAATAAATTATCTTCTCCCTTTACAACAAAAGTCTGAATAGGAACAAAAAAAAGTCTACCTATACTTCCCCCTTTTTCATAATGATCACCTATGGCTATAGAGGTACGATACAGGTTACCAATATCGCTGGATTCGACTGTAAATTGAGGCGATGGCGTAGCACCGATTTTTGTCGCAACTTCGCCGGAAGTTGTTGCGTCTACTATAACCCTGGCTTTAATATGATCCGTATGTCCATTGGATGTGATAATTACTTCCCAGCCCGTTCCGTTTTTTTCGATAGCTGTGTAGGTTGTATTTAATCTAATGGTGAGGTTTTTAGCAGTGTCGGCCATTTTTTTCAGGATAGCGGCACCCGTATAAGGCTGCAACATTAGCCGGGAATTATAAGTGGTATCAAAGGCAAATTCTCTTTTGTATAACTCACGTGCTTCAACTCTGAATTGTCCCCATAAACCCGATGAAAGGTTATTACCGGAATAGATGTAGTTCATCTTTTGCGACTGCATATCTTCCAACCATCCCCCTTTAACTAATAGTATTGTCTTAACCTTGCTATGGGCACATTGTAATGCTGCGGTAACAGCGCTTACCCCGTTACCAATAACCAGCACATCGGTTTTAATAGTTTCGGCATAGGTGAAATAAGAATTAATAACCAGGAATAAAGTAAGGAGCTTTTTCACCATTTGCTATATAAACACGTATAAAACGCTAAATTAGTGCAAACCTTTTACTAATGGCAAAAAAATCAATAAGCAGGCGATATCTATTGCCGTTAAGTGTAGTATTAAGCTTTGTTTTAGGCGCTTTTGTATGGCCCAAAATAGCGGCAGCACCTATTACTATAGGTATGGTTGCCGAAGCGCAAAAATTGATAGGATTTGAGTTTACCCCTGCGCAGAGCGATTCGATGCTCTTTAAATTAGAAAACAATGCCAAAGCCTACCAGGAATTGCGTCGACTTAAAATGCCTAACAGCGTTGTACCTGCATTAAACTTTAACCCTATACCTATGGGCTTTGTAGCCCAAGATAAAAAAAATGGATTTAAACTATCAAAAATAGCCGCAGTAAAATTACCAGCTGATAAAAATGACCTGGCTTTTTATACCATTCGCCAGTTAAGCGAACTGATCCGTACCAAGCAGATCACCTCTGTTGAATTAACAAAGTTTTTCTTAGAGCGTTTGAAAAAATACGATCCTAAACTACTTTTTGTGATCAGTTATACCGAAGAACGTGCTCTTAAAAAAGCCGCTCAAGCCGATGCCGAGATAAATGCAGGCAAATATCGCGGTGTATTACATGGTATCCCGTTTGGTGTTAAAGATCTGCTATCAACAACAGATTCAAAAACAACTTTTGGCGCAGGGCCATATAAAGATCAGATATTACCTGTTGATGCTACCGTAGTTAAACGTTTGGAGGATGCAGGCGCAGTTTTACTTGCAAAGCTTACCCTGGGCGAGTTAGCGCAAGGCGATAACTGGTATGGCGGAATAACCAAAAATCCATGGGACATCACCCGCGGCTCAAGCGGGTCATCTGCCGGGCCTGCATCAACAGTTAGCGCGGGTTGTTTGCCGTTTGCCATCGGGTCTGAAACATTGGGCTCTATTGTATCGCCATCAACCGAGTGTGGCGATACCGGCTTACGCCCATCTTTTGGTCGCGTTAGCAAATATGGCGCAATGGCGTTAAGTTGGAGCATGGATAAACTTGGCCCAATTACCCGCAGTGTTGAAGATGCTGCCATAGTTTTTAATGCCATACAAGGTACAGACCCTAAAGACTTAAGTACCATTACCGCGCCATTTAATTACGACGGTACAGTTAATACTTTAAAAGGCTGGAAAGTAGGTTATCTAAAGGCCTCATTCAGCAACCCGAATCTTAACCCGGTTAATGATTCTATTACGCTAATTAAATTGAAAGAACTGGGTGCCGAATTGGTGCCGATCGAAATGCCGACTGTACCGTCATCCGCCATTGGGTTTGTATTAGACGCCGAAGCCGGTGCCGCTTTTCAGGAGTTAGTATTGAACCATAAGGATGATATGCTGGTAAAACAGAATAAAGGTGCATGGCCAAACACCTTCCGTTCGGCGCAGTTTATCCCGGCAGTCGAGTATATCCAAGCTAATCGTGCCCGCACTTTGTTAATACAGCAATGGTATGAAAAGTTAAAAGGGCTTGATATTTACGTAGCACCTTCATTTAGTTCGAATTTGCGCCTCACCAATTTAACCGGCAACCCTTGCGTGGTATTACCCAACGGTGTAAATAAAATGGGATTGCCAACCAGTATTACTTTTATGGGTCAGCTTTTTGGTGAAGGAAAAACTTTAGAGGCCGCCAGAATTTACCAGGAAGCGACAAACTTCCATAAAAAACATCCTACTTTGAACTTTTAAACCAAACATTCTACAAAAAAATGACCACTACTACAGCAATCGACCCATTACAATACCCTATTGGTAAATTTAGTGTCCCTGTATCTTACACCAATGAGGATATACAGGGCTGGATAAATGACATCAAAGAATTACCGGGCAAATTGCGTCAAACCATCATCAGCCTGAATGAAACACAATTAGATACCCCCTACCGCCCGGGTGGCTGGACCATCAGGCAGGTAGTACATCATTTTGCTGATAGCCATATGAACTCGCTTATTCGTTTTAAATGGACTTTAACCGAGGACAGCCCCACCATAAAAGCTTACAACGAAAAAGGCTGGGCCATGCAAGCCGATCATAAACTACCGGTCGAACCCTCCTTAAAAATGCTGGAAGGCATTCACCAACACCTGGTAGCCTTATTTGAAAGTTTTACCGATGAGCAGTGGGAACGTTATTTTGTACACCCGGAAACAGGAGCCCAAATTACTTTAAAAAGAAATCTGGCGCTTTATGCCTGGCATAGCAAACACCACATGGCACATATTACGAATGCGATAGCGAGATTCTAAATAAATAGATGTCACAGCTAAAGAGGTACGAGTGTGGCAACCGCACGGAGAATGGTTCGCGATTGCAACGCTACGCAATGATATTTTTGTTTATTGAAGTGATAGCCATTTTTTTCGTACAACCAATTGCCCGGCAGTAGGATTTGGTAGTTCCTCTATCTTATTTTTCACTTTAGGGTCCCTTAATAAGGTAACAGGTATAATTAGGGTTAATCCATCACGGATAACCGTTATCTCTAATTTGTCGCCGATTTTTTTACCCGCTACCAGGCTACCTGTTTCAGGTACCGCTATACCATCAATAGCCACTATCTCATCATTAACATTAATACCGCCTATCCACGCGGCGCTTCCACGCAATACAGTGGCTACTATTGTTCTGGGGATATTTGGAATTTGTGTAATACCCAGGCTTGGCATATCATTTTCTGCCAGTTGGTCGGTAGTTTTGTAGCCGGCGTAACCCAAATATTTATTATAGTTAATAGCTGTTAACCCGTTAATATAGTTGGCATAAAAATCATCCAGATTTTTACCGGCAAATTTTTCCAGCCCTTGTTTAAACTCTTCATCTGTATAGCCGCGCTGTTTAACTTTATAGTATTCGTTATACATATAGCTCATCACATCATCTAAAGAGTATTTTCCTTTACTATCATTAATGATCTCCAGGTCAAGCATCAAAGCTATAATGGCGCCTTTGGTATAATAAGATATGGATGTGTTAACAGAGTTTTCATTAGGCCGATAGGCTTTTATCCACGCATCATAACTGGCCTGCGCCAACGTCTGCACCTTCGCTCCCGGAATATTCTCTAACTGGTCAATATCTTCGGCTAACGCGGCCAGGTAATTCTCTGGGGTATAGATCTGTGTTCGACGTATAATTATATCCTGGTAATAAGCTGTAAAACCTTCGGCTATCCATAAGTTAGTGGTATAATTTTCGTTGTCATAATCAAATGGGCCCAATACTATCGGGCGCAGTCGCTTTACGTTCCAAAGGTGAAAATGCTCATGCGCTGCCAGGGTCAAAAAGTTACGGTAACCGGGCTCGGCGGCATAAACATCGCGCGATGCACCCAATACGGTCGAACTTAAATGCTCTAAACCACCACCACTTTTTAATGCATTATGTACAATGAAGGTATAATGTTTGTTAGGGTTCTCGCCAAAAATGGCCACCTCTTGTTTGATCATTTTGGGCAGATCTTTAGTAAGCCGATCCTTATCATATTTACCGCCGCCAACCATGGCTACTTCATAGCTAACGCCGCCTACCTTAAAGCCAAAAACATCCTGTGTACCGATTTCAATGGGCGAATCAAACAGGATATCAAAATCGGGCGAGTAACGGGTAAAACTATCGCCATTAACTTTTTCTAAACTTGTTGACACGGTCGTCCAGCCTTTGTAAGGGATGATATGGATAGTTGCCGGAGCATGCAGCATGTTTCCCGGATAGATAAAAATATCAGGCGATGACAGAAAAGCGTGTGTAGCATCAATAAAGCTGGTACGCACAGAGATCTCGAAAGCGTAAACGCGGTACTTCACAACTATGGTAGCTAACCCGGCTGTATTAAGCTGCCATATGTTTTTACGGATCTTGGGGGCAGACACAACTTTACCATTTGCAGTAACACTAAGCGTTTCAATATTTTTTTCGAACTCACGCACCATGTATGAGCCGGGTGTCCAAACGGGCATTTTAAGTTCAAGGGTATTTTGCTTTAACCCGGTAACTTTCATTTCTACATCAGCATAATGCGCTTGTGCCTCGGGGAAGGAAACGGTATACGTAATATTGGTGTTATCTGCAGCATTAACGGTGGTAGCCATACAAAATAGGATTAAAGAAAAAATAACTGATATACTTTTTTTCATGCCGCAATGTATAAAATTTTACTATTTGCCTTAATAGGCTAATGTCATTAATTTGTTGTAAAATGGTTGATACATGCAACTATTATAATGTGTAACTAATTACTTTTATAATTCTAACTTATGGAAGTGAAATTAATTGAGCCTGTATCGCGAAAGCTAAATGTTTTAGGTAAGGCATACTTAGCTGTGCTGGGCAACCACATGGCGCATTTAGATATTAACCGTTATTACTACCCCTTGACGGTTATTTGTTACTATGATGGTGAGCTCACCCAAAAAGCCCTTGCCGAAAAATTGGGTAAGGATAAATCAATAATTGTAAAGATCATTGATGGGCTTACCGAGAAAGGTTTTGTTTACCGGCAAATTAATCCTGCTGACAGGCGGCAGCATTTGTTAGGTGTAACCGATAAAGCTAAAAAAACTGTACCCCACATTATAAGAGTTTTTGAGCACATGAATAAATCTGCCTCCAAAAATATATCAGCGCATGATATGGAAATATTTGAAAGCGTGTTAGCTAAAATGAAAGACAACTTAGAACAATTTAAAGAATCTACATCTTATACCATCTAATTTTATCACGATATGAAAACAAGGTATTACATATACATTTTGCTGGCGCTGGTGGTCGGTTTATTAGTTTACAATAAGTTTTTTAGCGCCAGGGCCAAAAAGCTGGAAGTAACCAATACCAAAGGCGGTGGCGGCGGTAAGAAAGGAGGTCGTAATGGCCCGGTTTCTGTAAATCTGATGATAGTTAAAGATACCACCCTTGATAACAATATTGATATAACCGGTACCATAGATGCTAATGAAAAGGTAAACCTGATAAGCGAAACCCCAGGCAATATTACTGGTATATACTTTACAGAAGGCACACGTGTTAGTAAAGGGCAGCTATTAGTTAAAGTATATAACCTTGACCAGGTAGCCGCTTTAAAACAAAACGAATACCAGATAGCATTAGCCAGGCAAAATGAATATCGTAACAAAATATTGCTGCAAAAAGAGGCCATAAGCCAGCAGGAGTATGATACATCGCTTACCGGCTTAAATACTTTAAAGGCGCAAAGCGATGTAATAAAAGCACAAATAGCTAAGACAGAGATCAGAGCCCCTTTCTCAGGTACTATAGGTTTGCGTTCAGTAAGTCCGGGTGGCTATCTTTCAGCAAATACCTCGATAGCTTCATTGGTAAATATTGATCCGGCAAAAGTTACGTTTTCCATCCCCGAAAAATATTTATCGCTGATTAATAAAGGCAGCAAGGTTAATTTTACCATACCCAGTTCTTTACAAAATTTTAAAGCTGTTGTTTATGCTATCGAGCCATCTATTGATGTTAACTCACGCACCATTACTATCCGCGCCAAGGCCGATAACCCCAAAGGATTACTTACTGCTGGCGCCTTTGCCAAGATCAACTTAGCGCTCGACCAAATACCCAAAACAATTATGCTGCCTACAGAGTGCGTAGTGCCCGATCTGAAAAGCAGTGTAGTATATATTTATCATAAAGGGGTGGCAGTAGCAAAACCTGTAAAAACCGATGTGCGTACCGATACCAGGATCCAAATTGTCAGCGGCTTAAAAGTGGGCGATAGCGTGGTAGTTTCAGGTATAATCCAGATGCGTCCTAAAGTCCCTTTAAAAATTGTTAAAGTAATTAAATAAGCTGCCAATCATGAGTTTATCCTCAGTTAGTATAAAAAGGCCGGTATTGGCAACAGTTATGTCTATCGTAATTGTGGTATTCGGTATTATCGGTTACAATTTTTTGGGTATTCGCGATTTTCCTTCAATCGATCCGCCAATTATATCTGTTAGTACCAGTTACTCGGGCGCTAATGCCGATGTAATTGAATCGCAAATTACCGAGCCATTAGAGAAAGCTATTAACGGTGTGCCGGGCATCCGTAACATATCATCAACAAGTTCGGTGGGGAGCAGCCGGATCACAGTTGAGTTTGATTTGGATGCCGATTTGGAAACCGCCGCTAATGATGTGCGCGACAAGGTAGGGCAAGCGCAACGCCAGTTACCCCAGGATATAAACGCGCCGCCGGTAGTAACTAAAGCCGACGCGGACGCGGATAACATTATCACGATATCGGTAACCAGCGACAAGCGTAACATAAACCAGGTGAATGATTATGCCGAAAATGTATTACAGGAAGGTTTGCAAACCATACCCGGAGTAAGTGCCATTAACATACAGGGCCAGCGTCAATATGCTATGCGTTTATGGATAGATCCTGCAAAACTATCATCATTAGGATTAGCAACCAGTGATATTACCGATGCCCTAAATAAGGAGAACGTAGAGCTGCCTGCCGGTAAAATTGAAGGTAACAATACCGAGCTCGTTATACGGGCCATTGGTAAAATGAGTACCGAAAAAGAATTTAACGATATGATCATTCGTGCCGATAGCAATAAGGTGATCCGTTTAAAAGATATAGGCTATGCTGTACTTGGATCGGCAAACGAAGAAACCGCGTTTAAAGAATCGGGGGCATTACAAGTAGCGTTGGCTATTGTACCACAGCCCGGTGCAAATTATGTGCAAATAGCTAAAGATTTTTATAAAAGGTTTGACCAGTTAAAGAAAGATCTGCCGGCCGATATTCACGTAAAAGTATTATTGGATAATACCAAGTTCATTAATCAATCCATCACCGAGGTGGAAGAAACGCTGGGCATATCATTTATACTGGTGGTAATTATTATTTACCTGTTTTTTAGAGATTGGCTCATCGCGTTCAGGCCGTTAATTGATATTCCGGTATCATTGATAGGAGCATTCTTTATCATGTACATATTTGGATATTCCATCAATATCTTATCATTGCTGGGGATAGTCCTCGCCACGGGGCTGGTGGTTGATGATGGTATTGTGGTGACGGAGAATATATACAAAAAAATAGAAGCGGGGATGGAGGTACGTAAAGCTGCCTTCGAAGGCTCTGCCGAGATATTTTTCGCGGTAATATCAACCTCCGTTACTTTGGCGGCAGTGTTTTTACCCATTATGTTTTTACAAGGGTTTACGGGACGATTGTTCCGCGAGTTTGCAGTGGTAGTTGCAGGGTCGGTATTAATCTCCGCGTTTGTATCACTGTCATTAACTCCGATGCTTAATGTTAAGCTGATCCGTAAAGACTCAAAAAAATCAAGATTTTACGAGCGCACCGAGCCATTCTTTGTAAACATGACCAACGCCTATACAGAAACCCTGGTTAAGTTTATGAAGCATAAATGGATAGCCATAGCTATATTATTAGGATCGGTATGTATAATTGCAGGGCTTAGTAAAGTGATCAAATCTGAGTTGGCTCCTTTGGATGATAAAAGCCTGATACGTTATAATGTAACCGGTTCCGAAGGTGCATCTTATGAGTACATGACCAAGTATATGGATAACTTATCCAACATTATTGCAGACTCCATACCCGAATCGAATGCAAACCTGGAGATAGTAGCAGCCGGCAGCGGCGCGGTAAACAGTGGCTTTGGCCGTGTTGGCCTGGTTGCTCCTGGTGAGCGCCAGAGATCTCAGCAGGAAATTGCCGACTGGCTCACAAAAAAAGTAAGCCATTTCCCCGATGCCCGGGTAACTGTTACGCAGGAACAAACTATTAGCGGCGGTGGCAAAAAAAGCGCGTTGCCTGTGCAGTTTGTAATACAGAACCAAAATTTTGAAAAAATACGTAAAGTACTGCCGGAATTTTTCTCGGAGGTTAGCAAAAGCTCGGTTTTTACATCGCCCGATGTAGATTTAAAGTTTACCAAACCCGAACTAAGGGTCGTTACCGACCGCGAACGTGCCCATGACTTAGGGGTGTCGGTAGCTGATATAGCACAAACGCTGCAATTATATTATAGTAATGGCCGTGTAGCTTATTTCTTATTAGATGGTAAACAATATGATGTTGTAGCGCAAGCTGATAGGGCCAACCGCGACCAACCGCTGGACTTGAAAACTATTTATGTGCGAAACAATGTTGGTAAACTAATACAGCTTGATAATGTGGTGAAGGTAGATGAGGATGCAACGCCACCGGCCATTTATCACTTTAATCGCTTTAAATCGGCAACGTTCCAGGCAGGTTTGGCCCCGGGCCATACTGTTGGCGATGGTATTGCCGAAATGGATCGGATTGCCAAAGCAACATTGGATGATAGCTTTAGTACGGAGTTAAGCGGCGCATCAAGAGATTTTGCAGAGAGCGGGTCGAACATCATGTTCGCCTTCATCTTTGCGTTATTGTTAATTTACCTGGTATTGGCCGCGCAGTTTGAAAGCTTTAAAGATCCGGTTATTGTAATGTTAACTGTACCGCTGGCTATTGCCGGGGCCTACTTATCGCTTTGGTTGTTTGACCAAACATTGAACATTTTTAGCCAGATAGGTATCATTACCCTGGTAGGTTTGGTAACCAAAAACGGTATATTAATTGTTGAGTTTGCCAACCAACGCATGGAGCATGGCCTGGCCAAATACGAAGCCGTAGTTGAAGCGGCAACAGCACGTCTGCGCCCTATCTTAATGACCAGTATGGCTGTAGTACTGGGTTCGGTGCCCATTGCCCTGGCATTAGGTGCAGGAGCAAAAAGCCGTGTATCGTTAGGTATTGTAATTATTGGGGGGATGTTGTTTTCGTTAGTACTAACGCTCTATGTTATCCCGATGATGTATGTGCTTATCGCTTCAAAAACACGTCATGACCCGGATGCTGAAGACCCGGATGACACCGGAAAGAAAAAAAGGAAAGTGAAAATTATTGAAAACGAATAAGCAATGATGAAACTTAAAAAATTAGCTTGTTTGCTGTTTTGCTTTATGACAGTAATTACAACTGTTAAAGCCCAGAATGCGCCTTTATTAACCTTAAGGGAAGCTGTAGAGATAGCGCTTAAAAACAATTACAATATTGTGCTGGCTAAAAACAATAAAGCCATAGCACAAAACAATGTTACTGTTGGCAATGCCCGTTTTTTACCGGTTGTTACCGGTAACCTTACCCAAAACAATAGCAGACAGCATATCGAGCAAACACGGTCTGACGGTACGGTAAACAGTATCCCAAATGCAAAAAACAGCAGCCTAAGTTATGGGCCAAGCCTTAACTGGACCATCTTTGACGGCTTCTCCATGTTCGCCAATTATGATCAGCTTAAAGCGCTCAATGAATTAAGTAGCGTTACTAATCGCGATACCGTTTTAAGCACTACCGGCGATGTGATATTGACTTATTATGACCTGATTAATCAAAACGAGCAGATCAAAGCGCAAAATGGTGCCATAGCCATATCGCACACACAATTCAAATATGCAAGCGATAAATTTAGTGTGGGTACCGCTTCCAGGCTGGATGTTTTAAATGCCCAGGTTAATTTAAATACAGATACTGCTACCCTGTTAACTTTATTGCAGCGTTTTAAATCGTCAAAAATAAAACTGAACCAACTATTAGTGCGCGACCTGCAAACGGATTTTTCTGTTACCGATACCATTATTGTTGATGATAAAATAGTTTTAGGGGATATACTCACCAGCGCCCAAACACAAAACCCTGCTATAATATCGGCCCAGATTAATAAACGTATTGCCGATATTAACTTAAAACAAGTACAGGCTACCCGATACCCGGTAGTAGGCTTAGGGGCAGGTTATACCTGGAGCCATAATAAAACGCCTGCAGGATTTACCCAGATACAGGATACGCGTGGGTTGAATTACGGACTTACCGCTTCCATCAATATTTTTGATGGTTTTAACCAAACACGCAGAGAGCATAATGCTAAAATACAGATTGATAACGCGGCAATCAGCGTTAAAAAAATACGTTTGAATGTTGAGTCACAAATCAGTAACTTGTACGTGAGTTATTTATCGGGTCTTGACCTGGTAAAATTAGGGCAATCAAATGTGGCTATAGCTAAACGCAACCTGGAGATATCATTAGACAAATATAAGATAGGAACTATAACACCATTAGAGATACGCGAGGCACAAAGAAATTATTTAAATGCACAGTCAACATTTTTTTCTGCCCAATACCAATCAAAAGTTGCAGAAATTACGTTAAAACAAATAACTAACAACATAAATATTCAATAATCAAATATTTCGTTACTTTTGAATTTACAGATGACTGCACCTTACCATACCTGTTTGATCATTGACGATAATTATATCGACAATTTTGTGACGCGCAAATTATTGGAAAACAGCCAGTTTGCCGAAAACATCATTGTAAGTGAATCGCCCGAAGGCTCTATCGAGTTATTAGGCAATGGCAGCATAAAACCCGATGTTATTTTCCTGGACATAAGGATGCCGGTAATGAGCGGCTTCGAATTTTTAGATGCTTACGATAAATTAAGCATTGATAAATCGAACACAAAGATCTTCTTATTATCATCATCATTTGATCCTACTGATATAAAAAGAGCATCAGATAATAAATACATTACGCAGTTTATACATAAACCGCTAACCCATAAAATACTCGAAAGATTAGCATGATCTTAGTTGCCGATAGCGGATCAACAAAAACAGATTGGTTACTTAAGCAACCCGGGCAAGAAGCCCGGGCATTTAGAACACCGGGATTAAATCCATATTTTTTAACAGAAAAAGAGATCGTTAAGATCTTACAGGACCAGGCACCAGAGCTTGTCGCCTTCAATACTGATGTTAAAGAAATATACTTTTTTGGCGCAGGTTGCTCAAGCCCGGACAGGCACGAGATCGTATCGAACGCGCTTAGCCAGTTATTTAACAAAGCATATATAAGTATTGATAGCGACCTGTTAGGCTGCGCATATGCTACCTGTGGGCATGAAAAAGGACTTTGTTGCGTATTAGGTACCGGCTCAAACATTTCTTTTTTTGACGGCGAAGAAATCCATTCGGGTAAACATGGATTAGGTTTTATTTTAGGCGATGAAGGATCGGGCACCTGGTTTGGCAAAGCCCTTATAACCGATTTTTTATACGGCTTAATGCCTGAAGATATACATACGCTGTTTAATAATACCTACCGGTTAACTAAAGAAGAGGTAATACAAAACGTTTACCAAAAACCTTCGCCAAACTCTTACTTAGCATCATTCGCGCGGTTTTTTAATGTTATCCGTAAAACAGAGTATGGCTGCAACCTGATCAAAAAAGGGCTACAGGAATTTATTGATACCAATATCAAGTCATACCCCGAATACCATACGTTTAAAAGCCATTTTGTAGGCTCGATAGCATTCGTGTTCTCGCAAGAGTTGAAGGCGCTTTGCGAGACCCAGGATATCCGTATTGGCAAGATCATTAAACAACCTATTAATGATTTGATGGCATTTATTTTAAGCAGGGAAGAGCATTAGACTACCTTTCTCTTCCACCTTATTCTCACCAACAAAAAAGATATCCCCAGCACTGCTAAAAAGCTACCTGTTTTTGGTATATAATCACCGTGCTTTACATAAAATGTAAGGTCTGTATTGAGGTTGATATTTTGCTTAATAGCCGTTTTAACCCACCACTTAGTTTGTTGTACAATATCGCCACGTTGGTTAATAAACGCTGATATCCCGGTATTGGCCGAACGGCAAACCCAGCGGCGTGTTTCTATGGCGCGCAGCTTGGCATAGTCTAAATGCTGGTCTTTACCTGAAGTGTTCTCCCACCAGCCATCATTGGTAATAATGGCAATAAACTGCGCGCCGTTGCGTACAGACCTGGCCACCCACTCGCCCCAGATAGATTCAAAGCAGATAACAGGAGCTACCCCTATCCCACTTGCCGAATATAATTCGCTTGGCTCATCCTGCCCTGCATACATCCCCGTAGCGCCACCCAATTGCGCGAACACCGGTTTTAAAAATGATAAAGCGTTTGGAAAAGGCAATGCTTCAGCACCCGGCACCAGCTTAGATTTATGATAAACCTGAACCTCGGCCGAGTTTTCTATATTAATAGCTGTGTTATAGTTATCTATAAACTGGTTCCTTTCAGGTATAGCATAGGCGGTTTTAGTGCGCCTTACATTATATAATTTAAAAGTTTCTGCACCGGTAATGATATTGCCATTCTTGTATTTAGACAAAAAGTGTTGTGCCTGGGTAAAGTAATTGCTGGTACGGATATGGTCCTCATCCATATAATCGGCAATAGCTGTTTCAGGCCAGATAAAGAACTCGGTATTGACCTGGGCCAGTGAGTCTGACAACTTAGTTAATATTTCTATTTGCCTGGAGGTGGGTATGTCCCCGCCCTTTGCATAAGGATCGATATTAGGTTGCGCCACAACCACGTTTGACGGGTTAATTTGTTCCTCGTAATGGGTATATCTGTATAAAGAAAAACTTAGCGGTAATATCAAAACTGCAATTAATGCGACAACTAATTTTTGTCTTACCGGCCTGGGTTGCGCTTCACTTAACCCAATGTAAATTAAAAACACCAGGATATTAATTACCCAGATCCAGACAGTTCCGCCATACACGCCGGTATACTCATACCATTGTACCCATTGGTGCATGGTGGCAAAACCATTTCCCAAAGTCATCCACGGGAAATTCAAATCCCAGCTTTGGTGTAAATATTCATAGCCTATCCAAAAGCATATTAATCCGGCCAAACTCCAGTTGCGACTGGTAACTAACCGTAACCTATAATACAACCAGCAGGCAGTGGCCATTAACAACGGCCCCAAGGCATAAGGGATCAGGGTAATGGGTATGGCCACCACCTCTCCGACAATTTTTAACGCGTTATATACCCAGTAAATGCTTAAAGTGTTCCAGATAAAGAAACCCAGAAACGTAGTGTTAAATATTAGCTTACCTTTTTTTGTTGATGTCGATTTGATGATATTTTCCATCACTATCAGCATCGGCACCAAGCCAAAAAACAAAAACACAGTGGTATAATGCATAGGCGGCCAGGCCAGCCATAGCAATAGGCCTGAGAATATGGATAGGATGATGTTTTTCTTCATTGTCTAATTCATTATGTCATTGCGAGCGAGGAACGAGCGTGGCAATCTCGAACTTTGCATACGTGCGATTGCCGCGCTACGCTCGCAATGACATTGTTTTTGTTTTCTATTTAAAACTTACTGGTTGGATTCTTAAACATTTCGGCATTAAACACTTGCGAATTTCCTTTAGGTATGGTTAATGCTTTCCAACCCGATGCCGCCATTTTACCTATAAATACAATTTGGCCAATATGATATGGATAATGCGCCAATTGCCTGTTAATGGCATCAACAACACTATGCGCCTCATTTCGGATATAAATAGTTTTATCCCAATCGGCAGGAGTTAAGGAATCTAAGGCATCAAACAGGCACTGCCAGCCCGCGTTCCATTTGTCCATTAATTCTTCGCGGGTCGTAATTACGGCTTCAAACTCTTCGTCGCGTCTGCGCCATTCCTTCTCGCCATCACTGGTTAAAAAGTCTGTCCATCGCGATAGCATATTGCCCCAAAGATGTTGTACAATAATGGCTATGCTGTTGCTTTCCTCATTATAAACCCAAAACAGATCTTCATCTTTTAACTGGGCCATTGTCTTTTCGCCAACCGATTTATAATATTGGAACTGCTTTTTGGCACTGTTTAAATAGGTATCCATCATACTTAGATATTATTAATCATCTCCATACTTCTTTTTCTTTTTATCCTCGTTAGGTGCTGCTCCGGCTACACAAATCACAAACTCGCCTTTTGCAGGGTGCGTTTCATAATAGGCTTTAACTTCGGTTACTGTACCGCGCACGGTCTCTTCGAACATTTTGGTCAGCTCGCGAGATACCGAGATTTGCCGGTCTGCGCCCCAAAAGGTTATCATCTCATCCAACGTTTTTAACAAACGGTGGGGCGATTCATAAAGTATAATGGTACGCTCCTCTTCGGCTAAAACCTTATAGCGGGTTTGGCGCCCTTTTTTCAGCGGAAAAAACCCTTCAAAACAAAACTTATCTGTAGGGAAACCAGAATTTACCAGCGCCGGTACAAAAGCCGTAGCACCGGGCAGGCATTCAACAGGGATATTAAATTTCAATGCTTCACGAACCAGGAAGAAACCCGGGTCGGATATGGCAGGTGTACCAGCGTCAGAAATCAAAGCGATGTTTTGCCCCATCAGCAAAAACTTAATGATCTCATTAGAAGATTGATGCTCGTTATGCTGATGGTGCGCAAAAACCTTTTTCTGGATATCAAAATGCTTTAACAACGGTGCCGAGGTACGGGTGTCTTCGGCCAGTATTAAATCGGCTTCTTTTAAAATACGTATGGCCCTAAAGGTCATATCCTCCAGGTTGCCAATTGGTGTGGGTACAAGGTATAGTTTACCGGGCATTTAAGTTTGCAGTTTAAAGTTGGCAGTTGGCAGAATTCATTTGCAGATAAAAAAACTGCAAACTAAACACTGCAAACCGCCAACTGATTATATCTTTGCCTAAAAATAATATCAATGCTGCAAGTTAGTTATATCCGCGATAACAGGGAACAGGTTTTAGAACGTTTGGCTGTAAAAAATTTTAAACAAACTGATTTGGTCGACGAAATAATCCAATTAGATGATTCGCGCCGCCAAACCCAGGTAAAATTGGATAATACTTCCGCAGAAGCAAATGCAGCCGCCAAACAAATTGGCGAGCTGATGCGTAACGGTAAAAAAGACGAAGCAGAGGCCATTAAAGCCAAAACCGGCGTATGGAAAGAAGATATCAAGAAATACAACGAAGAGTTAGCCATAATTGAAGAAAACCTTTATCAAAAACTGGTTCTGTTACCTAACCTGCCGCATTCATCTGTACCCAAAGGTTTAACACCCGAGGAAAATGAAGTGGTATTAGAGAACGGATCTATCCCGGAATTACCTGCCAATGCTTTACCGCATTGGGAGCTTGCCGCTAAATATAAACTGATAGATTTTGAATTGGGTGTTAAAATTACCGGTGCGGGTTTCCCGGTTTACACCAACAAAGGTGCTAAACTGCAACGTGCGCTGATCAACTTCTTTATTGACGAAGCCGAAAAAGCAGGCTATAAAGAAGTAAGCGTACCATTGATGGTAAACGAGGCATCAGGTTTTGGCACCAGTCAGTTACCCGATAAGGAGGGGCAAATGTATTTTGTTACCGAGGATAATTTATACCTCATACCAACTGCCGAAGTACCTATTACCAACTTATATCGTGATGTGATTTTAAAGGGTGATGAATTACCGGTAATGAATTGCGGGCATACGCCATGTTTTCGTCGCGAAGCGGGATCTTATGGTGCGCATGTACGTGGTTTGAACCGCTTGCACCAATTTGATAAAGTGGAAATAGTACAGGTGGTTAACCCGGAAACATCATACGATGTATTAGAGCAGATGAGCTTACATGTACAGGGATTATTACAAAAATTAGGATTGCCTTACCGCGTATTGCGTCTTTGTGGTGGTGATATGGGTTTTGGCTCTGCCTTGACATATGATATGGAAACCTGGAGCGCGGCACAACAACGCTGGTTAGAGGTATCGTCTGTATCAAACTTTGAAACTTTCCAGAGCAATAGGTTAAAATTACGTTTCAGGAATGCTGAGGGTAAAACGCAACTGGCTCATACATTAAATGGTAGTGCATTAGCTTTGCCGCGTATTGTGGCCACGTTGTTAGAGAACAACCAGACAGAGAAAGGCATTAAAGTGCCCGAGGTATTGGTACCTTATACCAGGTTTGAGTGGATAGATTAGTTTTTAATTAACTGCTGCTCCAGGCCAGGTACCTGATGTCTATCAGCGGTTTAATTGTGTTTTTTATTTTAGAAGACGTTGGGTCTTCCGCATAAATAAACTGTTGTACGCCCAATACTTTTAACAGGTCATCAACTTTTGTTTCTTCATGCGATTTATAGCAATAGATCTTTATTTTGCTATAAAAAGGGTTTGATCTTATGCGGCGTAATATCTTTTCTGTTTCCCGGCCCATGTAATCATGGTCAAGCACAATGCTGCCGGGCAGCAACTCATGTATAACCGGGAATAGCCGGTTCATATCAGTAACTCTTACCTCCTGGTTTTTAGCAGGAACAATAAAACTTGTTGAAACTCCGGTAACTACAAGCAATGGTTTTGGTTTAATAAGCATTTGCGATTAAGTTGGGTATCAGGTATTTATACGGTACGTTTTATTAAAAGGTTCAGTTGTATATACAATTGGGTTTTAGGGGCATTATTTAATAGATTATATTTGCATTACAGGGCTAAATTATACGATGGAAACGATCAACTGGACTGATTTTGAAAAAGTAGAATTACGGGTGGGTACGATATTAGAAGCCACCGATTTTCCGGAAGCCCGCAAACCTGCGTTTAAGGTTAAAGTTGACTTTGGCGAATTTGGCATTAAGTGGTCAAGTGCACAGATTACAAAGCATTATACTAAAGAAGAATTACCAGGGAGACAAATAGTTGGGGTCATAAACTTCCCTAAAAAACAAATAGCTAATTTTATGTCTGAGTTCCTGGTGACCGGTTTTGCCGATGAGAATGGCGACATAATATTAACAGCAGTTGATAAGCAAGTGCCTAATGGTAGTAAATTAGTATAAGCCCTACCTAAACGGCATAGCCTTCATGAATACCATATAAAAACAAATGATAATATGAATAATCCTCCCCGGTAGTGAGGACATAAAAAATAAGTTCAAAAAGAATAATATGAGGTCAAAAAAATTAAATGAAAAAGTCTCCCCTACCGGGGGAGATTTAGAGGGGGCTAAATGAGATATGTAACTTTCGGCGATGAACCCGCGGTTTCGCCTGATGATATTTTTATGAACGAGGCGTTAAAGGAAGCCCGTTTGGCTTTAGCCGAAGATGAGATACCTATTGGTGCCATAGTTACCTGCCAGGGCAAGATTATAGGCCGTGGCCATAATTTGACGGAACGCCTGAATGATGTATCAGCCCACGCCGAAATGCAGGCGTTAACCGCTGCTGCCAATTTTATGGGTGGTAAGTATTTAAAAGACTGCACGCTCTATGTAACCCTTGAGCCTTGCGTAATGTGCGCGGGCGCGTCCTACTGGTTCCAGGTAGGCAAGATAGTTTTTGGCGCTTATGATACCCGCATGGGCTTTGGCCGGTTAAATCAAAAAATAACTCACCCTAAAACGGTCATCACCGGTGGCATACACGAAAACGAATGCGCCGAACTGATCCGTAATTTTTTTAAGAGTAAACGATAACTGTTTGGCTAATTAACTCAAGTTGTTAGTTATGGTATTATTTTGTTTAGAGTAAAAGCGAAG
>JAZKCG010000069.1:0-4781 GCA_040388175.1 Bacteroidota bacterium | reverse complement strand
TATAACACGAGGTTATACCGCCCTAAACAGGCTGGCATAAAGCCGCCTTAAGTAAACAAAATTAAAATATATTTGATAACTAACACAGAATCTCTCTCTTCACCTTTGGCGGAAAGATGGTAGGATAAAAACAAAACCACCCTCTTTATTGCTTGTGAAAGCGAGGGTCGACAAGCGTAGCGATGTCGGGGTGAGTAATTGTCATTGCAAGTCTTACTACTGGATCTCCCTCAAAATATTATACTAAAATGATATACTCTGCATTATTTGGTCGTATCTTTATTATATGAATTCCTTCGAACAATTTACTATCATCATTGGCCTTCTGGCTGTGCTTTTTGAAGGCCTGGGATACGTGGGAACGTATCTCAAGAAAATTATTCACTAACTTTTTTTCGCTCTTTTTCTTTGTATTTAATTTATTGGCCTGCCGGGTTAAGAAAAATCATGATTTTTTGTGGAAAGGTTAGTAAATGATTTGCAATTAAATTTAAAGTTTATAATACGTTATGCTTACTTTTGCACTATTCTTAAGATTGGTTTACAATGGATAGCCTCAATTATATAAATAACAGCAACGCCGCTTTTATTGATTCTTTATACGAAGCCTATAAACAAGACCCTGAATCGGTTGAGTTTGGCTGGCAAAAATTTTTCGAAGGGTTTGATTTTGGTCGCGGTTCGCAAGCGCCAATGGTTAACGCCGAAACACCAGATCACTTTTTAAAAGAGATCAACGTACTTAACATGATAGATGGTTACCGCGGCAGGGGGCATCTGTTTGCCAAAACCAACCCGGTACGTGAACGTCGTCATTATTTCCCCGGTAAAGAGCTGGAAACTTTTGGTCTGGCACAGTCTGATCTTGATACCGTTTTTAATGCGGGTGTTGAAGTGGGCATGGGGCCATCAAAGTTGCGCGATATTGTTGATATGCTGGAACAAACCTATTGCGGGACAATAGGTGCCGAATACTTGTATATTCGCAATTCTATAAAAACAAACTGGTTTCAAAGCAGGATGGAAAGCGCGCGTAACAAGCCGTCTTTTTCTGTTGATGATAAAAAATTGATGCTACGCAAAGTAAGCGAGGCAGTTATTTTTGAAAACTTCCTGGGTACTAAATTTCTGGGACAAAAACGTTTTTCTTTAGAGGGTGCCGAAGCTTTGATCCCTGCAATGGATTCTGTTATCCAAAAGGGTGCAACGTTGGGCATTGAAGAGTTTACCATAGGTATGGCTCACCGCGGTCGTTTAAACGTGCTGGCTAACATCATGAAAAAAACTTACAAAGAGATTTTCTCTGAGTTTGAAGGTAAAAACTATGATGAAGACTCAACTGCAGGCGGCGACGTAAAATATCACTTAGGTTTCTCGACCGATGTTGAGGCCGAAAATGGTAAAAAAGTACACTTAAGCCTTTGTCCAAATCCATCGCATTTAGAAGCGGTTGACCCGGTGGTTGAAGGTTTGACCCGGTCAAAAATTGATTTTAAATATAACGGCGATCATACCAAGATAGCCCCGATATTGATCCATGGCGATGCTTCTATAGCCGGTCAGGGTATCGTATATGAAGTTTTACAAATGGAAAAACTGGATGGCTACCGTACCGGCGGCACCATTCACCTGGTTATTAACAATCAGATAGGTTTTACCACTAACTTTGTTGATGCACGTTCAAGTACCTATTGTACAGACGTGGCAAAAACTGTTTTATCGCCGGTTTTCCATGTTAATGGCGATGATGTGGAGGCTTTGGCCTATGTGATCAATATGGCGATGGAATACCGCCAGGTTTTCCATGACGATGTATTTATTGATATTTTATGCTATCGTCGTTATGGTCATAACGAAGCTGATGAGCCTAAGTTCACCCAACCGGTATTATACAAAGCTATTGAGGCGCATCCAAATTCACGCGAAGTTTATTTAACTAAGCTTCTGGCCGAAGGTGTTGTTAATGATACCGAGGTTAAACAAATGGAGAAAGATTTTCGTGCGTTATTGCAGGAAGAGTTAAACGAGTCAAAAGCAGAAGATCGCTTTACAGAGTCTATCCCGATGTTCGCGGGCGCCTGGAACGGATTACACTTAGCTACCGAAAATGATTTTAACACGCCTGTTAATACATCTGTACCAAAAGAGGAATTACTGGCAATCGGTAAAAAAATAACCGATTTGCCGAAAGATAAAGTGTTCTTTAAAAAGATAGAAAAACTGTTTGAAGAACGCAGTAAGATGGTAAACAGTACCCAGACTTTTGACTGGGCCATGGGTGAATTAATGGCCTATGGGTCTTTATTAAAAGACGGGCATCCAGTGCGTTTAAGTGGAGAGGATGTGAAACGCGGTACTTTCTCGCACCGTCACGCGGTATTAACGCTTGCTGATTCTGAAGAAGAGTACACCCCATTGGATACTATTGGCGGTGAGAAATTCAGCATCTATAACTCACTACTATCAGAATATGGTGTATTAGGTTTTGAGTATGGTTATGCTTTGGCAAACCCTAATGCTTTGACTATATGGGAAGCACAGTTTGGCGATTTCTTTAACGGAGCCCAAACTATTGTTGACCAATACATAGTAAGCGCCGAAACCAAATGGCAGCGCGGTAATGGTTTGGTAATGCTATTGCCGCATGGATATGAAGGCCAAGGGCCTGAACATTCATCAGCGCGTATAGAGCGTTTTATGGAGCTTTGTGCTGATAATAATATCCAGGTGGCCAATTGTACCACACCGGCTAACTTCTTCCACATATTGCGCCGTCAGATGTATCGCGAATTCCGTAAGCCATTGGTGATCTTTACACCAAAGAGCTTATTACGTAACCCTAAATGCGTATCGCCTCTGGCCGATTTTACCGACGGTGTATTTAAAGAAGTTATTGACGATACTTACGCTGATGCTAAAAAAGTTAAACGCGTATTGTTTTGCTCTGGCAAGGTCTATTACGATCTGTTAGAGAAACAACAAACAGACGAGCGTAAAGATGTAGCCATAGTAAGATTAGAACAACTATACCCAACGCCAATACAGCAATTAGGTGCCATAAGGGCCAAGTATGCTAAGGCTACCGACTTTATATGGGTGCAGGAAGAACCTGAAAATATGGGTGCATGGCCTTACCTGTACCGTAAATCGCGTACAGAAGAGGCGTTGAAATTTGATATCATTTCTCGTAATGAAAGCGCAAGTACCGCTACCGGCTTTGCTAAGCAACATGCCGCGCAGCAATTGTACATCATATCGAAAGCGTTTGAATCGCCGGCAGGAAAAAAAGTAAAAGAACAAGTTAAAGCTACAGCGCAAAAAATGGCTACAGCAGGAGCGGATTAATAGTTTTATGTTAGACGTGTTACGTTGTACGTTTGCCTAGCAAATAGCACGTAATACGTATAACGTACCACGTATAACCTAAAAAGACATACAATCTAACAAACATGAGTTTAGAAATTAAAGTTCCGCCGGTAGGCGAGTCGATCACAGAAGTAACGTTATCAAGCTGGTTGAAAAAAGACGGCGATATAGTGGCTATGGATGAAGCAATTGCCGAACTGGAATCTGATAAAGCAACATTTGAGCTTACTGCCGAAAAAGCAGGCGTATTAAAAACGATAGCCAAAGAGGGCGATGTATTAGCTATCGGCGCAGTTGTTTGCAGCATCGAAGAAGGTGGAGCTGCTGCTGCACCAAAAGCTGAGGCCGCACCTGCTGCCAAAGCAGAAGCTGCACCGGTTGCCGTTGCTGCCGAAAAAGGAGCTACTTATGCATCGGGCACACCATCGCCTGCCGCGGCAAAAATATTGGCCGAAAAAGGCGTTGAGTCGACCGCGGTAAGTGGTACGGGCGTTAATGGTCGTATCACTAAAGAAGACGCGTTATCTATTAATAAAGTATCAGAGAACCCGCAAACAGCTAAAGCTGCTGCGGCACCTGCACCAACACCTGTCGCACCGGTAAAAGCCGGTGAAAGAAGCGAGCGCCGCGAAAAGATGTCGCCGTTACGTAAAACTGTTGCCAAACGTTTGGTTACCGTTAAAAATGAAACCGCGATGCTGACTACTTTTAACGAAGTAGATATGTCGCCGATCATGGAGATCCGCAGTAAATACAAAGATAAATTTAAAGAGAAACACGGTGTTGGCTTAGGCTTTATGTCGTTCTTTACCAAAGCGGTTACAGAAGCGTTGAAAGACTGGCCTGCTGTTGGTGCACGTTTGGAAGGCGAAGAAGTAGTTTATAGCAACTTTACAGATATTTCTATCGCAGTATCCGCACCAAAAGGATTGGTGGTCCCGGTTATCCGTAACGCCGATACCATGAGCCTGGCTGACATTGAAAAAGCAGTTGTAATGCTGGCCGGAAAAGCCCGTGATAACAAACTATCATTAGAAGAAATGACTGGCGGTACATTTACCATCACTAACGGTGGTGTATTTGGGTCGATGTTGTCTACACCAATCATTAATTCGCCACAATCGGCCATCCTGGGGATGCACAACATAATTGAGCGCCCGGTAGCTGTAAATGGCCAGGTGGTTATCCGCCCCATGATGTACGTAGCTTTATCATACGATCACCGTATCATTGATGGTCGCGAGTCGGTTAGCTTCCTGGTAAGAGTTAAACAATTATTGGAAGATCCTGCAAGGTTGCTATTAGGGGTATAAGTTTTTGGATGCAGAAGCCCTCAAATATTTTCAATGGCCCGATTTGTCGCAGTCATGGTCGGAAGAAATTCCGGCCATTTTTTATGTTTTAAAAAACAGTCC
>JAZKCG010000068.1:0-58500 GCA_040388175.1 Bacteroidota bacterium | reverse complement strand
CAGCATCAGCAGCAGCATAAGCATCAGCAGCATCAGCAGCATAAGCAGCAGCAGCAGCAGCAGCAGCATAAGCAGCAGCAGCAGCAGCATAAGCAGCAGCAGCAGCAGCAGCATAAGCAGCAGCAGCAGCAGCATTTCTTCTGGCTTGCTTTAACTGCTCCAACGTAATTCCAGTGCCAGCCAGATAATCTTTATCAGCCTGAATAGCTTCTCTTGGAGCTGTATTATCAGGGTATTTGCTTTCATAAATCTCCAATACAATTTCAGCCACGCCAATTGCAATTTGTTGATTTTGCCCTTTCGTAGCTAATTTTTTGCACACAAACCAAAACTTATCCTTTAGTGGAATTTCAGAATTCAGGATAGACTCTAATCTAACCGGGTCAGATTGCATAAAAGAACAGTCAGCTAGTTGTTGTGGCTTATAACAGCCGCAATTATCGGCCATAAATTGTTTTGTGAAATTTTGTTGCATTGTGCTAAGATTAAAATATTTACATTAACTGGTTTGCTAGGCTATAAGGTTTCGAACCTTCCACTACTTAGCACGTCTACTAAGTATCTGCATCCAATAGGCAGCCCATTTTTTAAAATACCCCTTAGCATATTACAGGGTCGGGGTACTTAGCTATGTTAATATCCTGACTCAAAGAAGATGCCCTTTCTGAGCGAACCTTGCTTTATACTTTCGATTTCATCAATACTATGAAACATTGCCGCGTAATCCATAGCGTCCTTTTCTGTGTACGCCGGTCCTTCTACAATGATTGTTTTCTTTTGATCGGTATTAGATACTGTGCCGATAACTTGGTAGGTGTTTGTCATGGTGCTAAGTATTTGGTTTGAGCAATAAAGGTAAACTAATTATTTAATAAAACTAATTTATTTAAATTTATTTTAAAAAATAGTTTTACTACCTTTGCTTTAATGCAGGCTTTGAAAGTAAGCCGTAACATTAACCACGCCGACAAACCCGGACATTGTACTAGTCAAATGAAGCTACCTTAATTGGTTAGGCGAAGAGCCGAAAGCGAAGAATGCAAGACTCAAAGAGTTGTTATTCTTAACAATCATTGTTAATCGCCGGTAGATAGGTAAAGCTGCAAGTGGTGGCACTTGTAACCCGGCCATGACCTGAGCCGGGTTTTTTAAATAGTCATTGGAGCTTTCAGCTTATTCTCATACCTTCCTACTTCAATAAAGAGATCGTAAAGAACCAGAAAGCAATCGCCATTGGCTGCCAATAAATATCGTAAAATTATATCTGTCATAATGGTGTTTTTTAAAAGTATCGGCCTTTACTAGTAAGGACATACAGCGAAGGATCAATCAAATGGTCATTACCGTCCTCTGGTTCATCTAATGGGTTTTTGTTTTTATCCAAAGCCCATTTATGTTCACGATACTCATTCCAAAGATCAGTACTGCCTTCTGTAACAAACACATCAAAATCCATTAACTTATTTCGTGACCAGGCACGATACCCGTGAGGCTTTACAACACCAAAAATATTGAACCCGTTCAAAACAACAGGGTATTTAAAAACCCCATTCTCGTCACTATATTTTTTAATCTCATCTTCGCTAAATTCATCCAACTGCCAGCCCCTACGTAGTTTGCCAATTGCACTAGGCTCTGCACTATCACCAATAACTATTTGATCTTTTATGCCTAACATAGCCAGTTTAAACGCAATAGCTTTTTCAGTCATACCACCAAAATTTAACTGCCTTAAATACACCCGGTTATTAACTATTTTCTCTTCTACAATCCCTCCTGTTACACTACCGAAGTCAACGCCAATAATAGAAGGTGAATCTATATTATTAAAATCTTCATCAGTAATCGGCTCCCATCCAGAAAATATGCGACCTTTCTGCCCCTCGCTGATAAGGCCTTTTATTATTGTCCAATAATACTCCGGTTTCTTTATTTTGAATGACTCAAATTTATCAATAGTGCTTTGGTTAACATTCCTTAAGTTGGATTTATATGTCGAGAATATAGACAACACATTACTTTCAGCTTTTGGTATAGCCTTGAAGTAACCTGGTATCTGGCTATCCACAACATTATAATCCCTCCATATCCAATGCTGTTTGAAAGGTGGGTTAAAAACCCTTATTATTTGCAGCTTGGCTACCTTTTGCGTCCTCAGTGAGATATCCATCTGGTCGAAATCCTCTTCTCCTACTTCGTCAGCCTCTTCCATTAATACGTGTGTGGCTCCGGCTAAAGATTTCATTTTAGCGGTCCTATTACCATCTTTCTTTACACCCTTACTAACGATTAAATTCCCGGTAGGCTTATATAATATCCGCATTTCATTCTCCTGGATATTAAAATCATTAATATCTATAGTCGGATTATCTGCTATACGGTCTTTAAAATCCCTAAATAAACTATCACGTATATCATTGAATGCCTGGCGAACAAAGTAACCTCTGAAATATTGCGGCAAAGTGATAAGAAATAAAAAATAGTCGGTTCCAAAGTGAGATCCACCTCGGCCGCGGCCACCCCAAATATCTATATACCGCTTATCAGTTGAAAATACGGGTTTGAATACCGGGCTGGTAACAAATCTAATCTCCTGGTTCTTCGGGGCTATAATCTCCATCTGTGAAGTCCTCAATTACTATTTTATGATTAGATTCAATCTGTAGTGGTGACCCGTTAGGGCCGGTAAGTTCTTTCTTTTCAGCAGCATTGTAGCCTAGCATTTTCGCGATACCGTCCAAGGCACCTCGGCGGTCAGAGAGTTTTATTTTTTTGGTGTTACCGATCGGTCCGCCTAGCCCTGCAAACAATTCTTGAACTTCAAACCCTGCAAGTGCAAAAGCGGTCTGATCGTCTAGCTGGTTGATTGGTATCAAGTTACCTTCTTCATCATAAAATTTTCTGGAATCATAGAAAGCAAGTGCAGTGTAGGCTCTAAGTATCTTATCCTTAGTTAGTTGTAAGCTATTTGCGGCGTCAGTTTGAAGCTCGTTAATATAATCCTTTATGTTAACTTTTGATAATAAATTCGAGGCTATTACACGGGCTGTATCTTCACTATATCCAGCCCTTATCGCAGCTTTAGCGCCATTGTAATCAACAACATACTCCTGGCAAAATTTCACCTGCTTATCAGTAAATCCATCAATTAAATTATCATCCATAAGTAATTAAAGTTACTTAATTTTTTGTAACCTGCAATTGGCGTTTCATTTTTGCCTCATGCCTTTGCTGAAAATGTAGACTATTACCACCAACATACCTGGCCTTATCGGTTTTAAAAATAACCCCTGGCTCATTTGTTGACCTGGTAACGGAGCAGCTCGACAAAGCTACTACGATAATAAATAATAATTTTTTCGTTTTATTTTGCAACATAGTCCGTATCATCAAGTCCCTGAATTTCGGTGGCGTTCCAAGGATCAACCGTATCAAAGAGATTGAGATCAGGCGCTTTCTTGGGTGGCCTGGTTGGGGGTGGTTTTTGTTCATTGTTGACAAAGTTTATGATTTTTATTTTATACCAGGCCATTGCTAGTGCGGTCAGAATGATGAATACTATCAATACGGACCTCCTTTTGTTTCGATGATTAGTAATGCAGATTCAACAACATTATCACCAGCTTTTATTAATTTAGCTAATGTGCTTTCAAGTTCAATAATCCTGGTATTAGCCTCGTTATACCCCTGAATAAATCCGGCAATAAAAAACTCACGCTGAAAGCCGTATATCTTTTCTCTGTCGCAGATTTTTTTGGCTTGTTGGGTTAGTTGGTCAGTGGTCATAAAAATGTTTTTTAATGGTACTCACTAAATGAGTGGCATTTACACTTTTCGTTATTACCTACCGGGTAAACCTCTTCCCACCAGGTATGCGTCTCTTGCCCTTCAATATTGCTGCGGTACTGATTTTGATGAGAGCCACACTTTTTACAAATTCTAATATACGGGTTTCGGCCGCTCTTGAAGTACGACCATTCAACAATAGAACAGGCAATCGCTATCAATCCGCCTAAAACAATCAATCCGAAAAATATGGCCGTGAATATTAACATTACCCAAAGATTGATTTGTATTGCTCTTTACTGCATTCAACCAGTGAAATAAGGACGCATTTATTCCCCTTTACAATAGTAGGAACCAAATGAGCCTCGCTTATTTTTAATGGATTTGAGAAAACGGTGCCACCGTTATTTGTAATTTGGCAATTTAAATACTGTTTCATCTTGCTAAGTTTTGATAAAAGTAAACCAAGTATTTGGTATAACCTAATTTTAATTAAAGTTATTTTAATTAATTTATTATCCACTGCTAGTTGGCAGTATTATTGATTGCAATTGACCCAAAGCCTCCTCACTGGACCGTGGAATAAATACCTGCACCCCTGCGCCTCGCCAAATTTGATGAATCCGTTCCTGCGCCTCTGACAACCTGCCCGTAGCCGTTTTAAACTCAAACCCATATACTTTACCATCCCACAGCAAGATCATATCAGGAACGCCAGGCGTAAGCCCTGTCGCTTTAAATTTCATTGCTTCCAATGTATTGCGGGAGCCTCCGTTGGGTACACTGAACAATAATCCCCGGATTTGAGGGTATTGGTTGTAGGCTGTTTTGTAAAATTGGGCCTGGATTTGGTCTTCTGTTTGAGGCATAAGTTTATTTGTCTAATGTTTTTAGTTATAATGCAATTACTACTTAAACAAGCGGCCAAAACTTAACAGCGGCCAAAACTTGAATCAAATATTTTGGCCGTAAAAAATCGGCACTGGTACTACGTTTCAGGGCAAGCGGCCAAAACTTTACCCTATTTTGCCAAAAACTAAACTTTTCCAGCATTACAAATAAATATTTTTCTATTAATACAACTACTGACTGTATTTTTATTTTTATTTTATTCTCCTGTGTACGTAGTTTTTATTATAATAATAAAAATATTTTGGTCTCATGTTGTAAGTTATTGAAAATCAATTGTACTTACGGCCAAAACAGCGGCCAAAACCACGGCCAAACCTGTACCAAAATTTTAATATTTTGGCCGTTACTAATCAAAATGGCGCTTCTATAGGTTGAAAACTATGGCCCCTTGGCTCTCCAGGCTGTGTCCTGTCCCTCGCATCCTTGTTGTGTGAAAATCCATTATTCAGCGCCCACTCAGCCATAGCCTTATTTAATTTATGGGAAGTAGGCTTGTATTTATCAATAACATCATTCTCTTTACAGTAAAGATCTTTCCACGACCTTAATTGATCTAGGGTGATAAATTTTAAACGAGCGAACGTTGCCCAATATTCTTTCATAAACCCTGAAATGGTATACCCGTAATTTTGCTCAAACTGTTTCGACCACCCACCGGCAGATAATGGCATTTTTGGGATCTTCATTGATGAAATCCATTTTTGTACTGCAGTTGTTATTACAAAATCATACCCGGCCCAATCATCGCTATTCCACCCCTTCGGGAAATGGCACCCATAATGAACATCAACACCACCCGATACAGTAAAAAACCCCGTAAATTCCAACTGCCTGATCCTACGTTTTATGCCAGGTTCATTGCCGTCATAAGAAAAATTTGTAGGTACTATAAATTTTGGCATATCCTCACACAGTACAGTTGCTTCATCCTGGTACAGTTTTTTTATCATGCCGTCATTTGTGGTAAGGTCTTTTAAAAACCCCCACTTAAAACTCTTTGGTGGGTCACTTATGCAGAATATTTTTTCATTTTTCCAACTTTGCAAAAACTTGCTATCATAACTTACCTGCTCTCCGGATGTAGACATAAAAGTTGTAGTATGTTCAAAAAGTTTACAAAAAACATTTTTACCAGACCCTCCACCATCTTCCGGGTTTTCGCATTGTTCAGTAAGGGCAAGGATAAAGGATGAGTTTTCCTCTTTGTATCTATGCGACAGGTAGCCTATACAGGAATATAAATAATCGTTTATACCAATAGCTTTTTGTAAAAAATCCATATACCTACCCCCCGGCACAGCCTCGTATGGCCGTTGTTGAATAAGTTTATGCCAAACAAATTTATCTATTTGGTCATACGGTATTTCATTAATAGATGTCGCTGTAATTTCGATAACGCAATTCGAGTAGGGTTTGTAACAGTGCGTTTTTGTATCATTTAGTATTTGATCTTTATTTAAAATGGACAGCCTGGTTATAGTAAATTTACCGTGCCTTTCTATGAAACTTTCGTAACTGTTGATTATCCGTTTATATAAATCCGTATCCTCTTCTTTAATATAACTTTTAACACAATCAAAATAATCCCGGCTCTCTTGGTCGTATATTATACCGTCAACAATCTTGACCAGCGAGTCACCAAATAACATAAAACCTAAACCCTCACTCACGCTATATAGAGCCATCCTGTCTACCTGTATTTCTTTATCTGGTTCATCTATCCAAAAAATCCCATAAGGGTGTAGTTGCTCCATTTTGGCACTGATAGCGGCGTGAAGCGCTATGCCAACATTACTTATGTTTGCCGGTAACGGCTTATTGTTGGTGGCGGCTCTTTTTGCAATTTTCTCCTCCCTGTATGATTTTATTTTTCCATAACCATTATTCACTAAATACCGAAATGTCTGCTTCTTGTCTCCGTTATGAAGTAAAATAGATAACACTGTGGCAGGATTATATTTCTTTTCGGGATCGAATTGGGAATTGCTTGTAAATATCCTGTAAACGTGTGTTTTCTTATTAAAACTGGCATGTACGCCTGTATGCTTGCTTTCGGGATGCGTGAAATAAATAAACTGACTATTCATCTGCCTGCTATTTTTCCACCCGTTATCAGTCAATATGCATGCAGCTTTATCACTTGTATTGAAATGATAGAACGGGTTTTCGTCATAATAGTCACTTTCTGACTTTGTAGGCTTGTATTCAACTTCGTGCTTAACGACCCTGCTATATGATTTCATCAAATTAACAATACTACATCGGTCATGCCACGAAATATCTGGCACAGGCCTGTCCTGATAAACGGAGTACCCGGCTGATGGTGGCATCTGAGATAGCCCACCTTCCCCTTTTAACTCAATAAAACAGTATGTTGGCCTTTTTGGTTTTTCAAGCAGCTCTGTTTCAGTAGCAGACCTTTCCGCTAAATTACAGCTGCTGCCAGGTTGATGATCATGTACCCGATATAATAAATGATACCCCCCGGATGGCGTTTTATGGATGCGTAGCTTTTCAAATAATTCAGGATATAAGGCTTTAAGGTCGGAAAAAATAAAGGCGTCTATACCGGGCTCATGCTTTGTGTCAATATCTATATTTTCAAGGCCGCCAGAAATAGTGCCACATACCACTGCTACAGCCTCGGTTTTATGATAATCTAACCATGTTAACAACTCTTTAAACTCAATTTTTTTAGTCTTGTATTCTGTCCAATTTCTAAAAGGGCTTTTTGCTTTTTTGCCATCACCAGGTTCATCTTTATCCCGAACGGGTATTAAGTTAAACCCTGCATCATGCAAATATTGTATTTGCGACCATAATTCAGCTGTTAGCATGTTATAAGTTTATTGGATTTACTAGAATTACAAGACTTGCATAATACTTGCAAATTTTCAAGTATAGTTGGGCCGCCTTTAGAAGACGGGAAGATATGGTCAATTGAAAGTTTTTCCGTACAGCCGCATTTCTTACAAACATGACCGTCTCGTTCTAATACTTGTTTTTTTAATTTTAATGAAACTTTAGTATCCCACCTATAACCACTATAAGGTATAACGCCAGGTGGAATTACTATGTCTGGTATCGACTTTAAAAAACAAACAACTTTTATTGGAATAAGTTTATAGCAAAATTTAGGGCTAGATACACTTCTATCTGAACACAACTCAAACGGAAAAATCCTTTTTCTTTTATTGTAAATAGTACACCACCCGGCAAAATACTCCACCTGTATATTGTCCTTTTCAAAAACCATATACAAGTGATTCCATTCACCATTCTTGTTGTTTGCTTTTACAATAAACTTGTTTTGTAATAAAAATTCGGTGAATTCATTATTTTCTAATGTCATAAAAAATAAAAACCTGTACGTGGTCAGGGTAGAAGCGGCCAACCTCTATAGGCTTAACCTCCCAACCGCCGTACAGGCGTTTAAAATATTTTCGTTTACTGGCTTCTACCTCAGCGATGTAAATTTAATAAAAAATAATTTAATAGGGTAGTAAATATAATAAATTATCTGATTAAAATATCATGAAATTCAATATGAGCTGAATCCATATTTTCCAATTGCCATTTTACCCAACCAGGCTTATATCCAATAGCAGCGGCATACTTACCTAACCATCCAGGCTCCTGTTGCTCTTTCGCTTTGGCTACCCTTGCCGCGAATGGTTTCTTATTGCGCTGTGTTGCGTATATGGCAAGTTGTTCTGGCGTGAGGCTGGATATACGTTGTCCGTTTAGGCGGTTGTTGATAGCGGCTACTACTGCGAGGTCATTTTCTATTTTCACCAGCTCGCCTACCTTCAACTGTACTTCGGCGTCCGGGTATATGTACCCGCAATTGCAACAACTCTTACTCATGGCACTGATTATAAAATCGCATTGCGGACAGTTTTTTATTTGCGCAACGCCATCGCTAGTTCGGGGCGGTATGGGCGGAGGCTGCCAAAGCGCATTCCAATCCCGGTCCATAGTGAGAGCTACCAACCCACGTTGGCCACCAAAACGGCTATTATTACCGCCGAAATCAAGGACCGTTGTCTTCAACTTACCCGGATGTGGTGTCGCCCCTCGCATACCCATCTGAATAAACATTGGAAGCGAACTGGTTGCCCGCCACAGAACATTCATATCAATTGGTGGGTGATCAAAACCCTCTGATAAAGCCGAGACCGTTATCAATACATTGGCCTGGTCAAGTTCAGTAAATTTAGCCAGGTCCAAACGGTCTTTTCCAGAATAAAATGTTGTTACACTGTAATGCGGAGCATGGTTTTTGAATTGCAGACCCAATGCATCTGCAGCTTTTTTCGAGGCTGTAAATATTATGCACTTATTGAACGTGAACTTATCCAGTTCAGTAAATAGCCCGTCATACAGTTTCGCCCGATCAAAAGTGCTGAATTGGCTTTCTTCTGTGTATTCGCCGTTACTACCTTTGCGCAGTGTATCCAGGTCAGAGCGCATTTCATAGTACTCAATCGGCGTAATGTTGCCTTGGCTAGTCAGATCTAAAACTTGCGGACCGTGGATTAGAGACTTATAGTAGTCTGGCAGCCATTTTGCCCATTTCCAGGCTGGGGTCGCGGTGAAGCCTATGCGGTATGCGTCTGGTAATAGATCTAATAACTTGCAAAATATTCCAGAATGACACTCATCCGAAATAACTACCAATTTACTACCTAATTTGGTTAGTTGCTTTAAAATAGATGGTCGCTTGGCTAATGTCTGTTTCATAGCAACAAAGCACTTTCCAGTTGTAATGAATATGTGTTCCACATCAGCATCAATAGAAACTCCATCGCAATGCTTTATAAGTTGAGTTTGTATTTTTGACCGGTGTGTAAGAATAAGCGGTATCCGGCCGGCCTTTATTATACGGGCAACCGTATGGCTTATAATAACCGACTTCCCAGACCTGGCTGGCGACTGAACGATAACGGATTTTTCTTTAGCCAGACGTACCGGTATTTCGTTGTAAATCGGTAATTGGTATTCCGGCCTTAAGGTTGTTGTTAGGTTCATGTTACACGCTATTTCCAAGCCAGAGCCATATTTCGGTTTTTAATGGCGGCTAGGCGTTATATATTTCGATATTTAATCGTATGCTATATAAAAATTTGCACCAATGTTTTGAAGATACCACGAAGGAACTTCTTGAAATTCTTTTATAACTCTTTCGTCTCTTTTTTCGCCGCACCTGTCTTTTAGTACTTCAACTTTGTAAAACATTTTTCCCTGACATAATCTTGGATAAGTTGTGCCAACTATTTTACCAATGTAGTCAAATTCATGCTCTGTAGCTTGGCAGCCATGCGTAGTGAAATGAATTATAGTTTGTCCTATCATAGGGTCAACCACTGCTTTTGCTTTTCTGAAAAAATTCAATAGTTTCATAATTGTACTATTTAACCGAACTCATTAATTATATCACGCTCTCCTACAAACAAGCCATCATAAATTTTATACATCAGTTCGGGTTCCTGCTTAATAGGTGAATAAACAAATACCTTTTTCCCTGCACCTTTCATCCAGCCAGCCTCTGTATTTGCAGAACGACCACAAGGCAAAACCATTACACAGGTATCAGCCCAATCCATACCGTCTTTATCTGATTTATATCCAGCTTCTGCAAGCGGATGGGTTAACGCTTCTGCATACTGTTCTGTAGTCCATTGTTCCCAATCTTCATCAATTTGAGACCACGAAAAACCAGTATTACCGTGAGGTGGATTTTTGAAGTCGTAAACTTCATTCCCCAATTCTCTTAATAGTTCAACAACTCTTTGTTGGTGTGAATTTCGCCAGCTACTTGCTACATAAATTCTCATAATTGTATTTTATTTATTTTAGTTATTCAGAATTTAGTTTATTTTATATGCTTCAAGCATGGAAGTGACCATTGCCAAGGTACCGGCTGCAACCCTCTCCTACCAGGTAGTATTAACCAGTGGAGAGGCGGCTTTGTATGAATAACCGGCTGTTTTTTATGTTTAGAAAGGATCATCAGTGCTGTTTTGCTGTGGAACTGGTTCGTTGTCTGTCAAAAAAGCAATCATACGCCCGTCATGCTCGCTCCATTCATAGTTTAAAAACTTACGTTTCTTTTTACTGTTAGCGCCATTTTCTATCACGCGGATATTTCCAATAAAATAACCCATCGTTGGGTCTTTTGTGTCGACAGTGTAACTTTTAGAGGTGACTCCCTTTTTTCCTACATAATCAAATTCAATTGCCAGCTCCTTAAACTCTTCAAAACTTAATGCCCAAAAGTTACGTCCCTTCCTCCTGATGACATTTGCTTTCAGTGTGTCGTAGGCGTACCTTACCGGATTATTCGCCCGTTTTGTACGGCTGGCACAAGTGTTGCATTGCCGGCCAGTATAACTGTGTTCACACATTTTTGAACTTTTTATTTTTGAAATACTCAAGCCTCAATTCTGTAGTAACCTCCATCCAAACCTTCCAAGCTACCACATTTGACTGGTGCCACGGGAAAACCTTTAATATAGCTCTCTATATTTCCAACTCAGGCATATTCCTGGTCTCAATTATTTTAGCCTGTATTATCGGTATCGATTTTAGTCTGTATTGATCTTTTACGTTCACGTTCTAATAGTTCAATGCGTTTTAAATTATTGTACACTTCAGATTTTGGAGGCGAGAACCCTAGCGATATTAATGGGTGATCATTTCTTAATATAGCCATAGCGATACGTTTGTAAGATGGTACCTTATCAATTATATCACCTGGGCTTTCATCCGGAATGCCTTCGTGGTAACATCGCTCTTCCCACTGCTCAATGTATGAAGATATTTTATTTTCCATTTATTATAAACTTTTTGAGCTTCATTGTCTGCCAGGTTTCTTTGTTTTTCTGTCAACATAAACCAAGCTTTTCTGGTTATGTATTCCGGTATTCCGTGGCGGTACGACACAGCGCAGTGGCCAATAAAAGCACGCTTGTTAACAGATGGGTTACTTAGGCTATTTATCATTGTTTTCGGCCATTTTAACACAACCTCCTGCATTGCTGACCTGTATGCAATATAGTTGCCTGTGAAGTTTACAGCCAACTTCAGGAGTTGGTCTTCCTGGTCTGGGCTAATTTTACGCCACATCCCGTTTATCCAGTCTTCCCACTCTATGTATTTAACCCATTGTTGCATGTTGGTCAGGCTTTAAAATTCAGAAACAGCAGGTTCCATATAGCCCTCATCATTGCCTGCGTCCCAGCTATCACTGAATGACTTGTTTAAGAATAGAGAGGCCAGGCCGGTTATTTGTTTGAGCCTAAGTAGTTCATCCGCACTCATACCGATATGTTTACAAATCCACGGATCACCCTTTCCCATTTCAACAAGCTCTGCAACGATTGTTGACATCAATTCTATATTATGTACGCCCCTAGCCCGGTTATGACGAATAGTGGACGCCATTCGATCACTCTCACCTTCCTGTGCTTTCCTGGTAAATGACATTGGTATTCTGCCGTAAGTACTTTCGCTGATATCTGGATGAATACGCTCCATTTTCCTTCTGTGGAACCCATCTATTATACGGTGGATTTCATTTTCTTGCTTGAAGCCTACCACGGGCATCGTGTACCCATCTGAGGTTATTGATTGATGAAGTAGCATTTCTTCGGGCGGTGGGATACTATTAGGGTTAACTCTCTGAACTTCTACCTCTTCAGATTTTAGCCAATGGATAAGGTCAACCGGGTGGTGCTTCATTGGGCTAACCTGGTGTATTTTTGTACGAATTGAATTCACCGCTTCAATCTTGTCGTCTACCGAAGAGAGAGATTCGATATAATCACAAACATACTGAAGATGCACATTGAGCGCCTCTTGCTCGATATTGGATTGCGTCAGTTCAGCTTGTATAGTTTCCATCTTTATCATGGGTTTCTGTGCCGGTTAAAGGCGGGTTAAAAATTGAGATTAAAATAGTATCTTCCAGGGCTTCAAACGTGTGATCATCGTGATTATCCAGTACATACATTGTATCAGGGGTTATAAGGTGCCTCAGTCCGGTGCTTAGGTCCACAATCTCACCACACCCCTTAATGCAGTAACATGCCTCCAAATGGTTTTGATAATGCCAATGGTGAGGGCCACCTTGCGGGATAACGGTTTTACATACCCCAAAACCCATGTTATCATTTGCAATTAACATCCTGTGAGACACCCCGCCAGTAAAGTCAATTGGATCTATTTGGTTCGCTCTTTTTATTTTCATCGTTATATGTTTTTATATTTTTCCATGATCTCGCGTTGCCTTATAGCTTGACTTTTGGTTGGGGAAAGGCCAATATATTTGCAGGTATGATCATTTTTCAGAATTGTTATTGCAAGCCTCTTCCAGCTGCATACCTCTGCATTGTGGGCGCTAAGCATATCAGTGTGGTCTGGATACGATTGTATTCTTATTCTCATTTTTGTTTTCCTGCCATGCGGAGTCAAGCCGTTCTCTTTAAACTGAATACCTGATTTTTTTAATTGCTCTAGCGTTTCATCCGAAAGAGTACCGCCAACTCTTCCCCAGTAAAGTATGGATTGTTTGAAACGCATATTAAAATTTTCTGCAACCTCTTTTGGAAGGGTGTCAAGCAGGAATTTAACAAACGATTTCCATGTATGTCCTTCCGGTAGCTTAAACGAATTGTAGTTTAGCTGCTTGCCGTATGTTGCGATAAAATTAGCGCCTTGCACCCTGGCGCAAAGTGTAGCCCAAATATGCGGATCAATTACTCTGTACAAATTGAGGCTGCTCTTTGACTCGCTCATGAACGGGCTGGCAACGCGCATCTGAGCAATAGTTAACCCGGCCATGTAAAAAACATTGTAAAGCTCATTGTATTCCCATCCAAACTTAGCATTCCCAACCCATACATCCTCTGTTTTCCAGTCGTAGATTGGGTAACAATTATATACCGGCAGATCATTTTCTAAACGTTTTTTCTTTGTCCAGCAGTGGCCGTCAAGCATTATTTTTTGCTCATTCATTATTGCCCGGAACCGATTCAAACTTTCATCTGCACGTATACCAATCAGGCACGCTGTTTTCTCGCCTCTCGAATACCAATCACCAAACCCATCCCAAAACTCATCATAGCTCATATCTTCTTCAAAAAAATCAAATTTGTGGTTATTTATATTTACCACATAATCGTTTTTTGGCATTGGGCTTATCCACCTTTTTTCATCTCTGACACCCCAACATTGCCACTCTGTTGCATAGGAACTAACAGTACATGGTAACGTTATTGGAAGGCAACACCAATACACATCAAGTATGTCAAGATTTTTATCTAAAATAGAGTGCATGAAGTTTTTAGAGTGAACATAATTAGCTTCGTTATCCAGTATCATCACCCCGATCTTTTTGGTAATGTTGTTTTTACGCATATAATCCATTGCCATATTCAACATTACCCCGCTATCCTTGCCACCACTGAATGACAAATATATACGCTCGAAGTTTTTGAAAATATAATCATATCGAGCTTGCGCCGCATCGTAAACATTTAAATTTTTATTATAATTCTTCATGCTGTTAGAAAGATTGAAATTGTAATCGGTCATTATTTATAATATAGCAACCATAATCAGTCATTGTTTCGTTTTCGATTTCATCCACCAATAACAATCCAGCTTCACCCCCTGGTAATTCAGATAAAATAAAACCGAAATCGTCAACCACAATATTGTTATTCCTTATTATTTCTATTGCTTTTTTCATGCAATAAAGGTAGCGTTTTATAATTAAATAAACAAACTTTAATTAAATTTATTTTAATTAAATCAACTAACCTGGTATAGTGTCAAAACGGCAAATCCACTTGAGGAGCCGTACAAAAAGAGGCCAAATTTAATTCCATATCCTGGACTGGCAGTAAGCGATACCCGGTATCTGCAATATGCCCAATATACATGCCTTTGATTTGATAGTCCACACAAAGTTGTTTACAAAAATTCAATTGCAGTTCGTGTTGCATCAATGGGTGATCAGGCAACATATTGAATGGCGGTAACATATACCGCCCATAGTTTTGATTTTTTATTACCGCATCTGTTTTCCAGTCAATGATATAATGCAGGCCGGATCGGTCCCGCACAACGCAATCAATTAGTGTAGCACAATCGTACTCTTCATTGTACGCGATTAACTCAGATTCAACTGGCACTAACCTGTTAGTTTCAAAGAAATCTTTAATGAATTTTACCGCTACTACTTCAGTGGCTGTGTTTGGAAGCGGGCAGTGTTTAGTTTGAGCGTAAGCGTCAAATATCGCGTGTATTGAAGTACCCCTGGCCCTGCTTTCGTCTGCTTTTTTTGCCCACATTGCCAATACGTCAGCGACTTGCATATTATTCTTGGCAGCGTAATTAATTGCCAACCGCTCACTATCCACTGGTACCGTAAACTGTTTAATCAGCTTGCTCCAGCTTCGCAACCTCTTACCCGATTCTGCCAGTTGAAAGCTATTCCATTTAGGATCGAACTGGCACCTGCCGTCTTTACTTGTTTTCATATATACAATGTGTGTGTGATTTTAAAAACCCGGTTCCTCAATAGGTTCGCCGGGGTGTACTAACCAAAAAAACTGCCATGCTTTAAAATGGCAAAGTATCCGCCGCTGGTATCTCGTCAGCAACAGCATCCGTAACAGGCCCGCCTCCGGTCTGCTCAACCTTTTTAGCATTACCGATATACACTTTACCTTCGGTCTCCTTGCCATCTTTACTACTGTTTAAAAGCAAAGAAGAATGTTGGCCGTACTCATTAGGCTCGTCATTAACCCATTGAGTAATGTTGAAATAAATGTGTCCGTTTTTTTCTGACTTGCTGAAAGCTGAATGCTTTGCTTTAGCTTTTTCCAGGATCAGTGTTAGGTCCAAAGACCCGTTTAATAATTGACTCATCTTTAATACGGATATCGGGAGCCGTTGCCGTTTTTATTTTACAGTCCTTCAATTTGTTGTAAGGCCCAGGTTTTGAAAGAATTAAATTTCAAAATAATATCATTACCAACCTGCTCTCCGGCAATAGTCTCGTATGTAATTACGGGCATTGTTGTAGATTCAACCCAAGCCTTTAGCCTGTCCCGCTCTGGCGCTTTTGCAGCCTCAATTTCAGCCTTCTTTTTTGCCAAAATATCAGCCATTTCTTTTTCAGCCATTTCGATATGATGTTTCCACCCGGCTAATTGAGTTTCAAAAGTGGCATCGTCAATATATTTTACTAAACTACGAGCTATAGATAAATGAAGGTTAAAAAAGTTTTGAGTTTCATGGTTAAACTCTAATCCTAATTCATGCAGTATATCTGATCTTTGTTTTAGCCGGTTACCTATTGCTGGCAGCCTGTCCTGCTCCAATCTATCAGCCTCATCCTTTTCATCCTGCATTTTCTTTGCCTTTTCACTGGCCAGCCTGTTGCTTTCTTCTATCTCAGCCAGCTTAACACGGTCAGCCTCTTTCCTGGTAATCACACCTTTTATATCTTCAATATGAGCCTCAAAATCCTCGTCAGTGGGATTGTAAACCTGCTCCCAATAAAGGCTGTATGTGTCCGGTAACTGAAAGTCCGATCCACGATCAATAAATCCAAGTTCTGCCAGTACCCCTTTGCGAACGTCAAACCTTGTATCTGCCTCCTCTTTTGCTTGCTTTAAAGCCAATTCATTAGCTTCCCTTAATGCCACAGCCTTATCAAACTCACCTTTTAACTCGCCAACCATATTATCAAAATACGGCCCAGGTAACTGCCACAAGCCGCCCAGGTCAATTGTATTTCCGGGTGTTAAATACGGCCTAATGGCCGCCAACCGAATAGATTGCAATTGCTGTCTTTCCTCTGCCTCTTTTTTAAGCCTTTCATTTTCCAGCTTCATACGCTCCTGTTCTGCCAGCCTCTCGTTTTCAACCCGAATACGCTCCAATTCAGCCTCCTGCTCTGCCAATTGTTTTTGCTCTAAAGCCAACCGGCTGCCAGTTAAAAGAGTTTCAAAAGCATCTTCAGACATAGTGCCCAATGGATAAATGTTCGGATCTGACAGGTACGGTGCTAATGCCAATGAACGCTCAGCCTTAATAGCTGATTGCCGGTCCTGTTCTTTTAATTCAGCGTGTTTCTCAATTGCCGTTAAATCAGCCTCAACCAATTTTGAAGTATTGACCACCACATTGAAAAGGTTCTGAATCAGATTACTTTCAGCTAACAATCCAGCTTTACGGGCATCTTTTGCCTGATCAGCTGCGGACCTGTTCTTTACCATTGCCAATCTGATCTGCCTGGCAATTTGTGCATCCAGTAAGCCGGGTTGATCTTTGTTCAATGATTCAGCTTTGTTGCTAAATTCCTTTACCGCTATCATAAACGGTGCAAAGGTTGCGGCATATTGCTCTGCTTTGTCGATGCCGCTGTTTACGACGATAGTGGTTAGCTCCTCTGGTAGTTGGATTATAGGTTCTGAGATGTGTAATGTTGCTAGTTGTTCCATGATGATGAATAAATGTTGTGTTGTGATTATTTTAAAGTTGTTTTCAAAGCTGTTGTGCCGGATTTTGAAGGAGGATAGATAGTTACTGCCTCCCCGGTCTCAGTATCTATAATTTCCATACCCGTTACAGGTACTGTTTTTAATAACTCTTGCCTGGTTTTTAGTTCAGCATCTGCCCTAACCTTATCTTTCTCAATACGCTCCAAATAAGGATCACCACACATAGAGAAATCATACCGAACCCCAACCTCACTGACCGAGAATGCGGCATTATGCAATTCAAATTTGGCCCCATATTTAGCCGCTGCATCCATGACCAAAGACCGGTATCGTTTAGCAATATCGGCATTCTTATTTTTACTCACATCCGTGTTGGTAAGGGTATTGATAATATCCTCTAACATTTTGATGTGTGTTTGTACTTTTAACGGATCTGCTAGGCCATCTTCAATATCAGCAACCAGCATGGCGCATAAATTGACACGCTGAGGTTTATTGGTATCAAATAAGCTGAATGTTTGGGCGGGCGTTAGTTGCAAATTATCCATATTGTTTTTTGGTTAGTTGAACTAATTTTATTTCTTTGATGGCAACCTATACAATATTATCCCTTCTACAGAATAATACGCATCTGATTTACCGTCATAATACATAGCCGAATCCATGTTACCTTCAATTAACTTTATTATCGAAATCTGATTGTATTTTCTAAAACTATCGCTTACCCTTTCAAAAACATCATGTGAAGGAGTTAAAGGGCTGACGTATGCGCTAACGGTAGGCTTTACAATGCTATTGCCATCATTGCACGAATAAAGCATGAGTATTGTTATAGCGAATACAAGTATTGAAATCTTCATTTTATATTTTTTTAGCTAGTTGAAAAAACAAGGCTTTCACAAGATATTGGATAATGGCTTATTGGTCCGTCATAGTACTATCTATTGAGCCGTGGTGACTTCAGTCGGTACCATCGCTGCATCCAATTCCAGGACCTGCTCCGGCGATAAGGTAAAGGTATCTTTCATCATTTGTACTAATCGATGCTCCCCGTTTTTAATCCGGTTTAAGCCATCGGTGAATGCTTTGTCGGCTAGGGCTAGTTTGGTGGGGGTTGTCGTGGCCTGAATTGGTTTATGATCAACCTCAATACCCTTTTCGCACCAATCTCTGATAGTGGCGCCTGTGGCTTCAGTTATAATAAACGGGTCCATCCCTTCAAACAATTCAGTACGGTCTTTACTTGCCGTAGCCGTGTGCGTATCCCGGTCAATATTGAGAGAGACAGTTAGTTCGTATTCCCATCCCTCCCGCTGCAAGTCTTTCATCCCTAATTTTTTCACCTTTTTATCATCAGTCATTACCGTTTCCATTTTCGATCTGGTACAAGTTATAACGTGAACAGGGCATTGCAGGACCTTTTGCACGAATGCGTCATGGCGTGGTGTAGTTTGGCTCCAAGCGGACCATGTGTTCCCCTTAAATTTTGATTGAGCCAATCTTTCATTGATGTCTATACACCCTCCAGGTCCATTCCATTCGTGCGTAGTGCTATCAATAATGATACACTCAATGCCGGCCTTAATGCAAATATCAATAGCTTCTGCATATCGTTCAGGGCTAAACGGTTGTTGCAGGTCTAAAGATTGAAAGTCTCCAAGATGGTCGTACAGGCTGGCAGATCCATTTTCGGTATCAATTACCGCAATTTTATCCCAATTACCAACCAGTCCTTTTGCCATTAATAATGCTGAGTAGGTTTTCCCGCTACCCGCCGGGCCAGAAATATTCAGTCGTAACTTTGATTTTTTCCTGGTTGCTTTTTGTAATTGCATATTTTTTTATTTTTGTTGTTTAAAAAATTCAGTTTCAACCTCACCAAAATACATACTGATTATCTCATTCTCCACCGTGCTGTATAAGGACCGATCCCACTCAATATCGGTAACCTCCCATCCGGCCGGTATCGGCTCGCATTCTAGTGTTTGCCGTTGACCTTTATCGTATTCGGTAGTGACATCGAATTCAACAGTAGCAGATAGCTCCTCAATATATAGTAAGACGGTCATAATATCACAATTGAGAACTTATAAATACAATCTACCAAATCCTGGCCAATCATACAGGCCATGCCGGTCTCATTGTCTACTATCTGGTCCATACACATCTGGATAATTTTTCCAGCCGGTACCCCATCTTTTACAGCCAGGCGAATTGAGTAAGCAAATACACTATCGTCATTCTGTAAAGCCTGTTCTAATAATGTCAGTATAAATAGGGCTTGAATGGGCTCAGTTGCACGACTTATTATATTACCCTCATTTCATTGTTAAGTATATAAAGGACCAGGAGTGTAATTGCAATAAAGATGGCAGGTGCGCCGATCAGTGTGTAGATGTTTAACTTTTTCATTTTGCTAAGTATTTAATTGAACAGCTAAGGTAATACAGTATTACCATGTTACCTAATTATTTCTTAACTTTTTTTAAAAGTTTTTTTGTAGCCAGCTGCAACTGCTCATTTGTCTCTAGGCTATCTTTTATAATCCTGCTGCTGCTGCTGTGCCCGTTATCGAACGCGACCTGCCTTAAAGCCTCTTTTAAAATAGGGGAGCATTTAAAGGTAATAACCACATCATCCTTTGCCATAAAATATATTTTTTTATAAAGGTAATAAAATATTATTGTAACACTAATTTATTTTTATTACTTTTACTTATGAACCGCATATTATTTGTAAATTTTTTAAGAGAGCGAAGTCATTACAGGTTAGCCCGGCGGGTAGCGGCTGGATCTACTGAACTAAAGTACCGGGTTGATTCGTGTGTCATTAGTATTGTCTGCTCTCAGTTCGGGTGCGGTAAAGTACTGAGTTTACATGAGCAACTTTGTGGAAACAGGTGCGTAGACCATGTAACGTATGGCCAGTCAGTTGGTAAAACTAAAAATGACAGCCTGGAAACGGCATTAAATAAAATCATCGTTTCAAAAATAAAATAACTATGGAACTATTTACTGATTACCACCACATTTATCAGGTAGGCGCCTGGACAATAAATATTTACGACCTGTCAGAGAAAGTGGCCAGTGCCTGGGTAAAGCGTAGATTCAAAGGTAGACGGGTGAAGTTGGTTAAAACGATAAATGCCTGAGCTTTCTACATTAAACAAAACCCTTAACCCTTTAAAGCAGTATTTAAATCTAAAATAAAAGTTATGAAAGCAATTAAAATTATCATGAATGTTATTTTGTTAGTGTTAGTTATTTTATGGGGTTATACTTTTTATCGCCAACATACTCACGGAACTTGGGCTGCTTATTGGAATAGTTCTGCAAATGATTGCACTATGAAAATGCCTGAAAATTTGCGAGTTGTTTATAATCAAGAAAATAAGCGTTATGCTATTGAAATTACAAATATTTGGGGCAAGCAATTTTTATGGGCTAGAACTGGAGATTGGGTTGATGAAAGTTTTGCTGTAAATACCGATTTCTCTGACAGTTGTATAGCTAAAGGTTTTGCTTCTCAATATTTAAAAGAGAGGCAGGAATACAATTCAAAACTGCAAGGATATAAATAAAAACCATGAGCATAGATACAATTGAAGGAAATAAAATTATTGCTGAATTTATGGGATGGGAGATAAGATTGCATAGGGCTATTGAAATGGATGAAGATGGTATTAAAAGAGGGCTATTTTTTGAAGAATTACCATTCAGTAAAGATTGGAATGATTTAATGTCGGTAGTTGAAAAGATAGAATCTATCAAAGATGAACATCATGGGTATTTTGGCGCTCATATATCATCTAATAGTTGTGTTATTCAGGGCACAAATTTTAGATCAGACAACCATCTTTTAGACCCGCCTATTTATTTTTCAGACCACTACGGGAAAACAAAGATTGAAGCCACATGGATTTCAGTGGCTCTATTTATCCAATGGTACAACGAATACCTAAAATCAACCCAAAAATAAAAATGGCAGAGACATCAATAGTTAGAGAAAATTTAATGACACGGCAAGGTTATACTCCTTATTGTGGGAATAATATTGCAAGAACAGATATTGGAGGTTGTCATAATCCAAGAACAAAATTTGATGGGGAACAGTTTGTTTGTCCTCATTGTAAATTAAGGTCAGTATTCCCTAAAGAATTTATTGACAGATACAAAGCCGTTTGGTCACTTTAATAAAATCAACCCAATGAAAAGTATAGAAGAACAAATCTCAAATAAATGCGTTCATTTTAACGGTGTAATGAATACGTGCTGCGAAATAGGCATTAAATATTCAGATGTGCGCATTGGTAAGCCTTATCAGTTTCCTTGCTTAAAAACAGGGGGCGAATGTTTATCAAGTAAATTTCCTACCGAAGAACAAGTTAAAGAAATAATTGCGGAAATTACAGATAAGAGCAATAAGACGCTTGTTGCATGTTTGAACATAAAAGGGTACTATAATAAAACTAAATACAACCCCGGGCAAATACCATGCGACTGCGGAGGTGAATTAAAATATATTGTTGCAGAAAGTAATGGTCATATTCGTGCAAAGTGCGATGCTTGTGGAATTTATTTCATGGAATAATTCAATCAAAATGAAAAGACTAATATGCTTCTTTCTTCCCCACAAATGGGAGTATGTTTCAATACTTAGATATGGTAAACATCGTTTTATTAAGCATTGCAAACGTTGTGGAATAGAAAGAGAAATTAATCAAGGTCAATACATGGATGGTAAAACTTCAATTTTTAAAAAGTAAAACATGAAAAGATTTAATCAGAAAATAGCAAAAGAAATAGCCCAAAAGCAAATTGACCACACACTTGATTGCGTATTAGGTGTTACTGACCCAGACTATCACCTGTCAGACCCAATAAGTGAATATGAACAAAATTTTGAGGAATATTTACAAGAGAAAGGGATTAATACAACGCCGGTAAAAATTGAAGCCATAAATAAGCAGTACCAAAGAATGGTTAATAGGGCAATCAGTTCATTAAAAAAAATACAATCCGATTAAAGCTGCCCATTGAACCAATGTTAAACGGAGCGTCGCCACTGAAGAACCACAAAGATAAAATGCCGGATAACAACTAACCTTTTAACAATTAAATACTATTTAGCTATCATGGAACAAAAATTAACAAACGACGAAATGACAAAAGTGTTTAGCCTTTACGGTATAGATGCCCCTATATTGACAATTGATGGCAAAGGAAGGATAATGACTATACATCCGAAGGTTTTAACTGTTTCTTTGAACAGTATAATGCAGGGGCAAAATCTACATGGTATAGATAAAGGGAACGGAGGCTTACATAGAACCTATTTAAATAAGGATGACCAATGTAATCTACTTCTTTCTCCATTAAGCAAGATAACAGATGAACATAAAAATGATGTTTGTAAAATTACAGGTAGGGATGCCGGAATGTTTAAGAATGAGTGGATATTTAGATTTACAAATAATGCAAAGGTTCTTCAATATCTTATCTCAAAAGGCTATGCTGTTCCATTATGGTTTGGTATAGATCATTGGGCAAACGGAAAGACAGCAATAGAACTTGGAATTGCAATTGAAAATAAATAAAATATATAGCTATGGATGCAGAAATAAATAGATGCTTAAAGCAAAGAAAAAACTGTAAAGGTTGTAGGGCTTATGAGCCACAGGATTATAACTCATGCTCTATCGGTTTTAAATGCATCAATGGGGAACCTAAAGAGCCATGTTCAAAGCCGACCACTTACGATAAATTAATTAAAGCGCAGCAATCATGAAAACACAAACAATATATATACCTACATTAAGTTCTGGGAATCTTGAAAAGAAAGAAAATCAGATAGTCCTCACTTTAGAAGAACTGAATGAAATAAAAAAGAAAGTAGCCGGTGATGCTTTTGAGGCAGGTTATAATCGTGGTTCTTCGTCTGCAATGGGTGGTGCAATCACAAGTCCAGATAAATCTCAATACATTGACAATCTTATAAAAAACTAACTAATGGAAAATAAAACAGCAGAAGATTACCTGAAAGATAACGATGTGAATATTGACAGGTGGCCGGACACAAAAACACTAATCATAAAATCTATAAATGATGCTATTTATGATTGTATGGAAAGTTACAAAGCAGGGCAGCAAGCCAACAAGCCTGAACAGGGAGAAGGTGATCTAACAATTGAAGATTATAAAGAAGTTATTGAAAGTAATAAAGCCCTTGTACGTGAATTAGATGTTTTTATAAATGGCAAAAATGCAGCAAAACAAGCATCGCTTTGTGATGTTGTGTCGCAAGTTGTAAAATGTGGAATTAAAATCAATGATAATTCGGTGTGGCAAAACATAAAACCTGAATTTAATAAAGAGTGCTTTCTAATGACCGAAACTCTTTACGGTACCAATAAGGAATATAGAACATGGTGGATTAAAAAACTATGTACCCCTGTTGATGAACAATGGTATTGGGGATGGCTTGAACTTGACGGTGAAGAATACGGAGATATAGCCGATCTTAAAGCAGATAGATATTTAGTAATTGAATTGCCGGAAATCAAGCAAACACGATGAACCGCACCTTTAAAATGATTTACAGCGATAAAAACGACAAGGCTATCATTACGTTATCGTGCTCTGTATTAAGTGGGAATGGATTTAAGTCGGTTAATGAAACAGACAAGGCCCAGGCATTAGTATCAATTGAAAGATTTGAAAGATGCTTAAGTGAACTTAAAAATGAATTTAAACCGTTAATTTAAACCAATTAAAATAAATTATATGACTTACGCAGAATCAAGGACATTAATACCTGAAATATCGTTTGTAAAGTACGCCGGAAGCGATTACCGATTAGCCGGGCTATATCACAAAGGACACATACTTCAATACGTCCACCTAATGATTTACGATGAACCGCCAAGCCTCCATGTTGATAGCGTTAATATTTCCAGTTGTTCAATATCAGAAAAAAAAGTAAAAAATCACCTTTAAAATAAAACACTATGCCAGTTAAGAAAAACAAAAAGATGGACGGTAAATTAATCGCTGCCAAACAAAACGATGAAAGCGAGGTTAAATATGTGGCCCGTAAATATCGCATCCCAATAAAGATAGTAAGAGCAACCATGCTTGAAATAAAAGGCAATGGTAAGGCTGCAAGAAGCCGTGATGCAATTTATGAAGCATTAAAGCTAAAAGGCTACGACACACCAGTGAAAGATAAAAAGCCAAAGAAGGTAAACGTTGAATTGCTTCACGATAAAAAAGGAAACCTAATCGTATGAAAAAACTAATTCTACTGATATCAGTATCAATAGCTTTACTTCTTAGCTACAACGCCTTCAGCCAGAATACCCCGGCTCCATTCTTTTCGCTCGGTGCCAGTGATAAGGGGTTTGTGGTCCAGGTAGGCGCATTTTATAAAAAGTTCGAGGGTCAACTCCTTTTTAAGCCGGCAGGGTCCGGACGAACCACAAACAGTATTGTAGGGGTAATGGCAGGCTATAAATTACTTGATTGGGTAACTCCATTAATAGGGTATGGGTATTATTACAGAACAGGTTTTAAGGATTATGATAATGATCCAAACGGTAAGGCCGCTTTTAATGTCATTGATGGCCGGGCCATCCTGTACGGAGTTGAAATAAGGCATACATGGTGGTTTGTTGGAGTAAGCCATTGTGATCAAACTTTTTATTCAGTCGGTTTAAAATTCCATAAAAAATTTAAATATTGATTTTATGCAAACAATAAACATACTACACACAGACGGCAAAACCCAGGTAAAAGCGAAGGTATTCATAGTTAAAGATGAAGTGCATTTAGATTGGAGATTAGGAGGTATGGGTTATGGAACTACTATTACAAAAGAATTGTACGAATCAATCAAAAAGAAACAAACCAATTAAACCTTATGCTATATGAATCAATCCTCTCACCTTGCAATCTCATTTACATTTAAGTATGCCGCTTACAAATGTTTGGGTTATAATCAGGAACAATCTTTTCTAATGTCAGGTTATTGTTTTAAAAGACAAATCTCAGCAATAGCCACACGGAAATGCAAAGGAAAAGAAGATGTAAAAAGGTACTACTTCAATGATGATACCTACTTTGTTTTTGAAAATGGACACTTTAAACTTTATTCACTAAATAAGCATTATAACTAATTATCCATCCAGGTGGAAATATTTTTACCAATACCTATAAGCAAGATACACAATACACAAAACGCTATCGCTGCAGCCAATGTGCTTTCGTATTTATTCGTAACGAAACACAAAATTAGCAGGATAGAAATACATAGTATCATGCTTTCTTTTTTCATTCTGGCTGAACGCTCTTTCGTTTCAGTAATTCTTCTATGACAACCACAAGCAATCCTTTTACGGTCGTATTAATTACCTGCTGAGCAAATGACGCCGTACTAATCCCTATTGCAATAGCTTGGCTTTCCAATATACCCAATTCGTCTTCCATCCTAGCAGCTAAGAACTGCGGCGACAATAGGCCGTCTACGCTTTCAACCATGACCGCTAAAAGACGGCCCTCAGTTCTATTGACGTAACCATTGATCTGCGGCTCTACCTTATCCCGTTGATCCCCGGCGGCATCTTTAAGATAGTCGGCTACTCCTTGTAATAATGGTTTTATATTCATGACTTTTGTTTTAGTGATAGTTCAGAATCGAGCAACGGTCCAAGTTGATCAGCCAGGTACCGGCGGTAAATTCGTATCTGGTTATTATTTAACGTGCCGTAGGCTTTATGTTCGTCTCGGAATTTAAGTAACATTTTTTTATATAATTCTGCCTGCTTTACAATTAAGCCGCTCTTTGGCCTAACTGAGCTCCTAATGATAATTGAATTTATTGATACTTCAGCGGCATTGTAACCTGGTAAGCTGGTGGTGAAACTTTTGTCTTCGTCAGTTTCCATGTCAGAATAAAAGCCGTCTACAAATTTACCCAAGTCCACTACATCTGCGACAATGGCCGCGTTGTACGGGGAAACGATTTGTGTAGGCTGCAGGAGTTTGCAACCTGGCGTTATCGTTATTGATAGCGCCATGAATGCGAATAGAAATAGTTTTTTCATGATATTTATTTTGATTAGCTTTTCTTTAACTCACTCATCTTTTGTTTTTGATCAAACGATGGGAATAGCTGCTTCGAAAGAATATTGATAGCCGTTACCACCAAAGATATCCCCCACTTATAATATTCCTCTGTTTTTGGCGATAGATTTAAAATTGGTGTCAATTCTAATAACCCGGCTATCGTTGTCGCAATAGCTATACCTACGGTCATTTTAACCGCGGTGTTATTTACATCCGGTGAAAGGTATTGCTTCCAGGCAGTAAGGCCCATTGCCAGGTATGTGGCGACTATACCAATTACAATAAGGCTTTGCTCCGGGAACGGTGCTGTCGGTAACAGGCTAGTCTGAAATATTGTTATCATTGCCACTAATGTCGTAAAGATGTTTGCCCATCTCGCTTTTAATGCTGCGTTCATGATTTGCGTTTTTTGTTATAAATAATTTTGTACCCTTCCCGTTTAAAAAAATGCTGTATGTATTTTATAAGGTTCCACATATTGATATATTTAACTGTCGATCCTTCGATACTTCGCGGTCTTTTTTTCATCTATAAGCAGGTAAGGTACCACAATTACTATAAACAAATGTACCAAAAAGTTAGCCCATACTGAGGTATTTTTGTTGTAAAGCCAAAAGGCAAACTGTGTGACATAGTAACCGACAAACACAATAGATACCTTATGTAATTTCAAACTATGCAATGATGCAAGTTTAGAGGCTCCGTAAACAAACAACACCTTTGATAAGTAAGCCCCTACTCCCGCGATGTACCATAATGCGTTAAGTGGTTCGTTATAGTCTTTATCCCACCATAAATTATAAGTCGTCTCACTGATGCCTGGAATGAACTTCTGAAATAAAACCCATGTATCGACTATCAAAACAGATATAACCCATATAATCCCTATTTGAGTTACATCATCACCTTTTATGTAAACTATAACCACCGCTACTGCCAAAGCGACTACCCCGATCAGTAGTAACACATTAATCATTATGGGAAATGGGGAGGATTTGGGGGAGGATTTGGTGGTTCTGTATCTGCGCCTTTTGTGGCAATATTATCATCTAATGACGATAGCTGCGTTTTAAGGTCTTTGATGTAGTCTGTCAACTCCCCTTTCTTATACGCCTCCAATTTGGCTATATAATCTTTAAGCTGCTTTTTTTTCATCTTTCCTGTTATTTTTTTTATGTTTGAAATATTTTTCTAATCTATCCTTAATCCTGTGGTCGTAAAAACTTGTAACAATTTTTGGAATAATTGCGCTTACCGCTAATGCCCCTAACCACATTACTCCTTTAATAAAAAAAGCCATTATTGGTATATCAATTAAGAACACCCCCCAAAACCATGTAACCAATGTAGACGTAATGGATGCCAATTTCTCACCCGTGTTTAGTCTACTAAAAAAGTCTTTAAAAAAGTTATACATTTCATTTTTAGTTCTATGAGTACATAAGTTTAAATAAAGTCATAATGACATAAATATAACTATTTATTAGACAGTTTCTCAATACCGTAAGTCAAATATTTTTCAAGCTGTCTTAAATGGTCAGGGTTATTCTTGTCTACGAATTTACTCACTCCTGCATTCAGGTATTCTATTATTGTTTTTTCATCTTGTGAGCCAGTATAAGCTATTACGAAATTATCTTCATTTCTTTCTTTTACTTCTCTTAATATATCTAACCCTGATTTTTTCTGCAAGAAATGATCTATGATATGTACGTTTATTTCATTTGTAAAGTGCGCTAAATACAAGTCTTCATTTGAGAATAAGTCGTAACCCTTACCTGTTCTCTTTATTATTTTTCCAATAGCTTCCAAATCGTCTGCATTGTCATCTAATACTAATACACACACTTCTCTTTTCCCGTTTTTAGTCTGCTCTTTTCTAACTGCCTTTACTTCAAAATGAACGTTATCTATTTTGTCTACCACCAAAGTATCTGATTTTTTCACCCGATATTTCATATACAATCCCAATACTCCAGTAGCCACTACTCCAAGCGATTGGATAATGTCCAATATTAATGTCCCATCCATTACAAATAGTCTTTATAGAGTTTGAAATAACTAAGGTCAAGTTTGATCGGATAGTTCTGTGCTAAGTTTTTGCCAAACGTTCTTACCTTTAAACTACCAAGCTGTAACGGATTAGCAGTGCCGTCCAAGATAGCTGTGTTTAGTGTGTACCCTCCATAAGCAAAAGTAACTACTCCGGCATTATATCTAATTTCCAATTCATTAAAATTGCTTACCAATGAAGATACAGACAGCGTATCAAAGAGTATTGCGCCGTTCCCCCTTGCTACTTTATGGTACACTGATGAAATAGATGTGTCTGTTATTGACCATGTGGCAATCACTTTATTGCTCACATCCAAAACGTCTATATAAACATTATTCTGAAACCCATTTATACGGCTGCCAGGAAAAATTATATTGCCTGTAATCTTCCAATCGCTCGTTACTGTTTCCAATGACCTACTTACTGAATAGCTACTGCCATTTGTTGGGTAGGCAAAAGATATATGCAGGTCTGGTTGCTGCAATCTATTATGGAGCATTGTGTTGGTGAACACCTTGAAATAATTTATTGCACTAATGCTTGTGTCTCTTGTTGGTGTTCTCGTCCATCCTGCGGTTCCGCTAACCAGTGTTGAATCAAAAGGCAATCCACTCATTAAGTCCACGTAACCCAAACTTGCCGCTGCATACCCATAAGGAAACTTTACAGTTACCACCTGATCTTTTATTGTATTTAATCTGGTAATACTCCACCTGTGAAATGCTGAGTGATCCCCTTCATCACCATGATACAAATACATCGTGTCTGCATTCTTTTCTACCAATGTTGCCGACAATGCGTTGCCGGCCATGCCTGCTGCAGCAACAACGTTATTGCCCCCTATGTCAAATCTTGTTGTACCAAATTGCCCAAGTGCCATCCCATCGTCTTGATAGAAATTGAACTTATTAGTTTGGCCATTTTTCCAAAATTCATCATGGTGAGAAGTGATTATATACCTGTCCAGAATGTTTACATTACCTCCGCTATTGTTGTTTACATTATTTCCAATTTCATAGAAGTTTGCGCCGGGATAAAAGCCTTGATACCTTACATGCGTAGTCCTTTCAAGTAATGATAAATTGGTGTTTGTTGTACCTCTGCCTATTATTCCCAATGAATATCCATTGCGTGGATAATTTAATGATGTGAAGGTCTGATAATTATATAGGGCAATTTTATTGCTTGTTGTCGTAAATATTTGGCTTATTGGGGCATTAACCGGGTTACCCACTATTGTATTGGTATTCTCAATTGCTAACACTTCTCCTGTGGAACTCCAAACAGGGTTATTACCTGAAAATCCAGTTAACGGAAATCTTCTGTATGTTGCCACGCCGCCTGATGTTGTATAGCCTTGCCTGCTTCCATCTGAGCACAGCACCTTTCTTGATCCATCCGTAGTAACTCCTGTGTACCTCAAAATGTTTGAGGTTGTGTCGAATTCCACAGCCTCATAAACTGTACTTCCGGGATTGCGCATCAAGCCATAGGTTCTACCATTACTTAATGTAGTTGGATGTGATGGACTGTATTGTAATGGGTATCTGCTGTTAAGGGTATTTGCGCCCCAATTTCTTACCAATGTCCATCCTGTACTTCCTGATAATGGTTGTGTATAGTCAATGTGAAACTCCATCATATTGGCAAATACCTTATTGATATTATTCTTATCGACATACACTGCATAAGTGGCACCCAATGACATTATTCTATTCACGAAAGCCTTGCTTGCATCATAGTGCTGTACACGTTTGTTGCCTGGGTCATTCACCCAAAAACTACCATCTGATTGATAAGCTATGAATGCTGCTCTTTGACCGTTCACATCATTAAAGTAAAACTTATTATTGTTTACTGTTGCATCTGTAAAGTACCCACCTGCAACACCAAGCGTATCAATTGCCGCTCCTGTTGTGTTGCTAAAAAACTTAACCTGTTGGCTATTTCCACCATCTGCTACCGCTATCGTACTGCCATTTGCTTGAATAGAAAGTGGTGCAATCAATCCACCAACGCCAATACCTGTACTGGTAAGAGATCCATCCCCGTTTACTGTGTACTTTAATAGGTTATTAGTTCCTGTTACCATCCAAAGGCTACTTCCATCTACACTCACTGCCCGGCATGAATCATAAAATAACTTTTGAGCCAGGGCTCCCGTTGTTTTGTTGACCACATATAAAGTATCAAGCCCGGCCCTCGGTATAAAGAGATAATTCCCTGACTGTTGTACTGCTAATCCTGTAATTCGTGAGCCTGTTTTATTAACGTAACCTATTACTCTGTAGGTTGTGCTGAATGGTGGTATAAAACCTATACTTGATGGAAAATTAACCTCTGTATCATCTGAAACTTTCGTACCATATACAAATGTTGAATTTGAGTTACCTCCGCCACCCCAATAAACATTAGTTCCGTCTGTAGCAACATAGTCTGTTTGCGCTGCCCTGTTCCTTGCTGTGTATAGAAATATTTTTTGTTGTGGTTGTGCTATTGCAAACTTAGCAATAGATGGAATGCCCTCACTATATCCATTACAGTAATATCCATAAGTACTGCCAAAGGCTAATGAGTTCATGCACTCATAGTAACCTTTATGGACTGTAGAACCTGTCATACTATCAGAACTGTTACCGATCACTCCATCCCAATTGTATTTCAAATTATTGGACTTAATTTTAATGGTGTAAGATGAATCAGGAAAAGGAATTGTACTACCTAAATCATCTGTAGCATTCCAGTACATTGTATGAGTGCCGGCCTGAATTACCGTATCGCTTACAATGCTTTTAACCAGTATAGAATCCTGTCTGAAAACTGCAATGCTCACATGGCTAACGGTGTCAAGTATAAAAATATACTTGCCTGACCAATCACCTGTACCTACTGCAACATTTACTGTTATTTGTACTTCATCCAGCGATTTGGCTCCATTATTATCAGTAACCTCTAATTGAAATTTATACACGCCATTTGTCAGGTTCGTTACTAAAGTATTTGAATCCAGTGGTGTTACGATTGTCCAAAAATTAGGGCCACTTGATTGCGTCCAGTTATAGCTTACAATTGTTCCATCTACATCCGTACCATGCCCCAATAAATGAACGCTATTAACCGGCAAAGTAATTGCACTATCAGTTCCTGCATCTGAGACTGGTGGAACGTTTGCAGCACTATTCACAATTACAATTACATTGTCAGTTGCTGTGGCTCCTTTGTTATCGGTAACGGTTATCTGAAATTCGTATGCACCTTCAATTAAGGTGCCCGCTAAAAGCGTTGCTGTTGCTGCTCCGGTTAACGATGCTGTACTTGGCCCCGAAATCTGAATCCAACCGTATGTTGAAATCGTACCATCTGTATCTGTACCACTCCCGAAAAAGGTAGTGCTATTTGTTGGCAAAGTAATAACCCTGTCTACTCCGGCATTTGCTACAGGTAGTTGATTTGGGCGTGTTACAGGATTACCCCTTGAAAACTTAGTCCATACCTGTGCATCACAAACATTTGCAAAAAGTATAAGTATTAATATGGTGAGTAACTTCATTGTACTGGCGGTATGAATTGAACTGAATCTGCTTTCCCTGGCCTTACATTAAAATATGGAGGCATGAAGTATGTCTCTTTAAACTTACTCATTGTATCAGTAAAACGTTTTTCTAACTTCACAATAAGCAATGAATCAGCTAATATTTTAGCATCCTGCCTTGCTGCTATTGAAAGTAATTTTGTAATACTGGCATTAAGATTATTAATGCTTGTTTGCATTACCTTATCTGCTGCTTGTAGACTTGTGATCTGCGTTTTCTGCAAGCTGTCTTTACTGTATAAATCACGCACCTTATTTGATAAGGTTGCAGTATTCCATGTTTGAGCCTTCGCCCCTGTTGTTATTAGTGTTAAGGCTATGAGTAGTGTTTTCATTTTTGCTTTGTTATATCAATTTGTTTGTTCAAAAGCGGTACTAATAAATCCTGCACCTGCTTCACTTGTAAATGAGGTGCATTATATTGATCTACCACATTTAAAATCAGTTGCCATTCTTGTAAAGTCAATTCAACTTTATATGTTTTATCGCTTCCAATTTTAAAACTGAAAATAGTAATAGAGAAAAATATCAATGCGGCTTTTTTCATTTAATCATTAGTTGTCTTGGCGTGAATGTAATAAGTGGTGCCATCAATCACAACCGTAATAGTCCGGTTTGGCGCTGTTGGAGAAACACTATTAACAGCATTTGCGGTAATAACTGTCTCTCTTGTTGTGCCTGTACGGGTAAAGAAAAGGTTCGTGCCGTTATATTCCATTGCACCCGTTTCGCCAGTTGTAAGATTTGTCCCACTTGTAAACTTCAAAGGTGCTGTACTTGCCGTTGCCGTGCCTGCTTTTAATTGCAAAATTGCAGTTGGAGATGTAACACCGGCACCTATACCTGTCCTTCCTGTTGTGGCAAAATTTATGTTTGCTGTCGCTTGCGTCTGGCCTCCTGTTGCATCAACAAAAAATGGCCTTTGCGTACCAGTTCCTGCTGCTGCTGACATTAACCCGAACCCTGTTGTACCTGTAGCCCTGAAAAGGGCGAACTCATAATTAGTGGCATCGGCAATATAGTCGGTATTATAAATTGCAAATTGCGCTTTTATGGTGCTAGAATACCCGGTTCCTTTTGGTATTACAGATAATGCTGTTGCTACATTCGTACCAGCCGTTGGATATGATGTAATTCCTGTGAAATTATCGGTTATGTTGTAATTGTATAGCTGTGTGCCACGAGCCGTACCTGTCGTGTTTGGTAATAATAATTTTTTACCTGATGCTATAGACACATCATCGGTAAAAGTTCCTGTTGTTGCAGATAAGGCACCATTCGATATAAGTGTACCTGTCATTGTTTCTCCCGTAACTGTTAAACTTGGTGCAACTACTCCGTTTTTAAACCATCCATGATTGTAATTATTAGTTCCACCGTAAATTGAATAAGGGGCTGAACTGATGTAACTACTGTATGAATTTCCTGTTGCCCAATTATCACTACCTCCATTTATCTTATATATTTTATTGCCGCCACCACCCGTACCGACAAATGTATTCCCCGAAATGACACAGCCGGATATGCCATTAAAATAAATAATAGCGGTATCTGCTAATGACCTATACGGGGCAAATTCACATCCTGTTACTGTAATGTAATTTGTGTTTGTAGCATAAATTCCCTGTCTTGTGAAGTTCTCAAAAGAAGTGTTACTTATTAGCAATATGGTAGATGCGTTGGAAAGGTTTACATAGTAACAATATTCTAATTCACCATTAAATTTACAATTAACCATTTTCCCGCCTCCGGCACCTGTCTGATGAACTCCGTACCCAAGTGAATCAGCGTCAAATTGATAGAATAAAGTGTTTGTTATTTTCCAATCACCCCCATCTTGATTATAAGTATTTTCAATATGAATATTGTATCTTTCTGCTGATAAAAGCTGACTATTGTCAATAGTCCAGTTTGCAGACCTTTCAACATAAATATTATCATAAAAATCCCTTACAGTTACATTGTTCATTGTGAACCTCTGAAAGTATTCTATTGGTGATGGATCGTTATTTTTAACATACATTCCTTTTGCCGAAGTTGCCTTACTTCCACTCATCCATTCCATACCAACGTTATTAATAACAATACCTGCGGCTCTTAATTCCCATACATTGATATTAGTGGTACACGTTATTTTTGTTACAGACTGAAAACCTAAATGCCTTGCACTTCCTGCGCCTTGTATTATAATCGGCTTATCAATTACCCATGTAGCCGTAAATAAATAAATGCCTTCCGGTATATAAATAACTCCCCCATTTGTTAACGTCGCTTCTGCCGCATCGAAAGCTGCACTATTATCGCTTACGCCTGTACTGTCTGCACCATAATCCATTACATTTACCCATTCTAAATTTTGCTGTTTGCCAGCCAAGGCAGCGATTAAACCTTCAACCTGCGACATCTTTATTTTGGTTGCGCCGAAAATAAATAAGCCCGTGAATATTGTCCATAATACTCTTTTGCCTGTACGGTCTAATTTCTTATATAATTGCTTCAATATTTTCATGGTTATTTTTTTAGAAGACTGTCAATATTTTTTTCAGCGCTCCAGATGATTTTCTTTTTAGGTGTTAGAACATATTGAATGTCATACACCAGTTTTCCTAAAGAATCTTTTTGCTGTTTCCCTGTGCTATCAATAGCCGGAAACACAAACGGGGTATAATAAATTGTATCCCGTGTTAATGTGGCTTTCAACATGCTGTCAACCATTATCGTATCGGTGATTATTCGATACATGTAATCAAGAGTCCTTTCGGATTTTGAATTTTCGAATACGCACAATGTTTTAAGTGTGTCATTTTGCTGGCGCTTAATAGCTGTTGTTTTTGTGTTGCATTGGGACAAAACGATGAAAGAGAATATCAATATTATTAGCCTCATTTAATATAATTTGCGGTGAGTGTATCCCCTGTTTCAGGGGCTGTCAGATATGTAATTGCTGTTCCGGAAATAGTGTAGTCGTTCCCGATGCCAGGCTTTTGCAATAGGCCATTTCGATAAATTTCTACCTTACCTGCCACAGGCGTATTTGCTAAAGTGAAAGCTGTGTTTGATCCGTTGATTGAGCCAGATGGTGTTTCATCTACTACGAAATTTGTAGATGCAAGGCCTCCGCCACCACCGCTATTATTATCAATGACTGCGAACCTTGTTCCGTCATAAAGTGTTAATATAGCACTGTCACCGCCGGCATTTTTTACAAAAGATGAAACCAATTTCCCATGCAGAAAAACAGAATCAGCCGGTGATAATTTTGTAACAATAATTGCAAGTAAACTATCACTTGTTTTCTTTCTTTGGTATTGAGTAACATAATCAGTTGCTACTCCTGCAACTGAATCTATTGAATTTTTCTTTAAGTCAATATTTGTTTGAAGTGAATCCTTTGTTTTTGTAAGGTCATATTGTGTTGCATACCCTGTTGAAATAATACTATCTGCTTTATCTTTTTTAAGCGCTGCTAAAGCGTCTATATAAGCCTTACTGCCGATTGCTGATGCGGTGTCTATATTTCTTGTAAGTGCATTTGCGTTGGAAGTTGAATCGGTCAATATACCAAAGCCGTCTACTAAAGTCTTTATATTGTTTGTCCCTGACACCGCTACTCTGTAACCTGCTCCAACGTTTGAGTTTGTACTGCCACCGCCTGAAACCGTAATAACGGTGCTATCCCCATTACCTCGGTAAAGATGTATTTCATTCCCGTAAACTGTAGCGTTTAAGTATGCGCTATCATTACCACCACTCCCTGAACAGTATGGATTAGAGTATTGCCAAACGAAAGGTTTCCCCCCTATTATTGTATCTACAATAGTAAAACAAGTGTCTGCCCCAAACCCTTTTACTCCCTTCCATATTGAATCTTTTATAACCCCATTATTCCAATGATAATCATAGGTACTATCAACATTTAATGTAGTTGAATCGTAAAATGTAGTGTAATCAGTTCGTAATGGTATAACATGCCCATCCCTACCATTAAATGTAATTACCCCGGTTGCGGTATTAGCCGGTGGTACATCAGTTTTAAAGTTCACATCATCCCATTGGTGTGCTGAAGGGCTGTTACCTATAAACGTAATTCTTACTCTGTCGAATGTTGTCTGAATAAAATTCAATGCAGACATATCCGCTGAAATGAATTGGTATGCTCCTGAAACCGTTCTACTATACCCATTTACTCCGTCACCAATAATTATTGAATTAGAAGTTGCTGCACTATTCCCTTTGTAAAGTGAGATAGCCCATCTGATATTCTTGACAAATGTAGCTGCCAATCTTAGTCTTGCTGTAAATAATTGAAAATCTGTAGAGTTATATGTTGTGTATAATTGCTCCTCAAAGTACTGCCCACTTGTCATTGATGGAACTCTTAAACTATGCAATCCAGCATAACGATTAATTGCATAAACAGAATCTATAACCGGTGAAACTGTACCTGTAGAATCAATGGCATAAGCATCATCGCCTTCTCTGTATATCCATGCTGTACTTACTCCCTGCGGTGTAGAACTACCTGCCGGTATCAGGTAAGTTTTAAGCAGCATTTGACTTCCATCATCTGTAATGTTTGGAATGTCTGGTGGACTCATACCGCCTTGAAGAAATCCTATATTCCCAAGTGTATCAACATAAATACTGATATAAAAATCAGCGCCGCTGCTTGGGGGTATAGGAAATGTTGAGGCTGATACATAATAGACTTTACATCCCAATTCAAAAGAAATATCTGTATTTACTGCAACAAACGCACTATCAATTGTAACTGTACCTGAAATTGATCTTGGAGCGCAGGAGCGGTTGTTATAGATTGTTATGGAGCTATCAATTATTATTTGAGAGTTGCCGGCCTTTATCCATTGTGTTCCGGTCCATGAGTACATAGCCGAATCGGTTGTATTGTAAAACAAGGCGCCAGGGATAACACGGGTACTGTTTAATGCCGGCGAAGATCCATAGGGAATCCCAAAATATTTAACCACGCTGATATAGTCAGGGGCTTGGGCATTATGAATAGGCGTGAAATATTGAGCTTTTACTGTGCCAAATTCAAATAAAAAACAAATTAATCCAACTATAATGATCCTCATTGTATAAAGTTAAATTATTATTAATGGAATAAGACCAATATTTTTAGGGCGGGTTTCGATGCCACCTGTTGATGATGTTGTTGCCGTCTGATCTGCCTGATCTGTAGAGTTATCTCCGTAAGAATTACCAGATATAGTTTTTGTGTATGTGTGCGTGTGGGCTTGAAGTTGCATCTCCTGGTACCCGCCCGGCCCTTGCGTCACACGCTCCGTATCTGTGCCAGTTCCGTTTAGCGCCCGAACAAACCTATTTCTAAGGTCAGGAACTTTGAAATTCAGTCCGTCCAAACTAATAGCGTAATAACCGTTATAATCAGACGAGGTGGCTTGTGCATAGGTAGCAATAGTGCCAACTTGCATATCGTCCATTGCTTTTTTAAGGCCTGGATAATCAGCAACTAAATATTCTGACCTGTCTGCCCAAATCCTATTCAATCCAACTGAATAACCCCACTCTATTTGCCCCCTCCTTTTGACATCGGTATCATCGGTAGAGCCATATAAAATTGATCCTAGTTTTATAAGCTGCGCCTCGGTGCTGCGGGATAGAATAAACGTATTACTTGCGCTACCTGTTGATGATATAGTTTCACCAGTAGCAGCTTTTATTACTACGTTGATATTGTTTGTACCAACTGATAGGACCGATAATGTAACCTTCTCAGATAAATCCGCAATAACCGGTAGTTGCAAGGTTAGGACAGGTAAGCTCCCATCCACGATCAGCAATTTACCCATATCCAGATTAGTCAGGGTAGTGTCTGCAGTTATTAATACAACGTCTTTATAGTTTGGCCCAGCCTGGCTACCCAAAGGGTTTATTACAAACGTTGGCCGTATTTTAATTATCCAGGTATCTTCCGGAAAGAAAGTTTCACCCACCGTCGCTAAAGTATATGACCCATCCACGTTGATTGTGATCTCTGGCACCCTTTCAGCCCGGCGCTGCCCGATACTGCGTTGTACTACGTAGTAATCTTTGCCTATTAGTTCAGCGATTATTGGGCTGGTACTTGTGCCTGAGACTGGATCCTCCGGCTCTCCGCCATCAACAATTGTCTCAATATCTGCATCAAACACAATCGTACTTGTGGTAGGTGTAACTTCGTGCGCCTTAATCAATACACCAATACCAGTGCCGCCCGGCTGTTCAAACAAGGATATTCGGTAAACAATATCCCTGATATTGGTATTGAAACTAAAATTGTAAACCACTCCATGCGGCCCCATTTCCTGATGTTCGTCTACTAGCGCCCCGGTGCCTACTTCGTAAAGTCGCCAGATGACCGGGTTAACATAACCGCCTGAGATGTATGATGCTATTTTTATTGAGAGTGCCATAAGTTTTTATCTATCCTAAATGATTAATGGTGTAACTGTTATCATTCGCCGGGCCACTGACCGGACCAAAAAGCGCCCCTTCTACCACATAATCCATTGCAACTTTCTTCTCCTGCAGGCCATCTACCTCAAATAATCTGCCCCTACGATTAACCTCCTCCCTCATTTCAATAGTCCATTGCGCCCATGGGTAACGCTCAATCTTTTTTGTATTCCATGTAGCACCGGATGCCGCAGAGAAAGGTTTGCCATCATAATCCTGATTGTTTTGATTAAGTATATCCTCCATTTTATCAATAACCCAATCCGGCACACCGCCCTCTGTGCCGATGATTAAATTAAACTTGCGGTATGCTGCGCCCTTTACAGTAACAGCCGATTGCGGTTGATCTGTGTAAACGGTCCTGGTACTGGCAGGCATATCGTAAGGGATAACCGCATCTACTCTAAAGTTCATTGATATTCCAGTCTCCCAAAGGATTTCATTGTTAGAATTGTGGCTATAATTTACTAGTAATGTATTCGGCCACCTTTCCTGCACATGCCAAACGGTAGCCTCTAGTGTTATTAATATCGGATCACCGGCTATAAACTCAACAAAGAAATAACCGCCATCGACAAAAACAGGATCATCAAAAGCAATCTGGCTTTCAAAGTATGAACGACCGCTGATTGTCGCAACAATATCCATGACCTGGCTTAAAATAACCAACCCTCTTTGGTTCCGAACCTGCACACGGACCGGGCTAAAATCTCCCTGAATTTGCAGCCAACATATATCATCAAATTGCCACCGCTGCTCATCACATTTATGCTGCTCATACTGCGTAATTTGCTCAATTGAAAGCCACTTGTCAAAGTGGTTCCAGTTGTAGTTATTGGCAAGCGTTCTATTCTTGTCAACAACGTTTACCGGGTTCAATTGTGGTACAAATATGTATGGCATGTTTATTTACTGTTTAATTTTAACTGTCTTTCTTTTACATTATCAATCAGTTTTGTTCCATATGCAATACGGTTTTCTTCAACCTTTGTGAGCTGTTTGTTTTCCAGTATTTCAGCCAATACTATCGCTGCCCTTAGTAGGTCGGTCAATGATTGCGTATATAGTTCGTCCCTGGTCATGCTATCTATTATTTATTAACTGAGTTAAATCATTATTTGCTGAGATTAATAAGCGATATTGCTGTGTCTCCAAATATGCGTCTTGGCTCCTCACATCAATAATAAAACCATCCATCTGAACTCCTTCCCGCGTATAAGACATAACCCCGTAATTGTTATTAGTAACTAAAGTTAATAAGTCTTGGGGGCTTTGGATATCTTTTGTTGTGTAGTAAGGCAAAAATACTTTATCACCCATTGTTGAAACTGGTATATCTGCCGCCTCGTTAACAGTAATGCCCGCAATTGTTGTAACCAGGTCGCGGTTTTTGTCGGTAGTTTGCAACACTAACTTATTGGTATCTAAATGATCGAATGAAGATCGTAACCAGCGCAGATGATTATCCATATTGCGCCGTGGTGTAATTAATAAATTAAACTCAGTACCATCATTAGGGATACCGGTTGCGCTGTCAACGGTTGGCCTTCTTAGTTGGTATAGGTTAACTACGGTCAACGTTGCTACTATGTCTTCACTGATTACCAATTCACGGACCGTCAACGCAACATCCAGGCCGCTTACAAGTACATCTGTTATCGTAAAAACTTTGTTATTAAATGCTGAACCGGTAACTACATACTTCATTCCCACAACAAAATACTTAATCAAGCCCGCCGTGCTAGTAAATACAATCTTATTATCAGTGCCGTAAAAATTTATCAGTCCTGTCCTTGTGACATCCGACTTTACCTCGCAATCCAGAAAGAAATTACTATTATCTGTGCTACCGGTGGTGGTGGTTTTATCCTCCAGGTTGACACGGATTAACGTAATATCATAAGGATCGGCATAGTATTTACTCACCGCATCATAAGTTGTAGCCTTTCGCCTGGTGGTGTTTATTCGCCACGTATAAGTATTATTAAAAGAGTATTTGCCATTCACATCAATATTGCTGTCAGCGGCTTTACTAGGGTACCCTATTTGAACCACATCGTAAATGTATTCATCTGCCGGCTCCAGGCTCCAATTAGAACACTCGCCTAGTGCCGCAATGGTTGATGTCCGGTCGTATTTTGTATATCGGCTGTGCAGTTGCGGTTTATTGTTTACAATATCTAAAGCAACACACTTTACTGCATCGATAGATTTGTGCCAATCGCTGAATGATGTTTTTATTACCGCCGCCGGTATCGATCTTATTGCGTCGCCAGAAGTCACCATTAGATTATAATCATTGTCCATAAAATTCGGGCTGCTCATAGTAGCCCCTTGGCTTATTTTTCCTGCCAGTTTTGATCCTAATGTTACCACCCGGTGAGCTAGTATAACCGCCGGGACTTGCCTTGTGATAAAATTGATACTTGATTTGGAGTTTTGCGTAAACTCAATAATAGCATCTGACCCAACACCACCAAAAAAGATGCCCTCACGATATAACCTTTCACCTGGCTCCAATGGAATATCAATACTGAAGTCCGCTTTGTAAGTTGTGCCGACCGTCATTCCTACAGTGCTGATAATTTGATATAGATTTTGATTTACTATAGTTTGGCCTGACCTTAAATACCTGAACCGTACCGCATAAGGCGGGCTCGAAGTCATACCAATACATTTGAATTCTATTGTGCCGGTAATCGTTACCGTTACTACCACTGTCCCGATGTTGGTAAGAATGGTATTGTCAGACACCAACCTGTCAGCAAAAGCGGATGGGGCACTTTCTAATTGCTCACTATTTATCAGAAATCCAGAACTAGCCCCGTCCTGACTTACTAAAATGTACGGACCAAAAAAGTTTGTGCCATAACTAGCAAACGATACCTGCAGATCTTCTACATCTGTATAATTTAGTTTTTGCCTCAACTTAACACCATCAATATAAACACCAACCGCATCATCATCAAAAGGTATATCCTGCACAACTGTTTTATGAGCCTGTAAATCTTTAAAAAATCCGCCCTCTGAAATATTGACCGAACACCCATCCCATTCATCACGGAATGTACCGAAGTCTGGCTCTCCTTTGTACCAGCTTTTGTATTGCATACCAGCCCCGAAAGCGCGGTCCAGTTTCAGCCAGATAAAATACAGAACGGTTTCCATACCCATTCGGTAGAATGCATTTCTCAGTATCTTGGCCCCATCCAAATAGAATTTAAGGCTTGTGGTGTAGGCTGTTATTACAGAGCGAAATTCCGTATTACGGGTAAACTGAATAGTGTTCTGCTCCCAACCTTCGGGGCTGTTTTCAATAGGGTCAGGGATTGATCTGGTAACGACAACGCCATTGTCAACATCCAGGCTCCGGCCTTGATCATCTGTTATAAATGGGAGGAATGTTTCGTTCATATTATTCTAGCCTCGTATATATTTTTTTACCCAACTATCATAATCAGCCAGTCTTGTGTTATGCTTGCGCCAACCCTCTTTTGTTATATTGGTTGTGCTGATTTGTATTGCCGAAACAGCCCCCTCAATCCTTGCACTCATTTTATTTATTGCCTGAGTAACATCACCATCAGCCCGGGCAGATAAACTAATATTGGGCATAGCCGACATTGCTAGCTCTTTCATCATTGTAGCCTTGTTTTTGTAAACCTTATCCTTCGGCATTAAATGGGTAAGAGTTTCCACTGTTGGTGTAGCTTGGATTGAACCATCTTCACGGTGAATAAACTCGCCCTCATGCACATAGGCAAGCTCTGATTTACCTTCGCCTCGGCCTACTCTATATTTTGGGATTGGGGTTGCAACGGCCACAGCTAATTGAGCGGCACCCATCACCCCTGCAAGTACTGCTAACGGAACGTTTGGAAGAGCTTTAACAACTGCAGACGCAGTGTTCAAAATGATATTGAATATTGAAACGGCTTTTTCAAACTGGGCCCTCTTAATTTCTGCCGCCCTTTCTTTTTGTGCAATTAAATCCTTTTGCGCCGCCAATCTGGCTTGAATATTTATAATTCTAGCGGCTTTTTCCTCCTCTGTTAAGGTAGACGCATTTACCAATTCTATTTCCCTAGCGGCCTTTTTTTCTGCCTCGTCCTGTTGTTCTTTTAGCCTGTTTTTTTCCCTTGTAGCTTGAGCGTTAAACAGGCCACCTATAACACTGAATGTTTCGCCAGATATCCGGCTTATTTCTGAAAATGTAGATGTAGCTGCCTCTTTTTTGGCCGCCTCTTCGCCTTCTTTTTTCTGCACACTTGCATCGCTTAGTTCCTTTTCTAGCTTGGCTAATTCCCTGAGAGCCTGCTTCTTTTGATCAGTAGATAAGGTACTAATCTCAATCAGCTTTTTTTGGTGATCTATCTCTGTTTTTAAAGATGTTATCTGGTATTCTGTATCTAATTTTACCCTGGCCTTATTGTACTGCGCCAAGCTAATAGTGCCAGCCTCAAAACTTGCATTCAACGCAATAATATCATCCACATACTGACGCTCTTTTACAGCCCGGATAGCCTCAGCCGCATCCTCCTCACCCTTAACCAACTTCTCATTCTTTGCCTTATTGGCAGCAATAATATTGTCACTATTATTTTTTGTAATCTCTAGTCTTTTATTCAGCAACTCCTCATATAATTTATTACGCTCAATCTCGGCCTTATTCATTATCTCTTTAGCCTGCTGACTACCTTTAACCTCTGATTTAAGGTCAAAATCTTTTTGAGCAATAATAACACTTTGTCTTTCCGAATAATAATCTTGTAATGCTGCCAGCCTGGCCTCCAGTGGAGCTTTTTCGTCATCAGCACCAAGCATGGCCAGCCTTGCCCTTTCTTCAGCATTATCCCTGAAAATATTAAACATAGCTTCGGCCTCATCTTCTGCAAATTTCTTCGCCTTGGCAATAGCCCGTTCATTTTCTTTTGCTTGCTTATCTGCTTTTTCCTTACGAGCTTTTTCAGCTTCATCCAGCGCCTTCTTTTCAGACGCTAGCTTCGATGCCTCGTATTTATTTTTCAAATCTAAACCGGCATCATTAATATCATTTTGCTTATCAGCGTACCCGGCAAAAGTATTGAAACTAACAAGCATATTCAAACGCTCTTTGGCGTAAATGTCATCCTTTAATTTCTGTAACTCTTTTTCACTGGCGCCCCTTGCCTCTGCCAGCTCCAAAGCCCGCCTCAAATCATTGAGCCCACCTTTAGCCCGGTTCCGTTCCTTCTCAGCAGCTTGCCCAATTTCATCAAGCGAGTCTTTATTTTTCTTCATCTGCTCAGCCTGCTCCTCCAATGATTTAGTGGTATCTTCGGCGCTGCTTCCAAAAACACCCATTGCATCGGCAGCCAGGTATAATAAACCAATAATTGCCCCGATACCTGTGGCTAGTAAGGCAATACGGAATAGCTTCATTGCACCGGTGCTTGTGCCTACGGCAACGGCGTAAATGCCCTGGCTAACGGCTAAAGCTTTTGTGCGGATATCCTGCAAAAGCATCATGCCTGCACTCTCAGCTTGCAGTGCATTTTGTACAGCCTGCAGCCCTTGTACTACAGCCATAACTGCCTGCAATTTGACCATTGTTTTCTGCAAATCCTCGTTCTCCTCACCAAACAGAGCAGCTACCCCCTGTGCGGCACCATACGCCCCAGCTAAACCTTGTGCTGCATCTATCAATCCATCAAAAACAAATGTATCGGAGCCTAGCGTTTTAGTCCTGGCTTTCAGGTCACCTAGCTGATCCTGTAATTCACCGGTAGCTTGTTCTAATTTTTTAAACGATTCAGTACCTGCCAACCCGGCATTTTCCAAATCAAGTAAAGCCTTTTGGTTAGCCCTGATTTCCATTGTAGCATTGGCGAACCCGGCTTCTTGGCTGTTGACTAATTTGTTTAATAGGGCATACTCTTTTTCCATCTGGGCAAATACATCAGTATTCGTTTTCCCGGCCTTAGTCATTTCTGCCATCTTATCCGCAACCTGATCGAAAGATGTTTTCAATATACTAACAGCCCCTGAGTAATTACCAATATTGAGGCGTTGTTTTTCAGCCTCTGAACCTGTTTTTTTAAGGAACTGTTCATACTTTTGGAGTTTAATAACAATTTGGTCATACTCCTTTTTCTCTTCCTCGCTCTCTAAGTTTAGTTTATCCTTAGCAATAGTAAGAACTTTAATTTGAGCTAATGCTTTTTCCCGGCTACCTATAGCTGATAACTCAGCCTGCGCCTGAGCTTTTAATTCTTTTGTGTTTTTTTGGTTGGCAATAGTCTCCTCCAATGTTTTCTTTGTGCTTTCAGCTTGCTGTCCTGATTTTTTTTGATTTGATTTTGCCGATTCAGTCATGACGGTCGTCAAATCTTTTATGCTTTTTATTAATTCGGCGTTTTCTTTTACTGCAACATCTGTCGTTTTGTTAGTCTTATCAATAGCTTTATCCAGCTCCGCAGCAGCCTTAGTGAAGTTTGAAAGGTCAGCACTTTTCGCGGTAACACGCTGACTATTCAGGTCGATGATAGCTGCCTTAGATTGCTCCAGTAATGCCAAATACTTTTCCTGTTCAGCTGTTAAGGCTGCCAGGTCGTAAATACTATCTATTCTTTGTATTGGCATTTACTTGCTGTTTTAGTGCTTTTTCTGTGATCTTATTTACCGCCGTATTAAACCGGCTCACTGTGATCTTGCTAGCTTCAACATTGTAACCCTTTTCATTACTAATAGCTTCCAAAGCCTCGTCAAAATATTTGCGGTCAACCTTGGCTCCATCTTTCTTTCTGAGAGTGTCCAAATCAGACTGAGCCTTTTTCATCATAGGGAACCATTTTTTCATCCTGGCCACAACCCCGTTTAGTTTTTTTATCAATTCATCCCCGGCGTCGTCAGGCCCAACCCGGCACCCTAAAGCAAATAAATTCAACACCCCGACTATATCCGCATCATACTGCATTTGCAGGTGACTGATGCAATTATTGGCAATAGTTATTTTGGCCCGGTAATCATTTATTTCTTTCATCAATTCAAAAGCCTCGTTATACCCTACGGCCTGAGATTGTTCTAAATGCTGCAGGTATATTTTATCCCAAACCTCATCAACATCCGGCCCTGTTCCGATTCCAGATAAGTCACCATCTAAAAGACAATCAATGAATATATCCAGCGGCAACTTAAAGCAGTCCCGATACAATATGCCTGATTGTGGCACCTGCTTTGATGGCGTCTGTGGCTGCTCTGGTATATAGTCCTTCTTTGGGTGTCCAACAAACCGCATAAGGTTTTTGATCTTGAATGGCATACTGTTTTGCTATTTTTAATTGGCCCGTCATATCCCTATTTCTGAGCTTGGCTTTTTCTACACAATCAGCGCAATAGTAACTCATAATCCACCATTTAACCCCTTTACTGCCTCATCAATCAATATCTGATTTGCAAAAGGCATAAACTCAATCTTACTTTGTTCGTTCAATAAAAAAGGCTCATAAACTTCTTTCAGCATGTCAGACTTATGATCATCACTATCAACCAGCAGCCCTTCTGATTCCTGCCTGGTGAACATGCCCCCGTAAAACGCCCCTGTGTCTTTTAAATCTATTGGGCTGTCTTTACCTTTATACCTTGCGTAGCTTGGCGAGTAGTACTCTGATCCGGTACGAGTATTGAATATCGGTGTACCGTCCTCCCGCTCGCCGTCAAACATCTGCTCCTTTTGAATTTCAAGGTATCTGTCACCTGATAAAGCAAGTGAGAGCCCTACCAAATATGGAATATCTAATTTCAGACTTGCTTGGTATAAATCTTCAACAGTTCGCATAATTGATAGAACTCTTTTAACCGGGCTTCTTTTATTTCATCAGTTACGCCGGGCCATAACTGCCGGACCTTGTATTTACTAACAAACTGCTCCTGCGTATAAACGCTGGAGATATCTTCCCTAAATGATATACCCTCGTAAACCATATTAACTGCCGACTACTGTCACTTCAACCTTCCCAATTTCGTACCCTTCAATCTCCTGGCCAACCAGAACGCTAACCGCAACACCTTCGATGGTGACAATGCCGTCATCTGGGAGGTCGGCAGTGGCCAGTGTTATATCGAAAGCTTCCGAACCAGGTACACCTACAACACTTTCAACATCTACGACGTTACCATCCGCATCATAAGCGGTAAATGTTGCGGCAACAATCTGCCCGCTGAATAGGTCATAAATATTTTCAGCTCCGCATGCAATTTGCAATGTAACATTTGCAACACCAGTGTCCTGATCCCACGTATTCAGGATAATATCAATATCCTGCAGCCCGGCGATTTCGGATGGGTCAAAGCTGGACTTAATAAATTGACTTTCCTCATTTGCGTACTTACTTTCAAATACAAAGCGAACCATGTATTTAGCAGTAGTTGAACCAGTAGCCAGTTTGAAAGGTGAGGCGTAGAAAAATTGCAGCGGAATGGCGCTAAGTTGCCCGCGAAGATCGTAGCCCATGATCTTAAACTCGCTGTCATAAAACAACACCCAACGCTTGCCGTTATGCGTACGGAGAGCTTTGCTTAAACACCCGCCGCCATCTACGTACTGGAAAGTCCAGTCAATATCACCATCCCGAACAATAGCCTTGGCACCATAATCGAAAGTCTCTAATATTACATCTTCGGAGTTATCAGTCGGTGCAACGAATTTGTGAATCGGAAACATCCTAGCTGACTTCGCATCTGCTGAGGCGTCGGCTAGCAATGTCGTTTCCAGAGCCGCAATCTCTGCAGCAGAGAAAGTGCGAGGCTTGTCATAAAGTAAAGCCCCGCGGATTTGCTTCCAGTCAAGGAAGCAACCTCCAAAGCCTACGTTTTTGGTATTTTCCAGGCAGCTTAACTGCCCTAATTTATTTGCCATGTTGATTAATTTTTAACAATTTTTAAAAAAGAATTTCAAATTTAGGTTCCTTACTTCTATTGCATCCACGAAGTCATTCAATATTAATTCGGATGATTTAAGTTTTCGGTTCCCCCAATAAGCCCTTTTAGTAACCTGGTGGCGGTATTCCCCTGTGTCGTTCATAACAAACCATTTGGAATTATACAATTGAGCCATGAAATCGTAGTATATCGGCCAGAGAACTGGCTTAAATACTTTAGCGTCTCGGTCTTCAACTTTATATGTCTGTTCCGTTTGGTGTATAAAAACAATATTGAGGCTAGTTGTACCGAAGATGCCCACATCTGAGCCACGTTCAACGGTAACATCCTGAACAAGATGTATAAGCGGGTATTTATTAAACCGCTCTTCGCTACTACCATCCGCCTGTGCCAGGGTTTCCAGTAATTCATTGTAAGAACTTTTGCTGTACCTGATTTGCTGAATTTTTGTGCCGCCCAAAGCCGCTGTCTCATTAACCTGAATAGTTGCCAAAACACTTGCCTCGACCATATCAACAACATCCCCAATAATATCATCAATGTAAACTGGTATTGTAGCTGTCATATACCAAAGGTGTTTATGGGCCTGAAAGAATAAAGGCTATCTTCCCAATAAGTCCAATCATTGTAATACCCGTCATAATAGTAGCTTATTTGGCTATAATTGAACTCAGGGTATATACGATCTGAGACCTGTTTGGATTGATCTGTCCTTAACAGACTAGCCAGAACCTCCATCTGCCGGCAAGCAATATTGTAAGCGTCAACCATCTTTTGAGCTGCACTAACCGGGTATGAGTTTTCGCTTGTAGCTTTCACCGTACCGCTGCCGGTATTTTGTGTTGCCAAGTCGCGCATGTACTCGTAATAAATAAACCCGGCCAGTGGGCTAAAAAGGTTTTGACCACCACCTTGGATCGTTACGATCTTCTTACTCAGGAACTTAATCACCCATCTTTCACCTGCAGTCGTGGTATAAAGCGAATTGGTTAGACTTATGCCACCACCAGCTTTTTCCACCCATTCAGAATCCGGGTCTAATGTGCCAGCCCCAAACAATTCAACTGAGAAATTCCATCCTGCCAGGCCTGAATTAGTGTACTGATAACCTCCTACCGGAAAACCCGGTGTCGTGCCTGCATAGATAAAAAGGTCATCCCGTTGGCTTGGTACCAGAATATTCGTATTCGCTCCACCGGCAAACCCAACCCATTTTGTCTTCTTACCACCAGATGCAGTGAACGCAACACCATTCAACAAATCCAACCATCTTTGCTCGATAACTTCATCAGAACTCACATCCAGGCCATCTAAAAAAGCCTGATAAAAATCATATCCCATGGCCGCCTCCATAATTATCGGTTCCCAAATGTTTATGAAATCGGTTACCCGATCGTCCACTGATTTGGATCCTAATTGCGCTATGGTTAGCGGCCCTGTGAAATATGATGTATCTATGAGCATCGTGAATTATTAGAAAGAACCTGAACCTTCGATGGTGTTGGCGACTTCAGCCAGGCTGTCATAAACCAATGCTTTTTTACGGGCATCAGAGATGTAGCTATGGAAGCGCATTTCACCAACAATGGCAAACTTGTTGTAAATGAACTCGTCATTGATCCAACCGATCTTCAGTACGAAGTCCTTATATATATCAACATGGTATTGTTTCAGGTCGCCAACCAGGGCATGGCCATTAGCCATCTTATTGCTGTAAACCAACATCCGGCGGATATCATCAGCGAAAGACGGTAACAGGTAAGTGCCATTTTCGTTCTTAGCTGACTGCAACATTGCGTTGGTGATCCAGTTGATCGCAACTGCATTTGGTACGAAATTGTAAGAGCCAACCTGGGCCATCATAGCCAGGATTGCATCCCACCTGTTAGCGAAGGCAATTTGCCCGTCTAGGCCAGTTATCTCATACGGGCGAGCCGCATCCTGAACATCGATCTGAATAAGATCATCGAAAGCCCTTTCTACATCTTCCTGCAGCTTCCTGCGGACGTTAGAAGCAAAGTTTGGTAAATCCTGCTCAAACTCATCGGTTAGTTCTATCCATCCAGCCACCTTCTTTGCAGTAGATGTTTCGATGGTAAACTTATGCTGAATCTGAGGTTTCAGGGCACCTTCAGCAACTAACGCTGGACCACCTTCCATGGGGTCTAGCTCGTTAGCCCAAGCTAACCGGCTCTGGTTAGTGCGGCCCATATCTACCTTGGAGGTGATGAAATTGGGATTGCGGAGAATGTCAAAAATTTCCAGCACGCCACTCACGCCCGGCGCATAAGGGCTTGGGGTTGGGATTGTACCAGCAATACTTTGAACCCCGGCAGCTTTCAATTGAGCGCCAGTGATTTCAACGAATTTGCCGGTTGTGCGAAGGTCTTTAATAACCGATGCCTTTTCTTCGATAAACTGTTCCAGGGTTTTACTGTTTGGTGTAGCCTTTTCCAAAAACTCAGCCATCTTAATACCTTGTTCTTTCGAAGCGGTATCAAGCGTATTGAGTAAAGCTTGGATAGGAGCCATCTGCTCAGCCTTAAAATTATCGAAGTCTGACTTTGACATCAAGCCTTTGGTTAATTCAATGGTCTTACCATTAATGGCATCTTCGGCCGTTTTTATAGCCAGCTTTGCCGCTTCGGTAGCCTCTTTGCCCACCTTCTCAAGTAGGTCTTTTTCTGTTTGAACATCCATGATAATGGGTAGTTTAAAATTTAATAAATGTTGTTTCTTTTAAAGCTTTGTCCCAATCAAAGTTTTCAGCCACGGTAGTACTATCGGCGAACTTGCCGCATGAAGGGCATTTGTTATCGCCGGGGTCGTGGTTAAATTCCTTTAAACATGAAGGACACATTGAAAGCTCTGTCGCCTTCTCCCGTTGAGTGTCCTCCCGCTGCCGGCGCTGATCTAACAGCGTGGCTTTGATTGACGGCTCCGTAGTAAACAACTCGCTTATAATTTGTTTTAATTGCCGTGTTTCTAACTCATAGTCAAGCATGGCGTAATCACTTTGCTTACCAGACTTTAATTGCCGCTCAAGCAGATCCAACCTGCTATGCAGCTTTAATACCATCCCTTCAATATTATTGGATTTTACGCCCAAATATTGACTGAGCTTATTGGCGCCGAAACTAACAGGGGACCATTCGAATAGGTCATACTCTTTTACCAGGAACATATACCCGGCCTTCTCCGCATCCTCAGGATTAATCAAACGCCCCATCCAAACCTTCCATGCCTCATCATCGCTTGTAACCAGATCAATACCCATATACCTGAATCCGATACTATGTTGATCAATTACCCCTTCCTGGTATTCTATCAACTGATCGTTACCCAATGTGGTGGTTAGCATTTTGCTCTCACAGTAAACCACCTCCCGTCCGTCCATCTTCTTTTCTTCTATCACCTGTGGCTTGCCAATTCGGTCACTTATTACATGGTCTTTCACATTCTTAATCTTTGCAACACCTGTACTGTCCGGCCCCTTTTCGCTGATAGTTTTTGCGCCGCTATTAGGTAACAAAACATCCTGGTCGCTATCAAAGAACAAATAAGTATTAGCAATGGATTGAACAATGCGCTTTGTCATATCCACATCCTTGGTGTTGGTTTTATAATTCTCCTTCACCTTATATTGAGTGGCGATTTTTTTGGCCTGCACAACCTCTAAATCAGCGTGTGTTTTTGGTTCCATTGTTAATCAGTTATATTATTTGATGGAGGGTTTAATTCCTCCGGGCCTGCCTGCCTCACTTGGACAGCCGGACCGAATGTGTACCCATCCTTTAATAAATCGTTGTAATATTTATCCATACCAACAATTGTATCTTCCTGTAATATTTCCAAAACTCTGTTATATGTAATCCAGTTATTCTTAAATTCCCTGTCTAAAGTTTGGGTTAAGGTATTTCTTGCGGTAGCCTCTTTTGCTTTATCTGCCTGTAATACCGGAATGTGGCTATAATCCTTTTGCATTTCACAGCCGTTAGCGGAACACTGAAAGAATTCGTTCCACTGATCATACGTTGCGTCTGCCTCCGGAATAACTGCGTTCTGATATAACCCCTTGCCTGCCGCCTCACTGTTTTGATATGTTTTTCGCTGACTCCCGGCCATTAAATCAATAGGATAGCCATAACTATCACATAACATATTTGTATCGTCCTCAATTTCCTCAAACAACATTAATTCCCGTGTAGGAACTCCCATTTGCTGCCATTTAACTGATGCGCTGGTTATAATGAATTTCCATTGTTGATTTTTCAGGCCATACCTGGCAAAGTCTTGTTGTAATGCTTTTTTATCACCATCTTTTATCGGGATGTAACCTGATTTATCATTCTCTGAGGATAGGATGCCTAATGCACCGCGGTAATTTATCAGCATATTCCTTGACTCTAACGCTCCTATAATATTATTGATCGGTAATTCCAGCGGGCGGATCCTTGACTCAGGAAAAACCATATTAGTAAATGCTGGCGAAAAGTCACGGAAGATATGGATTGATTTTAAATCCAACTTGGTATCAATCCCGGCGTACGACAGGGTAACACTTTCAACTATTCCTGTCAGATCTGTTTGGTACCATAATTTATTGGTGTACTTAACCGTAATCATGTTGCCAGGAATAGCCCACATACTGCTGGCTGACGATATGTCTTTCCGACCTGTAGGCAGAATAGGCAGCACAACACAATATCCAAAAACCTGCTGAGTGATATACATTTGAGCCTCAAACTGCTTCCAGCTTTGCAATGGGTTAGGCCGGGCCAGTAGCTTCCTTAAATTTGTGGCCCACTGGCTTGTTGACTCTTTTCCTTTGCTGTCCATCACCCACGTCTTACCATTAATATAAGCCTGGGCCTTTTTATTAATAATTGCTGCCAACGGCGGACATTTTTGATAAGCTATCAAAGAACTATTGCTGTCACAGTAAGTAAACGCGTGTATCGGGCCTTGTCCGCCTAACTGAAACAATTCAGCCATACCACCACGGTACTGAGCCGGGTCAAGTGGAAAACTAGCCCCCTTAGCCTGGAATGAGTTTTGTATGGCTTTTACTATACTCAATTAGCCTGGACTTTAGACTGCTTATATTCTACCTCTGACAGCGAACCTTGATCAACAGGTTCATCCCAATACCCAAAGTTTTTTATATAGTTAATCCATGTGCTAACAAGCATAATGATGATCATCGCCCAAGATAGCAACGATGTGGCAATAATCAGAAGGCGAATGCCAAAAGTGAATGGAGTTTTCTCGGCGGCTACCTCTGTCCGTTGCATAATATATGCAAGCAAAAAACCGAACAGCCATATTGTAATTAAAAGTATATACATATAAAAAAAAGCCACCTACCTTTTATGGTAGATGGCCTCTATGATTATTTTGGGCTCTAGTTTAAAACTTACTGGCTATCTTGGTAGCTCGGAAGGTATGTATGTACAGTACAAAAGAGTTGAACTTTTAACGCCGTTTTTAACTCGGCCTCTCCCTTGGAAGGGATAGCGTCTGCCTGTTTCGCCAGTACTGTATTATTTCTGCACTAAATTCAACCTGTTTTGATAGGGTTGATTATGAACAAATGGCTTATTATTTACCTGCCTTACTTCAATCGTATTCATCGTTCCGCACTTACATTTAATAGACAATTTACCCTCCTCAATCTTAGCTTCGGCAAGTAGTTTCTGACACTTTGAACAACGGATATCTTGAAGATCAGACATATTTACGACTAAAGTTATAAATTAAAATTAATATTGTGGGGAATTATTTTTTAAATATGGTTTATTACGTTGTACCCATTCGTTTCAAGCCATTTAATTGTATCTTCAAGTGGTAGCATGCCATCAAGCCTGTCTTCGCTACCTATCATTTCAGATATAATCGGCTCTTGAAATATACCGGCTTTTTCGGTGGCAGCCTTTAACGATATAACGCTCCACCTATATCTGATATATCCATTACTACCGTCCGGCAATATGCAATCCCATATCATTGGACATCCTGAGCAACTCTCGTTAGTTATTATTATGTTTTTGGCTGTATTTGTCATAACGTTGCACTATTTACCGGCGCATTAATAAACTCACTAATCAAATCGTGCATATCGCTTGATACAATTTGGTACCTTGTCCCCGTCTGCCTCTCAGCCCATTCGCAAACCTCCTGCAATCTTTTATCAACCTCCTCCTGACTAACCTTAACCGGCCGCCACATCCAGGTCTGCACATAAGCCTTTAGCTCTTGCTGATTCATTAACCTTATCTTATCCAGCTCCAAATGGTTAGCCCTGAAGTACGGATTACGCTTAGATGAATCAGGCCCGCACCAGTGATCAATATGGTAAAGGCAACCGTCAATCCTTTCAACCCTGTAGCCCAACATACTAAACCGGTCATTGCGTTCGCAATCCTCAGGCCCGAACGAAATCATATTTTCATTCTCCATGCCGCCATCAATAAACGATGCTTTATTGAAAAATACAGCACCGCCAACCGAAGATACTGGCACCGCCCGGCCTCTTTTACCTTTTGGCTCGTCATCTTTTACAACACCTATATCTAAAGTAGACTGAATTGATTTAAACCACGGCTCACGGGGTAGCCTGGCAAACCTGCCATCATAAGGAAATAACATTTCAGCCCCTTGCATTAGCATCAATACGCCCAAATATACCTGCATAGGCGGAATAATAATATCGCAATCCCAATTGGCGATATACGGCGTAGTGGCAAGTATAGCCATGTCGTTTAACATCTTGGTACGGTGGAATACCCGGTTTTTAAATTTAATATACTGGCAATACTGACCCATATACTCAAACTTATTTCCGCCCTGCTCCATTACAATTATGTTTGTATGGAACGCTGATTGCAGCATGCAGACAGATAAATCAAGGTTATGCTTTCTATCTCTATGATCGTGAAATACCGGTATGGTGAAAGTCATTTTTGACAGGTCCAGCTTATAGCTATCCAATTTATATCTTGTCCACCTGTCAGGCCAAAAATCTTTGGTGTTATTTGCCCCTAAACTTGGACCTCTGAATAGGTGGCCCGGGTGAATAATTTGGCTATGAACTTTTTCGCCTAAGTATGCGCACCACCAGGAATAAGTTGAATTGGATAAAATAAAGTGGTCGCACATAGGAGCTAGAGCCATACTTTCAACCTCGTTTAGGTCATCGGCAAAAAATACGTTATCTCCTAAACATTGGAAATGAACTTTGGCGTATGGCAGGTCATCGCTGATAATTATTACATTGCACTCTTGCCAGCCTGGTATCTGTATTAAGGCACCGATATAGTATGTGATTGGTAGTTGATAGTAGTGCGGGTTGCCGACATAATCACCCCTTCTAATGTGCATTAAAATAGTTGGTTTGTCAAATGCTCCTGGCTCTAATTTACCCATCGCATCAATTACAACTTGATACTTAAATTTTAATGCCCGGCCATGTGATTGATCGAAGTATTTTTCTGATTGAAAATAGCCGGACAAATCAAAGGCTCCTCCATCTAGGTTTATATCTGAGTATTCAAACCTGGACTCCTTTACAATATCGCAAACAGGCATCAGGTTATGATCCAGTTCAATATCAAAATACCTTTCGTATGACCATTCGGGGAAGGTAGCCTGTGCATTGTTTTTGGCAGCTATTCCAATGGTGCTACATAGTTGGAATAATTGATTTGATAGGCGGCCGTGGTTGCCTAAGCGAGAAAAGGACACTGTGTTCATATTTTCACAATCTTTAATTTCCATAAAATAAGGTGCCCTGTTAGGCGCAAACCAATAGCATATTTAATACTACAATAGTAGACATCATTTCCGTTTTTATAGTCCCGGCTACTTACAAGTACCATTAGCTTGGCAGACATACCAATATCTTATCAGTGTACAATAAATCTCCACTCAAATTTTCGCTCCAAAATTCAAACCTATAATTAGGATTGGCAGCCAGGCAAAGATCCATATACTTTTCAGCACAGCCGTCTGTCATACCATTCACATCATCAATTATAATTATGTGGTCCGGTCTGTGAGTTAATATAATCCGCAATTCAGCCTGGATAATATTATCCTGCGCCCATTCTCCATTAGGGTCGGCAATCCAATCTGAATGCCCGGCGCTTAATACACCAGCTGGGTGAGCGTCTAGGAAGATAACAAGGGGACCAACGAAAGCAGCCAACATACCTGGTAACATTACAGTAGATTTACCAAAAACGATATCAATTCCGGGAGTACTTTTAAATCTACTTTTACATTGATCGTACCACATGGTAGCAGCCTCAATTGATACTATGCTTTCAAAGCCAGCGTCAAGCGCCCTTTGCACTCCATCGCCGGCGGCGGTGCCTGTTTCAATAAAGGTATCTGAATATGGCAGGTAATTTTTGTAATCCAATGACTGCCCGGTAAACGATATTCGTTTACCCCTTGTGTCGGTGATGTTCATTTTACAAATTTATTTAAAATTAGTGTGGTTGATATTTAAAACTTTCTGTCTGTATAATGGGAGGTATAATAAACCCGAACCGTTACCTTGTTGTTCATAAAATCTTCGTTATTCCATCCTATTTTATAGTCCTGATATTCAGGTATTGTTTTGCATGCGTTTAAGTAATCTACTATAGCCTTTTCCTGGTCCGTGATCTGATCCTGCACCCTGCCTATAACTTCTGACAACTTGCCGTCTGGTGGCACTTGCATCATTTTATATTTTTAGTTTTAAATATCTTTATTTTTCCTGGCAGTCCTAAAAAAGAGTATAATGCAGTAATTCTTTTTGTGTTATATCTCACTTGATAATCTACACACTCTTTTGTCATGGCAACTGAATAATTTCCTTTTTTATCTTTCAACAATATTGCGTGTATGCATTGTGGCAAAGATCGCTCTATCAATTGTATAGCCTCTTTCTTTTTCATGGATTACTATTTATAAATTTATACTCATGGTTAGGCAAACAAAAATTCAAAAAATTATACGGGCTAAGATCATTGTAAGCAATATCGCAATACTTCCAATCCAAACGATTTAATAATAAGGACAATACTGATTGATCATGTCGATTTCCAAGATTGGTTGGTGTTGGGTCGTTATAAGATCGTTCATGCTCTGATACATTCATACAAGCGCATTCCTTTATCCGGTTGTAGTGTAACCAGTCATCAACCAGGCGCACTGTAGTTGCATCCTTACGAATAACAATCATCCCGCTAGCACACAAATAAGAATGCCGGTACGCCTCACCCCCCATTATTTCAATGCAACTATCTAAGGTGAAGTTATCGTGCGTGTGTTGACCTAGTTCATTGGCTCCTAACCATTCATCGGACCATTTTACAAAGCCGACCAACAAGCCATTACTGAAGTCACACAGCAGTGTTATTGTTCTTATGTCGTATTGGCTTAGGTCAATATCTTCCGGCCACATCTCCGGACTACAATCGTTGTAAATTAAATAGTCGCCATCGGCCATCTGGCTTAATGCATGTTGTATCACCCACGGCTTATACACCCTCCCATTTTTTGCCGCATCAATATTTACCATTAATGGATCACAATCTATAAAATCATGCAGCTTATAATGCCTCTGATCAATCCAGCCTGTTAACAGGTCTTGAATGCGTTCTTGGGTTTGGGCGTATTGGCCACCTTTTCTACCGTGCCTGTCATCGGCTGCCGTTATTAGTTTGATGTTCGACATTATAACTTTCCAATAAGCTCTATTATTTTAGCATTTGCAGCCTTCACAGCCTCTCTTGCTTTTTCTTCTGTGCTATTTTGGTTTGTTGCTATTACAGAGCACAGGGCATGAATAGCATTAATAGATTCTTGTTTCATATAATTTATTTTTTAGTGACGTAATTTTTCATAATTCCCATTTTGATTTATCAGGATACAACTCTCCCAACACCTCCAACATATCACCACTTCTCAAAGTCCTATCGCCAATACTAAACCATCCACGCCCATCCAATACCCGGTAAATCGTTTCACACATGGCGGGTTGGCTAAACTTTAAATCTTCGCATAACTCACCGGCTATACGGGTCTTATTGCAATACATTGATTTTATCGCGTAGCCGTGTTCTGGCCAGTGCAAATCAGTAAACACACTCTTAAAGATAGTTTTATTATACAATATCGGGCAATGGACGTCGTAATCTAAGGCGTGAACACCAATTACATTAGTCGTATTTTTATACTGCCTCCACTGCGGCATATTTTTAGTCATACCTACCGTCTCTATTTCTCCTCTATGATAAAACGGAAATTCAGCGGCCTCGTAATCTTTCAATAAAAAATGATCATCGTTCATGAATAGGAAATTATTAGGCAACATACTATCCGGTTCGGTCGGGTCGTTATCTTCGCATTCATAAACAAGCATATCGCGTCTGACATGGTTAATCCCTACCATGATCTTTAAATAAATATTCCTAGCCCTGTTCCAGTTATTAGGATTGTCCTGGCAAGGAACATGAACTACATTACGTAACCACTCTGGCATTTCGCCAATAATCCAGATGTTGCCCACGCCTGATAAGTGTTTTTCAATGGAGCGGAGGCAATAGCGCAGCTCAATATCAGTGTGCCTGGATCCTTTTCCGAGCGGGATCAATATATCAATCATCTTCGCCCTCCTTTTTAGGGAAGTCGCCATCAACATCGCAATGCGCAGGCGGGTACCCCTTTTCCCGCAGAGTAGTATGTTTTATCTGCCGGTTGATAACCGAAAATGGGTAACCTATAATCAAAGAAAGGATTAAGAAAACACCCACGAAGTGCCAAAGACTTCGAAAGGTGAATTCGAGGAATTGCATCATACATCCAAAGATTTAACGGTAGGTGTTAATTGTTTTTTAAGCCGGTCTTTATTCTTTGACATAACATGAAAAACCAAAGGAACTTTTAACTCATCCTTTGGTTTTTTTGGTTGGCCTTTATTATTTTTTCTTTTGTCCATTATACAGAAACGGTTTGTAAACAAAAATCTTTCAGAAAAATTAAAAGGATGGTTTTGTAGTCTTTTTTATCAGCATCAGCAGCAGCATAAGCATCAGCAGCATCAGCAGCATAAGCAGCAGCAGC
>JAZKCG010000067.1:0-57682 GCA_040388175.1 Bacteroidota bacterium | reverse complement strand
ATTGCCATTCTTTAACCTGATAGCGGCCCATGGTTGATTGATGTCATAGCTCCAAATCTCTTTAAAGTTTTTATCAAATTCAACCACGCGCCCCCGGCTCATGTAAGAGACCAGGTATGTGCCTTGCGCGGTAACGCGTGCACGCCTGAATTGTCCGTGTATACCTCTTGCGTCATATGGTTCTTTAGATGGTAGCACTTGTTCTACTTCGGTTTTACCGGTTTTAATGTTAACCACATACAATTTTGGTGGCAAGCCGTTCACTACAAACATAACTCTGTCTAATCCTATCGGCTGGCAGGCATGTACTTCTGTATGGTCATCGCCTTGCGGTACTTTGAAGTCCATCTTCCAGATCACTTTTTTGTCGGGCGTTATTACCGCGATATATTTCATCCGGCTAAACAAAATGTTACCGTTCGACATCATCCACACATCATCAAACTCAGGCCCTTTACCGGTATTGTAAGTCCAGATAACTTTACCGTCTTTAATCAGGAACATCCTGTTGCAGTTTTCGCCAACGTACAGCATAGGGTGCTGCGCCAGGCCTTTTCCGGGCAGATCTGCGGGTGTTTCTTCGGTCGAGTTGATCAGCGGTACAAACTCCTCTTCTGGTGCCATAGCGGGTACATTAGCCGCTGTAAACAGGTTGAGCACATCCATACATGGGGTTGTGCTTGCTGATTTTTTAATTTTCTTCTGCGCGAAGAGAAATACCGGAGAAACTGCTAAGATTACCAGCAGGGTAAAACTGTTTTTGATGATTTTCATAATTAATAATTTAGGTTAATATTATCTACAGGTATTTTATTTAGTTTCACCGGTGTCCACATTTTGTACACTGGTGTCGAATACAAATTTTTGGCGTTTGCTTCCGCCATCGTCATAAAACTTACAGTCGATCAACTTCAATCCATCCAATCCGCGCGCCCAAATGCCATAAGCATTGGCTATGCCGTTTTTGTTAGCGTCCGGGTAATTGCCATCCATGCAAGTTAAATTTGCGCCGGTTTCTGTTCCATAATTATGGATCGTAATATTTTTAAAGGTGATGCCTTTGATCTTGTTAGCGCCATCACATTGCCAGTTAAAGATGATGGGCTGGGATACCGACTTAATGCAATTGATGTTTTCCAGAAGGATGTTATCTATCTTGCCCATAACACCCGGCGGGTTGTTGCGTTTTCTGTTCTGCAGATCAAAATAAATAGGGTTGTAACAGCTATTGATGGTGAAATTGCGGCAAACAATATCATGAACGCTATGGCGGTCATTACTTTCAATAGCTATGGCAGAGATACAATCGCCGGTTGGTACCGGGTTGCCAATACCGGGGTTAGCATGTTTATTAATGATGATGTCCTCGGCTATGACGTCATAAATATCGGCTAACGTACCGGTACCAATTTTAAAGGCATTACAGGTTGACGCCAGCGTGCATTTGCGTATCCGTATATTACTACAGGGATGATTGGCATCTTCAACGCTGGTTTTTATACATAGCGCGTCATCGCCCACTTCAATATCGCAATTGGCTATAGATACATTTGAACAGCCTTCAATGTCCAGCCCATCGGCCGAACCATGCAGGTTAAAAAAGCCCCGACCACGGATCTTTAGGTCACTAATGATTAAGTCTTTAGAATTTACAAAGTCGACCGCGAAATTGGGGATATTGTTAACATTTACGTTTTTGACTATGATATTGCTTGATCCCATAAAACGGATACCACGTCCCGGCCTTGGTAAATTATAATCCCCGCGCGGATAGAATAAGCCGCCGCCGTCAATTGTGCCACCACCTGTAATGGTGACATTTTTAACGTTCTCTCCATTAACGATATGGCTTCTGTTCTTTATCCAGGCATTCTTGATGTTAGCTTGAAGTACAGCGCCCTTCGATATCATTACAGTCATGTCCGACTTTAAATTCAGGCCGTTATCCAATAAAAATATTCCATCAGGGATCAACAACACGTCGCCGGGCTGGCAGGCATCAATAGCGTTCTGGATATTTAGGGTAGCATAAGTAGCGCCGGTTTTATCAGCGCCATAGTCGGTAACCACGTTACGTGTTTTACCCCAGACCAACGATGCATTTAACAAAAGTGCAAAGCATATACAGGTAAGCCAGCCTACGTTTTTTCTCATACTTTTATAATTTTACCTGGAAGGTATATTGGTTGCGTTAAGCAAGTATAAAAATATTTATACGGTTACTGAAAAAACAGGAGGTTAGCTTATCGGCACCAGCGAGTTATTTGGCGTATTATTATATCGTATTTACAGCTAAATATAGAGGTGATAACGATTGCGTAGATTTTTGAAATGAAGGTTCTTTTTCTATTGAATAAAAGCCTAATATCGCTGTAAGTTAGTTAAACCATAACGGTCGGACCGGGTAAATTTTATGAGCAATAAATTGATATTGATAGGATTAACCTCCCTTTTTTCGTTGACGGGTTACGGACAGAAAAAACAAACTTCGCTGATACCTGATAAGCCATCACAAGCTCCTGATTATTTCTGCACCTGGAATTTACAGGGTTATGTAGCCAATTACCGGTCGTCGCCTTTAACAAGGCAGGAGATGGTAGAGCAAAACATCTTTGGTAATGGTAAGTATGAGCATTGGGGGGCTATGTTTCCTAAACTGCATAAAGACCTTTACCTGGTATTGGATGACGACTGGGAAACGCCGCTTAATGGGGATAAAAGTTATTATGGCAGTTTAATTGTTGATGACGAACGCTTTCCATCAGTAAAAGGGTTATCACCTGAACAAAAATTAGCCTCCTTATCAGCAAAAACAAAACAATTAGGTTGGAAAGGGCTGGGGCTTTGGATATGCGCACAACAGGCACCTCGCTATAAAACTAATGATAACGTAACCTACTGGACAGAACGCTTTAACTGGATGAACAAAGCGGGTATTAGCTATTGGAAGGTAGATTGGGGAGAAGATGCAAAAAGTGCTGCATGGAGAGCATCATTGACCGAATTAGGTAAAAAACTGGCCCCTAAGTTGATCATTGAACAAGCCATGACACCATCGGTCATGTCATCAGCGGCTGTATACCGTACCTATGATGTTGAAAATGTTATATCGGTACCGCATACTATTGATCGTGTTGCTAAATTACTAACCACTTTACCTAAAGGGCAGGCAGTTAGCATTATTAACTGCGAAGATGAGCCCTATATTGCTGTAGGTTTAGGTTGCGCTATCGGGATAATGCGGCATGAGTTTAACGGCACTTTACCTAACGGTGCGCAAGACCATGTATTTCCGCCGGTTGGCCGTGATCTGAAAAGCAGGCTTGATGAAGTAACCCGTTGTGTGATGTGGCACAGGATAGCTGTGCCGTTCGGCATTAATCAAACCGATTTTTATGTAGATACGGTATTATTACATGATTATTGGCTGATGAAAGATCATGAGTCCTGGATGAGCGGCCACGGTGAGGGTTATAAAAACAGGTTTCAAGCGCCTGCCATAATTACCCGCGGTTTGGAAAGACCAACTATCACCTTAAAAAAGGGTGATACCATACCGCCTTACATATTAGCATCAAGATACACTAATGGTGCTATCGCCATTGCGTCGATAGGACGTACCATTGGGCGCGAATACCTGATGCCCCGTGCCAATGTGCTATTGAAAGTAGATAACTATAATAAACCTTTCGGGATATTTGGTCAATACAATAGCCTTACTTTACAGGCTGTTAAATCTGAAACGTTTACCAAAGTTTTGGCGCAGGACCTGGCGGGAAATACGCCGGTTGATATTACCCGTCAAGTCATTCATAAAGGGAATAAGGTAATTATACCGGGATCAGTGATTGATAAGGTGGGTCTGTCCGCTGCCACAAAAGGCGACAAATCAGAACCGGGGATGGTGTTGGTGTTTAAGAGATAGAAAATACGCTATTACTGCTAATTAACCGGCAAATGAAAACAGAAATTACTGCCTTTGCCCGGTTCGCTGTCAATACTAAAGCTACCGTTGTGTTTTTTAATGATCTCGGCAGCTATATAGAGGCCTAAACCTACGCCTTGAAATTGTCTGGCGGTTTTACTGACCCGGAAAAAGCGTTTAAACAATTGGTCAATATCTTCTTTGGCTATGCCTATGCCCGAATCAGTTACACAAACGGTTATTTGCCCGTCTTTTACAAATGCTTTTACTTTTACCTGGTCAGCATCGGGCGAATATTTGATGGCATTGTTTAACAGGTTGATGACGACACGCTCTAACCTGAACTGATCGCCGGTGTAAAATATATCAACCGAATTTTCTAATACGATCTGATGTTGTAGTGAGATCTGCTGTATGGTACTAATGCTTTGTGTAAGCATATCTGTAAAAAAGAACTCGGTTACATTAAGATCTATTTCGCCTAAATTGATCCTTGTGACATCCAGCAAATCTTCGATCAGTCTTTCTAACCGCAAAACACTTTGATTAGAACGTGTGATAAATGGATAGCTGCGGTCGGTTTTATTGAGCGATTTTTCTAATATCTGGTTTATGGCCTTAATATTTGTTAGCGGGGTTTTTAATTCATGGCTAACCACATTAAAAAACTCATCCTTTTTGGCTTCCGCTATTACCCGTTTTTCACGTTCTTCATTTTGATAAATCAGTTCTTTATCAGCAATTACCAATTCATCGGCGCGGTCTTGTTTTTCCTGGTTTTGATAGATCAGTTCTTTATCGGCAATTGCCAATTCATCGGCACGGTCTTGTTTTTCCTGGTTTTGATAAATCAGTTCTTTATTTGCAATTGCCAGTTCATCGGCACGGTCTTGTTTTTCCTGGTTCTGATAGATCAGTTCTTTATTAGCAATTGCCAGTTCATCGGCGCGGTCTTGTTTTTCCTGGTTTTGAAATACCAATTCACGATTGGCAATGATCAGTTCGTTGGCACGATCCTCTTTTTCCTGATTCTGAAAGAGTAGTTCGGTGTTGGCTAATATTAATTCGGCAGCCCGTTTTTCTTTTTCATCATTTTGAAAAGAAAGTTCAATGTTAGCCAGCGTTAATTCGGCGGCACGCTTGCCTTTTTCGCGCCGTTCATAAAGTAATTCTGTATTAGCAATTGCCAATTCTTTGATGGCCAGTGTTAATTGGTCGGAAAGATCTCCCTTGTCCATATCGTTACAAATGATCAGTTAACCGAGTATCCGATCAAGATCGATGTAAGTTACCCATAAATAAATGGGTATTCAGCTATTTATAATAATAAAAGACTTATAGCTATGATTGTGATATAAAAGAGAGTAAATAAATATCAGTCATTCCTTAAATAACTCAATAGGTAACTTACTGATCTGCTGTATGGCTACCCGCCTGTAAAAAACCTCTGCACCTTCCGACTGTAACTGGATCTTTCCTTTGACAAGAGGGGAGAACGAGCCCTTATCATACTGGCTATTATGATATAACACCATAGCAACCTTGCCATTTACCACGTGGATGCTCGTATCGCCATGACAATATAGGTCTAATGTATTCCATTCGCCTGATGGATTTTCATAGCTAACGCCTTGTTTAATACAATGCCGGCCTTGTTTGTTGCTTTCGCTAAAAGTGGTTAGTGTACCCGTTGGACTATAAACATAATCTGTTTCTGTTTTTTTGATGGATGGTATATCAGCAGTACCACCTGCGCATCCCCAAAAATCGCCGCAGTTACCTTCTTCTACCTGGAACTCTTGCGCGCGCATCCAGGCACCGTAGTCGGCACCGTAAGGGCCAACCGAGTGGTAAAGCAGGCCGCTGTCTTTATTGCCTTTTTTACGTTGTCCCCATTGCAGTTTCCCCCATTTAAATTGTAGCTTCAAATGGTAATTCTCATATTCGGTTTTAGTGATGATAGCGCCCCAGCCATCGCCAGACACCCTGATGGCCGGTTCATTATCTTCTTTTATAATGGTAAATACGTGGCGAGGGTCGTTATTTAAACCAATTGGGGTTGGGGTGATAAATTTACCTTTATCGCCTAAATCTGGCCCTAAATAAGTATCCCAGCCTGTAAGGTTCTTGCCGTTAAATAATGATTTCCATATATCTTTTTTTGCGGGTGCAGTAAAGGCAAGAGCAACGGTACTTAGTAGCAACACAACAATATATTTAGATCTCATAAATAGTTTTTTGGTTAAACTAATATAAGGTGTAATTTCTTAAAAGTAAGGCTATTAAAACAATTATATATGGCTTTAGGTGCGCTGTAATTTTTTGGCCAGTTTTCCGATGGTTAACCCCTGTACAATGATAGAAAACACTACGATCATATAAGTTATCAGCACAAACTCATCGCGGTACATGTTGGTGCTTAAAGAGAGCGCCATGGCTACGGATAATCCACCTCTTAACCCACCCCAGGTCAGCATGATAACGACATTCTTTTCAAACTTTATCTTGTAACGCAATAGCGATACCGGGAACGCTACGGATATCCACCGTACTAATAAAGTAGTCAGAATTGAAATTGCACCAATAATCAATATGGTAGAATTAATCTTGATGATCAACATTTCAAGGCCTATCAGCATAAATAAAATAGCATTTAATATCTCATCTATTAACTCCCAAAACTTGTCCAGGTAATCGCGTGATACGTCAGACATGGCCCCATCTTTAACTTTATTACCGGTGATGATACCTGCTACCACCATTGCCAAAGGCCCGGACACATGTATCAACCCTGCTAAATAATAGCCGCCCATAACCAGCGCCACGGTAACTAATACTTCAACTTTATAGTCGTCTATAGACCGTAATGCCCAATAACCTATATAGCCCAACACGGCTCCGAAAACCAAACCGCCTACAGCTTCCTGTAGAAATAGCTTTCCGGTATCTAAAAAAGAGAAATCACCACCACCATTACGGGCAACCTCTGCTATGGTTATAAAAAACACCACTGCCACGCCGTCATTAAAAAGCGATTCGCCGGATATCTTTAACTCGAGTGACGCCGGTATTTTAGCGGCTTTTAAAATCGCCAATACCGCGATAGGATCAGTTGGCGAGATCAACGCGCCAAACAGCAGGCAATAAATAAAAGGTATGGGTAAGCTAAATAACTTAAAGAGATACCAGGTAATGCCCCCAACCAGGAATGTGGAGATAAAGATGCCCAGGGTAGCCAAAACAAGGATGGGCCAACGCTCTTTTTTTAACTTGGCGGCATCAATATGTATGGCACCGGCAAATAATAAAAAACTTAGCATAAAGTTCATCAAAAGGTTCTGGAAATCAATAGAATTTGCCAGTGACAAAACCTTATCAGAAATAAGCGACTTTGACCCCAATGTAGCCAGGAAAATAGAGGATATGAGCGACAGCGCCATGATACCAATAGTTGGCGGCCATTTAATTAACCGGTGATTAATGTAGGCAAATATGGCTGCCAGTACAATAATAATAGTCAGTATCTCTTGTGTCTGCATATCAGCTAAGATACTAACTTAGGCTAACTATAAATACCCCAACACCACAAAAAAAGCCTCCCGAAACCGGAAGGCTTATATATTTTGAAGTAGGACAACTACTCACCATTCACAACTCACTACTAAGTAGTATAACCTAATATCTTCAATACTTGTTTACTGTTCTGCTCTTCTCCAAATACCTCGAAGTTAAATGTCTCGTCGCGGTTGCGGCGGATGATAACGTGTTTAGGCGATGGCAACAGGCAATGATGTATGCCACCGTAGCCGCTTAATACTTCCTGGTAAGCACCGGTATTAAAGAAACCAAGATATTGCACCTTACGGGTCTTAGGCATGAACACGCTGTTCATGTGCGCTTCCTGGTTATAGTAATCCTGGCCATCGCAGGTAATGCCGCCTAAGTTTACACGCTCGTACTCGTTATCCCAGTTGTTTATAGGGAGCAAGATGTATTTTTGATTCAGGGCCCAAACATCCGGCAGGTTGGTAATGAATGAACCATCCAGCATCAGCCAACGCTCACGGTCGTTTTGTTGTTTACGGCCCAATACTTTGTATAAAATGCCCGACGCTTCGGCACAAGTATATTTACCAAATTCTGTAATAATATCAGGTTCCTCGGTATCGTTATCGGCACAGATCTCTTTAATCCGGCTTACTATCTCATTGATCATGTATTCATAATCAAAATCAAACACTAAAGAATCTTTGAACGGCATACCACCGCCAATATCCAGCGTATCTAAATGCGGATTGATCTTTTTGAATTTGCAGTAAAGCGTTACATATTTCTCTAACTCGTTCCAGTAATAGGGGGTATCTGAGATACCTGAATTGATAAAGAAATGCAGCAACTTAACCTGGAAGTTAGGGTTGTTTTCGATCTTGTTATAATAAAAATCAATGATATCTTCCATACGGATACCTAAGCGCGAGGTGTAAAATTGCGAATCCGGTTGTTCTTCCGCAGCTATACGGATACCCAGGTTACACGGGGTAGACATTTCGACCTCATCATCGTACAGGTTAAATTCTTCTTTATTGTCCAGTACCGGGATAATGTTTTTAAATCCATCATGCAGCATGTCAATAATGTATTGCTTGTACTGGAAGGTTTTAAAGCCGTTGCAGATAACGGTCATATCCTTGGTTAAGGCACCCTTTTTCTCCAGCGCGTCAATCATCGGCATATCAAACGCCGACGATGTTTCCAGGTGGATCTCGTTCTTTAACGCTTCTTCAACAATATGTTTAAAGTGCGAACTTTTGGTGCAATAGCAATATTTATAGCTGCCGCGATAGTTGTTTTTGACGATAGCCTGCTGAAACAACAGTTTTGCCTGCTGGATCTTTTTGGTGACCATAGGCAAATAAGTAAAACGTAGGGGAGTGCCATACGTTTCAATCATCTCCATTAAATTAAGATCATGGAAATATAATTCATCGTCTATGATCTCGAAGCCGTCTTGCGGGAAGCCAACACTTAAGTCAAGAAATTCCTGGTAACTCTGCATTTATTAAAATTTTGGCAAAAATGTAATTTTTAAACGGAATTAACGCTGAAATGTTGGGGTAATTTTATTGTTGAAATGTAATTATTATAATGTCATTAGTCATTGTGTCATTAGTCGGTGGTTTTTATAGCGTTGTTTTGTTATTTGGGAGATGTAAAAGAAGAGGGTATTGTGCGATTGCTCTCCTTTTAGAAGGCAAAGAAGGGGTTAACAGGGTGACGACCTAATCTCTAATTAACCGATCTCCAATCACTATTATAGCGTTCCCTACGGGCCGCGCTGTACGCTCATACGCCACAAGGCCTTAGGCTCAGGCCGGTATCCGCTGCCATCGCTAACGCAGGTTGCGTTATTACAATCAGGTAATCCCCTAATCCTACGAATCATGGTTCAGACACGGCAAATGCACCTCCGCAATCATGCACCTCGCACTACCGCCACCGTTGGTTTCAATGGTATGAATATCAGCGTAGATCAATTTACCAAATGATGAAAGTACTGCTTTTTGTTCATAAGTAAGCGATTGGTAAGCACTCTGCGACATTACGATCAACGTATCGCCGTCTGTGTTTTTTACTTCCAGCATATTACCCGCAAAATGGTTCATCTGGTCGAAGGTTATGGCGATGATCTGTTTGCCTGTATCCTTTAGTGATTTTATAACTGATTCTTTTTCAATAACGTTACTAATACTATCTAAACAAATAACTGAAAAATTGCTGCCCACACACATTAATACATTGGTATGGTAAATAGCTAAACCATTCTCATCAACCGCTTGGAAACTAACCGGTTTATAGCCGGTTTGCGCGCAAAACTGCGCCAGCACATTTTCATTAGTACGCGGAGACAGACAGGCGTAGACAATTTTGTTGTCACGGTCAAGTACCATACTGCCTGTGCCTTCCAGGAACTGGTTATCATGTTCAAAATGACTCAGATCAAAAACATGTTTTACCGTAAAGTTATCTTCTAATGTATTGATGATATCTTCCCGGCGCTCCAGCCTCCGGTTCTCTGCCTGCATGGGGTAGAGGTAAACATCGCCATTAGCATGGAAAGACACCCAGTTATTGGGGAAAACAGAGTCGGGGGTATGCGGATACAAAGTATCTTCAATAACCGTAACGTTAACCAAGTTATCTCTTAATACTTTTACCAGTCCGTCAAATTCGGCCAACGCGTTTGCCTGTACCTGCTGCTGGTCGACACTCCGCGTTTGGAAAGCATTGCTACCGGCGGTTTGCTCATTAAAGCCAAAACTTACCGGGCGTATCATTAACAGGTTGGATGTAGCTTGCATCGTACAATGTTATGTATTCAATATAACGCTAATTTTGTGTAATTGTTAAGGCTTGTAATCCAATATATCACCGGGTTTGCAGTTCAATTCGCGGCACAAGGCCTCTAACGTATCAAAACGCACACCTTTTACCTTACCTGTTTTTAGTAATGACAGGTTGGTCATGCTGATATCCAGGCGCTCTGCAAGTTCTTTTAAAGAGATCTTGTTCTTGGCCATTTCCACATCTAAATTTACTATAATAGCCATTATACAAACTCCTCGTTCTCTTTTTGTAAGTTAAAACCATAGCTGAATATATCAGCCATAATATAAATAACTGCACCTAATATAAGCCCGATAAAACTTTCTGACCATACTATATGTATAGCACCTGCATTTTTTACCTGTTCATTTAATATCATTGCTGTAGTTATACCCAATAGTACATTTAAAGGTGTAAGCAGGGCGAAACATAACGCGGTTATCTTTAAGCGGCGTATATTTTCATGCTTGAATGGTGCATTTTGTTTAATGGTATCAAAGAATTTTCTGAGCTGGTAAATGATAGTCATTATCAACACTTCAAGCGCAATAAAAAAGAAATAACTTATAGCCACATTTCCCCAGTTGGTTTTTAATTTAAGTTTTAAAAGGTACTGATCTGGTTGAAGAGTGATCTGAGTTGCGTTAGGTGTTACTGCATCCATATTTATAACGGGACTGTGCGCTACGTATTTAACGGGAGTGCTAAGATCACTAAAGTCATTAAAATTACCTGTACCGAATTTCCAGTTCAATGGTTTCAAGGTTAACATCGTAAAACCAATAAGGATCAATAGAAAGTTTAAATACCAGACTATGGTAAATATGATCCTTACAGTTTGCAATAGCCAGTTCGATTTTGTTTTCATGTTTATATCATTTAATAATACAAACATATATACTTTAATTATAAAACACAAATTATTTTATGTAAAACATAAAATAATTATCATAAATTAAAATAATTGATCTCTTTGTAATGGCATACTCATGCAATGAAAACCACCGCGCGCTCTTGAAAGTTCGGCTGATGGCATTAAGATCAGGGTGTCTTTCATAGTTTGCGGGTCAATTTCGTCGGCTTCAAACTTCCTGAGCAAATCTTTTACTTTTATCACCTGGAAACCGTTCTTTTTAAAAGCTTCGATGGTCTTATCGTTACGATCATAACCCAATACAACGCCTTCTTTTATGGCTAAAAGATTGCAGGAGTCGGTCCATTGTTCGCGGGCATCGTACGGGAAGGTATCATTGCCTGAGTAAATGAATTGGGTGGGCACTTTACTTTGCAAATCATTCTGGCTTATATCATTCAGCAGATCTTCAATACAGTTAAAAGTACGTGGTTTTTTGCGGCCCTTTTCAAATTGAATGATGTCGGTACGGTCCTTATCCTTTGTTTTTTTATCTGCCAGCCAGGCAATGGGTTCACTATCTTCTGCAGGTGTTTGCGTAACAGCAAGCGAGTGTAATAATACCCAGGTATCGCGTTTTACTTGTGTAAACACGGTATCAATGTGCATATAATCGCGCCGATGCGGAATTTTAACTACGGTTATTTTTTTAACCACATCGTTAGTAAATAATAGTTTAATAGCTTCGTTGGTACCGCTGTATGAGGTACGTTCGCTGCAGCCTATAATTAAATGGTCGGGGCTTATCATCATTACATCGCCGCCCTCTAATGTTGTTTTTTCGTCTAGGTCTTCGCCGGGACGTAAAAAGTGTTGTACCGTTTCAGGGATCTCCAGGATATTATCCCGATAGGCGGCAAACAAAGGATGATTAAAGAAGATATACCGCGCCAGCAAAGTTTCGCGTGAGCGTGCCTTTTTAGCAGGCTTGTTCAATAACATATAATTATTAATGGCTATGCCAATATCTCTCGAAAATATCAGATTAGGGATAGGCGCGAAGATCATTTCGTTACTGTCCAGAGATCCGGAAATGAATATTTTAGCCAGTTCGACAGGGGCAGTGTCGGTCAGGTTTTGCTGTAGGCGATAAGTACAACTTTCAATAGCACAAACAGAGGCGGTAAGTTTATTACGAATATCTTCATCTTCTAAAATATCTGCCAATAAAGTTTGTATCTCTATTACTTTATCAGAAGCGTAAAAATCTATGTTATCAGGCTTGAAAAAGTTCCGGTCGTTCTCTTTAGCATCAACCTCTTTTAATTTACCTTTTATTTTGGCAGGGTCAAGGAAGTAAAGCAGCAGTTTAACGTAGTAATCGTATTCGTTCTTACGCATACTGTCCAGATGTACTATATCTTCAAACAGCCAATCCTGTGCTTTTGAAGGTACAACGCGGCCCAAACCATTGTCAGGGCTGTGGATAAGCAACGCGCGTAAATTTCCAATTTCTGAACTTACATCTAACTTAAAATCATTATCGGGTAATATCATAGACATTTTAGAATTTACAAAGCTATCGAGAATAATCTGGATATTAAATCAGGCAACGACGTATTAACATAATGTTAATATACATATTATGAACGCACAAGTTACACCCTGCATTTTCAAATCTGAATGCTGCCACAATTTTATTAATTTTGCCACATGAATTTTATTATTGCTGCCACTGTTAAAGCCGTTAAACAATTATACCAAACAGATATAACACCTGCCGATGTTAGTTTGCAGGAAACGCGTAAAGAGTTTGAGGGACAAGTTACTATAGTTACTTTTCCTTTTACCAAATTCTCGCGTAAATCGCCCGAACAAACCGGTGCTGAAATAGGTGAGTACCTGAAAAACGAATTAGTAGAGGTATCAGCATTTAATGTAATAAAAGGATTTTTAAATATCTCTATCTCCAGCGCTTATTGGATCAAACAATTGTATGAGGTGATCACCGCTGATGATTTTGCCGTATTTAAACCTAATGGCAAAAAGGTAATGGTTGAATATTCTTCGCCAAACACCAACAAACCATTGCATTTGGGCCATGTGCGTAATAACCTGTTAGGTTATTCGGTAGCCCAGATATTGGCTGCGGCAGGTTATGAGGTTATCAAAGCCAATTTGGTGAATGATCGTGGCATACATATTTGTAAATCAATGCTGGCCTGGCAAAAGTGGGGTAATGGCGAAACGCCGGAGTCGACAGGTATGAAAGGCGACCACTTGGTGGGCAAGTACTACGTGATCTTTGATAAGGAGTATAAAAAACAAATAGAAGAGTTAAAAGCAACCGGCCAGACAGAAGAAGAAGCCAAAAAAAATGCGCCCTTAATAAAAGAAGCCCAGGAAATGCTTTTACAATGGGAAGCAGGTAATGACGGAATAATTGATCTTTGGCAAACCATGAACACGTGGGTATATGCCGGATTTGAAGACACATATAAAAAATTGGGAGTTGCTTTTGATCAATATTATTATGAAAGCAACACCTACTTATTAGGCAAAGATATTGTTGAAGAAGGTTTAGCAAGCGGTGTTTTCTTTAAAAAAGAAGATGGTTCTGTTTGGATAGACCTGACCGATGATGGCCTTGACCAAAAACTGGTTCTGCGTGCCGACGGAACTTCGGTTTATATTACCCAGGATATGGGCACCGCGCAATTGAAGTATGACGATTATAAAATGGACGAGTCTATTTACGTTGTAGGTAATGAACAGGATTATCACTTTAAAGTGCTGTTCCTGATATTACAGAAACTGGGCAAAAGCTGGGCAAAAGGGTTATTCCATTTATCATACGGGATGGTTGATCTGCCATCTGGTAAAATGAAATCGCGCGAGGGTACGGTTGTTGATGCCGATGACCTGATTGATGAAATGGAGCGTACAGCTAAAGAAGTTACCGAAGCTTTAGGCAAAATCAATGACTTTAGCGACGAAGAAAAGGAACAGCTATACCACACCATAGGTATGGGTGCCTTAAAATATTTCCTGTTAAAGGTCGATCCTAAAAAACGTTTATTGTTTGATCCTAATGAGTCGGTAGATTTCCAGGGACATACCGGTCCGTTTATTCAATACACCCATGCCCGTATAAAATCTGTTTTGAACCGTGCAACAATAACAGGTATTGATACCCAACCTGCAGAACTGGCACCCGAAGAACGCGACCTGATAGTTATTTTAACACAATTTCCTGATGTAATTAATCAAGCTGCAGTGGCTTATAACCCGGGCACTATAGCTAATTACGTTTATGAGTTAGCTAAGGCTTACAATAAGTTCTATCATGAGCATTCCATATTGCAGGCCGAGGATGAATTGGTAAAACAATTCAGGTTACAGCTATCTGCGGCATCTGCCAAAGTGATCAAAAAGGGAATGAGCCTACTGGGCATTGAAGTTCCTGAAAGAATGTAATCGACCTCATAAGCTATAAAGCTGACACAACTCATCGATTGTAATTTTTTTAATATCATCATCATCTGATAAACAGGGGATGATATTTTTGTTATGTTTGTTCACCAATACACTAAATATCATGAACAAAAAACAGACATTATTTTTAACAGTTATACTTACAGCCAGCTCGTTATTAGCTACCGCACAAAGACACGAGGACACTGAAGTTTATGAACCTGTTCCAAAAGTGGTAACCCCTGGAAAAGTCAATACCGATGCACCTTCAGATGCTATAGTTTTATTTGATGGTAAAAATCTGGATCAATGGACAATGACAGATCAGCGTGGTACACCTGCCAGCTGGATTGTTGGAGATGGGATATTAACTGTAAATAAACGCAGCGGAAATATCGAAACGGTTAAAGAGTTTTCAAACTATCAGTTACATGTTGAGTGGCGCATACCTGCAAATATTACCGGTAGTGATCAGGCACGTGGAAACAGTGGTGTTTTCCTGGCCTCATTAGGTAAAGGTGATGCCGGTTATGAATTGCAAGTGCTTGATTCTTATAACAACAAAACCTATGTAAATGGCCAGGCGGGCAGTATTTACAAACAATTTATCCCTTTAGTTAATGCCAGCAAGAAACCAGGCGAATGGCAAAGCTATGATATAGTGTGGACAGCGCCAACATTTAATGACGATGGAACGGTTAAAACGCCGGCAAGGGTCACCGTTTTTCATAATGGTGTGTTAGTTCAAAATAACGTTTCATTGTTGGGCCCTACTCAATATGTTGGACAACCATCTTACAATAACGCAAAACATGGCCCGGCCCCAATAAAACTACAAGCCCATGGCGATAAAAGCGAACCAATCAGCTATCGCAATATTTGGGTTAGAGAGTTGTAATTTTATAAAATTTAATTATAAAGGTTATTTCATACCAATATCTGCTATGGAATAACCTTTTTTGTTTTTTTTAATGTTGTTAAATAATAAATCATACAACTATTTGGTTTATTTAAAATAACAATAAATATTTCATTTTTTATTAAATACTATTAACTTAGTAGAGTTAAACAACCCTAATATTTAACTATTTAGTAATAAAAATGAAAAAGCTCCCCCTGGTTTTTTGTTTGTTTTTATTTGCATGCTCTGCAAAAAAACAAGCAGTTGTCAACACATCTGTGTTTAATAAGCATCAACAACCCTATCATGTATTTTCTGTTGGCAAATGGAATAGCGATTATATGATCTATACACTCACAGATGCCCACAATTCTTATTTTATAGTTAAAGGAAATTATAGCGCTTCTGTGAAAAGAGGAGATATTTATACGCCCTGAAATTCTCTTTTGATCATTGACTTATATTAGGTTATTTATAACTTAGCAATCTGTCGGTTTTTGTATTATCCGGCTTATGTAATCTAATAATAAATTCATGATAAAAGACTTAAACTCATTAAATCAGGTAGCAGAATTTCATACCACCTTTAAACATCCAATTTTACCTGAGCCAACTATCCCGTCGCCAGAGCGTTGTAAATTACGCGTTGAGTTGCTGGCCGAAGAGTTAAAAGAATTACAACAAGCTATTAATGATAATGATATGATAGAAATAGCAGACGCGCTTTGTGATCTGCAATATGTATTATCAGGTGCTGTTTTAGAATTTGGGTTGGGAGAGAAGTTTAGGGAGCTTTTTGATGAAGTGCATCGTTCAAATATGAGCAAAGCCTGTAAAAGTGTAGAAGAAGCAGCCAATACAATAGCTCATTATAAAAATAAAGACAATACTGAATCTTATCATAAAGAAATTGATGGTTTGTTCCTGGTATACAGAACACAGGATAATAAAACCTTAAAGTCGATCAATTATTCGCCGGCCGATCTTGGTAAAATACTGGGGTAATTAATGCTCGACATAATTTATCGGGATGAATATCTTGTAGCGATCAATAAACCGCATGGCTTATTAGTTCACCGGTCGCCCATAGCTGCTGATGCGGAAGAATTCGCACTACAATTATTAAGAGATCAGATCGGCTTAAAAGTTAATCCGGTACACAGGTTAGACAGGGCTACAGCCGGGGTATTACTATTCGCATTAAATAAAGATGTGGAAATTACCATGCAACAGCAATTTATGAATGATCTGATCAACAAAACTTACATAGCTATTGTAAGAGGCTACACGCCAGATCAGGAAGATATCGACTATCCGTTGCGTAAAGAAAACGGCACACTACAGGAAGCTTATACTGCTTACACCACACTTAAACGTGCAGAAATAGATGTGCCTTTAGGTAAACATAGTACATCAAGGTATTCATTAGTTACAGTCAAACCTACTACGGGCCGCATGCACCAGATAAGAAAACATTTGAGCCATGTTAATCATCCAATAATTGGCGACACCACCCACGGATGTAATAAACAGAATAAACTATTTAGAAAAAAATGGGAAATGACAACCTTGTTATTGCACGCGGCATCATTATCATTTAAACATCCGGTAACCCATAAAGAAGTAACTATTGAAGCACCTATACGATCAGAATTTAAAAGAATAATGGATTTTATGGGTTGGTAATTTGCTAAACAACTTAAACATTGTTCTGTTGTAGAGAAATGAAGCATCCAATTAGTTATCTGCTTTTTAAAGACAACAAAGAGCACAAGATCACCATTACGCCGACAAGTCAAAAATTTAAGGATCGCGATAGCCTGATCACAGGTGTTTATAAATTATCAGAAGGCAAAGCGGCATTAGGCAATATTGTATTTGATGACCAGATGAAACAGTGGGAGTATACAGCAATGGGTAATTTAACCCATGAGGATGCGGCCCAGATTGCCGTTTTTATTCAGATCAATTATACGCTCATTAAAAAATAAATAAGTCATATAGTAATTTGGTTACAATGAAACTATTGCACACAATAGTTTCTAATTTTACCTTTACAACAAAACCAAGTAGTTATTCATGGACGAAATAGAAGATTTTTCAGAGAAGATACATGAACAAAGTAATGAACACGCTCATCATATCTTAGCAGAAGGTAAAGAGCGGTGGGTGTTGTTTGTAGCCCTATCTACCGCTTTAATTGCAGTCCTGGCAGCCATTACCGGCTTATTGGCTGGAGAACATGCAGACGAAGCTATGCTGGCTCAAATGAGATCGTCTGATCAATGGGCATTTTACCAGGCTAAGGGGATTAAATCAGAAACCTTAGCCCAAAGTAATAAGCTCTTACAGGCATTTGGCAAACCCGCCATTGCCGCCGACGAGGAAAAGATAAAAGAAAACAAGAAAGAACAAGTTGACATCAAAGAAAAGGCCGAGGAGTTTAAAAAAGAATCTGATGTACACGTTGCCAAGCATAGCGTTTTTGCACGTGGTATTACTTTATTTCAGATATCAATAGCTATAGGTGCCATATCTATTATTGTGAAACGTAAAGGGTTATGGATGGTAAGTATAGGCTTTGCCTGTATCGGTATTTTCTTTTTTATTCAGGGTGTCTGGTTTTAACCAATAAAATTTATGAGAAATATTATAAGTGGCGGCATCATTGGTGCTGTATTAATAACATCTTCGGCGTTTGGCCAGGATCAAAAAGGACTACAAGTAAAACTGATCACCTTAGATCCGGGGCATTTTCATGCAGCATTGGTACAAAAATCAACTTTAAGCGATATCGACCCTAATGTACACGTTTACGCGCCGCAAGGTCCTGATGTGCAATCGCATTTAAGTAAGATAGATGCCTATAATCATCGCAAAGACGACCCTACACACTGGAATGAACTGGTTTATACAGGGAACGACTTCTTTAACAAAATGATTGCCGAAAAGAAAGGTAACGTAGTGGTTATGGCCGGCAATAACCAAAAGAAGACTGAATATATTAAACGATCAATAGATGCCGGTTTCAATGTTTTAGGCGACAAGCCAATGGCGATAGATAACCGGCATTTTCAGATGTTAAAAAGCGCTTTTGCCGATGCTGCAAAGAAAAAATTGGTACTGTATGATATCATGACCGAACGTTATGAAATAACAAATACCCTGCAGCGCGAATTTGCCGCTATATCCGAAGTATTTGGGCAACTAAAAAAAGGCACTCCTAAAAACCCTGCGGTTGAAATGGAGAGCGTGCACTATTTTTACAAATATGTATCGGGCAGTGTATTAAGCAGGCCGGCATGGTTTTTTGATGTAAAACAACAAGGCGAAGGTTTGCAGGACGTTGGTGTACACTTGGTTGATTTAACGCAATGGGAGTGCTTTCCGAATAGGATAATCGATTATAAGAAAGATATCCAACTTACTAATGCTAAAAGATGGCCGTCAGAGATTACCTTAAGCCAGTTTAAAGCAATAACCAAACTAAATGGGTTCCCTAAGTTTCTAAAGAGCAATATCGTAAAGGATACTATATTAAAGGTTTATGCTAACGGATCAGTTAATTACAAACTTTTTGGTACCAATATAAAACTAACCGCTAAATGGGCGTATTCAGCGCCGCCGGGAAGTGGTGATAGTCAATATTCTGTATTGCACGGTACCAAAGCTGATTTGTATGTTAGGCAAGGCGCTACAGAAAAATTCACCCCGGTATTATATATTGAGCCCCTGGTTAATAACATGGCATACGAAAATGCTTTAATGGAAAAATTAAAGATAGTTCAGGATAAATACCCGGGCATAGAAGTTAAAAAGCTGGCCAAAGGCTGGGAAGTGATTATCCCTGAAAAATACAAAGATGGCCACGAGGCGCATTTTGGCCGTGTAACAGAAAAATACCTGGACTATCTGCGTAATGGCACCATGCCTAAATGGGAGGTACCCAACATGATAGCTAAATATTATACTACCACAACAGCATTGGCATTGGCTAAAGGTCACTAAGATTTGTATGATTATTAGATTAGTTTATACAGAATAATCCTATCATCATACAAATCCTATAAATCTTAGTTAAATCTTAGTGTATCTTTACGCCATGATAAAAAAAGCGCTGGAAAACCTTAAGATCACGGCATTAAATGAGATGCAAAACGCGGCTCTTGAAGCCGACCCTAAACGTGATCTCATCCTGCTTTCGCCAACCGGTTCGGGTAAAACTTTAGGCTTCTTATTGCCCGTTTTAAGATCACTTCATGCTGATATTAACCAGGTGCAAGTATTGATCATGGTGCCATCGCGCGAACTGGCACTGCAAATTGAACAGGTATTCAAAGCTATCGGCAGCGGTTTTAAAGTTAATTGCTGTTATGGTGGTCATCTTACAAAAATTGAAAAGAATAACCTGTCGCAACCACCGGCAGTACTGATAGGTACGCCTGGCCGTATCGCTCATCATTTACGTCATGAAAACTTTAGCCCCGATGCTATACATACGCTGGTGTTAGACGAATTTGATAAATCTTTAGAGTTTGGCTTTCAAACTGATATGACCGTTATTATACGCCAGTTAGAACATTTGGGCAGGCGTATATTAACCTCGGCCACCAAAATGAAAGAGATCCCCGATTTTACAGGAGTAACTGATCCTATAACTTTAGACTATCTAAATAATAAATCAAACACCCCAGACATTAAGCTAAAGGCTGTTATTTCTGATGCAGCAGACAAACTGGATGCTTTATTTGCCTTGATCTGTAAGATCGGTAATAAGTCGACACTGGTATTCTGTAACCATCGTGAAGCTGTAGACCGGATTAGTGACCTGCTTTGGAACCGCGGTATTATACATGATGTTTTTCATGGTGGTATGGAGCAGGAGGATAGGGAACGGGCTTTGTTGAAATTTAGAAATGGTAGTCACCGGTTATTGATCACTACCGATCTTGCATCGCGTGGCTTGGATATACCAGAGATAGAGTATATTATTCATTACCAGCTACCTCATAACGAAGAAGCATTTACACATCGTAACGGACGGACAGCCAGGATGCACGCTAAGGGTACCGCTTATCTAATCTTGAATGAAGACGAAAAGCAAGATTATCTTAAACAAAAACCAGAGGTAGAAGAATTGCCGGAAAAGCTATCTTTACCTGAAATTACCCCATGGGCCACATTATATATCGCTGCGGGCAAAAAAGATAAGATCAATAAAGTAGATATTGTAGGGTTATTGTTAAAAAAAGGCGAACTGGCCAAAGAGGACCTGGGTTTGATAGAGGTGCTGGATAATACATCGTACGCAGCGGTAAAACGTACCCAGATAGAAAAAGTAGTACAACGGCTAAAAGGCGAGAAGATAAAGAATAAAAAAGTTAAGATCGAAATATCAAGATAATACAAGATGAGCAATAATGATATAATGAAAAAGCTAAGGGTAGCTATGAAGTTTACCGATGACGATATTGTTAAAGTTTTGGAGTTAGCTAATTTCCGGATAACGAAAACAGAGTTGGGCGCTATTTTCAGAGCTGAGGATCATCCTAACTTTAAACCATGCGGCGATCAGATCTTGCGTAATTTTTTAAATGGGCTGATCATTTACAAACGCGGGCCAAAAGCATAATTAATGCTCGCGCGATGAACCGGGAACGATCTTGGCCTTGCCGCTCTTTATCATCTGTTTCATTTCGTCCGAAAACTCTTCACGACCACCAAAATCCTGTACCCAATAGGTATTGGTTACCCATATGCCAACTTCCTTAAAATCGGAGTTCATCAGGTTCATACAATGTCCCTCACTATTAAACCAGCCGGTCATCACTTCGGTAATTGTTGGTTGCCCTTGTGCTATATTCTCGCCAACTGTAAAACTTCTGTATCCTTTATGATCATAACCTGCCTTTTCGGCCCTGTTTAAAGCAGAAAGTCCGTTTTTGCTGATGTGGCTGAAATATTTCCTGGATGACATATCATCTGCATGGTTCTTTGCGGCCTTCTCCAATTGTTTGTTCCATACTAAAGGTGGGGCAGGGGGCATGTAGGTAGTGCCACATTTGCATCCTTTTTGACGGGTTAAATTTATTTGACGTAAAAACTCCTGTTTGAATTTATTGCTACCGGGCACCTGACCAAGTACATTTAGGTATAATACGGCAACAAATAGCGATAGTATCAAATATTTCATATGAGCTGAGACAGTAATAAGACTTTAAAGTTTAATGTTTGCGTTTCTTACGTTTCCTATACCTGTAATAGAAAAGAACAGTGAGGGATATTAATCCTGTAACAATTACAAGGATTATATTGAGGCTATCCTTCTGGAGTAGTTTGTTTTGATAAGTTTCCTGCTGGTTGGATATATCTTTTTTTTTATCTGCAGTGTATCTCTGGTTTTAGCCACCAGTTTTTCCTCATTCTTTAATATGCTATCCAGTATAAAGTCATGCCGTTTTGAAGCGATATCGGCCTTAGCATAGTTTTTAAGATGAGTATAGAGTAATACATAACTCTCCTGTACTTTGGATTCTACCCTGGGGTAATGGTTCTCTTTAGAAAGTTTTAAAGCTTCGTTCAGATCACGCATAGCAAGGGTATAATCTTTTATTTCCATTTTGATGTTAGCTAATACCATCAATGACGATATGATATTAGGAACATCATTTATCCCTCTTGATATGGTATTTGACTGCAAAATAAACCATTTGGCTTGCGGGTATTTTTTTTGCGATCTGTAAACCTTTGCCAATCCATCAAAAATATTGCGCTGGCCAATAGTATCATTCATTCTTGACATTAAATGTAAAGCAAGATAACTATAGGTTAAAGCCTGTGCCTGGTATTGCTTCTTTAACTTAGATTCCAATTTATCATAATCTAAATATTGAGCTGCTATCTGGCCATACAGAACAGATTTTAAGGTATCATTGCTGGTGGTGTCAAGTTGTTGCTTTAAGCTATCCAATGTGCTAAGTGCAATTTGTTGATGAGCAGTAGTATCGACAAAAAGACTTGTTGCGGATGTTCTGATTCCGTAAAAAGTAATAAAGATAAGTAGGTAAAGCTGTTTCATATAATCGCTTTACACAATAGGCAAATAATGTGCCTGTATTTAGGCTAAGTATCTGTTAACTGTGAAAGGGGATTAAATATAGACAGAATAATTTGATAATGAAGTATATAGTATACAAAATAGTACACTCACTTCTACTTACCTGATAAGGGCTTCGTAATTATCCAGGAATGTTGTTAGCGCAGGCACCTTCGTAAAAAGGAAATTATAGAAATTAATACCTATTACGGCTGTAGTTATACCGCATAATACATCTAAAATGTAATGGTGACTGGTATATACAGCAGTAAGCCAGATACCAACCATAACCGTAGCTAAGATGATCTTGACAAAACCTAAGTTATTTCTGAAAGCGTAGTAGATCACAATAACCGGATAAGCCGAATGTAAGGAAGGCATAGCAGCAAATACATTTGAACCTTTTTGATAAATAGACTGGAAAATGTGAATATTAAAATAATGGTCAAACCGTATAAGACCACCGGTATTGCCCGGTGTTGCTGCATGAAAAATAAAGCCATGTTCCTGTATGTACCAGGGTGGTGCCGCAGGGAAGGAGTAGTATATTACAAAACCTAATAAATTTACAAGGAAAAAAGTAAAAAGGAATGATAGGCATTCGCGCCTGTTTTTAAAAAATAAATAAGCTGCAAACCCAAGTGGTACAGGTATCCAGCAGATATAAAATAAACCTGCAAGTATATCCAGGAAAGTTGTTGCGTTTACTTTGCAGTATTCGTTAGGTGTTAATAGATGGCCTTTATAGTTTATACCAAAAAGGTGTTTTTCAAAATTATAAAGATCAGCAATGTGTACCGTGCTTACCTTATAATTAGGGAAAGCCTTCATATAATCAAAAATGATCCAATAAACTATGAAAATAGAAAAGCAAACAATAAATTTTCTGCTGACAGTTGATGCGTAGAAACAAATATTAAAGATAACCACCAAAACTACCTGGTCTGACTTAAAACCAACTACCCATGATGAAAGTAATAAATACGCCACAGATAGCAGCGTAACAGTTAGTATGGATCTTGTATTAACTATAGGTCCTCGATCAATGGCACCGATCATTCTATTTTTTTATAAAGTCTGAGCGAAAAATCTTATCCCACAGCGGTGAACTTACACCATAACCTCTGTCAGGGCTTTGGTAATGGTGCAGCATGTGGTGTTGCTTTATCTTTTTCCAGATGTTACCCTTAAAGTTAAAGTGATGGATAGCATAATGCGATATATCATAAAACAGATAACCTAAAATAAATCCCGGAAAAAATCCAAAAACGTAGCCGGCAGGTAATATCGCATTAAATAAAAAATAAAATCCGGTAGCTAAAGGGATGCTGACAGATGGCGGTAATACCAAACGTTTAGCATCGCTTGGGTAATCATGATGCACACCGTGAAAAATAAAGTGTAACCGTAAGCCTATTTTGTTTTTAGGTACATAATGAAACACAAAACGGTGCATGATATATTCAACAAACGTCCACACAAAAAGACCGATGAAGAAAAACTCGACATAAGTAATTAACCCTATTTCTTTAACAAATAAAGCTATATAAGTACTTACTAATATAACCGGTACAAAAATAAATACCGGTACTAAGAAATGAACTTTTGATAAAGCTTCCAAAAGGTCGCTTTTAAACATTCTTGTTGATTCCTGTGAATTTGATATGAAATTTTTTGCCATAGTAAATCAGGGTTTAAAACGTTCTACAATTTCTCTGCCTGTGTTTGGATCCGTCCCTCTAAGTTCCACATAAATTATATTTGGTAGCCAGAATGACCCACCTTCAATTTTAACAAACACGCGGCTAAGCATAATCTGTTTTTGTGCAATTGTTGCGAAGATATGATATTTTCCGTCGTTTGCCTTCATCAAAAGTAGTGGAAATTTTTTGTATGATACAAATCTGACATCGTACTGATTGTTTGCCAACTTCTTAGTTACCAAACCGTATGCAAATTTACGTTGAATATAATTTAGCTCTTCTTTTTGCCCTTTTTCTGCATTTCGTATCCAATAAACGTGCATTGGGGTTTCTTCATCTAACTGCCCATTAGAGGTATTCAGCTCATATATCAATGTATTAGAGTTTGATGTACGGTGTAAATAAAACAACCGGCTAACGCCCTCTGGTGGTGCAGGAAACCTATCCTCATCGGGGTCATTAGTTATGATTAATGCCGGTTTATTGGTTGATACCACCGTAGTTTTACTTGCTGGTAAATAAGTAAAAAAGGAAGTTATTAAGAGTAAAAATAATTTCATTAAAAAGGGATGTGTTAATTCTTGTCTTTTTGGTCTAAGCTGTTTTTTGCGTCTTTTAACCTGTTAAATGCGGTTATATTAGTTAGTACAGCCAAAATGGTAATAGGGATAGTAAATATCGACATGGTTTCAAAAACGTGATATTTTATTCCCGGGGCATATAGCTTATAATTTCCACCCATATAAAGAGAACTTACGCCGCATATAATTGCAAAAAGGCCAATTGTTACTACTCGTTCCGGCCTTTGCATTAAGCCACCTTTGCATTCAATGCCTAAACCTTCGGCACGTGCTCTTACATAACTTACCATCATTGAGCCTATAAGGGCTATAAAAGCAAATATGGAGCTCAGGAAGTAATGCTGTGCGACAAGATAATAACAGATGCCAAAAAACATAATTAACTCGCTGTAGCGGTCTAAAACCGAATCATACAAAGCCCCAAAAGTCGATTTCATGTTGCCCAGGCGCGCTACCTGCCCGTCAAGCATATCAAACAAGCCGGCAAATAAAATTAAACCACCGGCCCAGCCAATATAGCTCAGATCGCCCCGGTTACCTTCTTCGCCGCCTATTATAAATATTACCGCTACGCCAATATTCAATATAAAACCAATTGAGGTAACCATGTTAGGTGTAAGGCCAATCTTTATTAAAAGTTTAACAAAGGGGTCAATAACCTTATAAATACCTAATTGAAGATTAGTACGTATGGATGTTTGTTGTTCCATTAACTATTAAATATGCGGTTTTATTAAAAATCAAATTTTGCTCTCACACGTACCCCATAAGGTGAAACATTGGGATGATCTAAATAGTTAAATCTCTTCACCATGTCAACGCGTATAAATTTAAAAATATTTTCGACACCTACGCTACCCTCAATATAAGGTGTCTTACCTAACGAGTAAGTGATAGGTTGCCCCGTACTTGTTACCGGGAACTGATATAAGTCCGGATGCAGGCTTGGGTTGTTTCCGTCAGTTAAACCTCCGTAAATACCTTTAAATGATGCAACCTCACGTAACTTGAGCTTCTTAAATAATGGGATCTTATTAAAAAAGAAACCCATAAAATGCTGATCTATATTAATGGCTACATATTTATCGCCCACAAACTCTAAAAAGTTCATTAAGTTGTACGAATACAGGTCATACGCGTAAGTTTGATTAGCGCGGAATATAGTTAACAATGGGTAGGGAACCTGTCCAAATATTCTTCCACCTTCAATAAACCCGTCAAAATAGCCAAACTGTGATAGATAGGTACGCCTGTCTACCCTTGCATGTAATGACTGGTAGTTATAGGATGATCCAAACACATCTTTAAAACCTTTGGTATAATCAAAATTTATTACCGGGTGTCTGCTCGGAATAGGGACCCGGTAAATTTTACCCTGGTAAAAGCCCTCCTGGGGTGCATAACGCAGGTTTAAAGAAGCTTCGGTAGTGGTAAGATCATTGATATTACCTGTATTATTAATAAAATACAATGAGCCGGCAGGGGCTTGTGTCCATTTTTTTAACGTTAGGCTATAGGAGAAATGGCTTTCATACTCATGTACATAATCAAATTTGTAAAAATCGTTATACAGGTATTTATCATTTACCCCACGCTTAAATGATAGTAAAAAGTTATCCTGCTGCACAAATTGTAAGGCTGCGCCTGGTATCTTGGTATCGCGCTGGAAACTGGCCCTTATATAATTTTGTGGGAACTTATATATAGTCTTATCATTAATAGAATATGTAGCGCTTAAAAACCCTTTCCATTTCTGATCTTTAAAACCATAGGCTGCATACGTTTCAAAATAGTAGCGTTTACTTAATTCGGGGGTTGTACGGCCACCTAAGCGCAGTTTTAAACCCTCAATAGGGTTGAAGCTATAAAATGAATTCGAAGGGCCTATTTCAAAAGTATCAAATGATTTATAACCTGCTAATAGCAGCGTAGCGATATCCAACGTACGTTGGAAAGACTTCATGTGCGATAAGCTATCGATATTTTTATAAACTTTTGATTCAGCTGTAGTTAAAGTATCTAAACGGTTTTGCTGCCAGAACTTTTCACTTCTGTGTTTTACTTCTTCAGATAATATTTCATCTTCTGCACCTTTAACATAGGCAGTATCTAAACGTTGTTTATTTACCTCGTAGTTTTTATAAGTAAGCGTCCTGATACCAAAAAGACCGCCTGATTTCTTTTTGTTTGTACCAAAGTCAGCCAAAGTGTTGCTCTTACTTAAATGATAACGGCCATCGGGGTTTTGCTCAAAATCCAGGTTTACAGTCATGGATTTAACAAAATTAAGGTTGATGTTTTTATTGATGCCCAGTTTGGCTTTTTGTACAGCGTAATTACTGTCCAATGTAATATAGATCTTACCCTCAAAAAGCATATCCTGGGTATTACGTGGCGTAAAACTTAACTCAACCAGTTTCTTTTTATCCTCAGTAACAATGGTATCTGTAATGAAATATTTATAAAAAGTAGGGCCACCGTTAGCTATCGGGCTTAAAAAGTCATTAGTGATCAGGTTTATGTTGTTCTCATAAATATCGACCTTGCTATACATATATTTAAAGAACTGACTAATGCCTTCATTATCAATAGATCCGCCAAAATCAACATTGCGTTGACCCAAAACTACAGTTCTTTCTTTTTCTGGATTTTTGCGATAATAATACTGGGATATTTTCTCGTCCAAAAATATGGGTAATAATGATTTTCCGGGTACAGTAGTGCTATCCCGGTTATCTAAAACGAATTTATATTTTCTAAAAAACTTCTTCTCGCCAATTTTGGTAGAAAGGTTGACTATAGAGAATTGCATTTTGTCATACTCTTTATATTCGACATAATTATAATGCTCAGGCCTGTTTTGTTCCCGGTGAGCAATAACCTGGCGGATTAGCTCGACAGCCGGATTACCTTTATTACGATAACGTGGCTTTTTTCCGGCTTTTACTTCAACCTCTGTAAGCTCTGATTGTAAAGGCATCAATCTAATATTGATAACCTGTGTCTTACCAGGCACAATATTTATTACCACTTCTTTATAACCTACAAAGCTCACTTTTATCTGATTGAATGGTTTATTAGAAGATATGGAAAAATCGCCATCACCACCAGTAGGGCCACCAATTGTACTGCCTAAAAAGCCAACTGTAACAAATGGCATAGGTTCGTTCTTAGTAGCACCGTCTGTTACTTTACCGGTAACCTTGGTAACTTGTGCTAATAATGCAGAGGTATAAAACAATAAGAAAGCTATTATTGAAAGCTTCCTGAAAAATAATTTTAGATCCATGTATTTATCAAATACAAACTTTATTTTAATTGCTATTTCTATAACCTACGCTTATTGTAAAGAATAAGTTTAGTGGCAATTTTAATGTCGCAAATAGGCGTACATTTAAGTTTGATTACAGAGGGCAAAGGTACATAAATACAATAGACTTCTGTGGTCAAAAAGTCAAATAACGGTAAGCAATTAACATATTTTAACAGGTTTTACTAAATTTTGACATTCAATAAATCGAGCCAAATTATCAATTGCAAAAGTATATTAGCATATACACCGGCTAAGATGTCATCCATCATTACTCCCCAGCCACCGGGCAGTTTTTCCATCTTTTTAATAAGCAGGGGTTTTAAAATATCAAAAAACCTGAATAGTATAAAGGCTATTATAATATAAGGGATAGCCACCGGCACAAAAAGCAAACTGATAAACATACCTGCCACCTCATCAATTACAACACGGTTATGGTCTTTACCCCAAATAGGTTCAACCATATTGCCGCTCCAGATGCCCAGTGCTATTATGAATAATGTAAGCAGGATAGGGGGTACTACCATTGGCTGGTTATGCCAAAGCAAATACCAGCATACACAAGCAAAAAAGGCCGCTATTGTGCCCACACCTTTACCTAAGTAACCGATGCCGAAAACAGTAGCGGCCAGTTTATGAAACAACATTCTGATTATGCTTCAGTTAGTTCTTCGTAATAATCTAAACCCAGGTGGGTTATCAGATCTTCGCCCATTAAATGGCGTAACGTATTCTCTAACTTTATTAATTGTTTAAATATATCATTTTCTGCAGGCAAGCCTGGTGCAGTTTGCGGCGATTTTAAATAGAATGATAACCATTCCTGCACACCACTCATGCCGGCTCTTTTAGCAAAATCGCTAAACAAGGCAAGGTCTAACGCGATAGGAGCAGCAAGAATCGAGTCGCGGCATAAAAAATTGATCTTGATCTGCATTTTATAACCCAACCAGCCAAAAATATCTATGTTATCCCAACTCTCTTTATTGTCGCCATGAGGAGGATAGTAGTTGATACGGATCTTATGGAAGATATCGCCATATAACTCCGGATTATCCTCTGGTTTAAATATGTCTTCTAATACGCCTAATTTTGAAACTTCTTTTGTTTTAAAATTGTCCGGATCATCCAATACCAAACCATCACGGTTACCTAAAATATTGGTAGAGAACCAACCATTAACACCTAATGACCTTGCTGCAAGACCTGGTGCCAATATGGTTTTCATTAAGGTTTGCCCGGTTTTAAAATCTTTACCTGCAATTGGTGTTCCGGTGATCTTTGCCAGATCGATCAATGCCGGGATATCAACAGTTAAGTTAGGAGCGCCATTTGCAAACGGAATACCCATTTTTAAAGCGGCATAAGCGTAGATCATGCTTGGCGCGATCAGTTTATCGTCAGCTTTTAAGCCTGCTTCAAACTTATCTAAAGTACTGTGAACGTCAGACGCTTCATAGTAGATCTCTGTTGAGCCGCACCATACTAAAACCACACGGTCAAGATTATTCTCGGCCTTGAAGTTTTCAATATCAGCCATTACCTGCTGGGCAAGTTCATAGCGGGTACCGGTTTTAACATTCGTAGCAACCAGGTTTTTAGCATAGTTATGATCGAAGGCTGCCGTCATTGGTTTTATTTTTTCCAATTCATCTTTAACGGCATATAACAAACCAGGTTCAAGTACTTTGGCGTTCATTGCAGAATCATAAACATTATCTGTATAAACATCCCAGCCACCCCAAACAATGTCGTTTAGGTTTGCCAACGGAACAAAATCTTTAACTTTTGGACGACGGTTTTCTGTTCTTTTACCTAAACGGATAGTACCCATTTGTGTAAATGAACCTATTGGTTGTGAAATTCCTTTTTTTACTGCTTCAACGCCGGCAATCAAAGTAGTTGCTACTGCTCCTAATCCCGGCAACAGGATACCGAGTTTACCCTCGGCAGGTTTGATGTTGTTTTTCATAGTGTAATAATTATAGATAGATGTAAGGTAGTAGTTGTGTGGTTGTATTATAATGTCATAACCATTTGTTGTTGCGGTACCATTTTAATGTTTTAGTAAGGCCATCTTTAAGCGTAAACTGCGGATAAAAACCCAGATGTTGTTTAGCCTGATCAATACTGCATGACCAGTTAACAGCAATTAACTCATCCAGTTTTTCGAGATTTAATATAGGGGCATTATTACTCAAAGAACTTATTTTTTCTGATACGCCGGCTATTAATTTCACAAAATTTACCCAAAGATGAAACTTGATAGTTTTTACGCCTAAAATATCCTTTGTTAACTCGCCTAATTCGTATTTATTATAAAAATTACCATCGCTTAAATTAAAAGTAGCGTTAATATTACTGTATAATGCTTTAATACTTGCCTTAGCCAGGTCTTCTACATATATAAAGCTTAGTTTTTGCTGTGCATGACCTATATAGGGCTCAATATGGTTACTGATCTGCTTAAAGAAAATAAAGATTCCTGTATCGCGTGGCCCGTACACGGCTGTAGGTCGTAATATGATATAGTTTAGATCTTTTATTGTTTTCAGTTTCCTTTCGGCCAATAGTTTGCTTTTTCCGTAAGCTGTAATAGGGTTGGGCAGCGTGTCTTCCGTAATTAGGCCATTTACTGTTTTAAGAGACCCTATGGCAGCAAGACTGCTTATCAGTACAAACTTTTTTAAATTAGGGCATGCTTCTTTAGCAGCACGGGCCAGGTTTACCGTATATACGGCATTTACCGTATCATATTGCTCTGATGATATTGCCCGGGTAATACCGGCAGCGTGTATAATATAATCATACTGTTTTTCTTTAAGTTCAGCCTTTAAAGATGCCGGATCTTTATAATCCAGGTAAACATATTTAATGTCTAATCCTTTTAAATGATCTGTTTTGCTGTTTTTTCTAACTGCAGCATATACCTCAAGATTATTCTGCAGAGCCTCTATCAATAAATGATAACCAACAAAACCACTGGCCCCGGTTATTAAAACCTTTTCTTTCATATTTGCTTTTGGTACATGCGATACTTTTTATAAGGGTCGCCTTTTATAGCTATAATAGCCTCGTTAATAAGCGTATTGTTCTCCAGTGTCCACCCGGCTTCGGCCCACTTTAATCCTCTTGCTGTATAATTTTTAATTATAGTACCGTACAAACAAGCTTCAATACCCATTTTACGATAACCGTCAATTACACCTAAAGCATAAATACGCAGGCTCTGTATTTTCTTTTTGCCAAATAATAACTTAAATATCCCGGTAGGGAACAAGCGACCTTTTTTAATAGTCTTAAAAATCTCATTATAATTAAGCAGCGCTAAACCAAAAGCTACAATTTTGCCATCTTGCTCGGCAACCAATGCAAAATCAGTGTCGAGTATCAATTTCAAATCTTTAGCCAGATAATCAAACTCTTCATCAGTTAAAGGTACAAACCCGGTATTTTGATCCCAGGCTGAATTATATACACTGCGCAGTTTGGCGGTTTCCTCTTTAAAGTTCTTTAGATTTATTTTACGAATAATGATATTATTTCGCTTTAAACGCTCCTGCAAAGCATTAAGTAACCTTACCGATTTATCATCATAATTATTACCATCCCAATGCCATGCAATAAGGTCCACATCTTTTTCAAAGCCGGCAGCTTCAATCAAATCGGCATAATAGGGGGCATTATAAGTTTGCATTAATACCGGCGGGCTATCAAAACCTTCTACTAACAGACCGCAAGGTTCATTAGTAGAAAAATTTACCGGACCTAAAAACTTACCCGTTACGCCTTTATCTTTTAACCAGTCGGCTGCTATCTTAAAAAGTAAGTTGGCTGTTTCCTGATCGTTTATACAATCGAAAAATCCAAAGAAGCCGTCATTTACCTTATTGTATTCATTATGGCTGTTGTTTAATATAGCGGCTATACGGCCAGCCACCTTATCGCCATCATATATCAAAAAGCCTTGTAGTTTATTATGTTTATGAAAAGGGTGTTTTGTTAACAGATCGCGTTGTGCTATAAATAACTCAGGGACGTAGTTTGGGTCGTCCTTATAAAGATCATGTGGGAAATCAATAAATGCTGCAAGTTCATTTTTTGAAATTACCGGTATTATCTTTTTCATATGGCTGACAGGAATTTTATGAATAATAGGATACAAAAAATGCGGCCATCTTTTAAATAGCCGCATTTTATATAATGGTGAATTATATTTTTTCTTTTATGCCCATTGGCACACCAACGTCTTTAAACGCTTTGGTTATTTTTTCAACAGCTTCATCAATTTGTTCGAAAGTGTGCGTAGCCATTAAAGAGAAACGCAGTAAAGATGAATCTGAAGGCACTGCAGGCGAAACAACCGGGTTAACAAACACACCCGATGATTGTAGGTGTTTAGTAACCAGGAATGTTTTATCGTTATCCCTTACATATATAGGCAGGATAGGGCTTTCTGTAGGGCCAAGGTCAAAACCTTCGTCCAATAAAAGCTTCATTGCATAATTAGTATTGTCCCAAAGCTTTTGGATACGCTCTGGTTCTGATTCTATAATATCTAAAGCTGCTATAACACTGGCTACAGCGCCCGGCGTCATACTTGCGCTAAACATCAAAGAGCGTGCACGATGTTTCATATAATCAATGGTTTCATGATCCGCTGCTATAAAACCACCTAATGACGCTAATGATTTACTGAATGTACCCATTATCAGGTCAACATCCTCAGTAAGGTTAAAATGTGAAGCTGTACCTGCACCATTGTGGCCAATAACACCTAAACTATGTGCATCGTCAACCATAATATTCACACCGTATTTATCTGCTAATTCAACTATCTCAGGTAATTTTACAATATCACCTTCCATGCTAAATATACCGTCAACCGCTATAACTTTAACCGCTTCTTCCGGTAACATACTTAGTTTACGCTCCAGGTCGGCCATATTGTTATGAGCGTACTTTATTACTTTCGAAAAAGAAAGGCGGCTGCCATCAATTAATGAGGCGTGATCATATTCGTCTAATATCAAATAATCATTACGGCCAGTAACGCATGATAAAACCCCCAGATTAACCTGGAAACCTGTACTAAATAATACAGCATCTTCTTTGCCTACGTATGTAGCCAGTCTTTTTTCTAATTCAACATGTATATCAAGTGTACCATTTAAAAATCTTGATCCCGCACATCCTGTACCGTATTTGTCAATTGCCTTTTTAGATGCTTCTTTGATTTTAGGATGATTGGTAAGGCCAAGATAAGAGTTAGAGCCAAACATTAACACACGCTTGCCATCTATAATAACCTCTGTATCCTGTCCAGACTCAATAGGCCTAAAATAAGGATACAATCCTTTCTCCCTGATCATTGCTGCGTCTTTGAACTGAGCAATCTTCTCATGTAGTTTTTTAACCATGTATTAACCCTGCTTAAATTTTTTGTAAAAATACCATGAATAAGTTTATAACCTATATTTAGTATGTAATTTTTTTAAACATTCTATTTTTTCAGATAGGAATGTACTTCTCACTCGGCAAATTAATTAATTTTTTTGTTTATATGATGCCTATATTTTTCATTTTTTTCAAAAAAACATTAAAATGAACCTTATTTATGAGTATTGTGTAGTATTTGCGTAAAAATATTGTGGCGCATATTTGTGTTCAATTTAAATAGTTCATATTCGCATTCCCAAATAATTTTAAACTAAAATAGATCAAAATCTGTTATCTTAGTTTATTGCACAGACCTTCTGATCATCCTACATTTCATATGAAAAAAATATATTTATTGTTGATAATTAATTTAGCGCTTTTTTTTAATAGCAGCCTTGTATTTGCTCAAAATCAGGCAGATTCAATTCCTTCTATTATAACTTTAAAGCAAAGTATCGTCTACGCATTACGCAATCAACCTACAGTTAAGCAAGCAGCTATTGATCAGCAAATCAACGAGCGTGATATCCGTATCGGTTTATCAGCATGGTTACCACAGCTTAATTCGGTTGCTAATTATAATCACTATTTTAAAGGCAGCCCTGTTGCCTCTACTACTCCGGGCATTATTTCGTCTATTGATGAATATTCGAACATTGGTTTACAGGCCAGTCAGGCTATTTATAATAATGAAGTATTACTGGCATCAAAAACCGCCAATTACTCGCGTTTATATTATAAACAAAATGAAGCAAGCAGCCAGATCAATGTAGTATCAGATGTTAGCAAGGCATTTTTTGATGCATTGTTATCAGAAAAACAATTAAATATTATTAATGAAAATATAACCCGATTACAAAGAAGTTTAAAGGACGCTTATAATAGGTACCAGGCCGGTGTGGTTGATAAGATAGACTATAAACAGGCAACCATCTCATTAAATAATGAAATAGCCACACGTAAACAAACTGCTGAAACCATTAATGCTAAACTGGCTTACCTGAAACAGATAATGGGTGTCGATCCCAAAAGAGATATTACATTATCATATGATTCAACCACCTACGAGAAAGAGGCTTATATCGATACCAATCAAACGCTCAACGTAAATAACCGTATAGAATACCAGTTATTACAAACACAGAAAAACCTTCGAAATATTAATTTAAGCTATTATAAATGGGGATTTTTGCCATCATTATCAGCAATTGGTAATTACAATCTGGTTTATCTTAATACAAGAGTATCTGATCTGTACAGTAATGCGTTCCCGAGCCTTTATGCTGGGTTATCACTGTCATTACCAATCTTTCAAGGTACTAAACGTTTACAAAATGTAAGTAAGGCCAGGTTGCAAATAGAGCGTGCAGACCTGGATATTGTTAATTCGCAAAACACCATAAATACCCAATATATACAGGCGTTGGCCAGCTACAAGAGCAACTACACCAACTGGCAAACATTAAAGCAAAACGTCGAACTTGCAAAAGATGTATATAACGTAGTAAGCTTGCAATATCGCGAGGGTGTTAAAACCTATTTGGATGTTATTGTAGCACAATCAGACCTGCGGACATCAGAATTAAATTATTATAATTCGCTTTTCCAGGTACTTTCAAGCAGGATAGACCTGCAAAGAGCATTAGGGACATTACCAATTGTTCAATAAAATTAATAAAACTTAAAAGGATATAATTATACCCACCATACGAATGAAAAAAAGGTACATATTTTGGTTAGCCCCTGTTGCTATGTTAGCATGGGCTTCATGTAAAGATAATTCAGCAAAACAGGACGCGCCGCCGCCAACATCAGTAAGTATTGCCGAGGCAAAAACCGGCAATGCCGTTTATTATGATCAGTACCAGGGAACTGTAGTTTCATTAAATAATGTCGAATTACGCAGCCAGGTATCAGGCTTTATTACCGGGATATTTTTTAAAGAAGGCGATATCGTACAAAAAGGTAAACCGCTTTATGAAATTGACAGACGCAAATACCAGGATGCTTTAGCGCAGGCTCAGGCCAACTTAGCCAATGCGCAAGCTAATTTGGTTAAAGCTCAAAAGGACGTTGATCGTTATAATATGTTGTTAAAGAATGACGCGGTGGCCAGACAGACTGTCGATCAGGCAACCGCTGCTTATGCGACAAGCCAGGGGCAGGTATTGGTAGCTAAAGCTGGCGTGTCGTCAGCAAAAACAGATCTATCCTATGCCACTATTGTTGCGCCTGTAACAGGGCGTATAGGTATCTCGCAGGTTAGGTTAGGCGCACAAATTGTTGCCGGAAGTACTTTATTAAATACGGTATCAAGTGAAAACCCTATAGGTGTTGATGTAGTGATCAATGAACAGGATATTAATCGCTTTTATGATCTGCAAAAAAACAATACTGATTCTACATTTAAGCTACAGTTATCAGATGGTACGACCACTTATAACAGACCGGGCAAAATTTTAGCGATAGACAGAGGGGTAAACAGTCAAACCGGATCTATCAAGGTAAGAGTACAGTTTCCAAATGATCAGGATGTTCTAAAAGATGGCATGAGCGGAGTGCTAAGGGTATTGAATAATAAATCAGGCGACCGTGTGATCATACCTTACAAAGCCGTTACTGAGCAAATGGGCGAGTTCTTTGTATTTGTAACTAAAGATACTACCATGAAACAAGAAAAAGGTGGTGAAAAAAGAGACACCATTGCACTTCAACGCAAAGTAGTACTTGGCCCAAGATTAACGGACAAGGTTGTAATAATGACCGGTATAAAAGCTGGCGACAATGTGATTACCGATGGTTTTCAGCGTTTGCGTGACAGCGGTATGGTAACATTAGGAGCCGCGCCTATGCCGGCTGCGGCAGGTGGTAAACCGGCCAAAAAATAATTCGGGCACTATAAATAAATTTTAGATGATCGCAGAAACCTTTATAAAAAGACCCGTTACAGCAATTGTTATATCTATTGTAATTGTAATAGTGGGTATTTTAGCTATAACCACCTTGCCAATAGGTCAGTATCCTGAAATAACACCACCAACGGTTACTATTACAGGTACTTATACCGGAGCCGATGCTCAAACGGTTGAGCAAACCGTGGCTACGCCCATTGAAACCCAGGTTAACGGTACACCCGGAATGACCTATCTGCAAAGTAATAGTACCAATAACGGCGCTTTAAGTATGACCGCCAATTTCGAGGTGGGTACAGATATTAACATAGCCGCGCTTGACGTACAGAACCGTGTTGGTATTGCTACACCAACACTCCCGCAGGAAGTACAGCGCCTGGGTTTGACCGTTCGTAAAAAAAATCCAAGTATTTTGATGTTGGTGGCATTGTATTCTCCTTCGGGTACCCACAATGTTACTTTTCTTGATAACTACGCTAACGTATTCATTAAAGATGCTTTATTAAGGGCAAAAGGTGTGGGAGACGTTGTATCGCGTGCGGATGATTTTAGTATGCGTATCTGGTTAAAACCAGATAAACTGGCTGCTTTAGGAATGACTCCGGCTGACGTTACCGCGGCATTAAATGAGCAAAATGCGCAGGTTGCTGCGGGTACAGTTGGTGCAACCCCACAAGAACATGGGCAAACCTTTGAGTATTCTGTATTGGTAAAAGGCCGTTTAGCAAAACCAGAAGAATTTGGTAATGTTATCGTTCGTACACAGCCGGGGACAGGCGCAGTGGTACATTTAAAAGATGTAGCACGTATTGAACTGGGTAAATTTAACTATTCAGGTAATTCATACGTTGATGGTAAACGGGCATCATATCTTTTAGTTTACCAGGCTCCCAACAGTAACGCTGTTGAAACAGCCGACGCAGTTTATGAAACCATGAAGGAACTTAAAAAATCATTCCCTGCCGGGGTTGATTATGTAGTACCTTTTGAGTCGGTAACGGTTGTGAAGGTTTCTATACATGAAGTTATAGAAACGCTTATTATAGCATTAGTGCTGGTTATTATCGTAGTATTTTTATTCCTGCAAAGCTGGCGTACCACATTAATACCTGTGTTAGCTATCCCGGTGTCTATTATAGGTACATTCATTTTCTTTATACCACTTCATTTTACCATTAATACACTTACGCTGTTCGGTTTCGTGCTGGCTATTGGTATTGTGGTGGATGATGCCATTGTAGTGGTCGAGGCTGTGCAGCACTATATGGACGAAAAGGGAATGAATCCCGCCGATGCCACATTACACGCCATGCGTGACATATCTGCACCGGTAATTGCTATCGCGTTAATATTAGCCGCGGTGTTTGTTCCGGTAGGTTTTATACCTGGTATTGTGGGTAGGTTGTATCAGCAGTTTGCTATAACTATCGCTATATCGGTATTGATATCGGCTTTTGTGGCGCTTTCTTTAACGCCTGCATTGTGTACGCTATTGTTAAAGCCACACAAACTCGACGAAAAATCAGGAGGGTTGGATAAATTCTTCTTCAAATTTAATAGCTGGTTTGACAGGATCACCGGTAAATATCGTAATACGGTTGACCGCGGTATAAAAAACTCAAAGTTTGTCATCATCATACTGGTATGTATAATTGTAGGTACCATTATGCTATTCAAGAGCAAACCTACAGGCTTTATCCCAACAGAAGACGAGGGGCGTATATATATAACCTATGATCTGCCGGAAGCGTCATCTACAGAACGTACAGTAGCTGTATTGCACCAAATGATGGATACTTTGGACAAAGTTCCGGAAGTAGCACATTATGCGGCATTAGGCGGACTGAATGTAGTTAGTTTTGCGACTAAGTCAAACAGCGCAACCATATTCGTTCAGCTTAAAAATTGGAGCGAACGTAAACTTACCTCCTTACAATTAGTGCCAATCTTACAGAAAAAGCTATCCAAATTTAAAGAAGCCAACGTTGTAGTTATTCCGCCACCGGCTATACCAGGTTTAGGTACTACAGCGGGTTTTTCATTCATACTGGAAGAAAAACAAGCCGGCGGCGATATTAAAAACTTTGAAAATGTAATGCGGAATTTCATAGCAGCAGTTTCAAAACGAAAAGAGATTGGTAAAGCATTTTCTTTCTTCACCGCGCGTACTCCGGCTTATCAGTTAACAATAGACCGCGAAAAAGCTAAACGTTTGGGTGTGCAGATATCAGACATTAACAACGCCCTACAAACCTATATGGGTAGTGCCTATATTAATGACTTTACCATTTACGGACGTAACTTTAGGGTATTAGCGCAGGCTGATACAAATTATCGTACTAATATGGATAACCTGGGGCAGTATTTTGTACGTAACTCGGCTGGTACTATGGTTCCTTTAAGTACGCTTACATCATACAAAATGATCGAGAATGCGCCATTGATATCGCACTATAACCTTTTCCGCTCTGCCGAAATTGATGGTAACCCGGCCACCGGTTACAGCAGCGGTGACGCATTGAAGGCGTTAGAGGAAGTTGCCGCCCAAACTTTACCGCAAGGATTTGGCTATGAGTTTTCAGGTTTAAGCAGGGAGGAAAAACTATCCGGGTCAAAAACAGTTTACATCTTCGCGTTATCTATCGGATTTGTGTTCTTGTTCCTGGCTGCCTTGTACGAAAGCTGGTCTGTACCGTTCTCTGTACTGTTGGCCGTACCATTAGGTGCATTTGGAGCGATATTGTTCCTGACGTTCAATAAAACTCTTGTGGATAATATTTACGCGCAAATTGGTTTGATAACGCTCATTGGTTTGGCGGCTAAAAATGCTATTCTGATAGTGGAGTTTGCTAAAGAGCGTGTAGATAGGGGTATGGAGCTCGAAAAAGCTACTTTAGAAGCTGTAAAACTACGTCTAAGACCGATCATCATGACCTCGATGGCGTTTATTTTGGGTGTTACGCCATTATTATTTGCATCAGGTGCGGGTGCCGAAGCACGTAAGACAATAGGATGGACCGTATTTGGAGGAATGCTTACAGCAACTTCACTGGCTATATTTATTGTCCCGGTATTGTTCTTCCTGATAACCCGATTTGCCTACGGTAAAGAAAAATTAGCAGAGCTGGAGAAAAACTATAAAGAAGACCCTGAGGAATTGCATTAATTTATAATAGCTTTAAAACAGAAAATGCTGCCGCTAACCGGTGGCATTTTCTGTTTTTAGGCATTTTGATATCACTTAAAGCGGGTTTTTGTACCAATATTGGTACAGTTACTTGGTCTTCGCCCGAACTTATAAAGTAGTTTATTCGTCCGAATTGGCCTTTATAAAAGTCAATTTGATGGTAAAATCTGTCGTCTCGCTTAACTTTAATTTAATATGTATAAAGAAACAATGAGTTGTTTTTTACTAACTCATTATCAGTAATTAAGCTATTGACAATTGTCAATAAACATGTTTTATTTCTGTGTGAGCGCTTTTTATAAATGTTAAAAAAAGTATTAATAGGGTAAAATGGCAAAGTATTTGTTTAAGTGCGGTATTAACATTTATATCTATTACTTAATTTACTAAAGAAACACAACAATGAAAAAGTTAACAAAATTAGCGGCTGCGGCCATAACAGGTGTAGCGCTATTAATCGGAACTAATGTAAAAGCACAAACTACCCCGGCAAGTAAATTACGTTTTGGTGTTGGCCTTGAAGCAGGCGCTCCAACAGGAAACGCGCATACCGCTTCAAATTTTGAATTAGGTGGTACTGCCCGTTTGCAATATGGTGTCGGCAATAAATTGGCTTTAACCCTTACCTCTGGTTATTATAATTTCTTCGGAAAAAATTATACAATAACCACACCCACTGGGACAGCTATAATAGATGGTAGCAGCTTTGGTATAATACCTGTTAAAGCAGGTTTAAAAGCATTCTTCTCTGATAATGTATATTTTTCAGCAGAAGCAGGTGCCGGTTTCGAAATGAAAGGGGCAAAAAACACTAAACTTATCTTAGCACCAGGCTTAGGTTGGGCTAATCAGAAATGGGACGTAGGTGTACGTTATGAAGACTTTTCTGGCCAAAGCAATAGCTATGGTATAGTAGGTTTACGTTTAGCTTACGGATTTGAATTGTAATAACTATTACCTTTAAAACAAAAAACCCTTTGCACTTTGCAAAGGGTTTTTTATGCTGTTTATTGTCTGAATCGCTGATTAAATAGATTTACCTGATTCTGCCGATTTTTGAATATAATCTTATAAATCAAACTAATCAGCCCAATCTGTGATTCTGACAGTTACACTAATTTACCTAAAGCCGCTTTAATTCTCGCCATTGCTTCGATCAGTTTTTCTTCTGATGCAGCATATGACATACGGATAGATTTTTTATCACCGAACGAATCGCCACCTACGGTTGATACGTGGGCTTCTTCTAACAAGTAAATGCTTAATTCGTCGGCATCGTTAATAGTTCTGCCATTATAGCTTTTGCCAAAGTAGTAAGTAACATCAGGGAAGAAATAGAACGCGCCATCAGGCAGGTTTACTTTAACGCCGTCTAATTCGCTCATCAATTTATAAACAATATCGCGACGTTTTTTGAATGCCTCACGCATTTCTAATACAGATTCTAAACCACCTTCGTAAGCGGCAATACCCGCGCGTTGGCTGATAGATGATGTACCGGAGGTTATTTGTCCCTGTAATTTATCGCAAGCCGCAGCAATCTCTTTATTTGAAGCAGAATAACCTAAACGCCATCCGGTCATCGCGAAAGCTTTAGACCAGCCGTTAATGATAACTACACGGTCCTTAATACTTGCAAACTGCGCTATCGATTCGTGCTTGTCTACAAAGTTAATATGCTCGTAAATCTCGTCAGAAATGATATAGATCTCAGGATATTTTTCAAATACTTTAACCAGGCCTGCTAATTCTTCTTTATTATAAACACTGCCTGTTGGATTACAAGGTGATGAAAATAAGAATACTTTAGTTTTAGGTGTAATAGCAGCTTCTAATTGCTCTGGCGTAATTTTAAAATCCTGCTCAACAGTGGTATCAATAAAAACGCTTTCGCCCTCTACTAATTTTACCACCTCAGAGTAAGATACCCAATACGGGGTAGGGATAATCACCTCATCGCCCGGGTTTACCAGGCAAAATAATACGTTAGCAATTGATTGTTTAGCACCTGTTGAAACAACGATCTGGCTAAAATCATAATCCAGGCCATTTTCGTTCTTCAACTTGGCAGCAACAGCTTTACGCAGTTCAGGATATCCGGGTACCGGGGTATAATAAGTATAATTATCATCCATGGCCTTCTTAGCGGCCTCCTTAACGTGCTTGGGGGTATTAAAATCGGGTTCGCCAAAGCTAAGGTTGATCACATCAACACCTTTAGCGGCAAGTTCACGGCCCATTTTGGCCATTTTAATAGTAGCTGATTCTGACAGGTTGTTGATCCTGTTACTTAATGCACTCATAGTTTGTATTTTATTGTTAACGCGGCAAATATAGGAAATAAGGCGATTAGAGATTAGTTAATTAGAGATTAGTTAATCAGAAGTTGGTTAACTGGAGATATTGACTAATCTAATCAACTAATCTTTAATCTTTACCTCTGAAAAACCTACATTTGACCCATAATTACACCGCTTTGCAACAACAAAAAAAGATCATTCTCATTTCGCTGATAACTGGTATAATATTAATGCTTGCCAAGTTTATAGCTTACATAGTAACCAATTCTAACTTTGTATTGACGGATGCTGCCGAAAGTATAGTGAATGTAATAGCCAGTTCATTTGCTTTTTTTAGTATTTATCTATCAGCACAACCAAGAGATAAGAATCACCCTTATGGACATGGTAAAATAGAGTTCTTTTCTGTTTTTATTGAAGGCGCGTTAATATCGCTTGCAGGTCTGGTAATCATTATCAAATCTGTTTACGTTATATTTCACCCCAGCATAATCCATGACCTGTTGATCGGTGCCGGTATTATAGGAGCAACAGGAATAATTAATGGGGTTTTAGGTTATTATATGGTACGTAAGGGCAAAACATTACCGTCTATAACTATTGAGGCTGATGGGCATCATTTATTGACTGATATGGTAACCAGCGGTGGATTAGTGCTTGGTTTGTTATTGATCCATTTTACAAAGATCAACCTGCTGGATAGCGTATTATCTATATTGGTAGGGGGATATATCATTTTTACGGGTTATAAGTTAATCAGGCGGTCTGTTGGTGGATTGATGGATGAGACCGATTTTGAAATGGTTAACAACGTGGTACAGTTTTTAGATAACAAACGCCGCGACGAATGGATAGATGTACACAATTTCAGGGCGCAGAAATACGGCAATGAGTTACATATTGACTGCCATTTGACTTTGCCTTATTATTTTGACCTTAACCAGGTGCATGAACAGGTATCGTTAGTGGATAAACTCATCAACAACGAGGTTACCAAAACAGAATTATTTATACATGCCGATCCATGTTTACCTTATTGCTGTCATTATTGTAATATGCCTAATTGCCCGGTAAGGTCCGAGCCTAAAACAGAAACTATTGCGTGGACAATGGAAAGAGTAATGCGTAATAAAAAACATTTCGAATAATGTATCAATTTAATGTACGTGTTTACGGCCTGCTTATAAATGATAACCAGGAAATACTGATAAGCGATGAGCAGGAATATGGTATACAGTTTACCAAATTCCCCGGTGGTGGTTTAGAATATGGAGAGGGGATGATAGAGGGGCTAAAACGCGAATTTGTAGAAGAATGTAATGTTGAAGTTGACGTATTAAGCCATTTTTATACGACAGATTTCTTTGTAAAATCGGCGTTCAATGATTCACAGATTATAAGTATTTATTATTTGGTAAAGAATATCACCCCGCTTAACATCCTCATTAAAACCATCGCGTTTGATTTTGATGGTAGCGGAGATGTGTTGCAAGCTTTTAGATGGATAAAGTTACATGATCTGAAAGAAAGCGACTTTACCTTCCCGACAGATCAATACGTAGCAAAACTTTTAATAGAGAAGATATGAGTTTAGTAGAGCGTGACTTAAAAGTAATATGGCACCCCTATACCCAAATGAAAACGACGCAACCACCTGTGCCAATAGTAAGAGGAGAAGGCGCCTGTTTATATGACGAGAACGGTAAGAAATACATTGATGGTGTATCGTCATGGTGGGTAAATATACATGGGCATTCACATCCGTATATCGCAAAAAAGGTAGCGGAGCAATTGACGCAATTAGAACATGTAATATTTGCAGGCTTCACTCATCCAACTGCTGTCGAACTGGCCGAAAGGTTGTTAGCCATATTGCCCAACAACCAGAAAAAAGCATTCTATTCTGATAATGGATCGACCGCCGTTGAAGTAGCTATAAAAATGTGCCTGCAATACTGGAATAACCAGGATAAACCACGAACCAAAATATTAGCTTTTAAAAACGCCTACCACGGCGACACGTTTGGCGCCATGGCCGTAAGTGGAAGAAGTGCCTTCACCGCGGCATTTGATTCACTATTGTTTGAGGTAGAGTTTATTGACCTGCCTAACCAAACCAACATACAAGATCTCAAATCTCAAATCTCAAATCTCAAATCTCAACTGGCTTGTTTTATATTCGAGCCACTGGTACAGGGATCAGCAGGTATGCTGATGTATGAGGCCGAATATTTGAACGAACTGATGGCACATTGCCGCAAAGAAGGCGTGCTGACAATTGACGACGAAGTGTTTACCGGTTTTGGGCGCACAGGCAAACGTTTTGCCTGCGAACATGTTACAGAACAGCCGGACATTATGTGTTTCTCTAAGGGCCTTACAGGCGGCACTATGGCATTGGGATTAACCACCTGTACCCACCAAATCTTTGATGCCTTTTTATCTGATGATAAGTTAAAGACCTTGTTTCACGGCCATTCTTTTACAGCAAACCCGGTGGCGTGTTCTGCCGCATTGGCCAGTTTAGATCTGTTTCTGGATAAAGAAACTACCGAGAATATAGATCGCATAAAGACCGCTCACAGTAAATTCGCTTTAAAAATAAAAAATCATCCTAAAATTAAGGCTGTTAGGCAAACCGGTACCATCATAGCTATGGAGTGGGAGACCGGCGATAACACTTCTTATTTTAGTTCGCTGCGCGATAAGTTATATAACTATTTCCTGGCCGCCGGTATCATATTGCGCCCGCTTGGAAATATTATTTACATTTTACCTCCATATTGCATTACCAATGCCGACTTGGATTACATTTACAGCAAAATTGAGCAGGCGCTTGAAGAGATATAAATCAGCCCCTCCTAAATCCTCCCCTGTAGGGAGGACTTTGAATAAAGGGCGAACTAATAAATAAAATAACTATAAAAAAAGTCTCCCCTACCGGGGGAGATTTAGAGGGGTGCTTATGAGTTTAAACAATATACTATCCACAATAATTGCAGATAACCAACTACATGCACGCTGGCTGAACACGCTGTCGTTAATGGAGAATACCGGCGCGCGTAAGATATCAGCCAGCGAAGACCCCGCTACAGTTACCTACATCATATTAAAACATGCCGCTGAAGAGCATCGGCATGCTTTTTATCTGAAAAAACAGATCGAAAAAACAGGTAAATCGCTTTGCCCAACGTATGCTGACGAATACCTGGTAGCGTCAAACTACAGCAAATATTATCTGAATATGCTGGATGTAGAGGTGTGCCGGTATTTAAAGAAAGAACTAAACTTAGCAGGTAAAGAACTACGTTTTGCCGCCTATTTACTGGTAACCTACGCTATAGAAGTACGTGCCGATGAGCTTTACCCCATTTACCAGGACGCGTTGGATGCGGCTAAAAGTAAGATCAACGTAAAATCGATCATCCTGGAAGAAGAAGGGCATTTGGAAGAAATGATCAACCAGCTTAAACACTTCTCGCCACAATGGCAATTACATGCCGACAAAGCTGTTGCTATGGAAACAAAACTATTTAATGATTGGGTAGTAGCGTTAGGTAACGAGGTTAACTAATACGCCAAATATTCTGTAAATATTTGTTGCATAAAAGCCTTGCCGGTAAGCAAGATTTTTTCGGTTAAGGCCGGGTCTGCATTTTTGTTCTTTACATAGATCATCCGCTGGCCCGAACTATCATAAGATACCGCCTGATCTGGTGTGATAAAGCCAAAACCATTGTCCCAATCAAAAAATGCGAAGGCAGTGGCGTAGGGATTTAACAAATTCTTCGACCATTTAAATTGCTGTTGCGGCATATTGAGCTGTGCCAGTAAGGTTGCGACAATATCAATTTGATTACCCAATTTTTTAACACGTGTGCCGCGATACTCTGGCTTAATAACATCACCAAAAAACAATAGTGGTATATGATACTTTTGAGGGTCGAAAGCTCCGGCAGTACTCTTCGGTAAACGGTGGCCATGATCAGCCACTAATATAAACAACGTGTTTTTATACCACTCGTGCTTTTTAGCGTCTTCAAAATAAGCGTTCAGGCAAGAATCTGTAAACCAGGCGGTGCTTCTAAATTGGTTGGCAACATCACCACCTTTAAAATGCGGCGTTGTAGGCAATCCAAATGGCTCATGATTGGTTGAAGTTTGAAGGAGCGAGAAAAACGGTTTGGTTTGACCGGATAGATAACTGATGTGTTTACCAAACAGTACATTGTCAAACGCCCCCCATGTTGATCCAACCTCGCTTGGTTTCATACTGTGGCGGTCTGTAATATGATCTATGTGATGATCGGCCATATAAGTATCAAAACTCATATAATCGGCATCCCCGCCATAAAAATAGGAAGTGGTGTAACCAATTTTGCCAAACTCTGTTATTAATGATGGCAATTTTCTTTGTTTAAGCGTATCAATAACTATAGTACGTATGGCCTGCGAAGGGAAACCGCTTAGTATAGCTATGATTCCTTTATCGGTACGATCGCCGGCCGCGTATATATTATCAAATAAAACACCTTTCTTAATAAATTCTTCAAAATTAGGGGCATCGCCTTTTTCGCCACCTAATGATTCGATCAGATCTGCTGTGAAACTTTCTAACTGGATGATAACCACATTAGGTTTATCGGTGGTCAGTATATGAATTGTGGTATCTTTCTTTACTTTAAAAGTTTCTTCTACAATACGTTTAGCATTAGCAGGCGGCAAAAACAAATAAGGATTATAAGGACGACGTAAGTTCTCAAAAACATTATTGAATAAATTCCACTCTGTGTTTTGTGCAGATAGGTCCAGCAGTTGATTATCTGAAAAATAACCCGCACTTTGGTTGATAGGGGCCGGCGATATCGTACCCCTGAGGATCAGGAAGTTAACGCCGATCAATAAAATAGAAAAAATAATCTTGTTTTTTGTGGTCGTTACCGGATTTTTAAAGGAGTGGTCCAATATAAAATGCGCTAAAATAATACCCGTAAGTAATAAAATTACCATGATAGTCAAATTCAAGGCAATAGGTGCGGATGCTGTTGATGACATCGACTCGGCGGGCGAGTTATATAAGGTATCAAATGCCCTGAAATTAACCTTGGCACCCCATTCTATAAATATACCCAGATCAACCACCGCGATAAGGCTGATACAAAACAGGCAAAACCAGGTGTATATTTTTAACCAGATAGCCTTAATAGGTTTGGGGCTAATGAACCAATTGATAATAAATACGAGGAGAGGGCTTGCAGCTATATAAGCCGTAGCAGACGCATCCATACGGATGCCATATAAAAACGTTTTTAAAATATCGGTAAACGTTGCACCATGAAGCTTTTCGTGAAAATATATTTCGAATGTGGCCCTTGTTAAAGCAAAGAACAGCAACCAGAAAATATAAAAACGTATAAAACTGAAAAGGCTTCTTAACATTGGACGGCAAAAATAACTATTTTACCATAAGGTTAAGAAGCCTTTAAAAAAATGTTATAGCGTTGACTTATTTACCGCCACGCATAGCATTAAGTTGTTCCATTGTGATCTTGTCAAAATCGCCTGGTATTTTGAATATCCCTGCGGGTACTTTTTGTTCTACAATGCTTTTTACAGTGATCTGTGCTGATTGGCCATCGCGGAAAGAATAAAATTGGATAGGAACGCCGCCTGCTTTTTCAAAAACTTTTGACACTGGTGTTAGCGGCATAGTTACATCATTAGTAACCCAAAAATCATACGTTTTATTTGATTTTGTATCTGTTACAACTACTTTTTTACAGTTAAAACCATTAATTACTTTAGTTTCGGTAGATGGTGCAAATGTCAGAGAAGGTAATTTACTATACTCTTCTTCTACTTCTGCTGGGGTTGCCACAGCCGCCATTTTTTTCGATGCAATCGGAACATCTATTAAATAGGCCATAAAAGTGCCTTTGTTATCTGTTATAACCTTAATATTTGCAGGCCCGGCGGCAAAACTAACAACTGTAGAATCGGTAGTAAAGTAATTTTTAGCTTCAACTGGTTGACCCTGCACTTCCATGCTGATAGTCATAACACCCTGGGTATAGTTTTTTTGAGCGCTGGCGTTGAATGCAACAGCCGTAAATGCCAGGCCTAAGGCAATTTTTAATTTAATATTCATTTTTGTTCTATTTATAAGCACAATTTAGTTGTTTATGGTTTATCAAGCAAACAATAGCGTAATAAATCTTTTAGTTAGATAATGCGATAAAAGAATTGTTACGTTTTATTGTTTGATAATTTACATGCAGATACCGTGCCTGCTTTTCCCATTCATCAATATTTTTGTCCTGGTTGCCGGCACCAATTAGAAGGATAGCATAATCATAATTCTTATTTAACTCATATACAGCAACATTTGGGTTATTGGTTAGATACAGGTAATCGACTTTGATTTTTCTGAATAGCTGTTTGGTTTGAATCGATTGATCGACCAACAAGACCCTTTTATTTTGAAACTGAATAAGGTTGCCGATCTTTTTCAAAAACGGCGAGTTTATATTTCTATCAAGACTATACACCGTGGTATCTGCAACTTTACTACTATCCAAGTACGGCTGAATGGAATATTGATAGTTTTTGTCAGACAGAGCAATATCAGTCAATATAATAGCTTTATCGCCATGCTTAAATACTAATCCCTGATGCTTTCGTAGATTCAAAAAGGCGATACTATCACTATTTAAAACATGAATACGTTTTATACTGATGCTTGTCCCTACTATAAGTAACAGTCCTAAACTTAGTTTGATTAACCATTTCTTTGTGTCGAACAAAAAATAAAACAGGCAGATGATGACCATATAAATCAGGATATACTCAAAACTGGTCAGCCATATTTTACCGATGCTGGCCAGTGGGGCTTGTTCAATTACCAGCAGTATTTTGTTCATTAAAAGAATAGATCTTTCTAATATCCAACCTAATATTGCTGATACGTATGGTATTTGCGGTAGTACTAAGTAAACAGACCCTACGCATAAAATAAACTCAGCAGGCAAGAGTATGAACAAATTACTAATGAGGAAATAAACAGGGAACTGGTGGAAGTAAAACGCGCTTAGCGGAAACGTAATCATCTGCGCTGCTATCGACACTGAACACGCCGCCCATAGTTTATCAACCCATTTATTTTTAAACTTTAACCATTTATAAATATAGGGCTGCAATACCACCAAACCTGCAACCGCCAAATAGGAAAGCTGAAAACCTACATCAACAATAAAATAAGGATCATATAATAACAGGAAAAATGCCGAAGCCGCCAGTATATTTAAAGTATTGATATAACGGCTATAAGACTTACCAATAATGATCAATGATATCATGATGGCTGCCCGGCATGCCGGTGGCGAAAAACCGGTCAGCATAGTATAGCCCCATATCAATAAGATAATTACGAGGGCTTTAATGAGCTTACCCTTCTTATATCGCCCTAAAAAACCAAATACGACGTTTAGCAACAGGTAAATAATAGCCACATGTCCGCCCGATACCGATAGGATATGTATGGTGCCTGTTTTGGAGTAGGCCTGCAACAGCTCTGTACTCAGATCGGCTTTATAACCTAATATCAGGGTTGATGCTACCGCGATGGCTGAGGTGTCATGCATGTTTCGCTTGAATTTTTCTATCAGTCGGTGTCGTAACTTTAAGGAATAAGCTATGATGGGGTTGCCCGAATTATGATTTATCACCACGTATTGTTTAGCAAATAAAAATGCCTGGTGATAAATATTCTGATGGGCCAGGTATTTTTTATAATTAAACTCGGCGGGGTTAAAAGGTGGGTCTACAATATTATATTTTGCGGGTATCAATAATTCATCGCCATAAAAGAATTTAGTGGTGGTATCCATTAGGGTAACGATGATGGAACCTGACGCTTTTACCGGTTTACCAGAATTTACTCGCTGCTCAACAAGTGCTGTAAAACGTGTTAGTCCATTTTTAACGGTTGGTTCGTTATTGATCTTAACCAAAAGATGTTGGGCAGACGCTTTAGAAAAATGATCAGCACTGTTTAACTCATTATACCTGATCACGCTAAACCAACCGGCAAGGAACAGAATAAGGGTCATTAACAATCCACCTATCCATCTTATTCTATATAAAGCAAAACGCGTATAATTTAAATTAAGGACAATAAATGCAATGCTCAAAAACAGGAGTGGAGCCAGTATCCAATACAGCCAAATAGCCGACGAAAAGCATAACCCGATAGAGATACCCAATAAAAAAGGCAGCAACAGAACTAAGAATGGTATTTCGCCCTTATGGTTAGCTAACATTGCTTAAACAGTGACTAAGATTTTCGTGCCTAAATTAATCAAGGCAATCCACTAATCCTACTCATCATGGTTTGGACTATAGCTGATCCCTTACTTCCAACAAAAACTTCTTCAAATTCTCCAGCGAATGGATAACGCGCTGGCTATCCTTACTATCGTCCATATTGGTCTTTAAATGATCTTTGGCACCTTGCAAAGTATAACCCTTATCTCTTATCAGGTGGAATATGATCTTGAGGTTCTCAATATCCTCGGGAGTAAATAAACGGTTACCTTTTTTGTTCTTCTTGGGTTGAAGCACATCAAACTCTTTTTCATAAAAACGGATCATTGACGCGTTAACATCAAACATGGCCGATACCTCGCCCATGGTATAATACATTTTATTGATCTCGCGTTCTTTGTAAGGCATGCGTAAAGGTATTGGTTAATTTCGACTTTAAAATAGTCTTGGGTTTCTGGAAGTATGAAAAACTGATGTTATATATACTGTAGCTGATAATTCATCGACCCAGTAAATAATCAGGAAAGGGAATTTATTTACAGATACAATTCTCAATTCTTCAACATACCTAATAGGGAATTGATATGGATTGTTTTCAAGCAGACCTAAATAATAGCTTATCTCTTTATAAAATCTATTTCCTAATCCTACTTGTTGTTCTTCATACCAATCGTATGAATCTGATAATTCATTCTCGGCTAATGCCAGTAATTCTATCTTAAACACCCTCGTAACGTTGCTTTATTTCGCTCCAAGAACGGGAAGTGGTTTTACCAGCTAAAAAGTCAGTTTTTCGCTTAACCATTTCTTTAACCTGATCGTCTGATAGAACATAATTGTCACTATCACTACTGTAGTGATAGCTTAAACTATCTAAAAAAGCCAAAAGCACTTTCTTTTCCTGATCGTTTTGAATATCGATTTTCAAAGTCTCCATAAACAAATTTAATATTTTTTGTTATAAAAGTTCCATTTTGGAATTATAACATAATAACAACTTCCCGACTTTCGGACTAATAATTATCTTTGCCCCATGACCGCTAATGAAATACGACAGGCTTTTCTTGATTTTTTTGCTTCAAAAGGCCACACTATAGTCCCTTCTGCACCTATTGTTGTTAAAAACGACCCGACGCTGATGTTCACCAATGCTGGTATGAACCAGTTTAAGGATATATTTCTCGGCGAGGCACCTGCAAAATCGCCACGCGTGGCCGATACACAACGTTGTTTACGCGTGTCGGGCAAGCATAACGATTTGGAAGAGGTAGGTATTGATACCTATCACCATACCATGTTCGAGATGTTGGGTAACTGGAGCTTTGGCGATTACTTTAAAAAAGAAGCCATTGAGTGGAGCTGGGAATTACTGACCGAAGTTTATAAAATAGATAAAAACCGCCTTTACGTCACCATTTTTGAGGGTGATGAAAAAGAAGGCCTACCAAAAGATCAGGAAGCTTATAATTTCTGGAAAAAATATGTACCCGAAGACCATATCCTTTTAGGAAACAAAAAAGACAATTTTTGGGAGATGGGTGAAACCGGCCCATGCGGACCTTGTTCTGAGATCCATTATGATAACCGTACGGATGCTGAGCGTGCAAAAGTTAGCGGCGCTACCTTAGTAAATGCTGATGACCCGCAGGTTATTGAGATCTGGAACAACGTGTTCATGCAGTTTAATCGCTTAAAGAGCGGCGAATTGCAGCCATTGCCCGCGCAACACGTGGATACAGGTATGGGCTTTGAGCGTTTGGTGCGGGTGATACAGGGTAAGCAAAGTAATTACGATAGCGATGTGTTTTCGCCGATGATTGACTTTATCGCTCAGAAATCGGGTAAGAAATATAATGCCGCTGCTGTTCCCGGTGATGCTGATTGGAATACCGCTGTTGCCATGCGTGTATTGGCTGACCATATCCGTGCGGTAAGTTTTACCATTGCTGATGGGCAATTACCATCAAATAATAAAGCAGGATATGTTATTCGTAGGATCTTGCGTCGTGCTGTACGTTACTCTTATCAGTATTTAGAATTTAAAGAACCTTTTTTAAATCAGTTAGTGCCTTTATTAGCCGACCAGTTTAAAGGTGTGTTTGATGAGTTGTATAATCAGAAGGATTTTGTGCAGAAAGTTGTTTTGGAAGAAGAGGTTTCTTTTTTGAGGACTTTGGCTGCAGGTATACAGAGATTTGACTTTTTTGTAAAGCAGGTGCAGGTCTCGAATAAAGTTGATACGTGGGGGCATAATTATAAATTTTCAGGCGCAATTGCTTTCGAATTGCAGGACACATTTGGATTCCCAATCGACTTAACTCAATTAATGGCGCATGAAAATGGTCTTGAAGTTGATATGGAAGATTTTGAATTTGCCCTTGAAAAACAAAAAACACGCTCCCGCGCTGCATCAGCAGTTGATACCGGCGATTGGGTAATTTTAAAAGATGAAGAAACTGTTTTTACCGGGTACGATGAAACCGAAACCATATCGCACGTAACCAAGTACCGCAAGGTAACAGCAAAAGGTAAAGAACAATACCAGTTGGTATTGGATAAAACACCTTTTTATGCAGAAAGTGGTGGCCAGGTAGGTGATACCGGCGAGCTGGTTTTTCCTGATGGTGAGATCGTTTACGTTACCGATACCAAGAAAGAGAACGGCCTTATTGTTCATTACGTAGATAAACTGCCCGAAGATATTGACGATGCTTTAACCGCCATTGTTGATAAAGAGCGCCGCAATAACATCATGAATAATCATAGCGCCACGCACTTGCTGCATGCGGCCATGAAACGGGTGTTAGGCGCACACGTTAACCAAAAGGGATCATTGGTAAACAGTGACTACCTGCGTTTTGACTTTTCGCACTTCGCGAAAGTTACCGATGAGGAGTTATCTCAAATAGAAGCCATCGTAAATGAAAAGGTACGCGAGAACATCGCCCTTAAAGAACAACGCGATGTACCTTATGATATCGCTATAACTAGCGGTGTTACCGCCTTATTCGGCGAGAAATATGGCGATCATGTACGCGTGATCACTTTCGACGAAACATTTAGCAAGGAGCTTTGTGGTGGCACACACGTAAAAGCTACCGGTGCCATAGGTTACTTTAAGATCACATCAGAAAGTGCTGTTGCCGCAGGTGTACGCCGTATAGAGGCTATTACCGGTATAGGTGCAGAGAGCTTTATTATTGAGCAAAATAAATTGATAGGGCAGGTTAAAGAATTGCTTAAAAACCCAAAAGATATTACCAAAAGCATTGAAAGCCTGTTAGAAGAGAATGCGCTTTTAAAGAAAGTGGCATTACAGGCTATATTGGAGAAATCAGCCGGCTTAAAAGATAAATTAGCTAAAACGACCGAGTTTATTAATGGCGTAAACTTTATCGCCCAAAAAGTAGAATTGCCCAATGCTGACGCGATCAAGAACCTGGCTTATAATTTAAAAGATATAGTGCCTAATCTTTACCTGGTGCTAACTGCTATCATTGATGGTAAACCAAACATCACGGTGATGATAGACGATAGGTTGGTAAAAGAAAAAGGCCTGAACGCCGGTAACATCATCCGTGAACTGGCTAAAGAGATTCAGGGTGGTGGTGGCGGTCAGCCGTTCTTTGCTACCGCGGGTGGTAAAGATATTAGTGGCTTGGATACGGTTTTGGTCAAAGCAAAAGATTTTATAAAATAACAACAACCCTATGTCATTGCGAACGTAGTGTGGCAATCGCACGTACGACGATGTGCATAATGCTATTGTTCGCAATGACACATAAATAATTATATTTGGCGTAGGTTAACGCAAATATTGTTGATCATTTAGTATATGACACTTCTACCCGTAGAAATAGCCGAAAAGTATGAATTAGTTGTTGGATTAGAGGTTCATGCGCAGCTATCTACTTTAAGCAAATCTTTTTCGCCTGACTCTGCCGCTTTTGGCGCCGAGCCTAATCACCATATCAGTGCCATATCGTTGGGTCACCCGGGTACTTTGCCACGTATTAATAAACGTATGGTGGAGTATGCAGTAAAAATGGGGTTAGCTTGCAACTGCAGTATCAGCCTGAAAAATAGCTTCGCGCGTAAAAATTATTTCTATGCTGATCTGCCTAAAGGTTACCAGATAACCCAGGATCAGGCACCTATATGTTTGGGTGGTAGTATAAAAGTTAGATTGGCAGATGGTACTACAAAAGATCTGGCCATTCACCATATCCATATGGAAGAAGATGCCGGCAAAAGTATGCACGATAACCATCATGCCGATTCATTGATCGATCTGAACAGGGCAGGAGTGCCGCTACTGGAGATCGTGTCAGAACCGGATATGCGCAGCAGCGAAGAAGCTGGCCAGTTTTTAACGGAGATACGTAAAGTATTACGCTACCTGAATATTTGCGATGGCAATATGGAAGAAGGCAGTATGCGTTGCGATGCCAATATTTCTGTACGTTTAAAGGGTGTTAAACAATATGGTAATCGCTGCGAGGTGAAAAACCTGAACTCGATCCGTAATGTGCAACGCGCTATTGAGCATGAATTTGCACGCCAGATAAGGGTTATTGAAGAGGGTGGACATATTGATCAAAATACCTTAAATTTTAATGCTGATACCGGCGAAACTTCTGTATTGCGTTCGAAAGAAATGGCTAACGATTACCGCTATTTCCCCGAGCCGGACCTGGTTCCGTTAGTATTGGATAAGGTGTATGTAGAAAATATTCGTAAGGTTTTACCTGTATTACCGACTGAGCTATATAAAAAGTATATGGAACTCGGTTTGTCTGATTATGATGCGTCGGTAATTACTGCGGATAAAGAGGTCGCTCTGTATTTTGAGGAACTCATCAAACATACCGCTAATTATAAAGCGGCGGCACACTTAATGATGGGTGCTGTAAAATCCTATTTAAATGAAACAGGCCAGCATATCACTGAGCTAAACATTCTTCCTGAAAATCTTGCCGGATTAATTAAACTGGTAGATGACGGTAAGATCAATAACACCTCGGCATCGCATAAACTGTTCCCGGCATTGGTTAAATCGACCGGTAAAACTGCCGAAGAATTGGCTGCCGAACTGAACTTGCTGATCACTGCCGATAGTAATGATGTAAGCGAATACATACAAGCTGCAATAGCCAAGTATCCTGATAAGGTAAAAGAATACCAAAAGGGTAAAAAAGGCGTTTTGGGTTTGTTTATGGGCGAGATCATGAAAATATCAAAAGGAAAGATAGACCCACAAGCCACTAATAAATTGTTAATTAAAGAATTAGAATCAAAATGAAAATAAGCGCTATAGGTTACGGTGTTGTTGCTTTGGTGATGGTATTAGCATCATGTAAAGATGAGTCGGTATTTAAAATTTCAGGTACTGTAAAAAATCCTGACAAAATAAAAAAGGTTTACTTGTTAGAAGCTGACAGTACCCAGATCAGTGTGATTGACTCTACCGCTTTAACTGACGGTGGTAATTTTTCCTTTAAACGTGCTGCACCTTTCGCTAATTTATATAAGCTACGTATAGGTGGCGCCATATATGACCTTATTGCTAAAAATGGTGATGCAATAACTTTCTCTACAGATGAAAGTGATAAGGCGCATACTTACGAGATAAAAGGTTCTGATAACTCAGAAAAGATCCAGGAGTTTAATAAACTAAGCAACTATTGGGGCGAAAAGAACGGTAAGATTGTAGAAGAATACCAGGCTAAAGTGGAGAAGATTGGAAAAGAGTCTGACTCATTGGTTGCTATATACCGCCCAATGTTCATGAAAAATATGGACGACTATGCCAACGCTGTTTTAAAGTTCGTTAATGACAACAAAACCTCATTGGCTGCATTCTATGCCATGTCATCGTTAGAGCCAACCAAATACGAACAACAAATGGTGGCTTATGCCGACGAATTAAAAGATAAAGGTACTTTTAGCGATAACCCCGGTGTACAACGTTTTGTACACCAGATGATGGCTGTAAAACCACTTGCTATAGGCCACAAGGCTCCCGACTTTACGATAGCAGGTTTAGATGATAAACAGGTTAAATTATCAGACTATAAAGGTAAATACGTAATGCTGGATTTTTGGGCATCATGGTGCGCGCCATGCCGTGCAGAAAACCCAAATGTAGTTAAGGCTTATGCTGCTTATAAAGACAAAGGTTTTAACATATTAGGAATATCTTTAGATACTGATAAAGGCGAATGGCAAAAAGCTATTGCTGCTGATAAATTAACCTGGGCACATACGTCAGACCTGAAACGTTTTGAAGGACCTACTGAACAATTGTACCATATAGAAGCAATACCTACTAACTTTATTCTTGATCCACAGGGGATTATTGTAGCCAAAAATGTAAGAGGTGATGAGCTTGAAGCTTTTTTAAACAAAACGTTTAATAAGCCTATATAATATGTTAAGATAAAATACGACTTAACAATTTGTTAATATTAAGTTTACTGTAAGCTTTTTTTAAGTACATACTTTTATAACAAAATTACAATAGTTCATGAGCAACTCTACCAAACAAAAGATTTTAATAGTTGACGATGAGCCGGATATTTTGGAGCTTATTGAGTACAACTTAAAAAAAGAGGGTTACCAGGTGTTTTTGGCCCGTAACGGACAAGAAGCGGTTACCGAAGCAAAAAGATCACTACCGGACCTTATTGTGCTGGACATTATGATGCCCAAAATGGATGGAATTGAGGCTTGCCGCATTATGCGTACCATGCCAGAGTTTAAAAACACCTTTATGGTATTTTTAACTGCCCGCAGCGAAGAGTACTCAGAAATAGCAGGTTTTAATGTTGGTGCCGACGATTATATAGCCAAACCCATCAAGCCACGTGCCTTGGTTAGCCGTATAAACGCCATACTGCGCAGAAATGCACCTGCCGAAGACATCAGCGATAACAAACTGGAAATTGGCGACCTGGTTATAGACCGTGAAGCGTATCTGGTTTATAAAGCCGGCGAAAAAGTGGTATTGGCTAAAAAGGAATTTGAATTACTATATCTACTGGCTTCAAAACCCGGTAAAGTATATACCCGCGAGGTGATCTTAAAAAATATCTGGGAAGATTCTGTAGTAGTTACCAACCGCACTATTGATGTACACATCCGTAAATTACGCGAGAAATTAGGCGATGATATTGTGGCCACCGTAAAAGGAGTAGGCTATAAATTCGAGATACAATAATAAAGGGCGGTAAATTTACCAGTCATGGTCGGAAGAAATTCCGGCCATTTTTTATGTTTTAAAAAACAGTCCC
>JAZKCG010000066.1:0-3251 GCA_040388175.1 Bacteroidota bacterium | reverse complement strand
GTCTCACGACTGTGTTTTTAATCTTTAGTTGCGCAACGGTCACCGAAGGCGAAGAAAGGTTGAAATTTAGATACGCCTGCCTAAAATTTTACAACATATAATTATCCTTGCTAAACCAGCTTAGCTTTTTTTCGGCATCGTCAAGCATTGCATTGTAGTCATTAATAAAATCAAATTGCAGGTCCTCATGAAGTTTGCCTATAGCGGTGCGGATCTTCTCAACTTGTCTAACCAGTATTAATCTTAACGGTTTGTAGGAGGTGCGCCTGTCTGCATATTGCAGGTAGTTGTTGCAGAAGTTTATCAATAACTCTATCTCTGCTTCTTTTGTTGCTATGAATTTGATGTATTTAGCTATCAGTCTTAAAATTTTGCGCAGGTATTTTGCAGCCTCATAACTGCGTACCGGTAACTGGCTAAACATAAACCCTGCTTCGGCCTTTACTTTCTCTATAAACGCAGCTTCATTATTGGCTTCAAATAGTAAATAGGCCAATAATTCTTTGTTCTCTTTTTTATGACGAGCCAAACGTAAACACAGCTCGGCTATTTGCAGTCCTGATAGGTGCTGTAGTTCTTTTTTTATATCCTGCAAACCATAGGAAGCTGTACTCATATATGTATTAAAATTTATATTTTTAGCAAAATAGTAAATAGTTGTAGCTTCGCACCGAAATTTATAAATGAAAAAAAACAAACTTACCCTCTATATATTCGTCGCGCTTATTTTAGGTGTTTTTATAGGCTATATCTATAATGTATATGTGCTTGACACCTACAATAACAAAATTGGTGTCGCCGAAACAGCCATTAAAGTTATTGATAATAAACTGGTAGAATTAAAAGATACTACCACAACCGTTTTTAAAGACCTGAAAGCACAGCGCCTGGCCGAAGTTAAAATACGTAAATTAAATGATGGCATACGCGAAGGTAAGGTTCAATATTTTACCATTTTAAGTGATATTTTCCTTCGGCTGATCAAGATGATTGTAGCGCCGTTGGTATTTACTACGCTGGTGGTAGGTGTTGCTAAAGTGGGCGATATAAAAGCGGTAGGGCGCATTGGTGGTAAAACCTTATTATGGTTTTTAAGTGCTACATTGGTTTCGTTGTTATTAGGTATGGTGCTCGTCAATCTGTTTCAACCGGGGCACGAAATGCATTTGATGCTACCCGACAGCCATTTAGGTACAGATGTCCAGAAAACAGCGCTATCGCTTAAAGATTTCATCAGCCACGTGTTTCCTAAGAGCTTTTTCGAGTCGATGTCAAATAACGAGATATTGCAGATAGTAGTGTTTGCCTTGTTTTTTGGTGTTGCTACCGCTTCTATAGGCGAGAAGGGTGAGATTGTTATAAAAGCTTTTGATGCTATAGCTCACGTTATCTTGAAGATAACCGGCTATGTGATGATGATGGCTCCTTTAGCGGTTTTTGGCGCGATAACAGCCATTGTAGCTAAACAGGGTTTAAGTATACTATCTACTTATGCCATTTTTATCGGCGAGTTTTATTTCTCACTCATTATACTTTGGCTGGTCATTATTTTGGCAGGCTTCGTTGTATTAAAAGGCCGTGCTTTTAAATTGGTCAACAATATAAAAGATGCCATGTTGGTGGCGTTTGGCACCTCTACCAGCGAAGCGGCTTATCCGCGCGTACTGATAGAAATGGAGCGTTTTGGCTGCAGTAATAAGATAGTTAGTTTTGTTTTGCCGCTTGGTTATTCATTTAACCTGGATGGCTCTATGATGTATATGACCTTTGCTTCTTTGTTTTTAGCACAATCTTATAATATCCATCTTTCTTTTGCCCAGCAGCTTACTATGTTGCTTACGTTAATGCTAACCAGTAAAGGTATTGCCGGTGTGCCACGTGCTTCGTTGGTGGTTATTGCCGGTACCATAGCAATGTTCAATATCCCCGAAGCAGGCCTTGCACTATTAATCGGCATTGACCCGTTATTAGATATGGGGCGTTCTGCAACCAATGTTTTGGGTAATGCAATGGCAACCGCTGTAGTTAGTAAATGGGAGGGAGAACTTGGTGAAGGAATTACTGAATTATAGATTGAGTGAATAATGCATAGTTTTTAATTGGCTGCAATAACCATAATCAAGAAACATTCACTCATTCACAACTCACTCGTTAAGTAATGAACGATTGAGTGAATGAATGATGAATTACTTTTTTACTTTTGCTGCAATTAACGTTCACTCATACAAAAATTACTCATTTATCCTTATGGCTTATACAGGTTTTAAACTTACTAACGCAAAAAAAGTATTCCTTGCACTTAGTGTTATTTTGCCGTTCTTATTTTACTGTCTGTATTATTATGGCCACATGCTAAAAAATGCGCCATATAGGTTTAGCGACTTTGAATCAATAAGTGTACAGTACGGTAATCGGGATAGTTTGGTGAATAAGTATGATTCTAAAACAGGCGACTATCAATATTTAAATCGTGCCGACTCATTAGTTAAAAAGAAGCTGCGCTTAACTAAAGATGACCTTTTATACCTGCATCGTAAGGCCGCTGATCTTGGTTTTTGGGATTTCCCGGTTAATGAAACCGGCGACAGTGTGAAAGCCGGAACAAAACAGCCGGTTCGTTATATTATAGAGTATAAGTATCATAGTAAAAGCAAGAGGGTAGTGTTTGATACTAACTTTGATGGTGACATACGCCTGATAGATGCCAACCAGGGTTTAATCAAAGAAATAACCCAGGTATTGAACAGGGCAGAGGCTGATCAGAAAAAATAAAACGTTGTTGCAAATTGAAAATGTAATGTCTATATTTGCACCTCGAATTTTAAAACATTAATTAACAAACCATGTACGCAATAGTAAGTATAGCAGGACAGCAATTTAAAGTTGCTAAAGACCAGCAGATCTTTGTACACAGATTACAAGGAGATGAGGGCGCTAATATTGAATTTGACAATGTGTTGTTAGCAGAAAACGAAGGTAAATTCAAATTAGGAACTGATTTGAAAAGTGCTAAGGTATCAGCTAAGATCCTGTCACATTTAAAAGGTGATAAAGTAATTGTCTTCAAAAAGAAAAGAAGAAAAGGTTACAAAAAGAAAAACGGTCACCGTCAGCAATTTACCAAGATAGAGATCACTGGTATAACTTTATAATCAGATTTTTAAAACGATCAGTCGAAAGCCCGATCATAAAAATATAAGAAATGGCACACAAAAAAGGGGCCGGTAGTTCAAGAAACGGCCGCGAATCAC
>JAZKCG010000065.1:85203-127005 GCA_040388175.1 Bacteroidota bacterium | reverse complement strand
TGCGTTCCCACCCTGGGGGAGTTCAAGAGGAGCTGGCCGTAAAAGACTTACCCCGGCGCAAATATAGAAAAATGTTGCCTTTAGAGTTAATAAATTGTTAAAAAAGGTATCGGATGTGCAGATGTGCGGATATGCGGATGTGCAAATGATTGGACGAGTGGGTGTTGTAATAATTATTCCGCAGGAAATATAACGTTAAGTATGTTTGGTGTAAAAAGTGAAACTATCCGCTGCATTAGGTTATCTTTGTTTTGCTATTAAATTCAGCTATACAAATATGAATAACCTATTGCAACCCTGGCCCTGGTATATAGCCGGGCCGCTTATCGGGCTTATAGTGCCGGTTCTGATACTGCTTGGCAATAAAACATTCGGTATATCATCAACACTACGGCAGGTGTGTGCTGCCTGTATCCCGGCAAACATATCTTTCTTTAATTACGATTGGAAAAAAGAAAGCTGGAACTTGTTTTTTGCGGCAGGTATCATTATAGGAGGTTTTATTGCAACATACTTTCTTTCAGTACGGGGCCCGGTAAACATTAACCCGGATACTGCTAACCTGTTAAGGCATCAGGGCGTGAAAGATTTTAGCGGCTTATTACCGCAGGACATATTTAATTTTGGTCAACTATTTACGTTAAGAGGATTTGTATTTATAGTGGTCGGCGGCTTTTTAGTTGGCTTTGGTACACGTTATGCGGGTGGCTGCACCTCGGGCCATGCCATTATGGGTATTTCGTCGCTGCAATGGCCATCTCTGGTGGCTACCTGTTGTTTCATGATAGGCGGCTTTTTCATGACCTGGTTTATATTACCTTATTTATTGCAGTTATGAAAAATATAAAATTTCTTATAACAGGTTTAGTTTTTGGTGTCATCCTCATCAAATCGGAGGTTGTTTCCTGGTTTCGTATCCAGGAAATGTTTAGGCTGCAAGCTTTTCATATGTACGGCATAATAGGCAGCGCTATAATTGTAGCAATGGTATCTATACTACTGATAAAGCGCTTTAACTTAAAAACCATTCATAATGAGCCTATCATTATACCAGATAAGAAATTTCATTGGGGCAACGTATATGGCGGGTTAGTATTTGGCCTTGGCTGGGCCATAACCGGAGCCTGTCCCGGCCCATTGTTTGCACAGATAGGCAGTGGTTTTTTGGTAGTTATTGTTACACTTTTAAGCGCAATTGCCGGTACCTGGGTATATGGCTTATTACGCGAAAAACTCCCGCATTAATAAACATCTATTGGCAGTTATAGTGTTAAAATAAACTGATCTGCTGATCACGCACTTGCTTTAGTAATGATGGCTTTGGCGGGGCAAGGCTGTAGGGTACCTTACTTTCAAATTGTAGCTCTGTAAAGGGTTCCCATTTGGCAAAACTGGCAAAGGTTTCGCGCTGTAATACGGTTAGCTTATTTATGGTGAAGGTATCCTGCCAGTTTAGTGCTTTAAAATGCGGCCATAATTGATCAAAGTCGACAACAGGTATATTGCGGCAAATAGTAATATGCGGTACCATAAATTCTTTAATATGCAGGTGTTGTTTCAGCATCTTGAACCAATGGCTGGTCTCTGGCGTGTTGCGGAGGCGGGCGTATAGGGTCTTAAATTCTTCGCCGTGGTTAAAATAGTCAAACCCATCAATAGTAAGGGCGATAGGAGGTATCAGGCATAACCTTTTCCTGAAAGCCAATATACCGGGTTCAGTTAAAAAAGTTTTCTGCCGATGCAGCATCCGGATAGAGATATGCGCTGTTGAATGCATGCTTTCATAATTGCCAATTATTTTAGCAGCATAAGCTTTGTGGATGCTTACAGCGTGTTTCACCTGATCTGAAGGCGAAAGCAGCATCAAAAAATCTGTATAACCTTTCATCGATTTAAAATTTACGGGAAACAATAATACTAATATTTTTAGTAATTTACAAATAAAAGTTATATTTGTGCAATGGAAGCTAAGCGCTGTATCGTACATATTGACCTGGATTCGTTCTTTGTATCTGTCGAGCGTAAGTTTGATCCAACGTTGATTGGTAAGCCGGTACTGATAGGCGGATCGGCCGACAGGGGAGTTGTAGCATCCTGCAGTTATGAAGCCCGTAAGTTTGGGATCCATTCTGCCATGCCCATGAAACAGGCTATGAAATTATGCCCACACGCTACCATTATTCGCGGTAGCCACGGACGTTATAGCGAAGCTTCGAGGCAGGTAACACAGATCATCCATGATAGTGTGCCGTTGTATCAGAAAACATCCATTGACGAGTTCTATATCGATATGACGGGTATGGATCGTTTTCATGATTGCTACCAATTGGCATCAGACTTACGAGCGCGAATAATCAAAGAAACAGGCTTGCCTATATCGTTCGGCATGGCATCGGGTAAAACCGTGGCAAAAATGGCTACTAATGCAGCTAAACCCAATGGACAGCTATTAATTGAGGATGGTAAAGAAAAAGAGTTTATGGCGCCGTTATCTATCCGTAAAATACCCATGCTGGGCGAAAAGACCTGCGAGAGGTTATACCAGTTCGGGATAGAAAAGATCGGTGATCTGCAACGGGTCGACCTTAGGTTTTTAGAAACTGTTTTTGGTAAACATGGCCGGTACATCTGGGAGCGTGCAAATGGTATTGACGAAAGTGTTATTGTACCGAGCAGCGACCGTAAATCCATATCGACAGAAAATACATTCGAAACCAATGTGTCTGACAAGAAATTACTGGAGACCGTATTGGTATCCATGACCGAAGAATTGGCTTACAAGCTTCGTAAAGAAAATAAAGTAGCTTCCTGTATGGCTATAAAGATCCGCTATGCCAATTTTGAGACCCATACCGTACAAGAAAAGATAGCCCTTACTGCAGCCGAGCATATCCTAATCCCTGGCGTGAAAAACCTGCTCAAAAAAGCCTGGAACCAACACAGGCCCATCAGATTAATAGGGGTAAGGCTGAGTAATTTATGCCACGGTAGTTACCAGATCAATCTTTTTGAAGATAACGAGGAGCGTATTAAGCTTTACCAGGCCATGGACAAGATCAATTTTAAGTTTGGCGATAAAACCGTATGTCGTGCAGCCGGTATGGCCATTGGTACCCGTAACTTTAATCCTTTTTTAAGGGATTAACCGGGCTTAAATTAAAAACCGTATTTTTGCCGGCTATAATTTAATACATGAAAGTTCCAAAATTTGCCGACCTGATCTTATTTGAAGATGATGACCTGATAGTGATTAACAAGCCAGCTTTTATCAGTTCGCTTGATGAGCGTGAAGGCGGCGAGATCAATATACTGCGTTTAGCCAAAGATTATTCAGACGATGCCCAGATCTGTCACCGGTTAGATAAGGAGACCTCTGGCGCGCTTATAGTAGCCAAGAATCCAGAAGCTTACCGTACTGTATCTATGCAGTTTGAGAAGCGCCAGGTAAATAAGGTTTACCACGCGGTAATTGACGGCACCCATGTATTTGAAAAACTATTGGTTGACCTACCCATTTTAAACGTTGGTAAAGGCAGTGTAACTATCAGCAGACAGGAAGGTAAACGCGCCGAGACGTGGTTCCAGTCGCTTAGATTTTTTAAGCATTATACATTGGTAGAGTGCCGCCCGGTAACCGGCCGTATGCACCAGATCCGTATTCACTTAGCTACTCAGCGTGCCTCGATAGCCGGTGATGAGATGTATAAAGGTAAGCCGGTATTTCTATCGGCCATAAAACGTAAATATCACTTAGGTAAAGACCAGGAAGAACTGCCTATCATGAAACGTTTTGCGCTACACGCATATGAAGTAACCTTTAAAAAGATTGATGGTACACCGATAACTATTCACGCCCCATATCCTAAAGACTTCGAAACGTTGTTGAAGTTGCTGGAGAAGTTTGATAGCTAATGTGTGGCGAGTGGTCTGTGGTCAGTGACGAGCAAATGAAAACACGAACCTCGCCACACATCACTCGATACCTACCTTATCATCACCCCCGGTTTATTCACCACCGGTAGCTTAATAAAATTAGCGTCGATGATACTTTCAGGCAGGAAGATGAATTTCTTATCGTAGATCTGGTTTCCTATATAATAGCTAACCCAGTATTCATTATTTAAGCCGAACGTTTGCTCGTCTATCATCTCTATTTGTTTGTAACTGCCATTAGGTATCAAGGGGAACATATGGCGCAGGGTAGAGGTTTTAACCTGTTCGCCATTCTTTTCACCGTATCCTTTAGAGGTTACCAATACGTTTTCAATAGGCTCTTTTTTCAGGTTGATCAAATAAACGTGAAATGTTTTACTTTCCGCGTTCTCACCCTCTAAAGCCACAGCTACAGCAATATCGGTTACGTTATTTTCTGGGAGGTCTTTGATCATATTGGTGAGTGGTGAATTGTTAGTAGTGAGTTGTGAGAGATGAGTACTGAATTGATAGGTAGGAATCGTTTATTCACTATTGATAACTCACTACTCATCTATAACCATTCACTATCCTCTACTCACCACTCACTAAACTATTTTTTCTTAGCAAATTTCTTACCGCCTTTTTTCGGCGCTTTGGCATCGGCTGCAGCTAATGCTTTACATTGCTCGAATGTAAGTGTAAGCGGATCTGTTATATCTTTAGGTATCTTAACGTTTTGTTTGCCAAATTCAATATATGGCCCCCAACGGCCATTCAATACCTTAACTGTCGGGTCCTCGTCAAATGCTTTGATCAGTTTCTCTGCATCTTTCTTACGTTTCTCCAATATCAGTTCAATAGCCTGCTCTTCGGTTACGTCAAGTGGGTCAATCTCTTTAGGTAAAGATACAAATGCGCTGTTATGGCTAATGTATGGGCCAAATCGGCCTATAGCAACCTTCATAGGTTTACTTTCAAACTCGCCAACCACTTTAGGTAGCTTAAATAGTTCAAGCGCTTCTTCTAAAGTAATAGTTTCTATGCTTTGGCCGGTACGTAGGCTGGCATATAACGGTTTGTAGTCTTTGTTATCGTCGCTGGCATTTTCGCCTACTTGTACAAACGGTCCGTAACGGCCAATACGTACCGATACCTTTTCTCCTTTTTCAGGATGAACCCCTAATTCGCGTACACCGGTAGCTTTATCTGCAGTTTCGATAGTGCTTTGTACATCGGCATGAAAAGGCGTGTAGAAATTACCTATCATGGTTGTCCATTCTTCCAATCCTTGTGCTATCTCGTCAAATTGTTTCTCGACTTTCGCGGTGAAATTAAAATCGACAATACCTTTAAAGTGTTGTACCAGGAAATCATTCACCACCGCGCCAATATCTGTAGGGAATAATTTACCGCGCTCTGCACCTGTATTTTCGGTGCGTTCTTCTTTAGCTATATTATTAGCTTTCAGCGTTAATACCCTGAATTTTCTTTGCTTGCCTTCGCGCTCTTCTTTTACCACATAACCACGGTTCTGTATGGTTGATATAGTAGGAGCGTAGGTAGATGGCCGGCCAATGCCTAATTCCTCTAATTTCTTAACCAAACTGGCTTCTGTATATCTTGCCGATGGGCGAGAGAAGCGTTCTGTAGCCGACATTTCTTCCAGTTCCAGGCGCTGGCCTTTGGTTAAAGGAGGGAGCATGGCATTATCGCCATCCTGGTTAGTATCGTCCTCATCATCGTCCGATTCCAGGTAAACTTTCAGGAAACCGTCAAACTTCATTACTTCGCCATTGGCTGTTAATTCTTCTTTACGGCTTGATATACCAATTTTAGCGGTGGTCTTTTCAAACTGTGCCTCGCTCATTTGTGAAGCGATAGCACGTTTCCAGATCAGTTCGTACAAACGTTTTTCGCTACCATCACCTTCAATAGTATGATTACTGAAATAAGTAGGGCGTATGGCTTCGTGAGCTTCCTGCGCACCTGCACTTTTTGTTTTATACTTTCTATGCTGATGATATTTATCGCCGTAGGCTGATGTGATCTCTTGCGATGCTGCGGCTAAAGCAGTATCAGAAAGGTTGACCGAATCCGTACGCATATAAGTGATATGTCCGGCTTCGTATAACTTCTGCGCTATCTGCATAGTACGCGAAACTGAATAACCTAATTTACGGCTGGCTTCCTGTTGCAGGGTAGAAGTGGTAAATGGTGCTGCAGGCGAGCGTTTGGCAGGCCTGGTCTCTAACGAGTTAACGTTGAAATCTGCACCAATACAATCTGTTAAGAATTTTTCGGCATCTTCCTGTTTGCTATAACGCTCGGCTAACTCAGCTTTAAAAGCTTGTTTGCCCTTGCCAAAAATGGCTACTATTTTAAATGCCGCCTCTGATTGAAATTTATTGATCTCGCGTTCGCGTTCAACAATGATCCTTACCGCGACAGACTGTACACGACCGGCAGATAAAGATGGTTTTACTTTTTTCCATAAAACAGGCGAAAGTTCAAAACCCACCAATCTGTCTAAAACACGGCGCGCCTGTTGCGCATTTACCAGGTTGTAATCTATTTTGCGCGGATTATCTATAGCCGCCATAATAGCCGGTTTAGTGATCTCGTGAAAAACGATACGTTTGGTGTTAGCGTCTTTTAAATTTAAAGTATCAAATAAATGCCATGATATGGCTTCTCCCTCGCGGTCCTCATCGGATGCGAGCCATACCATATCGGCTTCTTTAGCTAATTTCTTTAACTCGCTAACTATCTGCTTCTTATCTGCAGGCACTTCGTACGTTTGTTTGAAGTTATTGGCTATATCTATCGCGTCTTCAGATTTAACCAAATCACGGATATGGCCGTAGCTTGACTTTACGGTAAAGTCTTTTCCAAGATATCCCTCAATGGTCTTAGCCTTCGCCGGTGATTCTACAATTAGTAAATTTTTAGCCATTTAGTACGGTTATTTTTTGCAAATAAAGGATAAAGTATGCGAAACACAAACTTTTAATTTGGTTGATGGGGTTGAATAGTTGATTAAGTGAGTGGTTGTGGCTTAGTTAAATGGTTTATTAAGTGGATAGGTGTTTTATAACTACTCACCTAATCAACTCAATAAACCACGCACTCCCGTAGGGAATTACATTAAAAATCCACCACCTAAAAGATCATTGCCTTCATAAAAGACAGCAGATTGACCCGGAGCAATGCCTGACACCATATGTGTAAAATCAACTTTCATATGGTCGCCCATTTGCACAATAGAGCTTTCTGCACCGGCGTCTTTATATCTTATTTTAGTTATCGCGTTTAAAGGCTCAGTAATGCTTTCGTATTTGATCAGGTTTAAATTCTTAACCCAGGCCTGTTTGCGTTGCAGTTCATCCTCTGTACCCAAAACCACGGTATTGGTAACCGGGTCAATACTGGTTACAAACATAGGATGGCCCAATGCTATACCCAAACCGCGACGTTGACCGATGGTATAAAATGGATAGCCCTGGTGCTTGCCTACTACGGTGCCGTCTGTTAAGGTAAAATTACCGCCGGCAACACGTTGCTCAAGGTCTTCAACTTTATGTCTTAAAAAGGCTCTGTAGTCGTTATCGGGCACAAAGCAGATCTCATAGCTTTCACTTTTACCGGCTAATTCTATCTGGCCCATATCCATAGCCATTTGCCTGATCTCGGGTTTAGAGAAACTGCCTAACGGAAATTTAGTGCGTGCCAGGTTTTGTTGCGATACGCCCCAAAGCACATAAGACTGATCTTTATTTTCGTCCTTGCCTTTTGATATGACGTAGCGCCCGCTGTCTTGCTGGCGGATATTGGCATAATGCCCTGTAGCTATAAATTCGCAATCCAGTTTATCGGCACGCTTTAATAATGCTTCCCATTTAATATGAGTGTTACATAAAACGCATGGGTTAGGGGTACGGCCAGCCAGGTATTCGTCCACAAAATTGTCAATCACAAAATCGCCAAACTCACTTCTGATATCTAATATATAATGTGGGAAACCGTAACCAACGGCTAAAGCACGCGCATCATTAATGCTGTCCAGGCTGCAGCAACCGGTTTCTTTTGAACTACCACCTGCCGATGCATAGTCCCAGGTTTTCATGGTTAGTCCAATAACCTCGTAGCCTTGCTCATGCAGCATTACTGCCGCTACAGAGCTATCAACCCCACCGCTCATTGCCACTAATATCCTTCCGTGCTTACTCATATTGGCGCAAAGATACAGCTTTCAATTTTATGATGATAAAATGTTGGTCAGTCAAGGGTAAAAAGGAAGTAGAAGAATATCGAACACCGAATGTCCAATATAGAATAATGAAGTAATTAAAAGTTTAATTCTGATGTTAAAATAACCAAAGCACTTGGATATTGGGCATTCAATATTCAGTGTTCGATATTAGCTAATTTATGATCTTATCTGCCCATCGCCTTTAACCAGCCATTTGTAACTTGTTAATTCTTGCAAACCCATTGGGCCGCGCGCATGCAGTTTTTGTGTGCTTATGCCAATTTCTGCGCCCAGGCCAAATTGCGCGCCGTCAGTAAACGCTGTCGAACTATTTACATATACAGCAGCCGCGTCAACACGGTTCAGGAATATTTCCATGTTAGTTGTGTCTTCAGTTACGATAGCTTCGCTATGTTTTGAACTATGTGCCGCAATATGATTTAAAGCTTCCTGCAAACTGTCAACCGTTTTAACAGCCATCTTCATCGACAAAAATTCGGTGCCAAAATGCTCAGGGCCTGCTTTATGTAATAAGGCGGCAGGGTAGTGGTTTTGTAAAACTGGATATGACCGGTCATCAGCAAATAGCTCAACGCCGGCATCGCCTAACGGTTTGGTCAATGTAGGCAGGTCATTAAGCCTTGTTGAGTGTATGATAGCACAATCTAAAGCGTTACAAACGCTTACCCGGCGTGTTTTTGAATTGAAAATGATATCAGTACCTTTTTTCAAATCGGCTGATGCATCAAAGTAGGTATGTACTATACCCGCGCCTGTTTCAATTACAGGTACTTTACTATTTTGGCGCACACTATTTATTAACCCCTGGCTACCCCGCGGAATAATAACATCAACATAGCCAACAGCCTGCATTAGGGCTTCGGCGGCTTCGCGTTCTTTGGGTAGCAAAACGACTACGTTTATATCGATATGATGCTTGGCCAATACTTGGTGGATCACAGATACAATAGCCTGATTAGAATATGCGGCATCACTACCTCCCTTTAAGATACATATATTCCCGGTTTTGAAACATAAAGCAAATACATCAAAGGTGACGTTGGGCCGTGCTTCATATATTACGCCCACCACACCCAGCGGAACAGTGATCTTTGAAATATGCAAACCGTTGGGTCTTGTATCTTCCAATAAGATATGTCCCAGTGGGTTAGCTAATTTAGATACATTTATAATGTCTTTTGCAATGTCTGTTATGCGTATAGCAGTGAGCTTTAACCTGTCGTAATTTGGATTGTTAGTGTCCATTCGGTCCAGGTCCTTTTTGTTTTCTGTGAGCAGGTGATCTGTCTGAGCAATGGTTTCGGCAGCAAGATCTTCCAGGACCTTGTTTATGGTCTCTGCAGATATATTTAAATTTCGTGCAGCTGTTCGCGCGTTTTCAAAGTAGGATGTATAGCTCATTGCAGTTAGCTTAATAGGTAAAGATAATCATAATGCACCAGTGGCTTTTGGTTTTTCTGGCCGATGCTTTCTGTAGCCTTATCAGAGCCATATTCGGCAATGCCTAAGCCTATTAACGCATTTTGTTCATCAACAAGTTTAATGATCTCGCCTTTTTTAAAGTCTGTAACAACAGTTACAATTCCTATCGGTAATAAGCTGGTTGCTTTATTAGAAACCAAAGCCGTTTTAGCACCATTATTTACTTGTACTATCCCGGTGGCCGCTTTTTCTGAATGAGCTATCCACTTTTTCTTTTCGGATGCTGTTTTATTGGGGATAAAGCGGGTATGCGTAGTAGTTCCATTTAATACGTTTAATAAGATATCATCTTTTGTCCCGTTAGCGATATGAACAGCTATACCCAATTTAGCCGTTTTTTGCGCCATATGCGATTTAGTGATCATACCGCCACGCCCAAATTGCGAGCGTCCCGATGTTACGAAGGACGCAAAGTCTATCCCGGTATCGGCAACTTCTGTAATTAAAGATGATCCGGCATTATTTGGATCACCATCATATATACCATCAACATTGGTTAAAATGATCAGTGCCTGGGCGTTAAGCATAGATGCTATCAGTCCGGCAAGTTCATCATTATCGGTAAACATTAGTTCAGTTACAGACACTACGTCATTTTCATTGACTATGGGGATAACGTTATGCTGCAGTAATATCTCCAGGCAATTTTTCATGTTCAAATAATGCTGCCTGCCTTTAAAATCTTCGGTAGTAACCAATACCTGCGAGCATAATATGCCATGCTTTTCAAACAGTTGGGTGTAGGTGTTGATCAGCTTGACCTGGCCGATAGAAGCAAGGAGCTGTCGGGTAGCAATGGCATCATATTTATCAGAAACAGTTATTAAGCTCCTGCCTGCTGCAACAGCACCAGATGACACTACGGTAACCTCAATGCCTTGTTGTTTAATGGCTACAATTTGTTCTACTAATTGGGTTATACGCTCCTGATCGGGCAGGCCGTTGCTTTTTGTTAAAACATTCGAACCAATTTTTATCACTATCCGTTTGTAGTTAAACGCCATTGTTTATACTTAAAATGAATGCAAATATTGCATTTTTTAATGGTTTTTGAATGATTTTAGTAGATAAACAGTGAAAATAAGCTAAAATGACATTGTCTTTATCTGTAATAACCGTAAAAGGTAGGTTTTATCTTTAAAGTATGATTAAAATCACTAAAAAGACCCAGTATTTGTAAAATATTAATGCTTTTTCAAGTCGTGTTGCTAAACACTGACCTTATATAGATTAGTGCCTAAAAAACTTTGAAAAAAAATATTGCAGTTTAAATATTTTTAATACTTTTGTCTACTTATTCTATAGACTTTATGTTATTTAATAAATCAACCACCTCTCTTTTAAAAATGCAGTGCCTTGTTGCATGCTGTTGTTGACCGACAACTTATTCTATCATCTATTATTAATTCCTCATTTTTCTTAACTATAAACAAATACAACCAAATCACAATGAAACATATATCTTATATGAGAAAATTTCTACTCTTAATTGTTTTAGCCTACGCATCTACAACCGCTTTTGCACAAACTGCCTTAACAGGTGTAGTTAAAAATGATAAAGGTACCCCATTAGCACATGCAAGTGTAACTATAAGAGGCACTAAAATTGGCGCTGTTGCCGACGAGAATGGCCGTTTCACTATTGCAAAAACTACAGATCTGCCTTTTTACATCAGGATTAGTGCAGTTGGGTTTAAACCACAGGATTTTCAGATATTAAGCATTCAAAACGCTCCTTCTGAATTTATATTGGTAAGCGACGATCAACTACAGGAAATTGTGGTGGTTTCCAGAAGACGGCAGGAATTGCTGCAAGATGTGCCTATTTCAGTTTCAGTAATTGGTGGAAGCCAGATTGAAAAAACCGGTTCTTTTAACGTTAACCGTGTAAAAGAGTTGGTTCCGTCTTTACAACTGTATACGTCAAACCCGCGTAATACAGGTATCAATATCCGTGGTATCGGTTCACCATTTGGCTTGACCAATGATGGTCTTGACCCGGGTGTTGGTTTTTATGTAGATGGCGTTTATTACGCGCGTCCAGCCGCAGCAACGCTTGATTTTATCGACATTGATAATATAGAAGTATTGCGTGGCCCACAAGGTAGCTTATTCGGTAAAAATACAAGTGCAGGTGCTATTAACATTACTACCCGTAAAGCCAGCTTTACACCGGGTGTTGCGTTAGAAAGCAGTTTTGGTAACTTTGGTTATCTTCAAACAAAGGCATCTGTTACCGGCCCGCTTGCTAAACAATTAGCAGCCCGCATATCTTTTTCAGGTACACAACGTAACGGCTTAATTCAAAATGTAGCAAGGCAAGAAGCGGTTAACAATATCAACAATATCGGAGCGCGTGCACAGTTACTATATACGCCTTCAGATAAAACTACTATTACTTTATCAGGTGACGTATCAGATCAAAAACCTATCGGTTATGTGCAGGTATTTGCAGGTGTTGCGCCTACAAAGCGTGCTGCGTATCGTCAGTTTGACAATATTATAGCTGACCTGGGTTACAAATTACCATCAACTAATGCATTCGACCGTCTTATTGATCAAGATACCCAACCAAAATCAGGTAATCAATTAGGAGGTGTTTCATTAAACGTTGATACCAAAATTGGATCAGGTACTTTAACATCGACTACAGCATGGCGCTATTGGAACTGGGATCCGTCAACCGATCGTGATTTTACAGGCTTACCAGTATTAACAAAATCACAAAATCCTTCAAAACATCACCAAACATCCGAAGAGATCCGTTACGCCGGTGATATCAATGATAAATTAAGTGGTGTGGTTGGTTTATTCTTTTTAGATCAAAAAATAGTAACAACCGGTAGGGAAGAAGCCGGATCGGCCGAATGGCGCTATGCACAAAGTACAACTAATACTGCACAGTGGAAAACACCGGGATTATTTGAAGGCTATGGCATCTCAACCAATTCATGGATCAAATCGCAAACCGCAGCAGCATTTGCTAACGTTGATTGGAAAATAGGGGATGCCTTCCATATTAGCCCGGGTGTACGTTTTAACTATGATAAAAAGGATGTTAACTACGACAGACAGGCTAACGGAGGTATCGCTATAACAGATCCGGCACTTATCGCTTTGAGGAATGGTGTTTACAGCAGTCAATCGTATGCTACAACATTTAATGAAAAGAACTTCACTTACCAGATTACCGCTTCTTACAGGCCAAACAAAGCGCTTAATGCTTTTGCTACTTATTCAACCAGCTATAAACCATCTGGTGTAAACGTAGGCGGCTTGCCAGTTATAAACAATGCGCCTGCACTTGACCTGGCAGTTATCAAACCTGAAAAAACACAGCATTTTGAGTTTGGTGCCAAAACCAACCCGGTTCAGAACCTAACTTTAAACGTTACGTTCCATAACTCTGATATTAAAGATTATCAAACTAACGTTCAATCGCCAGATCCGGGTGTAAACCGCGGTTATTTGGCTACTGCCGAGAAAGTAAATGTTAAAGGCATTGAGTTAGATGCTAACTATCAGGCCGGCAGAAACTTTACCTTCTACGCCTCTGGTGCATACACCGATGCTAAATATGTTACGTTTACCAATGCACCACTTCCGTTAGAAGAAACAGGCTTAACTGTAGGCGGTTCGCAGGTATTCTTTAAAGACATCTCTGGTACACAACTGCCGGGTGTTTCCAAATGGACAACATCAGCAGGCGCCGAGTTCAGCACTGACGCGAAATTTGTAAGCGAAAACACCAAATTCTTCGTTGGGGTAGATGATTATTTCCGTTCACGTTTTTCTTCAAGCGCAACGCCGTCAACTTACTTAAACATTGCCGGTTATACTTTGGTCAATGCCAGGTTAGGTTACAGAGCTACACGTGGTTTCTCTGCATACATCTGGGGCCGCAACGTGCTTAATCAAAACTACTACGAGCAATTATTACCTGCTACAGGTAACGCCGGCCAATACGCAGGTGTACTGGGCGATCAACGTACGTATGGTGTAACCTTGCGCTACGTTTTATAACCATACTTTTCTTTTGTAATAGGTTTACAATTGGTTATGCGGGTGCGAAATTTATTTCGCCCCGCTTTTTTTCAAAAGACTAAACCACCGCCTTTGGCGGTAGGTCAAGAGTGAAGGCTATGCCAGAAACCGCTATATTAGTACCTGTGACTAAATACAGGAAATTATCTCATATTTTTTACTATGTGTGTACCACATTGTAATGGACGCCCAAATATCGTTTTAGGGTATTAACGGATGTTGTAGCTGATATATTGGAGAATAAGATACAGGCAATTTGGCATTGGAAAGAGGTTGAGATCTTAGAGATGAATATTCAGCCGGGTCATGTTCACTTGGTTTGTAGCATACCACCGAAATTTAGTGTAAGTGATTTTATGGGTATTTTTAAAAAAAAAGTCAGCGATAATGATGTTCAGGAATTACTCGAGTTTGCGCAAGAAATCATAATGGGGTAATCATTTTTGGAGCCGCGGCTATTTTGTGAGTACAGGAGGAGTATAGGAAGAGCGGATAAAGAACTATGTAAAATATCAGGAGAAAGAAGAACGAAAAGAGGATGGAACGACTGATTTAAAATTGTTTTAACGAATACCTCTTTCAGGTTTCAGAATCCCCCCACCAAAGGTGGGGGGATTCTGAAACCTTTATTAAGGTTTAACGTACAAGCAGGCTGAAATCTAACAATGGAATACGGAATTTGTAATATAGCTGTAATACCAATGCGTGCAGAGCCAAATGAACGCAGTGAAATGGTATCACAAGTGTTGTTTGGCGAGGCTTTTGAAATATTAGAATGGAAAGAAGGGTGGGTGCAGATCGTAACCGCCTACGATAATTATACCGGCTGGATCAATCGTTTACAATTTACTATGCTGGGTCATTTGGCTTATCAGCAATTATTGCTAACACCACCTAAACTCACCTACAAAGCAGTAACCCAGGCCTGGAAAATAAAAGATAACAGCATATTATACCTGCCTGCAGGTAGCTCTCTTTCTTTTTTAAACGGAACCACCTGTTTAATAGAAAATGAAAAGTTTGAAATTATAGGACAGATGGGTCAAAGCGAAAGTATAGACCTTGTAGCTAAATCATTTTTAAACACGCCTTATTTATGGGGTGGGCGTACCCATTTCGGTATAGATTGTTCCGGCTTTATGCAGGTTGTATTTAAGTTAAGAGGGGCGCAATTAAAACGCGATGCAAGTTTACAGGCAAAGCAAGGGGCGTTAGTCAAATCATTATCGGATGCCTTAATTGGCGACCTTGCTTTTTTTGAAAACGCCGATAAGAAAATAACCCATGTAGGCATGTTGCTTAATAGAGAGCATATTATTCATGCATCAGGAAAAGTCAAAATAGATGTTATTGATGAAAAGGGTATTTATTCTGAAGAGCAACAACGTTATACGCATAACCTGGCTTTTATAAAACGGATTTTTTAATCCGCTTTATAACTTTACAAACTTAGCTTTCCCTTCAACTTTATTGTCTTTAAGGTTAATAACCTGTACAATATAAGTTCCGGGTAATAATCCGGTTATGTTTTCTTGCCATGAAGGCTGTGCTGAAGTAATTTGTTTAACTAATCTGCCTGAGCTGTTTAATATTTTTATATAATATGATGTACTACCAACAGGCAGTAATGCCATTTTAATATTTACAACGCTCGTAGCCGGGTTAGGATAAAGAACAACATCCGGTGTTGGTATAGCAACGGTATCAGCATAAAATAATTTTGCCACTCCCAAATCTGTTGTTGTATTAAAGCTGGTATTTTGCAAAACAATCTTGTATTGATTTTCGCCTTTTAGCGGATGCGTATCGAGAAAGGCATAGGTGCCTAAACTGTTTGATAGTAATTGGCCTATCTGATTAAAAGTTTTCCCGTTATCTGCACTTTTTTGTACGTTGAAAAGATAGCTGTCAGCTTCGTTTTCTGTTCGCCAGGTTATTTGAGCGCCCAGTTCTGTTTTGATAGCAGAAATGCTTAATGGGTGCAAAACTAAAGCCGGGTTCTCTCGTACTATTATTTTAAAACGATTGCGCCCGAAAGTATTGGTATCGCTTTTATTGATGTTGAATGTATAGGTGTTATTATGTTTAATATCCAAAGAATCCTTAGTGAAATTATCCATTAACCAAACATCGTAAGCAGGAGGTAAGGCGCTTCTTTGTAGCATTTGTATCTGGTATTTACCGCTGCTTTTGGCATCGGCTAATAGTTTGATAATTTGTTGATTTTTTTGCGGTAGTTTAATTTGTTTAATTGATGCGGTAATATTATCGCTTGATATTAATGATAAACTTACCAATGCTCCGTTACCATTCATGTCTTCTGCATCATCTGCTTCACTAAATTTGTTATCGGTATGATTATTGAAAGCCAATACCACATTGTCTGTATTGATGCTGTCTTTAATTAATTTAAAACTAAGGATGGGATTACTTACCGGTGCTGTATCATTGATTGGTGCCGATGAAAATGCTAACGCATTATTTGCCGTTGGTGCATTCATTAATTTTATCAAATTGGCCGGTGTTGGCTGAGTATTGGTTTTTGCACTTTCACGGAAGGATAGTGTTTGCCCTGTAGCTGATGCCCTTATGAAAAATCCCTGGCCGCTGGCAATCATGTTACTGGCATTGCCAGTATAAAGGCTGCCTGTGGGGTTTACTGTTGTTGTGGTATCGGCCACAGAAGCGACCGTGGGTTTTTGCATATAGGTTTCATACTGTTTACTGTAAGGATTGAATACCCATATTTTAGCTGGTAGCGCACCACCTCCATAAACAGATGAATTTGAACTGTTGCGATTGAATTTTTCCCAGTTTATGGTTGATGCATAAGGATTGCCAACCAACACAAAACCATTGCTACCCGCATATGCGGCATTATTAGTATAAGGCAGGCTATAGCCACTGGTATACCATGGCTTAACATTAATAGTACCCGTATTTAATTGACCGGTTTGTGTAAAGGTAACGTCTTCAGGATAATCAAACGGTGCTGCAACTTTTGAACCACTTTGTGTTGCGTTGTCTGTTAAATTGCCAACGAAAAAAAACAGTACCCCATTACCAACCGGTAAATTGATAGTAGTATCTGCAACGTTGGTTATAGTGAGGCGTTGTTGTGTGCCAATATCAAAAGCATTTGTGTTGTTTATCTTAGATATTCCTTTAAAATTTCCTGATGTAAAACTGTTATTAGCATAAATAATATCTTCGCGGTATAGGTATAAGGTAGGGTTTGTTGTTGGGGCATTAAAGCCACCACCCGCCATACCGGCAACATAAGTATTGTTGAGTAAATAAAGCAGGTCAAAGCAATTTACGCCACCGGGTGCAGCGTTATAAACCGGTGATGATATGAGCCTGTAGCCGCGTTTTGACAGATCTGTACTGCTTCCTTTCATAAAGCGTTGCACATTAACATTACCCGTTATGCCCGTACCAGAAGGTAACGCGCTTACACTTGCAGAACTTGTAGCATCAGATATTAATGTTAAATAGCCTCCTGTAGCTAATGTGGCAGATTCGGCCATAGTTAATACGCCTATATTGGCTACTGAAAACTTACCCGAACTTAATGTTTTGGTTCCGGTTCCCTTACAGGTAACGTTGCCAAATACAACACCGTTTATACCATCGTCGGTCAAGGTTTGATTACCACCGGAAAATACGATACTTGTACCGTTGGTTAACAGGTCTATATTTCCGCCTGCCGAATTCCAATTGCCGGGCAATGTAATAGTGCCTGCCTGAACACTCTTAGCCGCACTGCCCGAAAAACTTAAATTTTGATAGACTGAGGGCAAATTATCTAAACCTGTAGCCGCCGTATAAACGGTTTGCGTGCTTCCCGTACCCGAGTAAACGACTGTGCTTGAACCAGATCCAGTTCCATAAAAATCAAGTAGTGCAGCTCCATTTCCATCTGCATTTATATCCAATGTGCCACCAAAACTTAGTTTGGCGTTACTGCCAACAGTTGCGTTGGTAGATGGATTAAGCAATAATTGTGAACTGTTTTTTACAGAGGGATAAGTAAATCCAAGAAAGTTAAATCCTGGATTATTAGCATAATTAGAATTAGTCATCTGGATATTTCCATTTATGTTAATGCTGCCATTATTAAAGTTTAAGGTAGGATTGTTTACATTGTTTGAAGTAACAATACCTAAAAACGTATTAGATGACGATGTTGTATTTAATATCAGATTCTGATTGATGTTAATGCTTTTAATGGCTACATTAACAATAGTTTGGTTAGTGAGTTCTGCATAAAGTAAGCCTATAATGGGAGCAGGTGGATTTGTCGGATCACCAATATACATTGATCCGCCGCAATTTATGGTTCCGCCTAATACCCCTGCAACAGTTTGTCCAATTATATTAGCAGTTACTGACACATTTGCATTTGGATGCATTTGGGTGATGTTATAAGTTACACTAAGTGTAATGCCGCTATTTACGGTAAGTGTAGCTGCTTGTACTGTGCCTAAGGTTAAGCTATTAACAGTTGTTGATGCGGTTACCACGGGTTGATTAGTTACAGTAGTATAAGCAACCATACCTATGTGAACGTCGTCAGTAGGTAAGGGTATCCGTGCCGGCGACCAGTTTGATGCCACATTCCAGTCATTACTGGTGCCCCCTTTCCAGTCTATCGCCCCAAAGCAGGCTGTATAACAGGTAAATAGCAGCAACTGAAAAAGTATATATCTTTTCTTAAAATATGAGCAATTCATATCCACTTCTCAAAATAATTTATAAATAATTGGTTTACTCCTTTTAAGAGTACGACTAATTATTGATTAAGTTTTCTTTTGAAGAAATATGAATGAAATGAATGTAAATAGTATTGATATACAGTAAGTTGTATGTGTTTTTAAAAATGTAAAGAAGATGCTGTTTAGAAAGTTACATCCCAAATAATAACACGCTTATCATCACTCGCAGATAATAATTGGTCTTCATTCCAAACCAGTTTATTTATAGATAGGCGATGGGTATCATAACCTTTTTCTCGGCTGATGACTTTATAGAGTTTATAATCATCAGCTCCCCATATTTTTATGCTTTTATCCATGCTGGCGGTGGCAAAATAAGGTTGGGTGGGGTGGAAGGCGATGTGATTTATCGCGAATAAATGTGCAGGTATCGTCTTTATCAACTCAAAGGTTTCTGTATTCCATATTTTAACCTGCGCATCTCTCGAACCTGATACTAAATAACTGCCATCTGGTGCGTATTGAAGCGAAAATACCGCCATAGTATGCCCCTTAAGTGTACTGATCAAGGTATAATCTTCCAGGTCATATATTTTAATTTCATTATCGCGACAGCCAAATGCCACCTGTTTTTCGTCAGGCGAGATACTAATGCAGCGGACCGTGTCAGCAGAAATCTTTAATGTATGAACCAGTTGCAAGGTGTCCAGGTTCCAGATAGATACGGTGCCATCTTCTGAAGCCACCAGTAGTTCTTTTTTATTATTGACGCACTTGATATCAAACACAGGTTTGCGATGATGCCTAAGCCCGGGAAGCAATTGTTGTTTAATAAAATCAAATACTAAAACTTCACCGCTGCGTAATCCAACAAACATTAACGGATAACCCTCAGGACAATGAATAGCATAAACAGAAGCCGCAACCGGGAACATTACTTTGATAAAGCTGTCAGTTTTCAGGCTCCACTCAACAACACCCTTATCATTACCACCGGTAAACAGAATACCCGGCTTTTGTGATAGTGTTAAAGCAAATATAGGATTGCTGTGCCCGGTAAGTTCGGCTGTTTTTTGTACGGTGATCATTGGTGCAAATATAAAAGAAAAAAGCCCTCCGATGATGCCGGAAGGCTTATCTATATTGGTAGTTAATAACTGATTTTATTGTTGCAATTTGACATGCTGGCCTATGAAGCCGCCTTTAGCAACCTGCAAGCCACTGTCTAAATGAAAAACTTCTGATTTGGTAACTATACCACCATACGCGTTTTTAGATTTGTAAGTATGCGCTATCTCGTATTGACCATAGTGAGGTTCCGGATATGATTGACCATCAATTACTTTAACAGTGTCATGCAATTTTAAAAGCTGGCTAAAACTTACGCTTTCATAACTTTCCGGGTCTTTCAGGCTGTCTTTAACGGCTTGCGTTACCAGTTCGTGGGCTTTTTCTACTTTTGGGTCAGGATGCGAGCAACCAATTGCCAAAAAGGCAATAATTGCAATAGGGAACAGGTATCTCATGTGTTTATTTTTTTTGGTTAAGTTAAATTACAAAAAAAAATATACGCAACAAGTTATTTATGTCTCTCTTCCAAGTTTTTAGCAATTGTTTCTAAACTTAAACCCTTTTCGCGAAGTAGAACTATTAAATGGAATACTAAATCAGATGCTTCGTTAATGAGGTCGGCTTCAGTTTCTGCAAGGGCTGCTATAACGGTTTCAACTCCCTCTTCGCCAACCTTTTGCGCTATCTTATTTAAACCTTTTTTACGTAATTTGTTTACATATGATCCCTCTACCGGGTTTTCATAGCGGTCTGCTACTATCTGTTCAAGCTGGAGTATGAAGTTTTGGTTATAATCGGTCTTGAAGCAAGTTCTGTCGCCTGTGTGGCAGGTTGGGCCATCAGCTTTAACTTTTATTAGTAGGGTATCATTATCGCAATCTAAATGGATGCTTTTGACATGAAGGAAATTGTTGCTGGTTTCGCCTTTTGTCCATAAACGTTGTTTTGAACGCGAGAAAAAGGTAACAATATTTTCTTGCACAGTTTTATTGTATGCCTCCTGGTTCATGTATCCCAGCATTAATACTTCAAGCGTTTGCTCATCCTGTATCACAACCGGCACAAGTCCGTCTGTTTTGTTAAAATCTATATTCATTTATACTTTTTTAATGTCATTGCGAGCATAGCGTGGCAATCGCAAGTTATATAATGCCATATGCAAAGTTCGCGATTGCTTCGTTCCTCGCAATGACAAATTTATTTTTATCTAACTTCTATATTCCTGTCCCTTAAAATAACCTTCAAATCAGGGATCAATATCTCACCATAATGGAACACTGACGCGGCTAATGCTGCATCGACATTTGTTTTTTCAAATACATCAACAAAATGTTGTACTGAACCTGCACCACCTGATGCAATAACCGGGATGTTTACAGCATCATTCACCTTTTTTAATAAGCCGTTATCAAATCCGGCTTTAGTGCCGTCATGATCCATCGATGTTAATAATATCTCACCGGCACCACGGCTTTCAGCCTCTAAAATCCAGGCTAAAGTTTCTTTTTCTGTCGGGATGCGGCCCCCATTTAGATGAACAATGTTTTTACCGTCATTGACACGTGTATCTACAGCTATCACCACAAATTGTACCCCAAAGGCTTTGGCCAATTCGTCTATTAATGCAGGGTTACGCACCGCTGCCGAGTTGATGGATATTTTATCGGCACCCGCATTCAGTAAAGCATCAGCATCTGCGATCTCGTTGATACCGCCACCAATAGTAAAGGGGATGTTTATTTGCCGGGCGACTGATTTTACCAGTTCTACCATAGTCTTACGACGCTCATGTGTTGCGGTGATATCCAGGAATACCAATTCGTCAGCACCTTGGCGTGAATAGTTCCAGGCCAGTTCGACCGGGTCGCCCGCATCGCGCAAGTCGACAAAGTTTACACCTTTTACAGTACGGCCGTCTTTAACATCAAGACAGGGGATAATTCTTTTGGCTAACATGGGTTATAAGAGCGATCGTCATTGCAAGGAACGAAGCAATCCCTAAACTTTGCATTTATGATCTGCATACGTAGAGATTGCTTCGTTCCTCGCAATGACGCTTTATTATAAATTTATATTGACATCAAACTTTCCAAATTCCAGTTCTTCACTTCTTCAATAGAGATCTTTCCTTCGTAAATAGCTTTACCCACAACACACGATTCTACTTTTAAATTGCTTAGTTGTTCGATATCAGCCATTGAACTTACACCGCCTGATGCGATTAGTTTTATGAACGGTGAGTGATCAAGTAGTTTAGCATAAAGTTCAACACCAGCTCCTCCTAATTTGCCATCTTTGTTAATATCGGTACATAAAAATCGGAAGAAACCTAATGCTAAACACCTGTCAACATAGTCCCTCAATTTTATTGGCGAGCTTTCCATCCAGCCTGAATATTTTATAACTTCATCTAGTACGTCAATAGCAATAACTACATTGTCCGAGCATTTATCGCGGCCACAAATTGCTTTGCTTAACTCATCCAAAAACATTGGATTAGTTAGGGCTTGTGTGCCCACTATAACACGCTCGACACCTTCGCCAACTAATTCTTTAACCTTTTCAATACTACGGATACCACCACCATATTGTATTTTCATGTCTGTTTTACGGATCACATCAAACAGGTATTCCTGGTTGGAGAAATCGTTCTTAGCGCCGTTTAGATCTATGATGTGGATAAGGTTGGTACCGTTAGATTGATATTTCTCTATCATCTCCTCCAGTGTGACGTCATAACTGGTCACTTGTTGGTAATCACCCTCACGTAAGCGGACAACCTTCTTATCTAAAATATCAATAGCGGGGATTATATACATGTCTTTATAATTTTGAAAAGTTAGTTAATAGTGTTTCGCCATATTGGCCTGATTTTTCAGGGTGAAATTGCACCCCGTAAAAATTACCCTGCCAAATTGATGCCGAAAATTTTATACTGTAATCTGTCGCGGCTAAAGTATAAGTGTTGTCATACTCAATAAAATATGAATGTACAAAGTAAAAGTGTGAACCAGCAGGAATATCTTTAAAAAGCAAATTTTCCTTTTCTGCATAAACGCGATTCCAGCCGGTGTGTGGTACCTTATGATCCGGACTGCTTGCAAATTTTAAGGTTTTTATAGGGAATATGTTAAGCAGATCAGAGTCGCCTTCTTCTGAATAGGACGTAAGCAATTGCATACCAACGCAGATTCCCAAAGTTGGCTTTTTTAAGGCTTTTATAGCCGGAACCAAACCCGATGCTACTAATTTGTCCATAGCTGCGCCTGCATGCCCTACACCGGGTATGATGTAACGGTCGTATTGTTCAAGATCGGCCTCTGTATTGACCATGCCATAAGGTATCCCCAAACGCTCTAAAGCAGCAGTAAGTGAGAATATATTGCCGGCACCGTATCTTATTATTCCAATCATCAGTTTGCAGTTAATAACTTGCAGTTTGTAGTGGATAAGTTGCAGAAAAACTACAAACTGCCACCAATAACTGCAAACTATAGTAGTCCTTTAGTTGATGGTAAAACCATATTATTTACATCACGCTTTACGGCCATTTTTATTGCCTTGGCAAATACTTTAAATATGGCCTCTATCTTATGATGTTCGTTTTGACCTTCGGCTTTGATATTTAAATTACACTTGGCCGCGTCGCTAAATGATTTGAAAAAGTGATAAAACATTTCTGTAGGTACATCGCCTACTTTTTCGCGTTTAAAATCAGCATCCCAAACCAGCCAGTTACGCCCGCCAAAATCAATGGCGGCTTGTGCCAGGCAATCATCCATTGGCAGGCAAAAACCATAGCGCTCAATGCCTTTTTTATTACCCAGGGCAGCAGCAAAAACCTCGCCTAAAGCAATGCCGGTATCTTCAATGGTGTGATGTTCATCAATATGTAAGTCGCCTTTGGCGATTATCTCCAGATCAATACTTCCGTGGCGCGCAATCTGATCAAGCATATGATCAAAAAAATGCAAACCGGTTGATACTTTAGCTTCGCCTGTACCATCCAGGTTTATTTTAACGTAGATGTCGGTCTCTTTGGTAGTGCGTTTACTCTCAAAAACACGTTCGCCCAACTTTAAGAACTCGAAGATCTTTTTCCAGTCGGTAGTTTCTAACGCGATGGTATCTTTTATATCGGCATTATTCTGGGCCTCATTGCCGCCTAAGTTCGACTGGTTATTTAACCAGATAGCTTTCGCACCCAAATTCTTACCCAACAACACATCATTACGACGGTCGCCTATAGTAAATGAGTTAGCCAGATCATATTTGGTAGCGTCAAAATATTGTGTTAACAAGGCTGTGCCCGGTTTGCGGGTAGGGGCGTTGTCTTTTGGCCAGGTACGGTCTATATATACTGCCGAAAAATTTACACCCTCATTTGCAAATGTTTTCATAATGAAGTTATGCACCGGCCAGAAAGTATCCTCAGGATATGAGGCTGTACCCAAACCATCCTGGTTGGTGATCATCACCAATTCATAATCCAGTTCGGTGGCAATTTTAGACAGGTATTCTATAGCGCCCGGGTAAAATTCCAATTTTTCAAACGAGTCTATCTGCTCATCAGCCGGCTCTTTGATCATGGTGCCGTCGCGGTCGACAAAAAGTAGTTTTTGTAGCTTACTCATTTAAAATTCTTTAAAGTATCGATCAATATTTCATTTTCGGCCGGTGTGCCTACTGTTATACGTAAACTACCCTCACAAAGATCAATTTTTGAACGATCACGCACAATAATGCCTTTTTGCACCAGAAAGTTGTATATACCTTTAGGATCGGTTGTTTTAACCAGGATAAAGTTAGCGTCGCTCGGATAAATATCCAATACAAAGTCCAGTTCTTTTAAAGCTAACACCAACTTATCGCGCTGAGCTAAAGTTTCTTTTATCCAGCCGTTTACCTGGTCGACATTAGCTAATGCTTTTAATGCTAATTGCTGTGATGATTCATTAACATTATAAGGTGGTTTAACCTTATTCATTACCTCAATGATCTCTTCGCTGGCAAAAGCCATACCTACACGTAAGCCTGCTAAGCCCCAGGCTTTTGAAAGGGTTTGCAATACTACAAGGTTTGAATATTCAGTTAATTCCTGTATAAATGTTTTCTGGCGGCTAAAGTTGATATAGGCTTCATCAACCACTACAATGCCATCAAAATTGTTCAGCAAGGTCTCTACATCTTCCCGATTGATAGAATTACCGGTAGGGTTGTTAGGCGAGCAGATAAAGATCAGCTTGGTGTTTTTGTCGATCGCTTCGGCTATCCCCTCTAAATTCAACTGAAATTCTTCGGTTAGCGATACCTTTTTGGTTTGGATATCATTAATGTTTGCCGATACTTCGTACATGCCATAAGTAGGCGGTACCAATATCACATTGTCTACTCCCGGGTTACAAAAACTGCGGAACAGGATATCGATAGCTTCATCGCTACCATTACCTAAAAATATATTGCGTACGGGTAAGCCTTTAATTTCGCTCAGGCGTTTTTTTACGTTGTATTGTAGTGGATCAGGGTAACGGTTGTATTGATCTTCCAGCGGCGAGCCGAAAGCGTTCTCGTTAGCATCCAGGTATACACTGGCCTCACCCTGGAACTCATCGCGTGCGGACGAGTAGGGGGTAAGGTTTTTTATATTTTCTCTGAGTATGTTATTTATGTTAAACATGGTATTAATATTCCTTTTTGTCATTGCGAGCGTAGCGTGGCAATCGCGAACTGTGTATGTCGGTCACTTTTCTCCTTGCGATTGCTTCGTTCCTCGCAATGACATGTTTATTATTTCATTCTAACCGACACCGCGTTTTTATGCGCATGCAAACCTTCCAATTCTGCCAGTATCTCAACCGATGGCCCTATGTTTTGTATCCCTTCCGGCGAAATATGCTGGAAGGTGATTTTTTTCACGAAGGAATCGACCGAAACACCAGAATAAGCCCTTGCATAAGAACTTGTAGGCAGCGTATGGTTAGTCCCTGATGCGTAATCGCCGACACTCTCGGGTGTTAAATTGCCCAGGAATACAGAACCGGCGTTGATGATTTTTTCAGTGATCTGTGACCAGTGATCTGTGGCCAATATTAAATGCTCAGGTGCATACACATTGCTGAAATTCATAGCCTCATCTAATGTATTAGTCATTACGATGTATGAGTTATCAAAAGCTTGTCTTACAATTTCAGCACGTGGTAATACAGCGGTTTGTTTCTCAACTTCGGCAAGTGTAGCCTCCGCTATTTGTGCTGATGTGGTGACCAGTATAGATAGGCTGTCAATACCATGCTCGGCTTGCGCCAACAGATCAGCAGCTATAAATTCTGGTTTAGCAGTATCATCAGCGATCACTAAAACTTCTGACGGGCCTGCAGGCATATCAATAGCTGTAGTCGTGGTTGATTGTATAATGGTCTTGGCTTTGGTTACAAACTGGTTGCCCGGGCCAAAGATCTTATCAACCTTACTGATGGTCTCAGTACCGTAAGCCATTGCAGCTACTGCCTGCGAACCTCCAACCATATAGATCTTATCGATACCTAACAATAAAGCCACATAAGCGATGAAAGGGTTTACCTTCCCGTTTTTTTGCGGCGGCGAACATACCACAATTTCATGGCAGCCTGCAATACGGGCCGGGATACCTAACATTAAAAAAGTGCTTGGCAAAACCGCCGTGCCACCGGGAATATATAGACCAACTTTCTCTATCGGCCTTAACTCGCGCCAGCAGGTAACACCGGGCATGGTCTCTACCTTATCCTCGGCTTTTAGCTGGGTTTGGTGAAATTTGTAAATGTTGTTATAAGCGGTATCCAAAGCGGACTTTTGTTCAGGAGATACGGTCGATGCCATTTCTTCCAGTTCGGCTTTATCTAAATAAAGCTTGTTTAAAGTAACCTTATCAAACTTTTCGGCATAGTCAAATAAAGCCTTATCGCCATTTTGCTGAACAGTAGCCAGTACCTCTTCAACAATAGTGCGGATCTCGTTAGCCGGGTCAACGTTGCGTTGCACCAGTTTAGCGATATCTGTCTTACTTAAATCTGAATAGTTGTATGTCTTCATTTTACTTGGGTTTCGTGTGGCGTGGTTCGAGTGACGGTATTTCACGACACACAAACCACTTCACCCGACACTTATAAAATAATCTTCTCAATAGGCATTACTACAATGCCTTGTGCGCCGGCTTGTTTTAGCTGGCTTATGCGGTCCCAAAAATCGCGCTCAGGTATTACGGTGTGTACCGCTACCCAACCTTCTTCGGCCAATGGTAACACTGATGGACTTTTTACGCCCGGCAGTAAAGCCAGTACGCTATTCAGGTTGTCCTTTAGTACATTCAGTACTACGTATTTAGTTTCTTTAGCACGTAATACCGACTGAATGCGTTGCATCAATTCCTGTACCAGATCATTGTTCTCGCTGCCTTTTGATCCTATCAACACAGCTTCTGATTTCATTACATCAGCAAAAGGTTTTAACCCGTTACTTTTTAACGTGCCACCTGTCGATACCAAATCGCAAATAGCATCGCTCAGGCCCAAGCCCGGTGAGATCTCTACCGAACCTGATATGGTACGGATATCTGCATGAATATTTTGCTTGTGTAAAAATTTACCCAGTATAACAGGGTAGGTGGTGGCTATTGATTTACCTTCCAGGTTAGCCAGTTCTTTAATATCACTGTCGTTGGTTATGGCGATTTTTAAGGAACATTTACCAAATCCTAAACGTTGCAGGTAGCTTACCGATACTTCGGTTTCTTCAATAACGTTTTCGCCAACTATGCCCAGGTCAGCAATGCCGTCTTGCACATATTCAGGGATATCATCATCACGTAGAAAAAGTATTTCAAGCGGAAAGTTAGAGACCGGAGAGATAAGCGAGCTTTTGTAGTTTTCAAAATTTAAGCCGCAATTTTTTAATAATTCAACGGATTTTTCGTTGAGCCGACCCGATTTCTGGATCGCTATTTTAAGTGTTTTCACAAATTGAATTTAAGGGTACTATAATAAAAGTATAAACGGGGGTTGTTATTTCACGTAGAAACATACATTATCTATTCATCACCAAAAGGTGATGGTGCAGGTGCAGATGATGTAGTTGGTTAAGTCCCATTTTTATTATATAGTAAAACTATAGATAAGCGATGCAAATATAGGCAGTTGTTTGTAAAATCAAAATTAAACTATGATTTTTAGGATTTCATGATTCAGATTATTTATAATCAAGGTCATCCTTTAATCCTAAAAATCATGGTTCGGACACATATTCATAAACCGCCCCATCCTTTAAATCATATAGTTTTTTTAGCGGATGCACTTTTTCAATGTCATGGATGTTGATTAATACGACATTATCTAAAGTTTTAAACCAGATGTAGTAGTAATGTTTCTTTTCATAAAATTGGTCTACATCCTTTTTAAAATAACGGTGCGGTACCAATGTTGATGACATCCCCGTAAAGAAATAAACGGCCTCATCTGCATTAGAAACAATGGGTACACCCGGTTTGAAAACTTGTTTATGCGATCTTAAAAACCCGACAAATGGTGAGGTGTTCCAGCTATCGTCAGAATAACCGGGAACGCCATACTCCATTTCATCGTCATAACGTTGCAGGTCTATTTGTAGGGTAAAGTATTCGAAAGCCAGCATCATTATTATAGTTACTCCTGCTAAAACATATTTTGATTTCGATTTAATGCTTTTTATAACATCAGGTATCCAACAGGTACATGATATGACCAACGGTATAAACATGGGCGACAATAAACGGCTGTTTATCCGTTCAAAACGAGAGAAAGTGGCCAGCAGTATGATAAACAGGCCGTATACGATGGTAAACGCTATCACGATGTTTTCATAGCTGTTTATTTGGCCGGTGGCGGCTTTCCATACTAAAACTATGATCAGGAACAACAATATGATAGCGGCAATGGGTATAGCAAATTGATCTGCGAATTTACCCAGTGCGCCCCAGTCGTTCATTACTGTGCCGGCGTAGTAAAGGTTTTGGCTAAATGGTGTCACAGACGGTAAGCGCTTACCCGTACTTAAGCCTGTATTAAGGCTATTCAGGAATAGGTTAGCCACAAGTAGTGATACAGATCCAAAACCCAATATTAATATATGTTTTATTTTTCTGCGAATGGTTAGCTGATCATCTAATAGCAACATTAACCCGCCTGCGCCAACCATGGTTATACCTGCATAGCGGGTAATACAGGCAACAGCGGCAATAATTACCACCATTAATAAGGAGAATGTACTATGCAGGCGCATATAGTGGTGGTAGGCCAGTATAAAAAGCATTACCTCCAGTATAAACAAGGTCTCAGACCATAAAAAGCTGTAGATCTCCAGTAGGGCCGGGCTAAGTATAATGGCTGCCAGTATCAATATTTTATAAATCCTGGCGTGCGTAATGAACCTTTCCATCATCCACCCGGTTACAAATATTACCGATGCAAACAAACACGAATTAATAACCGAGCCCGCTACAAACGGATCAACCCTGGTTATAAACTGTATCACCCCTAAAAAGAAAGGATAAAACACAGGGAAAAACGTTAGCGGGGAGCCATTAAAAGTCAGTAACGACCAATGTGCCTGTATATTAGTAGCCGTGCTGGCATACATGATAGAGTCGGGCGAGATGCCAACACCACTATAACTGGTAAACAAATGAATGATATAGAAACCAATGAAGGCGGCTATTAAAGTGTCAATATGTTTTAAGTAGGCGGTTGGCTTCATTTTTTTCTCAGCGCGCTCTTAGAGTGATAGAAGGAAACGCTATGCTTTGATTATTTCCATTGGGAACTATTAAAGCTCTCAATAACCCGGCATCATCTCTACCAAGTCCAATTTTTATTAAAGATAAGTCGGATTTTTTAACATTTGTATAATCGTTAGCTCCGTAGCCCTCACCAGTTTTTTCATCGTCAGGTGCTTCTGATGCTAAGAAAAAACCCGAGTTCAAAGTAGCCATACCTGTTTCAGTAAATAGAAGCGAATCTTTCAATTTTGATAAATATTGAAATTTAACGTCGGTTAGATTTATTCTTGTTAAATTTAACTGGTATATGATTGTATCATTATTAGCTTTAAAATAATACTCTTTATTAATTACTAAATCGTTAGGAAAAGTTGCTGTGTCACCCCCAACAATGATTTGATCTTTTACCAAACGAATGGGTTCGGAATAATTAAGTGATCGTAAATTATTTAAAAAAGATTTCGAGTATAATGATTCATCGTCGATCTGGATTTTAGACACCGTTTTTTTTGAAGTACTATCTGCTGGTCGTATATTATTGCTCTCGCTCGGCTTTCCTTTACAAGAAAATATTAATACTGCTACAAAAGCAAGGTGTGTTAGGTTTTTCATAGTCAAATATAACTATTCTATCATATCCAATATGGTACTTATAGGTTGGTCGCTATCAATTAATATACCTTTAACACCGGCAGCCGTACCTGCTTCAACATCGCGTTCGCGGTCGCCAATAAAATATGATTTTGATGGATCGAGGTTGTATTTCTCTATACCTTGTAATAATAATCCCGGTTTTGGTTTGCGGCAATCGCAATCGCCGGTAAAGTCGGGATGGTGCGGGCAGTAAAAGAAATCTGTCAATTCAACTCCGTGGTTATGATAGGTCTCTTTTAATAATTTATGCATCTTGGCCAATTCTACTTCTGTATACCAGCCCTTTGCCAGACCGCCCTGGTTGGTGGCAACTAACAGCAGGTAGCCTTTATCCTGTAAGGTCTTTAGGGCATCAAAATTATTAAGGATATGGAAATCTTCAACACGGCGTACATAGTCGCCCATTTCACGGTTCAATACACCGTCACGATCTAAAAAAACAGCTTTATTCTTGTCAGACATTAATTATAAATTTTCGGCTAAATTACTAAATCCATTTTTAATGAGGCGATAAAGGTGCACCCATCGCAGGGAAATCACTTTTAACTTTTTTAACCCTCTTTCCGCGCAGCGAAGAGAGGGGCGACCAGCGAAGCGTAGTCGGGGTGAGTAATTGTCGCAACCCATAAGCGGTAATATCGCTTCATTAGGACTCACCCGGTCATCGCTAAGTCGCTGGACCACCCTCTCTTCACTGCGCGGAAAGAGGGTAGCTACAGTTTAATTATTTTAAACTTGATTTCCCTGCGGTATAGTAAGGAAAATACTTTAAATCTTCCGGTGGAGCTTTTACTATAGCGATGGTTTGAAACCAATCGCTATGAAAATACCTTGTCGATATAATAATATATGGTTAATAATTAATTTACATCGTGCTGCCTATGATTTTTAAACTTTATTGTAAAAGAGAAATTTGCTTTTGAAATTAAATAGGGTGAATGTTTGGTAACTCCCAATTACATTTTGCCTTTAAAGTTTAAATAAAATGCTATTTCGTCTATTATATCAATAGAGATACATATCATAAGTGTGTATAATATACATCATATAATTTATGATAATTTAATAGAAAATGTTGATATTTTATTAAATCCGAAATTAATATACCTATTATATGTGACTTTTTGATATAATTCCAAAAATTAATATTTATATCGTAAAAATGTTAGCTTTTCTGTATTTTCGTGGTTACGAACATATATAAACCGTTTGTACAGCGATGGATCAGAACGACAGCACACGACAGGGCCTTTACCGCCCGGAATTTGAACACGACTCTTGCGGAACAGGATTTATAACCAATATTAACGGGCATAAATCTAACCAGATAATTGATGACGCGCTTACCATGTTAGAGAATATGGAGCACCGCGGCGCTTGCGGTTGCGACCCTGACTCTGGCGACGGTGCCGGTATATTGATACAGTTACCCCATGAGTTTTTTATGGAAGAATGCTCTAACCTGGAGATCAGCCTGCCTGAGCCGGGAGAGTATGGAGTAGGGATGGTGTTTTTGCCAAAAGATTCTCCTCTTAAAAAAGCCTGCCGCATGGTTATTGACAATGCGATAGATAAATTGGGCTTACATAAATTAGGTTATCGCAAGTTAGTGGTAAACTCGTCTGTAATTGGCGAGACCGCGCGCAGTGCAGAGCCGGATATTGAGCAGCTATTTGTTTCAAGGCCGCACCATATTACCAATATTGAAGATTTTGAACGTAAGTTATACATATTAAGAAGGTATATTAATAAAACCATTACCGAAACCATTCCCGGAGCACGTAATGATTTTTATTTCCCTTCTTTATCTTGTAAGACTATTATATATAAAGGCCAGTTAACTACTTACCAACTGCGTCAGTATTATGCAGATTTGACCGATCCGCGTATGGCATCAGGTTTGGCGGTAATCCATTCACGTTTCTCAACTAACACGTTCCCGTCATGGAAATTGGCCCAGCCGTTCCGTATGATCGCGCACAATGGTGAGATCAATACTTTGACAGGTAACTTAAACTGGTTTTATTCGGGTTTAAAATCATACGCGTCTGCTTATTTCACTAATGAGGAAATGGAGATGCTGTTACCGGTTGTTGATAATAACCAGTCTGATTCTGCCTGTTTAGATAACATCATTGAGATATTACAACATACCGGCCGTTCATTACCACACGTAATGATGATGCTGATCCCCGAAGCATGGGATGGCAACGAGCAGATGGATCCGATAAAGAAAGCATTTTACGAGTTTCACGCTACTTTAATGGAGCCATGGGATGGCCCGGCAGCTATCAGCTTTACCGATGGTAAACTGGTAGGAGCAGTGTTAGACAGAAACGGCTTACGTCCGTTACGTTATACCATCACCAACGATGGCCGTGTTATTGCCGCTTCTGAAACCGGGGTGTTAAAAATTGACGAAAAAACAGTTTTACGCAAAGGCCGTTTACAGCCGGGTAAAATGTTATTGATTGATACCGAACATGGTAAGATCATCACCGACGAAGAAATTAAACAACAAATAGCCTCACGCCAGCCTTACGGCCGGTGGTTAGAGAACTATAAAATAAAACTGGAAGACCTGACAGAACCTCGCTTAGCATTTGCTAACCTAAGCGCTGATTCTGTGTTCCGTTACCAACAGGTATTTGGCTATAGCCGCGAGGATATCGATACTATTATCAAGCCAATGGCTTTAGATGGTAAAGAGCCGATAGGATCAATGGGTACTGACGTGCCATTGGCTATATTGTCGGATAAGCCTCAGCATTTATCAAGTTACTTTAAACAATTCTTTGCCCAGGTTACCAACCCGCCTATCGATCCGATACGTGAACGTTTGGTAATGAGCCTGGCTACCTTTATAGGTAACAACGGTAATTTATTAGATGAGGATAAGATGCATTGCCATTGCGTAACGCTTAAACATCCGATATTAAAGAATCACCAGTTAGAAAAACTGCGCAGTATTGACACTGGTATGTTCCATGCCAAAACACTGCAAACTTATTTTAATGCAGATGGGCTTCCGGGTTCATTACAAAAAGGTATTGAAAGGGTTTGCCGTTATGCAGAAGATGCCGTTGCCGACGGATTTGAAGTATTGATCTTATCAGATCGCGCGGTCGATTCTGAACATGCGCCTATACCTTCTTTATTAGCGGTATCTGCAGTGCATCACCACCTGATCAAAAAAGGTTTACGTGGTGCGGTAGGTATTGTGGTTGAGACCGGTGATGTTTGGGAAGTACACCACTTTGCTTGTTTATTGGCATTCGGTGCAACTGCAATTAACCCATACCTGGCGCAAGCTACTATTGAGAATTTAAAAGATAGTGGTTCTTTAGACACTAGCCTTGATACTAAATATCTTTTAAAGAACTATGTAAAATCTATTAATGACGGTTTGTTGAAGATCTTCTCTAAAATGGGAATCTCAACTTTACAGTCATACCATGGATCACAAGTGTTCGAGATCTTAGGTTTAAACAAAGACGTAGTTAACAAATATTTCTGCGGAGCGGTAACCCGTATTGGCGGATTAGGCTTGGATGAGATAGCACGCGAATCGCTTTGTAAACATAAAATTGGTTTCGGTGTAAAAACCGAGAACCGTTTATTGCCCGAAGGCGGTATCTATCAATGGAAGCGCCGTGGCGAGGAACATTTGTTTAATCCAACTACGGTACACTTATTACAACATGCTACCCGTAGCAATGATTACAACGTATATAAGAACTATGCTAAAGCTATTAACGAGCAAAGCGAGAAACATTTCACCATACGTGGCTTGCTTGATTTTGCACATCACCGCGAATCGATCTCGATAGATGAGGTTGAACCGGCAGAAAGCATTATGAAGCGTTTCGCTACCGGTGCTATGTCATTCGGCTCAATATCGCACGAAGCACATAGTACAATGGCTATTGCTATGAACCGTATAGGTGGCAAAAGCAATACCGGCGAAGGTGGTGAGGACGAAATGCGTTATGAATTATTGCCTAACGGCGATTCGATGCGTTCTGCTATTAAACAAGTGGCATCAGGCCGTTTTGGGGTTACTTCAAACTACCTGACCAATGCCGACGAGTTACAGATAAAAATGGCGCAAGGTGCAAAACCGGGCGAAGGTGGCCAGTTACCGGGCCATAAGGTTGACGACTGGATTGCAAAAACCCGTCACTCAACTCCGGGTGTTGGTTTGATATCGCCGCCACCACACCATGATATTTATTCTATTGAGGATTTAGCGCAGCTGATATTCGACCTTAAAAATGCTAACCGCGCTGCACGTATTAACGTTAAGCTGGTATCAAAAGCCGGTGTAGGTACTATTGCTGCAGGTGTTGCAAAAGCTCATGCCGATGTGATATTAATTGCCGGTTATGATGGTGGTACAGGTGCATCGCCGATAAGCTCTGTTAAACACGCTGGTTTGCCTTGGGAACTTGGTTTGGCAGAAGCACACCAAACACTGGTACGCAATAAACTGCGCAGCCGTGTGGTATTGCAAACAGATGGTCAGTTAAAAACAGGTCGTGACCTTGCTATTGCAGCCTTAATGGGTGCAGAAGAATGGGGTGTTGCTACCGCAGCATTGGTTGCAGGTGGTTGTATCATGATGCGTAAGTGTCACTTAAATACCTGCCCGGTTGGTGTTGCCACACAAGATCCTGAATTAAGAAAACTATTCTCGGGCAAGCCTGAACACGTTGTTAACCTGTTCAAGTTCATGACCGAGGAGTTGCGCGAGATCATGGCTGAGCTGGGTTTCCGTACCATTAATGAAATGGTTGGCCGTGTTCAGTTCCTGAAAGTAAAAGATAACTTGCAAAACTGGAAAGCTAAGAAAGTTGACCTTTCAAGCATATTGCACCCGGTAAACAATCCAAAAGATGTTACGCTTTATAACAGTGAATCACAGGATCATGGCATGGCCGAGATCATCGACTGGAAATTATGGGAAGATGCAAAACCGGCATTAGCTGATAAAACCCCTGTTTTTGGTACGTATGATGTGAAAAATACAGACCGCACCATAGGCGCGTTATTGTCCAACGAGATCTCAAAAATATACGGCTCTGCCGGGTTACCTGATAATACCATCAACTATAAATTTAAAGGGTCTGCCGGACAAAGCTTCGGTGCTTTTGCTACCAAAGGGGTATCTTTTGAGTTAGAAGGTGAAGCAAATGATTATGTAGGTAAAGGCTTGTCAGGAGCTCAGATAGCGGTTTATCCGTCGCCTGATGCTAAGTTCGTATCCGAAGAAAATATCATCATTGGTAACGTAGCCTTGTATGGCGCGACAGCAGGCGAGGCCTTTATTGGCGGTATGGCCGGCGAACGTTTCGCGGTACGTAACTCGGGTGCTACTACGGTAGTTGAGGGTATAGGTGATCACGGTTGCGAGTACATGACCGGTGGACGTGCATTAATATTAGGCCGAACCGGCCGTAACTTTGCGGCAGGTATGAGTGGTGGTATCGCCTGGGTTTATAACCCGGAAGGTGCTTTTGCCGAAAACTGCAATATGGAGATGGTCGACCTTGATCCACTATCCGTTAAAGATGAAGAAGAGATACTTACTTTGCTGCGTAAGCATGTAAGCTTAACCGGCAGTAAACTGGCGCAAAGTATCATCAAAAACTGGAACAAAGCCTCTACAGATTTTGTAAAGGTTTATCCAAAAGAGTACAAGAAAGTAATTGAGAAATTAGAATATCAAACTATCAGCAAATAATATAGATGGGAAAAATAACAGGATTTCAGGAGTATGACAGGAAGATGCCTGATAAATTGTCGCCTGCAGAACGTGTAAAAAACTATAACGAATTTGAGAGTTTATATGCTGACGAGGAGTTAAATAAGCAATCGGCACGCTGCATGGATTGTGGTATACCATTTTGTCATTCAGGTTGCCCGCTGGGTAATATTATTCCTGAGTTTAATGACGCGGTGTACAACAAGAAATGGGAAGAAGCGTATCAGATCTTATCATCTACCAATAACTTTCCTGAGTTTACCGGTCGTATTTGCCCGGCACCGTGCGAATCAGCTTGTGTATTAGGTATACACAGACCACCGGTAGCTATCGAAGAGATAGAGAAACATATCATTGAGATAGCTTACCAGAAAAACCTGGTAAAGCCTACCGCTCCGTTGGTAAAAACAGGAAAAAAGGTAGCCGTTGTAGGTTCAGGACCTGCAGGTATGGCTGCTGCCGCGCAATTAATTAAAGCGGGCCATGAAGTTACTTTATATGAGCGCGACGACAAGATCGGCGGCTTATTACGTTACGGTATCCCTGACTTCAAAATGGAAAAATGGATCATTGACCGCCGTATGGAAGTGATGGAGAAAGACGGTGTTATATTTAAAACCAATACCGAAATAGGTAAAGATATAGCTGCTGATGAATTGGTGCGTACTAATGACGCAGTAGTGTTAACAGGGGGCTCTACTATCCCGCGCGATCTGCCTATTCCTGGTCGTGAACTAAAAGGTATCCATTTTGCGATGGACTTTTTAAAGCAACAAAACAAACGTGTAGGTAACTCTAAATTTACTGACGAAGATATTTTAGCAACAGGTAAGGATGTAGTAGTAATTGGCGGTGGCGACACCGGCTCTGACTGCGTAGGTACATCAAACCGCCAGGGTGCAAGCTCTATCAAACAGTTCGAGGTAATGTTTCAGCCGCCAGAGAAACGTACAGCGCACATGCCATGGCCAACTTATCCAATGGTGCTAAAGATTACCAGCTCGCACGAGGAAGGTGTTGACCGCTACTGGGGTGTAAATACCAAAGAGTTTTTAGGTGATGCTGATGGTAATTTACGCGCTTTGCGTGTAACTGATGTTAGCTGGGAAGTTGATGTGATGGGCCGCCCGATGAAATTTAATGAGGTTGAAGGCTCTGAGCGTGAAATACCTTGCCAGCGTGTATTCCTGGCAATGGGCTTCTTAAATCCGCAATATGTGGGTATGCTGAAAAGTTTGGGTGTTGAATTAGATGCACGTAAGAACGTAAATGCTAAAGAAGGTGTTTACCGTACCAACATAGGCAAGGTATTTGCAGCAGGCGATATGCGTCGCGGACAATCATTGGTTGTTTGGGCCATATCAGAAGGCCGCGAATGCGCCCGCAAGGTTGATGAATTCTTAATGGGACATTCGAGCTTAGAGAGTAAGGATTCTGTTAACCAGTTTGAGCAGGTATTTACTTCGTAAATCTTAAGGAACTAGATATAAATTAAAGTCCTCTTTCACCTTTGTGGGAGAGGACTTTTTTGTCTCAAAAAGCGCGTCATTGCTATAAGGATAGACTTATTTCTCCGAAGGGTTCTTTTTGCCCGCGTTCAATTTCTCCACCAACTTAACCAATCGTTCATCACGAGTCTTTTCCTGCTTGGCGGTTAGTATCCATAGTACATATTCTTTTTTATTGGAGTAGGAGAGTTGCTGGTAAAATCCCATCGCTTTTGATTGTGTGGACAGCGCATTAGCTATAACGGGTGGTAGTTTAACCTGCTTGTTATCTATATCAATATAGGCGCTGTATTCATTCTGCCGCACATTATCATTTCTGCCTTCGGATGTCTTAACCAATCCTAATGGCCTGAAACGTAAGGCTGTCCATGTTTCATCTATAGCGGCAGATGCTACTATGCGCAATCCATATTTGGCTACTTCGTCCCAACTACCCATCATCTCCAGGTCGCTTTCCATACCTGAGCTTTTTTTAGGATAAGTGATCCAAAATACGGTATCGGGTCTTAACACGGGTGCTATGAACTTTAATGATTTTGCCAGTTCTGCGGCATTTTTTACAAAAAGTTGTACACCATCAAATGTTCTGCTGGCGTTAAAAAATAGGGTAACCCCTTCGGGTAATGGTTCAAGAATAGCAAAATAACTATTAGGAGCGTTATAAAACAACCACTCTTTGCCGGGTTTTATCAATAACTTTTTAGCGAGAGCACTCATATCGTATAAGATTTACGAAATTTCTAAAACTTCGTAAATCTAAAGAATATTTACAAACTTAATTTAGCAAAGAAATCCCATAATACAATACCCGCTGATACCACAATATTAAAAGAATGCTTGGTGCCAAACTGCGGTATCTCAATACAAGTATCTATAATTTGCATCACCTCATCACTTACACCATTTACTTCATTACCAAATATCAGCGCGTATTTGGTGTTCTTATCAGGCGTAAATTCATTGAGCATTATGCTGTTTTCTGCCTGTTCAATAGCGATGATCCGGTAACCGTCAGCACGTAATTGTTTAACGGCTTCAATAGCATCTTCATAGTACGTCCAGTTAACAGATTGCGTAGCGCCTAAAGCCGTTTTTTCTATCTCGCGGTGCGGAGGTTGTGCGGTAATACCACATAAGCAGATCTGCTCGACCGCAAAGCCATCAGACGTGCGAAATATTGAACCTATATTATGCATGCTGCGCACACTATCTAATACAACGGCCACGGGCAGTTTTTCCTGGGCCTTAAACTCCGATACGGTAGCGCGGTTAAGCTCGTCTAACTTTAATTTACGCAAGGGTAGTGATTGGTGATTAGTTAATTAGAGATTAGTTAATCTTACGAAAGGTTTTAATTTTTTACTGTGCAAAACACTCACTATTCAGCACTTACTACTGACAACCTACCAACGCCTGTCCCAATTAAAGATTGGTACACCGATGGCGCATAACCAATTTTATCAGTATAATAAGTATTTAGTTCGCGGCTAAAATTGTCAAACTCATCTTCCTTAACTAATGCAATGGCACAGCCGCCAAATCCTGCGCCTGTCATACGTGCTCCGGCTACGTGTGGGTTAGTTTTAGCATATTCCACTACAGTATCTAGTTCTTTGCCGCTAACCTCGTACAGGTCACGCAATGAATCGTGCGAGGCATACATCAGTTTACCAAATCCTGCCAGATTGTTAGCCGCAAGTGTGTTCGCTGCTAATTTAACGCGGTCATTTTCTTCTACAACATGTTCGGCACGTTTACGCACTACCTCATCGGTAATTAAATGCTTGTATTGGTTGAAGGTTGCAGTATCAATATCGCATAAGTAATTAATATTCAATTCCGTATTAAGCGCTTTTAAAGCTGTCTGGCATTCCTCAACACGTTCGTTATATTTTGACTCCACCAGCTTACGCGATTTATTGGTATTAATGATAGCCAATACATGGTTGCCTAAATTACTGTTAACAATGTCGTATTCCAAAGTATCACAATTCAATACGATGGCTTTGTCCTGCTCGCCAAAAGCTACCGCGAACTGATCCATTATGCCGCAGTTTAAACTCATAAAGTTATTCTCGACAGATTTAGCGAGCTTTACCAGCTCTAATTTTGAATACCCGGCTTTATAAATTTCATTTAACGCGAAAGCCGTTACCACTTCGATTGAGGCGGATGAAGACAGGCCTGCACCAATAGGGATATCACCAAAATACAACACATCAAGCCCCGGTATTTTATGGCCGTCTTTTGTGAAATGATCTATCACACCTAACGGGAAATTATACCAGCCATCGCCATCTTTTTGATAGTTGTCTTGTATCGCAATTTCAGGATGTTCATCAAAATTCAGGCTTCTGAACCGGAAAACGTTATCGTTGTTAGGAGTAAGCAGCATATAGGTGCCAAAAGTTACCGCGCAAGGCATAACCAGGCCACCATTGTAATCAATATGTTCGCCTATTAAGTTTACCCGCCCAGGCGAGAAGAAAGCGTATTGAGCGTCTTTGTTATATAGATCGTTAAATTTTTGTGATAAACCGTATTTCATTTTTTTAGCTATAATATATTGGTTTGGCAAATATTGTAAATATTACACTATTAGCCTTAATATTAACCGTAATATTTATCAAATAATTAAACAGAAATATAATTCTGCTTGTTAGCTTTATATTTATACCATAAATTAAAAACTTACCCTATATGGATCAGTATCTAATAACTGCATACGACTATACCGACGAAGGTACATTTGAAAAAAGAATGCAGGTTAGGCCACATCATTTGGATGGCGTAAGGGACATGAAAGCTAAAGGCAATTATGTTATAGGTGGCGCTATGTTAAACGAAGAAAATAAAATGATAGGCTCGACCATGATCCTGCAATTTGAGAACGAAGAACAACTGGAGGCCTGGAAACAAGGCGAACCCTATATTACTCAAAAAATATGGGAGTCTATTGATATTAAACCCTTTAAAGTAGCTACTGTATAAGCTATTTTTTTGTAATAGCTCCTGTTGTTAAATTAACAGCGTATGATGTGCCGCCCAGTGTTAATACCGCCTCATTAAATCCGGTAAAGGTTATTGTGCCATCAAATAAGAATGCTCCCTTAGGCGAATTACCGGTAATAGTTGCAGTAGCGTTACCGCTTGTTATCATCGCTGGCATATGAACGGTAGGTTTGCTTATGGTTAAATTTTTAATAGTGATATTTATAGCGATAGTTCCGCTACGTGTAGTGTCTGGCTTTAATTTAAAATTGGTTACACTTTTAAATGTTCCGTTAATGACATACGATGTTGAGGTAGGTGTTAAACCGGCAACTGTTACAGAAGTATTGCCGCCCCCGTTTGCAGACATTTGACTACCATTGTAGTTGCCACTAAAGCTTAATGAGCTACTAACGTTGTCTGGTAGTTTATTAGAATTGCAATTGAGCTTATTGGTTATTTTATATTTGAAATTACAGGTAGTTGCTGATCCGACCGCACTTTGATGATCAACAGAGTCATTATGAATTACGCCGCATCCGCCGGCATTACTGTATAAGGATTGTGAACTTGAAGATAAATCAGTTGTAAGCGTAACTAAACCGTTTGAATTAGATGCCAGTGAACCGGCCAGCATAATAGCCGACTCTCCATTGGTTATAGGTGAGTTTTGCGTTTGTACTTGCAGTTTTTTACAGGACACAGCGCCTATAAAAACAACAAGAATTATGAATATTAGGGGCCATCTCATAAATACTCGTTTTTATCTTAATGCTCTAAAGATTGTGATTATTTATGAATTGTCATAGTATTGTTAAGAAATAATCTTTACTTTAACTATAGCTTAAAGTTTATAGACATGTATAACGAAAGTTATGCATGTCTATATTAGGCTATGTGAAGTAATAGGACTGGTTTACTGAACTTTATAGCGATAGACCGTACGGCCAATATTACCCTGGGCATCAATACCTTCAATAATAGCGCGATAAGTTCCTGTACCATCAGCATTATAAAAATCAAATGTGGTCTCACCCGTTGCTTTGTCGGTTATTACTTTTGGGTTCCAGTAAATGGTGCTCCTGAAATCGCCACCAAATGAGCCGCTTTTGGTAGCATCGTATTTGGGCGAGTAAAATGTACGCGCAGTATAGTATCCTTTGGGGTTAAAGTTAATTGCACTGTATTGTGGTGTTAATAATGAATTGAGTAATTCTTTATCAATTTTTTGTTTTTCTATTTTTTTGGTGCTTATTACTACTACGCCACTTGTACCATTCATCCTATTTATACCACTTACTCCATCACTATTAAATATTTCTATTTGGTCAACGTCTGTAGGAAGTACATTAATCAGATCTTGAAAATCAACAACCATCCCGTTAAGGTAAACAGCCATTGGGGTTCTTTGTCCCGAATTGTAATCGCGGCTTATGTACAATTTATCCTGATCAGAAGTAACGCCGGGCATTGTGTTTTTTATACAATCATATAGGGTAGGGCAAGCCGTTAGGCGGCTTCCGTCTATAACATGGTCTGCTATACCGCTTAAACCCACCAACAGCGGAAAATCCTGGTGGCTTAGTTTCTTTTTATAT